>NZ_JBICYI010000004.1:461407-495226 GCF_043200825.1 Streptomyces sp. NPDC048370 | reverse complement strand
TGCCTTCTCGTTCTCGCCCCCGCCCCCGCTCTTCCTTATTTCGTGGGGGTGGGGGGGGGGGGGGGGGCGCCCCCCCCCCCCCGGGGGGGGCGCGGGGGGGGGGGGGGCGGCCCCCCCCCCCCCCCCCCCCCCCCTCACTCGTACAACGGTGTTACGGAGTGACCTTGCCGATCACGACGCTGCCGGCGCCCGCGACCGTGCCGCGCGCGTTCACCAGCTGGACCTCGCCGAAGAACTGCCGGCCCTCGGGCGCGGCACCGGCGACCAGGACCTCGGCACCGACCTTGGCGGTCGCGCCGCTGGCCAGCGGGTAGCTCTTGGACGAGTCGACCTGCACGCTGCCGAGCGAGGCCGAGTAGTACACGTCCTTGTAGTCGAAGGTCGTGCCGCCCGCGGCCTGCACCGAGTAGCCGTCGATCACGATCGTGTAGGTACCGGCGGCCGGCTTGACCAGCGAGACGGCCTCCTCCGAGTCGCCGTCCGCGGCCTGGCCCACCTGGACACCGTCGCGCAGGACCGTCAGGTCCAGGTCGGCGGCCTTGTCCGAGGTGTTGCCGATCGCCACGTCGAGCCGCTCGACACCCTCACCGATGGTGACGGTCTTCGTCTGCTGCTCGTGGTGCTGGATCGTCGGGGTCTCGACCTTGGCCGAGCCCAGCGAGCCGCCCTTCAGCTTGCCGTCGATGCCGGCGAAGTTGTTGGTGACGGTCCACTCGACGGCGGCCGGGGTGCCGACCTTCGCCTCGGCGACGGTCTGCGTGGCCGGGTCGAAGTCGGCGCCGAGCACCGAGACGTCCAGCTTGTACGGGTTGTCCAGGTCGGGCGAGGTGCGGCGCGCCTCGACCTCGATCTCCCAGACGCCCGGCGTCGGGTTGGCGTACGAACGCAGGTCCGCACGGCAGCCGTTGCCCGGGTTGTAGTGCGGGTAGCACACGTTCGACGCGGTGGACTCGAAGGCCACACCGTACGGGTGGATCGAGATGAACCGGGTCTGGCTCTTCTCCTTCAGACCGCCGAGGGCGACCTCGAGGGTCTTGGCGCCTTCCGGCACGGTCACGAAGTACGACTTGTGGCTGTTGCGCTGGACCGAGCCGGTGCCGGAGAAGCCGAAGCCGGGCGCGGCCAGGTCGGACGCGACGACCGAGGTGGCGAGGATCTGCTTGTCGACGCCCTCGGTGCGGTCGTCGTCGGCCTCCAGGATCACGCTGTGCACACCGGCGGAGGTCGGCTTGGCCTGGATCTTGACGGTGACCGGCTGGTTCAGCGGCAGGTCGATCTCGTCGTCGCCGAGGATCCGGAAGGTGCCGTCGTTGTACTTCAGGTCCAGGTCGTGCTCGATCGGCCGGTTCGGGCCGTTCGTGCGCGTGATGGTGACGTCGTAGACCTTCTTCTGGCCGACCTTGAGGCCGCCCTCACGGTCGTACACACCGGTGCCGGTGTGCGGGGCCGGGAAGATCGCGGTGTCGACCGGGGCCTGGACCTTGTAGTCGTGGGCGGTCGCGCCGTCCTTGATCGACTCCCAGGCCTCGTTGATGTCGATGAGACCCGAGCCCTGCTCGTGCGCCGCAACACCGGGGATCCGCTGGGCGGTCGAGGTGAGCGCGGTGCGCAGGGTCAGCGGGTCGAGCTCGATCCGCTTCTGCTTCGCGGCCGAGAGCAGCAGCGCGCTCGCGCCCGCGACCTGCGGGGAGGACATCGACGTGCCGTTGAGCATCCCGTAACCGGCGGGCAGCGCGTAGCCGGACTCCGGAACGCCGGAGCCCGCCTGCCAGGTCGGGATGGTGTTCACGGACGAGCCGGGACCGGAGATGGTCGGGGTGAAGCCGCCGTCCTCACGCGGGCCGCGCGAGGAGAAGGGGAACATCGCGTACGACTTGGTGACGGCCGAGCCGTAGTTGGAGGCCCAGGTCGACTTGGAGATCGCCGCGCCGACCGAGACGACCTTGTCGGCCAGGCCGGGGTCGCCGATCGTGTTGATGCCCGGGCCGGAGTTGCCGGCCGAGATGATCAGCTGCACGCCGTACTGGTCGATCAGCCGCGTGTAGAGACGCGCGCGGACGTTGTCGCCGTCGTTCTGCGCGGGCAGACCGCCGATCGACATGTTGACGATGTCGACGCCACGGTTGACGACGAGGTCCGTCATGCCCTCGGTGAGGGCGGTGTTGGTGCAGCCGCCGGTCCAGGTGCACGCGCGCGAGGAGACGATCTTCGCGCCCGGGGCCGCGCCGTTCATCTTGCCGCCGAAGAGGCCCTTCGCGGCGGTGATGCCGGCGACGTGCGTGCCGTGGGAGGACTCGACGATGCCGATGTTGACGAAGTCGGCCTTCTTGCCGACCCAGGTCCCGCCGAGCGGGTCCATCGCGACGTCCTTGCGGATCTCGACGACGAACGGCGTCTTCTCGACGACCTCGGTGGCCGGGTTGTCGGTACCGAAGTAGCCGATCTGGTACCCGTCCTTGTACGGCTTCATCGGCGCGTTGTCCGTGAAGTCGTTGTTCTGGTCGGTGTCCACGCGGACGGTGCCGGCGGCCGGGTCGTACAGCATGCCGAACAGGTCGGCCGTGTCGCCGTCGCGGTTGATGTCACCCGCCGGGTCGCCGCCCGCGGTGATCGCCTCGTTGAAGCGGCTGAACTGGTAGGAGCCCGCGGGCGCCTTCCAGGACTGCGACGAGGCGGTGAAGACCGGGCCGGCGACGGGCGTGATCTGGGCGCGCCAGGTGCCGTCGCTCTCGGTCAGCGGGTCGGTGGAGGTGACCCAGTCGACGATCTTGCGCTCGCCGGTGGTGGTCTTCTGCAGCGCGGGGTGACCGAGGTCCACACCGGAGTCGAGGACACCGATGGTGACGCCGCGGCCGTCGGCCCGGGGGTTGTCCTCGACGAACTCGACGGCACCCGTCTCGTGGGACGGGTTGTACGGGTTCTTCGCGGGGGTGTTCTTGCCCGGAGCCGGGTAGGTCTGGCTCACGGTGGTGCCCTCGACGGCGCCGGTGGTGCCGGCGTCCGGGGTCGGGTCGTCGAGCTTGATCTCCGCCTGGAGGTCGATCGACTGGACCGTGGAGAGCTTGGTGGCCGCCTTGATGGCGGCGTCCGCCTTGGCGGTCGGGATCGTGGCGCGGACGTAGCCGAGCTTGTCGTCCTGCCGGCCGACGGAGGCGCCCTGGACGGCGTCGAGCTGGCCTGCGACCTGCTCGGTGGCGCCGGGGGCGGTCGCCACGAGGATCGTGACGTTCTTCTCGCCGGACGCCTCGGCCTCGGTGAGGCGCTGGGCGTCGGTCGGGCCGAGCTTGTCGGCGGAGTCGGAGGACTTGACCGGGGGAGTGGTCGCCGGGTCGTCGGCGGCCAGGACCGGAGCGGCGCCGGCCGCGATGAGCGCGGTCACAAGGCCTGCGGCGGCGGCGATCCGGGCAGCGCGTCTGTGCCCGGGGGTCGAGCGCCCGGATATGGAGCTCTGAGTTTCGGGGGTGGTCATTTACATCCCTGATTGTGAAAGAAGAGGGTCCGGATTTCGGTACCGGATGACCGCTCAGCCTTTCGCAAGTGACAGGGGTTTGTGGAGTGTTGCAGGGCGGCGGGATGCGGCCGTGGCACACATCCGCCACACGGCGCGATGCGCCACAGGGGACTTAAGGGTTCTAAGGGGGGCGAGTCGACTCCCGCTTACCGCCAGTTAGTTGTCCTTTGTACGGGCGTAGTGGCGGGAGGCCTTGGCCCGGTTGCCGCAGATCGCCATCGAGCACCAGCGCCGGGTGCCGTTCCGCGACGTGTCGAAGAAGTGCAGGATGCAGGCCTCGTGGGCGCAGGAGCGGATGCGGTCGGGCGCGGTGCGCAGCAGGTCGAGGTAGTCGCGGGCGGCGGTCCAGCCGGGACCCCAGGCGGGGTCCGCGAACTCGGGGAGCTCGCCGGGGCCCTCGGGCGTGAGGGTGGCGCGGATGCGGCCGTGGCCGAGGACGGTGTCGACGCGGGCGACGGCGTCGGGGTCGCCGGGCCGGTCGACCAGCGCGGAGAGGGCGTCGCGCGCGGTCAGCGTGTGGCGGAGGGTGGTCGCGTCGGCGGTGAAGCGCGCGTCGAGCCCGTTGGCGGTGAGCCAGACGGCCAGCCCTCCGGCGTCCGAGAGCAGGTCCTGGCGCACGCCGTCCTGCATCCAGCGGGTGTTGAGCAGGTCGAGGGAGACGGGCTCGCCGACCAGAGGCCGCGGGTCGGAAACGGTCATGGCGGGCACCCTCCTCGCAGAACTAACCCCTCAAGGTTACGTGACCGGTTGCGAGGTCGGCCCACTAACCCCTAAAGTGGTTTTAAGAGGTTAGCGCTCGACCGAGGAGAGGGGAATCGCCATGTCGGCGATCGGAACGCTGAAGACCAACCACGTGGGGCTGAACGTCACGGACCTGGAGCGCTCGCTCGGGTTCTACGGGGACGTGCTGGGCTTCGACGTGCTCGGCGAGGGCAAGGAAGAGGGAAGGCGGTACGCCTTCCTGGGCCAGGACGGCCAGCTCGTCCTCACGCTCTGGCAGCAGGCGGAGGGTGCGTACGACTCCGGCCGCGCGGGCCTGCACCACCTCGCGTGGGAGGCCGAGTCGATCGAGCGCGTCAAGGCCGCGGAGGAGGCCCTGAAGGCGCGCGGCACGGACTTCGCGTACGAGGGCGTGGTCCCGCACTCCGAGGGCGGCGCCTCGGGCGGCATCTTCTTCCACGACCCGGACGGCACCCGCCTGGAGATCTTCGCCCCGACGGGCGGGGAGGGCACGCACGCCCCCACGGAGGGCGCCCCGACCTGCGGCTTCTTCTAGTAGGACGCCCCCCGGTTGTGGGCAATCGTCCCGCTGGGGCGATGGGGGTCCCCCTGCTCGAGCGAAGCCGAGAGTTTGGGGGAGGGTGGGCACAACCCCACGGACGCGCCGCCCGCGCCGAGGGCCCGTACCCCGGGCCCCCGGCGCGGCGCCACACGAAAGGCTCCCGGATCATGGACCCGTACAACCCCGGCTCCCGCGCCGTCCAGGAACTCGTGGGCGTCCGCGACGTCGCCGCCCACGTAGGCCGCTCCATCACCAACGGCATCCGCCCCATCGCCGCCGCCTTCCTCGAACTCCAGCCGATGCTGGTGCTCGCCGCGGCGGACGCCGACGGCCGGCTCTGGAGCACGCTCCTGACCGGCACCCCCGGCTTCGCCCGGGCGACCGGACCGCACACGATCTCCGTGGCGGCCCCGGCCCCCGCCCCCGGGCCCGTCCCCGTCGGGACGATCGCCCTCGACCCCCGCACCCGCCGCCGCATGCGCCTCAACGGCATCGCCCGCCCCAGCGCCCGCGGCTTCACCGTCGAGGCGGAGCAGGTCTTCTCCAACTGCCCGAAGTACATCCAGAAGCGCGAGCTGTGCGCGCCCGACCTCACCACCCCGCCCGGTACCCCGTTCCACGGCACGGCGCTCACCCCCGCCCAGGAGGCGTTCGTCCGGGTCGCCGACACCTTCTTCATCGCGACCACCGCCGCCGACGGCACGGACGCGAGCCACCGCGGCGGCTTCCCCGGCTTCGTCCGGGTCGTGACGCCCACCGAGCTGAGCTGGGAGGACTACCCCGGCAACGCGATGTTCCTGACCCTCGGCAACCTGGAGTCCGACGACCGCGCGGGCCTGCTCTTCCTCGACTGGCGCAGCGGCACCACGCTCCAGCTGTCCGGAACGGCACGCACCGCGTACGGCCCGGAGGGCAGCCGCACCACCCGGTTCCGCATCGAACGGATCGTGGAGTCCCCGTCCGCGAGCCCCCTGCGCTGGTCGGAGCCCGAGTTCTCGCCCGCCAACCCGCCCCTCCCCGAGAAACCCGCCGAGGAACCCGCATGACGACCGCCGCCCCCGCCCGCCCGCACCCCCGGGCCGTGGCCCTGGCGACCACCGTCAGCGTCGCCGCCCTGCTCTCCCTGGTCGCCCTCGGCACCGTCCTCCACCACCCCCTGCTGATCCCGCCCCTGGCCGCCAGCATGGCGCTCGTGGCCGGCGCCCCCGACCTGCCGCTCGCCCAGCCCCGCTCGGTCGTCGGCGGTCAGCTCCTCTCCGCGCTCACCGGCTTCGCCGTCCTCCTGGTCACCGGCCCCACCCTCTGGGGCGCCGCCCTCTCCGGCGGTCTCGCGCTCGGCGTGATGATGGCGGCCCGTACCCCGCACTCGCCCGCCGCCGCCACGGCCGTGATCGTCACCCTCCAGAATCCGCCGTTCTGGACCTTCCTCGCGCTGCTCGCCCTCGCGAGCCTCCTGCTCGTCGCCGTCGGCCTCGCGGGCGCCCGCGCGACGGGGCGGACATACCCCACGTACTGGTTCTAACCTCGGCTCATGAAACAGGAGTTGAGGGTGGCGGCCTACGCCGTGTGTGTCCGTGACGACGAGGTGCTCCTCGCCCGCTGGGTGGACCGCGCGGGCGCCAAGCGGTGGACCCTGCCCGGTGGCGGGATGGACCACGGCGAGGAGCCGGTCGACACCGTGGTCCGCGAGGTCGAGGAGGAGACCGGCTATCTGACCGAGCCCGTCGCGCTGCTCGGCATCGACTCCATCCGGCGCGGCTGGCTCCGCAGGCTCGGGGGCCCCGGGGACTTCCAGGGGCTGCGGATCATCTACGAATCCCGTGTCACAGGCGGCTCCCTGCGCAACGAGACCGGCGGCTCCACCGACCTCGCCGCCTGGCATCCGCTCGCCTCCGTCCCCGACCTCACCCGCGTCGAACTCGTCGACATCGGACTGCAGTTGTGGCGCGAACGCCCGCCCGTCGGACGCTCCCGCCTCGCCGATCCGGCGAACGGCTGAAATCCGCTCAACCGGAGCAGCCCCGCTCAACCACCCGCCCCGCCTCCGGGGTCCCCTCCCGCGACCGCAGTACATACGTAGGACGCACACCGAACAGGGGAACCCGCATGACATCCGCACGCGCCGCCCGCACCCTCCTCGCCGCCACGGCCGCCACCGCCGTGGCGGCCCTCACGGCCGGAGCCCTCGCCGCTCCCGCCGTCGCCGCCACCACGCCGAAGAAGCCGGACCACACCGCCACCCAGCGGGCCCTCGACGCGGCGGTCGCGGAGGGGGTGCCCGGGGCCGTCGCCCAGGTCAGGTCCGGCCGCACCGCCTGGACCGGCACGGCGGGCGAGCGCGGCGGCCAGGACCGCTACCGGGTCGGCTCGATCACCAAGACCTTCGTGGCCACCGTCCTCCTCCAGCTCCAGGCCGAGGACCGCCTCGACCTCGACGACCCGGTCGAGAAGTGGCTGCCGGGCGTGGTCCGCGGCAACGGCCACGACGGCCGGAAGATCACCGTCCGCCAGCTCCTCAACCACACCAGCGGCGTCTACAGCGTCACCTCCGACCCCGGCTTCCAGCAGAAGGTCTTCGGCCCGGAGTTCCTGCAGAACCGCTACGACACCTGGACCCCGGAGCAGCTCGTCGCGATCGCCATGACCCACAAGCCGGACTTCGCCCCCGGCACCTCCTGGAACTACTCCAACACCAACTACGTCCTGGCGGGCATGGTGATCGAGAAGGCGACCGGCCGCCCGTACGGCAAGGAGGTCGAGCGGCGGATCATCAAGCCGCTGAAGCTGCGTGCCACCAGCGTCCCGGGTACGAAGGCGAAGATGCCGCAGCCGAGTTCACGGGCGTACTCGAAGCTCTCGATCGACCCGAGCGCGACGAAGATCCACGACGTCACCGAGCTGAACCCGTCCCTCGCCTACGCGGCGGGCGAGATGATCTCCGACTCCAACGATCTGCAGACCTTCTACCGGGCCCTGCTCAAGGGGAAGTTGCTGCCGAAGGGTGAGCTGCGCGAGATGACGCAGGCGGTGCCGGTCGGCGCCGAGAACCCGGAGTTCCACTACGGCCTCGGGCTGATGCGGCAGAAGCTGAGCTGCGGCAAGGAGGTCTGGGGGCACGGCGGGGGCATCCACGGCTCCTCCTCGGAGGCGGTCGCCACCCGGGACGGTGAGCACTCGCTCGCCATGAACTTCAACGCGGACTGGACGGGCGACAGCGCGGCCGTCCTCGAGGCCGAGTTCTGCGGTACGGCTCCCAAGAGCTGACGCGTCACCGGGTCACCGGGGCAGGACGACGACGTACGCGGCCGGCTGTCGGTCCGACGCGGCCATCAGGGCCGTACGGATCACGGTGGCCTGCTGGTCCATCGCCTCGCGCAGCTTGCGCGGGGTGATGTGGACGACCGTGATGCCGAGCCGCTCCAGGTGCTCGCGCTTGCGGGTGTACTCCGACCAGAGCGCGTCGTCGTCCTGCCGGGGCGCCCGGGTGTCCAGCTCCAGGGCCACCGCCTGGTCCGGCCAGTAGGCGTCCAGGCCGCCGAGGTGCGGGCCGCCCGGCAGCCGCAGGTCCACGTTCCACATCGGGTCCGGCAGCCCGAACTCCCGCACCATTTCGTACAGCCGCTCCTCGGCGATGCTCCGGCCTTCCGCGAGCAGCGAGTCGACGGCGTCCACCACGTGCGGCCGGTTGAGCAGCCGCGCGCGGTTCAACTCCCGTACCACCGTGCCGGGTTCGCAGTGTCCGCCGCGAACCGCCTCGGTGAGCAGCCCGCGCACGAGTCCGGCGTCGGTCAGACCGGACACCGCGTCGGCGAGCGCCCGGGCGACCGGTGCGACGCGCACCCCGTCGAGGGCCAGCGGTACGGGCAGGTCCTGGGCGCGCACGATCCGGACCTCGGCGCTGGAGCGCAGCCGGCGGGCGGTGCGGGGGACGAGGACGTCGATCCGGTCGAGGGCGGGCAGCGGGGGAGCGGAGGCGAAGCGGTGCAGGGTGAGCGCGGCGAGCCCGGTGATCATCGCCTCGGAGTCCCGGGTGTGGCGCAGCGCGGCCCGCATCCGGTCGGAGGTGAGGGGGAGGGGCCGGGGGGTGATGGGGGTGTTCTGGTTCATGCCGGGGGTCTTCCGCTCCCCGAGCCCCCGCTAACCGCTGTTACAAGCACGTCGCCGAACCGGGACAATTTCGCCCTAAAGTACGCGCGTTCGACTGCCGATGAGGGGTGCTCGCCCGCTGCCCCGTCGTGGGCATTCGTTCCGCCGGGGCGATGGGGGTCCCCCCTGCTCGAGCGAAGCCGAGAGCTTGGGGGAGGGTGGGCACAACGGAACGGCGCCCTCGCGGGCGCGTCCGCTCCATGTGCCCCTCGCCCCCCGGAGTGGCGGCGCCCGCTACATGAGCGCCGCCCACATCCGGGTCACGCAATCGCGTCGCACGCCTGCGCGCGCAGCGCCCGCGCCAGGTCGTCGCGGGACTCCAGGACCAGTCGCCGCAGCGCCGGCGCCGCGTCCTCGTGGGCGGCGAGCCACGCGTCCGTCGCCTTCAGCGTGGACTCGTCGTCCTGGAGGCTCGGGAAGAGCCCGCGGACGACGATCATGCCGATCTGGATCGAACGGTCCGCCCAGAGCCGTTCGATCGCCGCGAAGTACTTCTCCGCGTACGGCGCGATCAGCTCCCGCTGCGAGGGCTGATCGAAGCCCGCGATCGTCGCCTCCACCAGCGCGTTCGACAGCGCGTCCGACTCGACGACCTGCGCCCAGGCCTGCGCCTTGACCGCCGCCGACGGCCGGGCGGCCAGGCAGCGCACCTGGTGGCGCTTGCCGGTCGCCGTGTCGTCGCGGGCCAGCTCCTCGCCGATCCGGACCTCGTCCGCCCGGCCGTGCGTGGCCAGCGGCTCCAGGAACGCCCAACGCAGCTCCTGCTCGACGTCCAGGCCGTCGATCTTCGCCGTCCCGTCGAGCAGCCCCTCAAGGAGCTGGAAGTCCGCATCCGACTCGGCCGCGGTCGCGAAGAACCGCGCCCAGGTCAGCTGGTGCTCGCTGCCCGGCTCGGCCACCCGCAGCTCGCGCAGCCCGCCCTCGGCGAGCAGTCGGCCGCCCTCGGCTCGCCACGCGGGCGCCGCGTAGTGCGTGACCGCGGACCGCGCCCAGGCGTGCACCATCTGGAGCACGCCGATGTCCGTCTCACGGCCCGCGAAGTCCAGCACGACCGCGACGAAGTCCCGGGCGGGCATGAGGCCGTCCCGCGTCAGGCTCCACAGCGCCGACCAGCACAGCGCCCGCGCCAGCGGGTCCGTGATGTCGCCCAGGTGCGCCCGCAGCGTCGCGAGCGAGCCCTCGTCGAAGCGGACCTTGCAGTACGTCAGGTCGTCGTCGTTGACGAGCACCAGGTCGGGCCGGGGGGACCCGGCGAGGTCGGCGACGACCGTCCGGGCGCCGACGACGTCCGCCTCGGCCCGCGCGTACCGCACGAGCTCGCCGTCCGCCGACAGCGCGTACAGGCCGACGGCCACCCGGTGCGGACGCAGCTCGTCCCCGGCCTGGACGACGGCAAGCTCGGTGATCCGGCCCTCCGCGTCGTACGTCACCTCAGGCGTCAGCGTGTTGACGCCCGACGTCTGCAGCCAGGACCGCGACCAGGCCTTCATGTCGCGCCCCGAGGTCTCCTCCAGGACCGAGAGCAGATCGGCCAGGCGCGTGTTCCCGTACGCGTGCCGCTTGAAGTAGCGGCGCGCGCCCTCCAGGAACGCCTCCCGCCCCGCGTACGCCACGAGCTGCTTCAGGACCGACGCGCCCTTGGCGTACGTGATGCCGTCGAAGTTCAGCTTGGCGTCCTCCAGGTCACGGATGTCGGCCGTGATCGGGTGGGTGGACGGCAGCTGGTCGGCGCGGTACGCCCACGCCTTGCGGTTGTTGGCGAAGGTCACCCAGCTGTTGGTGAACCGGGTCGCCTCGGCCAGCGAGAAGGAGCCCATGAAGTCGGCGAAGGACTCCTTCAGCCACAGGTCGTCCCACCACACCATGGTGACCAGGTCGCCGAACCACATGTGCGCCATCTCGTGCAGGATGACGTTGGCCCTGCGCTCGTACGCGGCCTGGGTGACCTTGCCCCGGTAGATGTACTCCTCGCGGAAGGTCACCATGCCCGGGTTCTCCATCGCGCCGAGGTTGTACTCGGGGACGAAGGCCTGGTCGTACTTCCCGAAGGGGTACGGGTAGTCGAAGTTGTCGTGGAAGAAGTCGAAGCCCTGCTTGGTGATCAGGAAGACGTCGTCCGCGTCGAAGTGCCTGGCGAGCCCCTTGCGGCACATCGCGCCGAGCGGGATCTCCAGCTCGGTCCCGTCGGCCAGCGTGCGCGTGTAGGTGTCCGTGACGTAGTGGTACGGCCCGGCGACGACACAGGTGATGTACGTCGAGATCGGCGCCGTCTCCGCGAAGCGCCACACCCCGTCGGCGTCCTGCTCCCCGGCGCCGTTGCTCCACACCGTCCAGCCCTCGGGCGCGGTCACCGAGAAGAGGTGCGGGGCCTTCAGGTCGGGCTGCTCGAAGGTGGCGTACACGCGGCGGGCGTCGGCCGGCTCGTACTGCGTGTAGAGGTAGACCTCGCCGTCCTCCGGGTCGACGAAGCGGTGCATGCCCTCGCCGGTCCGGCTGTACGCGCACCGGGCGTCCACGACGAGCACGTTCTCGTCGGCCAGGCCGTCCAGGGCGATCCGCGCGCCGTCGAAGACGGCGGCGGGGTCGAGCGCGCGGCCGTTGAGCTCCACCGACGTCACGGCGGGGGCGATCAGGTCCACGAAGGTGCTGGTGCCCGTGCCCGTACGACGGAACCGGATCGTCGTCACGGAGCGGAAGGTACGGACCTCCTCGCTCGACTCGCCGACGGCCGAGCGCAGGTCCAGGGCGACCTCGTACCCGTCGACGGACAGCAGCTCGGCCCGCTCGCGGGCCTCGTCGCGGGACAGATTCTCACCGGGCACGGTCACTCCTTCGTGGCTCGTTCGAAACAGCACCGATCCTCCCATGTGGAGCTGACACCCGGCACATGGGGAATGCCCTCACGGACCGAGGACGTTCCTCTTCTGGCGCATAGACATCCGTCCCTGAGGAGTGACATGTCCGAGAGCAGGACCACCGCCGACTTCTGGTTCGACCCGCTGTGCCCCTGGGCCTGGATGACCTCCCGCTGGATGCTGGAGGTGGAGAAGGTCCGCCCGGTCGACGTCCGGTGGAAGGTGATGAGCCTGGCCGTCCTCAACGAGGACAAGCTGGACGAGCTCCCGGCGGAGTACCGCGACATGCTGGAGACCAAGGCCTGGGGCCCGGTCCGCGTCGTGATAGCGGCTCAGCAGCTGCACGGCGACGAGGTCGTCGGCAAGCTCTACACCGCGCTCGGCACCCGCTTCCACAACAACGGCGAGGGCCCGACGCGCGAGGCGATCACCGGTGCCCTCGCGGACGTCGGCCTGCCGGCCGAGCTCGCGGACTACGCGGACAAGGACACGTACGACACCGAGCTGCGGGCCTCCCACAAGGACGGCATCGAGCGGGTCGGCCAGGACGTCGGCACGCCGGTCATCGCCGTCCCGGGCGCGGACGGCGACGAGGTCGCCTTCTTCGGCCCCGTCGTCACCCCCACCCCGCGCGGCGAGGCGGCGGCGCGCCTCTGGGACGGCACGCTGCTCGTGGCCTCGACGCCCGGCTTCTACGAGATCAAGCGGACGCGGACGGCGGCGCCCAGCTTCGAGTGACCCCCGGCCCCTGCTCGGCCATGGAAGAACCCCCGTGATTCACGTCATCACGGGGGTTCTTCTTTCATCCGCCCGCAAGTGAAGGTTGAGAAGACGATCACGAGCAGGACGAGTGGGGCCGGTCCTCCGGCAGGGCCGAAATCGGCAGGGCCGAAATCGGCGGGGTCAGAAGGAGATCAGCGGGATCGAGGTCTTGGCGGCCTGGTAGCGCTTGTTCACGTCCTGCCAGTTGACGACCTGCCACATGGCCTCGATGAAGTCGACCTTCTGGTTCTTGTACTGCAGGTAGAAGGCGTGCTCCCAGGCGTCGAAGACGAGGACCGGGATGGAGCCCTGGCCGACGTTGCCCTGGTGGTCGTAGACCTGCTCGACGATCAGCCGGCCGCTGATCGGCTCGTACGCGAGGACACCCCAGCCGGAGCCCTGGGTGGTCGCGGAGGCCTTGGTCAGCTGGGACTTGAACTTGGCGAAGGAACCGAAGGACTCGGTGATCGCGTCGGCGAGCTCACCGACACCGTCGGCCGCCAGCGGCTCGCCGCCGCCACCGTCCTTCGGGCTGTCCATGTTGTTCCAGTAGATGGAGTGCAGGATGTGGCCGGAGAGGTGGAACGCGAGGTTCTTCTCCAGGCCGTTGATCGAGCCCCACTGCTCCTTGTCGCGCGCCTCTTCGAGCTGCTCCAGGGTGTCGTTCGCACCCTTCACGTAGGCCGCGTGGTGCTTGTCGTGGTGGAGCTCGATGATCTGCGGGTTGATGACCGGCTCGAGCGCCGCGTAGTCGTACGGAAGTTCAGGAAGTGTGTAGATCGCCATGCCGAGCCCTCCGCTGCTGCTTATTGCAATCTGTATGCAGCTGCAGGCTAGCAGCAGGTGCACACGATGTTGATCAGCCCTTCGTCCTAGGTCCCACGTCCCGGACATGGCGGAACCCCCGAACCGCGGGCGGTTCGGGGGTTCCGGAAGAGCGGGGGCGGGAGTCAGGAAGTGCGGCCCGATGCCGCCTTCTGGCGGATGAAGCCGATCACCGCGAGCAGCGCCGTGAGGCCGCCGGTCCAGTACAGCTGGACCCGGGTGCCCTCCTCACGGGCCATCAGGAAGAAGATCGCGGCCATGCCGGCGAGTGCCACCCAGGTCAGCACCGGGAACGCCCACATCTTCACGACGAGCTTCTCCGGGGCCTCGCGCTCGGTGCGGCGGCGCAGCAGCAGCTGCGAGACGGCGATGAAGAACCAGACGACGAGGATGATCGCGCCGATGGTGTTCAGGAGCCAGATGAAGATGTCGTCGGGCCGCCAGTAGCTCAGCAGCACGCAGAGGAAGCCGAAGACCGAGGAGACGAGCACCGCGGGACGCGGGACGCCGCCGAAGGTCCGGCCGAGCGCCTTCGGGCCCTGGCCGCGGCTGACCAGCGAGGTGGCCATCCGGGAGGCGCCGTAGATGTTGGCGTTCATGGCCGACAGCAGGGCGACGAGCACGACCACGTTCATGATCTGCCCGGCGGCCGGGATGCCGAGGTGGTCGAGGGTGGCGACGTACGGGCCCTTCTCGACGACCGCCTTGTCGCCCCACGGGACCAGGGTCACGATGACGGCCATCGAGCCGATGTAGAAGAGCGCGATGCGCCACATCGCCGTACGGACCGCCTTGGCGACGCCCTGCACGGGGTGCTCGGACTCGGCGGCGGCGATGGTGACGGTCTCCAGACCGCCGTACGCGAAGACCGAGGCGAGCAGTCCGACGATCAGGCCCTCGGAGCCGTTCGGGAAGAAGCCGCCGTCGCCGGTGAGGTTCGTGGTGCCGGGGGCGTCCGTGCCGGGCAGCACCCCGACGATGGCGAGCACGCCGATGCCGAGGAAGAGGACGATCGCGCCGACCTTCAGGGCCGCGAACCAGAACTCGAACTCGCCGAAGTTCTTCACCGCCGCCAGGTTGGTCGCGCAGAACACCAGCATGAAGAGGGCGACCCAGGCCCACTCCGGGCTGCCCGGGAACCAGCCGGTCATGATCTTCGCCGCGCCGATGCCCTCCAGGCCGACGGCCACACAGAGCAGGAACCAGAAGGCCCAGCCCGCCGTGAAGCCGGCCCAGGGACCGATGGCCCGCTCGGCGTGGACGGAGAAGGAGCCGGAGGCCGGGTTGGCCGCCGACATCTCGCCGAGCATGCGCATCACGAGCATCACGAGCAGCCCGGATATCGCGTACGCGACCACGATCGACGGACCGGCGGCGGCGATGCCGGCGCCGGAGCCGACGAAGAGGCCGGCGCCGATGACGCCACCGAGGGCGATCATCGAGAGATGGCGCTGCTTGAGGCCGTGGGTGAGGCCCTGGGCAGGCGGCGCTTCGTCGGCCTTGCGGTCGACGGGCTCGGGCGCGGTGGTCCGTGACATGGGCGGCCCTGTTCATTGGCTGAGACGGGGGAACGGCCCACAGTCTGGGCGGGTGCACCGCTTACAGGGAACAGATGTCCGCTATACGGGCACGAGCTTCACACAAGGTGAAGGACTACCTCCGCTTCGTGCGCATCTCGCGCACCCCCGCCACCAGGAGTACGGCTCCGGTGGCCGCGCCCGACCACAGCACCTGCGGTCGCGCCCCGTCGTCGGTCAGCATCAGCACCAGGACCGCCACCATCGCGGCGAGCGCGATCCAGGTGAGCCAGGGGAAGCCCCACATCCTCAGGGTCAGCGTCTCCGGTGCCTCGCGCTCGATCCTGCGGCGCAGCCGCAGCTGCGAGACCGCGATCAGGCCCCAGACGAAAAGGAGTACCGCGCCGACCGCGTTGAGCATGTAGAGGAAGACGGAATCCGGCCACTTCAGATTGAGCAGCACGGAGACGAAGCCGAACGCCACCGACGCGAGCACCGCCCGGCGCGGCACCCCTCCGCCCGAGACCCGCAGCAGCCCCTTGGGCGCCTCACCGCGCTCGGCGAGCGAGAAGACCATCCGCGAGGAGCCGTACAGGTTCGCGTTGAGCGCCGAGAGCAGCGCCACGAAGACCACGACGTTCATGATCTGGCCGGCCCCGGGGACACCGATCGCGTCGAGCACGGCGACGTACGGCGACTGGCCGGGCTCCATCGAGGTCCAGGGCAGCAGGGTCACGATGACCAGCATCGAACCGACGTAGAAGAGGAGGATCCGCCACACCGCGCTGCGCACCGCCCGCGCCACGTTGCGCGCCGGGTCGTCCGACTCGGCGGCGGCGATCGTGACGACCTCCAGGCCGCCGAAGGCGAAGACGACGGCGAGGACGCCGGAGACGACCCCGCCCCAGCCGTTCGGCAGGAAGCCGCCCTGGCCCGTCAGGTTCGCCATGCCCACCGGATCGGAGTCGGGCAGCCATCCGACGATCGCCAGCGTCCCCAGGATCAGGAAGAGCACGATCGCGCCGACCTTCAGCGCCGCGAACCAGAACTCGAACTCCCCGAAGTTCTTCACCGCCGCCAGGTTGGCGACCGTGAACACGATCATGAAGATCAGCACCCAGCCCCACTGCGGGACCCCCGGCACCCAGCCGTGCGCGATCCGCGCCGCGCCCGTCGCCTCCACCGCGAGGACGACGACCAGCAGGAACCAGTACAGCCAGCCCACAGAGAAGCCCGCCCAGCGGCCGAGCGCCCGCTCGGCGTGGACGGAGAAGGCGCCGGAGGCCGGCATCGCCGCCGACATCTCGCCGAGCATCCGCATGACCAGCATCGCGAGCGCGCCCGCGATCAGGTACGACAGGACGATGCCGGGACCCGCGACCGCGATGCCCGCGCCCGAGCCGACGAAGAGCCCGGCACCGATCACGCCGCCGAGCCCCAGCATCGTCAGATGACGCTGCTTCAGTCCGTGGGAGAGCGGCTCCGGTTCGGGAGCCAGAGAGGCAGGACCGGCGGGAGGTGCGTCGTGCATGTGGGGGCTCGTGCCTTCGGAAGCGTCGCGGAGCGTTTATGGAGAACCCACAGTCTCCCCGCTGAGCGCCCTTCGGCGCAAAATCGCCCCCGGTGCAGCTCCTCGCCGTGACAAGCGTCACGTGGCGCGAGGCATGGATCCGGTTCTTTGTTTGATCTCCACGAACCGCCCAAGCTCCCCTTTGTGGGCGGCTGATGGTGATCGAGCGTTCACCCCTCGACTACGGTCGATCTGTCCTGACCTCCCTCACCCCCGCGGAGTACCGATGAGCACCGCTGCCGCCCCCGTCCGTTCCCTCCGCTCGGGGACGGTCCTCGCCGACCTGCTGCCGGTCTCCCGCGCGCGGGACATCGCCCTCGTCGTGGGCGGCGCCGCGCTCACCGGCATCGCCGCGCAGATCGCCGTCCCGGTCCCCGGCTCGCCGGTCCCGGTCTCCGGCCAGACCTTCGCGGCCCTGCTCGTCGGCACGGCGCTCGGCGCCCGCCGCGGCTTCCTCTCCCTGGCCCTGTACGCGGTCGTGGGCATGGCGGGCGTGCCGTGGTTCGCCGAGGCCAAGTCCGGATTCGCGATGCCGTCCTTCGGCTACATCCTCGGCATGCTGCTCGCCGCCACCGTCGTCGGCGCCCTCGCGCGCCGCGGCGCCGACCGCTCCGTGCTCCGCACGGCGGGCACGATGGTGCTCGGCTCCGCGATCATCTACGCGGTCGGCGTGCCGTACCTGGCCTTCGCCACCGGCATGACGCTCCCGCAGGCGGTCGCCGCCGGCCTGACCCCGTTCCTCATCGGCGACGCGCTCAAGGCCGCGCTCGCGATGGGCGCGCTGCCGACCGCGTGGAAGCTGCTCGGCCGCAAGGGCTGAGCCTTCGGCTCCATCAGCTTCATCCGCTCCATCAGCTTCATCCGAAGAGGTTCGCCGGGTCGAGTTCCGACTCGAGCCCGGCGGGCCTCTTCCGCGTTTCCGGGGTCGCCGGGGACATGCGAAGGCTCTCCGTTCCCGAGGTGATCGGTGTACGGAGAGCCTCTCGCTCCTGCCTGACGGGGGCCGTCAGGTGGGGATTCAGTCCTTCGTGACGGGCTCCGCGGCCTTGGCGGTCTTGCCGAAGCGGTCGCGGATCACGGCGATGGCGAGCACGAGGCCGGCCACGAGCAGCGACAGCAGGACCTGCTCACGGGCGGAACCGCCGTTGTAGAGCATGTAGCCGAGGACGAAGACGATCATCGCGATGGTCGCCCAGGTCAGGTACGGGAAGAGCCACATCTTCACGAGCAGCTTCTCGGGGGACTCCCGCAGGATGATCTTCCGCATGCGCAGCTGCGAGAAGCAGATGACCAGCCAGACGAAGAGCGCGATGGCGCCGGACGCGTTCAGGAGGAAGGCGAAGACGGTGTCGGGCCACTTGTAGTTGAAGAAGACGGCGACGAAGCCGAAGATCACCGATCCGATGATGGCGGCCGTCGGCACGCCCTTCGCGTTGGTCCGGCCGAAGGCCTTCGGCGCGTCACCGCGGCGGCCGAGGGAGTGGGCCATGCGGGAGGCGGTGTAGAGGCCCGAGTTCAGGCAGGACAGCACCGCGGTCAGGATGATGACGTTCATGATCTGACCGGCGTGCGGGATGCCGATCGAGTTGAGCGCCGCGACGTACGAGCCGTCCTTCTCCAGCGACGGGTCGTTCCACGGCAGCAGCGAGACGACCACCAGGATCGAGCCGAGGTAGAAGATGCCGACCCGCCAGATCACGCTGTTGGTGGCCTTGGCGACCGCGCGCCGCGGGTCCGAGGACTCGCCGGCGGCCAGGGTGACGATCTCGCTGCCCATGAAGGAGAAGACGACCATCAGGATGCCCGTGAGGATCGCGCCGTAGCCGTTGGGCAGGAAGCCACCGTGTTCGGTGAGGTTGCTCAGTCCGGCGGCCGAGGTGTCGGCGCCCGGCAGCACACCGAAGATCGCGAGCCCGCCGACCACGATGAACGCGCCGATGGCGACGACCTTGATGCCCGCGAACCAGAACTCGAACTCGCCGTAGGAGGCGACCGAGCCGAGGTTGGTGACGGTCAGGACGACCATCACGATCAGCGCCCAGGCCCACTGCGGGACGGCCGGGACCCAGCCGTTGAGGATGTCCGCGCCCATGGTCGCCTCGACGGCGAGCACGACGACCCAGAAGAACCAGTACAGCCAGCCGATGGAGAAGCCCGCCCAGCGTCCGAGCGCCCGGTCGGCGTGGGCCGAGAAGGAGCCGGAGGTCGGGTTGGCCACCGACATCTCGCCGAGCATCCGCATCACGAAGACGACCATCGTGCCCACGAGGGCGTACGACAGAAGGATGCCGGGGCCTGCGGCCTTGATGCCGGCCGCGGAGCCGCCGAAGAGTCCGGCGCCGATGACACCACCGATGGCGATCATCGAGAGGTGACGGTTCTTGAGACCGGCCTTGAGTCCGTCGGAAGACTGCGAATCGCCGGGGTTACCGGTGGTCTCGCCTTCCTTCGCAAGGGTCGGCTGCGTGGTCATGAACGCTTCCTTACGTGTGGGGGGCGCTCGGGTCACGAGCCCGAGCATTGAACACCGGGGGCCGGGGTGATCGGAAGGGCCGACTCCGGATCGTTGCGTAAGGGCCAAAGGTCCACACCAATCCGGACCAAGGTCGTGTCGCGGACACTCCCTGGGCCCCGACCCCGCTGACCGCTACCCAGCCCCCCGCGTGCCACACTCGGACCATGCGCGTGTACCTCGGCTCCGACCATGCCGGCTACGAACTCAAGAACCACCTCGTCGAGTGGCTGAAGGCCCATGGCCACGAGCCCGTCGACTGCGGTCCCCACATCTACGACGCCCAGGACGACTACCCGCCGTTCTGCCTGCGCGCCGCCGAGAAGACGGCCGCGGACCCGGACAGCCTGGGCATCGTCATCGGCGGCTCCGGCAACGGCGAGCAGATCGCCGCGAACAAGGTGAAGGGGGTCCGCGCCGCCCTCGCCTGGAGCGAGCAGACCGCCGCCCTCGGCCGCGAGCACAACAACGCCAACGTCGTCTCCATCGGCGGCCGGATGCACACCCAGGAAGAGGCGACGAAGTTCGTCGAGATCTTCCTGAGCACCCCGTACTCCGGTGAGGAGCGTCACACCCGCCGGATCGAGATGCTCTCCGCGTACGAGACCACCGGCGAGCTCCCCGCGATCCCGGCCCACCACCCGCAGGAGCCCACGGCCTGATGCCCGAGGGGCACACGATCCACCGACTGGCCGCCGACCACCGGGAACGGTTCGGCGGCCGGTCCGTGCGGGTGACCAGCCCGCAGGGAAAGTTCGCCGACTCGGCGGCGCTCCTCGACGGTGCGACCCTGGAAGCCGCCGAGGCCCACGGCAAGCACCTCTTCCTCGCCTTCGGCGGCACGGGCTGGGTCCACATCCACCTGGGCCTCTTCGGCAAGGTGAACTTCGGTGACGCCCCCGCGCCGCCGCCCACGGACACCGTCCGGCTGCGGCTCGCCGACACCGAGTCGTACGTCGACCTGCGCGGCCCCACCACGTGCGCCCTGATCACGGACCCCGAGAAGCGGGCGATACACGACCGCCTCGGCCCCGACCCGCTGCGGGACGGCGACGACCCTGAGAAGGCCTGGCACCGCATCTCCCGATCCCGTACGACGATCGCGGCCCTGCTGATGGACCAGAAGGTCATCGCGGGCGTCGGGAACGTCTACCGGGCGGAGGTCCTGTTCCGTCACGGCATCGACCCGTACCGCCCGGGCAAGGACGTCACGCGCGCGGAGTGGGCCTCGATGTGGTCGGACCTGATCGACCTGATGCGCGAAGGCGTCCGCCACAACCGCATCGACACCGTCCGCCCCGAGCACACCCCCGAGGCGATGGGCCGCCCGCCGCGCGTCGACGACCACGGCGGCGAGGTCTACGTCTACCGCCGGGCCCTGCAGGCCTGCCACATCTGTGGCGGCGAGATCCGCACCGCCGACCTCGCCGCCCGCAACCTCTTCTGGTGCCCGGGCTGCCAGCAGCGCTAGGGAGTGTCCGGAAAGTATGGTCGTCCGCCCGAAGGGCGTCGCGAGGCAGGCCAGACTTTCCGGACGCGACCTAGGGCCCGGCGCGCCGGGCCGCCGCCCCGGCCCGCCGCGCTAGAACCCGTGCGGCAGCCACGGCGCCACGGGCGACCCGAACGCCACGGACGTCTCCACCAGCGCCCCGTCCCGGAGCTCCCGCACCCGCCCGGCCGCCGCCAGCGACGTCAGGCTCACGCCCCCGAGATACGCGGCGCCCAACTCCCGTACGGACAGCGCCAGATCGGCGGGCTCATCCGTACGCGCGCACATCACGCCCGTGGCGTCCGCCGTCAGCCGCCACCGCCCCTCGTTCCAAGGACAGAACGCGTCCGCGACCTCCAACACCACATCCACCGGCGCCTGGTACCGCCGCGCCTCCAGCGCCGCGCCCACCTCCACCAGACGCAGATGCAGCGCGTCCCGCTGCGTCGGCTCGCACCGCCGCACGTCCGACACCAGGTGCTGCCACGCGTCGTCCACCGGCCGGCTGTGGATCCGGACCGTCGACGTCAGGTCGATCGAGCAGAGGAACCGCCACAGCGCCGCCTCCGCCGCCGGATCCAGCGCCTCCAGGTCCTTCAGCAGCACCACGCCCTCGGCCCCGGCGTACGACCAGTCCGGCTTGATCGCGTACCGCGCGTACCCGACGACCTCGCCGGCCCGCTCCGCGAGCACGCACATCCGCGGCGACGCCCCGCCCCGCTCGCTCACCGGATCGACCAGCGCCTGCTTCTCCCACCCCGGCTGCCGGGCCAGCATCCCCGGCCTGGTCGTGACCCGGCGCGCGTACACCGCCTCGCACGCCCCCGACGCCTTCGCCGGATCGGCCTGCCGCAGCGTCACGTCGTCCGTGCCCTCGGGCACGGTCAGCCGCACCCGGTTCGTGTCGATCGTCGCCCGCGTCGCGTACGCGGTGACTCCGTAGCCGAACCGGCCGTAGATCTCCGGCTCCGAGGCCGTCAACACGGCCAGCGACTCGCCGCCCGCCCGTACGTCGTCGAGCTGGCGCCGCATCATCGAGGTGAGGATTCCGCGCCGGCGGTGCGTCGGCGCCACACCCACCATCGTGACGCCCGCCGCCGGCACGAGAGCCCCGCCGGGTACGGACAGCCGGAACGAGAACGCCCCCGCCGTACCCACGCAACTCTCGCCGTCCCAGACACCGATCGAGCGCTCGAACTCGGTCAGCTCCCGATAGAGCCCCCGCTCCTCCGGCGACTCCGTCACACCGCCGAAGGCGAGCTCCAGCATCCCGTACCACTCGTCCCACTCGGCCGGTTCGAGCACGCGCAGTTCAGTCGTCATATGCCATCGATACCAGCGCGCGTCGGCCCGTCGCGACCCGTTTTCGCTCGCAATGTCTCAGGGGTCCCCCTGCACGAGGTCCGACCGGGTGGATAGGGTCCAGGCCAATGGGAAATCGCGTGGGTGTCGATTCGTACCCGGCCCGGATGCGCAGGAGCGCACACCGGGCCCGCGTCGCGCTGCGCAGATCCGGCGTCGACTACTTCCGCGGCGAGGGCTCCGACTGGCTCGCCTTCGGCGCGCTGCTGCTCACCATCCCGGCCATCACCGTCGGAACCCTGGCCGATCCGGTGTGGTGCGCGCCCGCCACGCTCGTCCTGCCGATCGTCGCCGGCGGTCTTCTGCTGCGCCCCGCGAGCCTGCTCGCCCTGTACGCGGCCGCCGCCGGCGCCCTCATCGTCGAGTCCCTCGTGCTCGGCCCGTACACACAGGGCCCCGCCCGCGTCACCCCCGGCACCGTCCTCGTCGTCGCCGCCTGCGGCTTCTTCGGACTGCTCATCGCGCAGTTCCGGGCCCGCGTCGGCGTGCCGTGGCGGCGCGGCGGCACGATGCTCTTCGACCTGCGCGAACGGATCAGGGTCCAGAGCGCCCTGCCCCGGCTCCCCAAGGGCTGGCACCGCGAGATGGCGCTCCGACCGGCCGGCGGCCAGTCGTTCTCCGGCGACTTCGTCGTCGCGGCCCGCACCCACGGCGGCCGGACCCTGGAGGTCCTGCTGACCGACGTCTCCGGCAAGGGCATGGACGCCGGATCGCGCGCCCTGCTGCTCTCCGGAGCGTTCGGCGGGCTGCTCGGCTCGCTGCCGCCGCACGCCTTCCTGCCGGCCGCCAACGGCTATCTGCTCCGCCAGGACTGGGACGAGGGCTTCGCCACCTCCATCCACCTGGTCCTCGACCTGGAGTCCGGGGACTACGAGCTGCTGTCCGCCGGGCACCTGCCCGCGCTCCAGCTCCACGCGGGCACCGGGCGCTGGGAGGAGAAGGCCGGCGAGGGCCCGCTCCTCGGCGTCTACGACGGCGCCGAGTTCCACCCGGTCAAGGGCTCCCTGCAGCCCGGCGACGTCCTGATGCTCTTCACCGACGGACTGGTCGAGTCGGCCGAACGGGACATCGCCGAGGGCATCGACCGGCTGACCGGCGAAGCCGACCGCTACGTCGCCTCCGGCTTCGAGGGCGCGGCCTGGCACCTGATCGAGGCCTGCGCCAAGGACGTCAACGACGACCGCGCGCTCCTGCTCATCAGCCGCAAGGGCTGACCGCCCGAAGGCCGGTGGTGGGGGAATCCCCACCCAAGATCGACCGGCAGCCGCCATGGTTCCCGTACCGCCCGGATCCGTACGTTCGAGACATCGTCACGGACCCACGGAGGAACCCCCATGGCCCTGCGCCGCGCCCAGCGCACCGAGCACCCCGCACCCCTGCCGCGCGGCGCCGGTGCCGTACCCGGCGTCGACCTCGCCGTCGAACTGACCGGTGTGCGCCGCCAGTACGGCCGGGGCGCGGGCGCCGTCCACGCGCTGCGCGGGATCGACCTCGCCCTGCCGCGCGGCAGTTTCACCGCCGTGATGGGCCCCTCAGGATCCGGCAAGTCCACGTTCCTGCAGTGCGCGGCGGGCCTCGACCGGCCCACCGCCGGCTCGGTCCGGCTCGGCGGCACGGAGATCAGCGGGATGAACGAGAACCGGCTCACCGAGCTGCGCCGCAGCCGCCTCGGCTTCGTCTTCCAGGCGTTCAACCTGCTTCCCTCACTGACCGTCGAGCAGAACGTCCTGCTGCCGATGCGGCTGGCCGGGCAGCGTCCCGACCGGCGCCGGGCGACCGAGGTCCTCGGCCAGGTCGGCCTCGGCGACAAGGGCGCCCGCCGCCCCTCCGAGCTCTCCGGCGGCCAGCAGCAGCGGGTCGCCCTCGCCCGCGCCCTTGTCACCCGGCCCGACGTCGTCTTCGCCGACGAACCGACCGGCGCCCTGGACACCACGACCGCCGCCGAGGTGCTCGCCCTGCTGCGCGGCGCGGTCGACACCCTGGGCGCGACCGTGGTCATGGTCACCCACGACCCCCTCGCCGCCGCCCACGCCGACCGCGTCCTCTTCCTCGCCGACGGGGCCATCGCCGACGCCCTGCCCCGGACCAGCCCGGCGCGGATCGCCGACCGCATGCGCGCGCTCACCGCGCCCGCGTACGCCGGAGCGGCTGCCTGATGGCCGGCCTGATCCCCGGCCTGTTCCGGCCCAACGGCCTGGCCCGCGCCGCCGTACGCTTCAAGCCCTCGTCCTTCGTGGGCACCTTCGTCGCCCTGTTCCTCGCCGCCGCCGTCGTTTCCGGCTGCGGTCTGCTCCTGCAGAGCGGCGTGACCGCAAGCGTTCCGCCCGACCGGTACGCGGGCGCACCCGTCGTCGCCGCCGCCGACCAGCAGGTCCACCGGACGGTGACCGTCGGCGACGAGCAGGAGGTCGAGTCGGCCGCCGTCCCGGACCGGGCCAGGCTCGCCGCCGCCCTCGTCCACGAGGCCGCCAAGGCCCCGGGGGCCGCCCGCGCGATCGGCGACGTGAGCTTCCCCGTACGGACGGAGAAGGCGTCCCTCACCGCTCACGGCTGGTCCTCCACCGCCTTCACCGGCGTGACCCTCGACTCGGGCAGGGCCCCTGGCCCTGACGAGGCCGTCGTCGCCGCCGGTACCGCCCACGTGGGCGACCGGATCACGCTCACCACCCCGGCCGGAGAGCGCGCGTTCACGGTCTCCGGCGTCACCGCCACCCCCGGCGTCTGGCTCTCCGACGCGCGGGCGCTCGCCCTCTCCGGCCACCCCGGCACGGTCGACGCCATCGCCGTCCTGCCCGAGCCGGGCACCGCCCCCGACGCGCTGGCCGCCCAGGTGCGCCACGTCCTCGGCGACCGCGCCCAGGTGCACACCGGCGACGACCGGGCCCTCGCCGAAGGCGCCGCCCTACCCGCCGCCAAGGAGATGCTCATCGCACTCGGCGGCTCCTTCGGCGGCACCGCCACCCTCGTCGCGGTCTTCACGGCCGCCGGAACCGTCGCCCTCTCCGTCGGACAGCGCGCCCGCGAGTTCGCCCTGCTCCGCGCCATCGGAGCCACCCCGCGCCAGATCCGGCGTTCCATCGCCACCGAGGCCCTCCTCGTCGCACCCGCCGCCGGACTCCTCGGCTGCCTGCCGGGCGCCGCGCTCGCCGCCTGGTGGTTCGGGCAGCTGAAGGAGAAGGGCGCCGTCCCCGAGGCCGTCGCCCTCGACCTCGGCCCGATCCCGTTCGCCGCCGCGCTCTTCGCCGTCGTCGCCACCGCGCTCCTCGCCGGATTCCTCGCCGCCCGCCGCCCCTCCCGGACCAAGCCGGGCGAGGCGCTCGCCGAGGCCGCCGTCGAGCGCCGCGCCTTCGGCAGGATCCGTACGCCGCTCGGCCTCGCCGCCGCCGTCGGGGGAGCCGTCCTCGCCGGCGTCGCCGCCTCGCTGTCCGGCGAGGACGCCGCCAACACGGCCCTGGGCGTCGTGATGCTCTTCATGCTGGCCGTGGCCCTGCTCGGCCCGCTCCTCGCCCGGCTCTGCGCGAGCCTCTTCGGGCTGCCCCTGCGCGGCTCGGGCGCCGCCGGCTACCTGGCCGCCGCCAACTCCCGTACCAACGCCCGCAGGCTCGCCTCCGCCCTCACCCCGATCGTGCTCGCGATGTCCTTCGCCTCCACGCTCGTCTTCCTGCACACCAGCACCGACCGCGCCGCCGCCGACCAGCAGCGCGCCGCCGTCGTCGCCGACCACGTGGTCACCGCACCCGCCGGACTGCCCGGCGACGCGGCCACGCGCGCCGCGAACGCCCCCGGAGTCACCGCGGCCGTCGCGGTGCGGCGGACCGCCGTCCTGCTGCCGGACGGCGGTCAGGGCTTCCGTACCGCCTCCGCCCAGGCCGTCTCCGCCGACCCGTCCCCGGTCCTGGACCTCGGACTCCGTACGGGCTCGATGACGGCGCTCGCCCCCGGCACCGTCGCCCTCGACATCCGCATCGCGGACGCGGCGGACGTGACCACCGGCGACCACGTCGAACTCCTGCTCCCCGACGGCACGAAGGCCACCCCGCGCCTCGTCGCGACCTACACGCGCGGACTCGGCCTGGCGGAGGTCACCCTGCCCGCCGCCGCCCTGACCGGCCACGTCACCTCCCCGTACGCCACCGAACTCTTCGTCCGCGGCGGCACGGCGGCCGCCCTGACCGGCCTCGGCACGGTCACCGACCCCGACGGCTGGGCCACCGCGCAGAGCACCGAACGCGAACTGAACGCCTGGGCCAACACGACGATGGCCGCGGTCCTCGGCGGCTTCGCCGCGATCGCCGCCGCCAACACCCTGGTGATGACCGTCCTTGACCGCCGCCGCGAGCTCGGCACGCTCCGCCTGATCGGCACCACGCGCCGCCAGGTCCTGCGCATGATCCGCTGGGAGGCGCTCCTGGTCACCCTGGCCGGCCTGGCCCTGGGCACCGGGATCGCCCTGGCCACCCTCGTCCCGATGACGAACGGCCTGACCGGGGAGGCGCCCACGATTCCGCCCCTCCTCTACGGCACCTTCGCGGCCGCCGTCGTGGTCCTCGGCCTGCTGTCCACGAGCCTGCCCGCCCGTGCCGCGCTGCGCCGCCCCGCGCCGTAGAGTCGGCGCATGCCGTACCTCACCCTCGCCCAGGTCGAGTCCCTCGCCGTCGCCGCCCACGAGGGCCAGACCGACAAGGCGGGCCGCCCGTACGCCGAGCATCTGCGGGCGGTGGCCGAGGGCGTACGGGTCCGGGGCGGGAGCGAGGAGCAGATCGCGGCGGCCTGGCTGCACGACTCCGTCGAGGACGACGCCCTCTCCGCCGAGTGGCTGGATTCGGCCGAACTCCCGCGCGCGGTCAAGGACATGGTGCTCGCCCTCACCAAGCGGCCGGGCGAGGATCTGGAGTCGTACGCCCGCCGGATCCTGGCGGTCCCCGGCGCCCTCCTCGTCAAGGAGGCCGACCTCGCGCACAACGCCGACCCGGCCCGCCTCGCGGTTCTCGACGAACCGACGCGGACCCGGCTGACCGCCAAGTACGCCACCGTACGGGGGCTGCTCGGGCTCTCCACCGACTGAACCGGGCGCCGCGGCCCGAGACGATCAAGACGAAAATCGCTCGGGTTGGCTGGATTCATGCGGCGACGATTCGTCACCCGGCGCCAGTGGGCAAGAAGTTGGTGGCACGATGGATGCAGCGGGGGTGTTCTGTGACGCGCGCTCCCGGGCGGCAAGGTGGGACCGACCGAGGGTGTGATCAGTTGTGGCCATTTCGCTATCCGTGGTGCTGCTGTTGGCGATCGTCCTGGTGGTGCTCATCCGCGGCGGGAGCCTGAAGGGCGGCCCTGCCGTCGTCGCGGTGCTCTTCGGCTTCTTCCTCGCCTCCACCGGCATGGCCGACGACATCCAGCGCTTCCTGGACTCGATAACGACGACCGTGGGCTCCATCAAGTTCTGAGCCGACACCACCCACACCCCAGGCAGTCCGAGCCTGAGGCCGTCCGAGCCTCAGCCCGTCCGGGCCTCAGACCATCTCCGCGCCTCAGCCCGTCCGGGCCCAGGCCATCTCCGCGCCTCAGCCCGTCCGGGCCCAGGCCATCTCCGCGCCTCAGCCCGTCCGGACCCAGGCCATCTCCGCGCCTCAGCCCGTCCGGACCCAGGCCATCTCCGCGCCTCAGCCCGTCCGGACCCAGGCCATCTCCGGGGCCTCAGGCCTTCTTCGCCGCCGCCCGCTTCGTCCTCGCACTCCCGCCGCCCCCGCCGGCGCCGCTCCGCGTGCGCTTGGCGGGCGCGGACTTCCGGCTCCGCGTCGCCGGCTTCTCCGCGCTCGGCGCGGCCGCGACGGGAGCCTTCCGCGGCTTCCCCGTGGGCCAGCTGAACTCGATCTCCAGCTCGATCTCCCCGTCGCCGACCTCGAACTCCAGCTCACTGCGGAGGTCGTCGGGGATCCGCAGACTCAGGGTCCCCGACCCGAGCTCCAGCTCCGCCTCGCCGCCCTTCCGCAACGCGTCGGCGAGCGCCGTCAACTGATCCGCCGCCTCGATCCGCGACAACGAGCGCTTCTGCTCGAACTTCAGATCCTTCACGGCTGCCTCCGATGCGGCAGTGACAAGGGACAAACAGGGCCAGTCCCCATCCTGCGGCCGCGGCACGGAAAACGCCTCGGGGCCGGGCCGGAGGAGTGATCTCCGACCCGGCCCCGAGGCCGGAAGAGCGAGCGACGGGAATCGAACCCGCGTAGCCAGTTGGGAAGATCTCGCGTCTGGACCGCTGATCCCCGCATGCCACCACCCAACCGGGCAGGCGAAGGGCACGGTCACGCTCGGCACCGGCTGGTTGTCAGGGCCCCGCTAGCTGTTCGACTTCAGTGCGGTTGTGAGTGCGGCACGCAGACCGACTGGGCATCGGTGACGTAACAGCACGAGTGCCTCAGCTCAGGCCCGCCGGATTCCTCGACCCACTGGGCGCCGTCCCACGTGTTCGATGTGAAGGTGACGGTCATTTTCCCTCCGGGCGCGATGCCCTGCTCCTCTCCCATGCCACGTTCCTTGAGGAACTTGACGGGATCTGCCAACAGGCTCGGCACCTCCTCGGGGGAGACGTCGTAGTGGAAAAGAGGTGGATCCTGCTCCATCCCAGCGACGCCAGGACCCGCGAGCTGGACTACGTGGGCGCTGGGGTACGTGTCGGACATTGCGTTCCTCCTGTGTGCGGATGCCGGGAGTCACCCATGGCCATTCCGTCGGGAGATCAGCACTTTATGAGTCGCTATGCACCTTGGTGGGTGATTAGACGTGGTGTCCTGGTAAATGTGACTAAGGTTCATTGAAGGGAGTAGGGCATCGGACTCTCGCGTCGGACGTCGACCTTGACGGGACGCGCTGCGTGTCCGCCGGAACGTCGCTGAACTCCGCAGTGGCAGGCGCCTGGTGAAGGAGCCGACCTCGGCGCAACCACTTCGGCGAGCTCTGGCGTCAGGATCGGAAACGCATCAGGGCCAGGCTGGAGGATGATCCTCCGACCTGGCCCTGAGCCATGTGGAGCGGGCGACGGGAATCGAACCCGCGTAGCTAGTTTGGAAGACTAGGGCTCTACCATTGAGCTACGCCCGCAAAGGTCGCGCCGCAGGTCACGAGGGCCGCGGCACGGACAGCATCGTAGCGGGTCCCGGGCGGTCCCCGCACGCCCCTCAAAGAGGGGGCGTCGCACTGTCTCCGTGCATGTACCCTACGTGTCGCACCGACGGGGTGTGGCGCAGCTTGGTAGCGCGTCCGCTTTGGGAGCGGAAGGCCGTGGGTTCAAATCCCGCCACCCCGACCACCAAGATCAGGCATCACAAGATCGCATTGTGGGCCTCATCCCGCTTGCGGTTACTATGCAAGCTGCGTGCCCGTGTGTCTCTCTGACCGGGCCGATCGGCCGGAACCGCCACCAAGCGGCATCGGCAGAATCCAAGAATCAGCCACCAAGGAGACCGAACCGTGAAGAGCGCCGTGGAGACCCTGAACCCGACTCGGGTTCGGCTCACTGTCGAGGTGCCCTTCGAGGAGCTCAAGGACAGCCTCGACGCGGCGTACAAGAAGATCAACCAGCAGGTCACGGTCAAGGGCTTCCGCAAGGGCAAGATCCCGGCTCGTGTGATCGACCAGCGGTTCGGCCGTGGTGCGGTGCTGGAGGAGGCCGTCAACGACGCGCTCCCGAAGTTCTACACCGAGGCCGTCAACGAGGCCGAGGTCAACCCGCTGGGTCAGCCCGAGGTCGACATCACGGAGCTGAAGGACGGCGAGCTGCTGGCCTTCACCGCCGAGGTCGACATCCGCCCGACGATCGAGATCCCGGACTACTCCGGCATCGAGGTCACCGTCGACGCGGTCGAGGTCAGCGACGAGGACGTCGAGAAGTCCGTGGAGCAGCTGCGCGAGCGCTTCGCCTCCACGAACCCGGTCGAGCGCGCCGCCGCCGACGGTGACGTCGTCACCATCGACCTCGAGGCCAAGGTGGACGGCGAGGTCCTCCCCGACGGTGTCGCCCAGGGCGTCTCGTACACCATCGGTTCCGGCGAGCTCCTCGACGGCATCGACGAGGCCGTCACCGGCCTTGAGGCCGGCGGCGAGGCCACCTTCACCTCGCAGCTGAAGGGCGGCTCCGCCGAGGGCAAGGACGCCGAGGTCACCGTCAAGGTCACCGCCGTCGCCGCCCGTGAGCTCCCCGAGCTCGACGACGACTTCGCGCAGCTCGCGTCGGAGTTCGACACCCTCGACGAGCTCAAGGCCGACAGCCGCAAGCGCCTCGAGAACATGAAGCAGTTCGACCAGGCCACCCAGGCCCAGGAGCGCGTCCTCGACGAGCTGCTGAAGCTGGCGGAGGTCCCGATCCCCGAGAAGCTCCTCGAGGACGAGATCAACACCCGCAAGCACAACCTGGAGCACCACCAGCTCGGCCAGATGGGCCTCACCCTCGAGAAGTACCTGGAGATCCAGGGCAAGACCGAGGAGGAGTTCCTGGCCGAGACCAAGGAGCAGGCCGAGAAGGGCATCAAGACGCAGTTCATCCTCGATGAGCTCGTCAACAAGGAGAAGCTGAACGTCAGCCAGGAGGAGCTCACCGAGCACCTCATGCGCCGCGCCGCCTCCTCCGGCATGTCCCCCGACCAGTTCGCCCAGGCCGTCGTCGAGGGTGGCCAGGTGCCGATGCTCGTCGGCGAGGTCGCCCGCGGCAAGGCCCTCGCGGTCGTCGTCGAGGCCGTCAAGGTCGTCGACACCAACGGTGAGACCGTCGACCTCGAGGACGACGAGGACGAGACCGCCGCCGAGACGGTCGAGGCCGTCACCGGCGAGGCCGAGGTCGCCGAGGAGAAGAACGAGGCCTGAGCCTCGCGCTGAACCGCTGGTCCACGGGCCCGGACGCACTGCTGTGCGCCGGGCCCGTGCCCGTATTCAGGCCCCCACGCGCCGCCACTAACCTTGCGCTCCCAGCGAACAGTTCGGGAACCGGGATGGCGTTGTCCTACCTGCGCGTTAGGGTCCATGAATACGAGGGCACTGCCCTCTGAACGAGACGCTGAGACGGCCGTCGCCGTCGGAGACGAGCAGGTGGATACGTGACGAATCTGAAGCCTTACGCCGCGGGTGAGCCGTCCATCGGTGGTGGCCTCGGCGACCATGTCTACAACCGGCTGCTCGGCGAGCGCATCATCTTCCTCGGCCAGCAGGTCGACGACGAGATCGCCAACAAGATCACCGCGCAGATGCTTCTCCTGGCCGCTGACCCGGAGAAGGACATCTTCCTGTACATCAACAGCCCCGGTGGCTCGGTGACGGCCGGCATGGCCATCTACGACACCATGCAGTACATCCCGAACGACGTCGTCACCATCGGTATGGGCATGGCGGCCTCCATGGGCCAGTTCCTGCTCACCGGCGGCGCCGCCGGCAAGCGCTTCGCGCTGCCGAACACCGACGTCCTGATGCACCAGGGCTCCGCCGGTATCGGTGGCACCGCCTCGGACATCAAGATCCAGGCCGAGTACCTCCTTCGTACGAAGAAGCGCATGGCCGAGATCACCGCGCACCACTCCGGTCAGACCGTCGAGACGATCATCCGCGACGGCGACCGCGACCGCTGGTTCACCGCGGACGAGGCCAAGAGCTACGGCCTCATCGACGACATCATCACGCACGCCGCGGGCGTTCCCGGCGGCGGCGGCACGGGCGCCTGAGCCCGGCAGACCGCTGAAGAGCCCCAGCCCCCGCCGAACGCCACCAGGACGGTGAACTTCCAGATGCAGAACAACCTCTCCCCGAGCGGCCTCTACACCGGCGCGCCGATGGACAACCGGTACGTGGTCCCGCGCTTCGTCGAGCGCACCTCGCAGGGCATCCGCGAGTACGACCCGTACGCGAAGCTCTTCGAGGAGCGCGTGATCTTCCTCGGCGTGCAGATCGACGACGCCTCCGCCAACGACGTCATGGCGCAGCTGCTGTGCCTGGAGTCGATGGACCCGGACCGCGACATCTCGATCTACATCAACAGCCCCGGTGGCTCCTTCACCGCGCTGACGGCCATCTACGACACGATGCAGTTCGTGAAGCCGGACATCCAGACGGTCTGCATGGGTCAGGCGGCCTCCGCCGCGGCCGTGCTGCTCGCCGCCGGTACGCCCGGCAAGCGGATGGCCCTGCCGAACGCCCGCGTGCTGATCCACCAGCCGTCCGGCGGCACCGGCCGTGAGCAGCTCTCCGACCTGGAGATCGCGGCCAACGAGATCCTGCGCATGCGCACCCAGCTGGAGGAGATGCTGGCCAAGCACTCCTCGACGCCGATCGAGAAGATCCGCGACGACATCGAGCGCGACAAGATCCTGACCGCCGAGGACGCCCTCGCGTACGGCCTGGTCGACCAGATCGTCTCGACCCGCAAGAGCACGGCCGCCGCGGCAGCCTGACGCTCGACCTTCCCTTGGCACGGTCCGCGTGGCCGAATCACGACCATGTGAACCGTGCCAAGGGGGGCCCGAACGGGGGGCCCGGCAAGGTACCGTCGAATATGAGGCACCAGGAGTCGCTGAACCAAGCGCTCCCAGGCGAAGGGGAAGCACCTCGTGGCACGCATCGGTGATGGCGGCGATCTGCTCAAGTGCTCGTTCTGCGGAAAGAGCCAGAAGCAGGTGAAGAAGCTCATCGCGGGACCCGGTGTGTACATCTGCGATGAGTGCATCGACCTCTGCAACGAGATCATCGAGGAAGAACTCGCGGAGACGAGCGAGGTGCGCTGGGAAGAACTTCCCAAGCCCCGCGAGATCTACGAGTTCCTCGAGGGCTACGTGGTCGGCCAGGAGCCGGCCAAGAAGGCCCTCTCGGTCGCGGTGTACAACCACTACAAGCGCGTCCAGGCCGGCGAGAACGGCGGCGGCGCGGGCCGTGACGACGCCATCGAGCTGGCGAAGTCCAACATCCTGCTGCTCGGCCCCACGGGCTCCGGCAAGACGCTGCTCGCGCAGACTCTGGCCCGGATGCTCAACGTCCCGTTCGCCATCGCCGACGCGACGGCGCTGACGGAGGCCGGCTATGTCGGCGAGGACGTCGAGAACATCCTGCTCAAGCTGATCCAGGCGGCCGACTACGACGTCAAGAAGGCCGAGACGGGGATCATCTACATCGACGAGATCGACAAGGTCGCCCGCAAGAGCGAAAACCCGTCGATCACGCGCGATGTCTCGGGCGAGGGCGTCCAGCAGGCCCTGCTCAAGATCCTCGAGGGCACGACGGCCTCGGTCCCTCCCCAGGGCGGCCGGAAGCACCCGCACCAGGAGTTCATCCAGATCGACACGACGAACGTGCTCTTCATCGTGGGCGGCGCCTTCGCCGGCCTGGAGAAGATCATCGAGTCGCGTGCGGGCGCCAAGGGCATCGGCTTCGGGGCGACGATCCGCTCCAAGCGCGAGATCGAGGCGAGCGACCAGTTCCAGGAGGTCATGCCGGAGGACCTGGTGAAGTTCGGGATGATCCCGGAGTTCATCGGCCGTCTCCCCGTGATCACCTCGGTCCACAACCTCGACCGCGAGGCCCTGCTCAAGATCCTCGTCGAGCCCCGCAACGCGCTGGTGAAGCAGTACCAGCGCCTCTTCGAACTCGACGGCGTGGAGCTGGACTTCGACCGCCCGGCCCTGGAGGCCATCGCCGACCAGGCGATCCTGCGCGGCACGGGCGCGCGTGGCCTGCGGGCCATCATGGAAGAGGTCCTGATGTCGGTGATGTACGAGGTCCCGTCCCGCAAGGACGTGGCCCGCGTGGTCATCACGGCGGACGTCGTCCGCAACAACGTGAACCCGACACTGGTCCCGCGCATCGTGAAGAACGACGGGCGGCACGAGAAGTCGGCCTGAGCCGTACGGACATGAAGAGGGGGGGGGGGGGGGGGGGGGGGGGGGGGGGGGGGGGGGGGGGGGGGGGGGGGCGGCGGCGGGGGGGGGGGCGCGCGCGCGGGCGGCGCGGGGCGGGAGC
>NZ_JBICYI010000004.1:121459-461397 GCF_043200825.1 Streptomyces sp. NPDC048370 | reverse complement strand
CCCCCCCGGCCGGGCGCCCCCCCCGCGCCCCCCCCCCCCCGCGCGCCGCCCCCCCCCCGCCCCCCCCCCCCCCCCCCCCCCCCCCCCCCCCCCCCTCTTGTCCGTTCAGACGGTCACAGCTTGACGCGGACTTCCTTGCGGAACTTGGCGGTGGTGGCGGCGGCGTCCTCGGGCGCGGTGCCCTTGCCGCTCAGCAGTGAGGCCATGTCCATCGGGATCACGAAACCGAGCGTGCTGTGGTCGCCCCACACGCACACCGACATGGTGAACTCCGTCGGGCCCGCGCCCGCGTCGGCGCCGGCCTTCGGCTTGCTCTTGATCTGCTGGCACTTCAGGACGGCGCCGTCGAACTCGGCAGGCGTGTACGGCTTGGGCTCGCCGATCAGTTCGGCCTCGGCGTCCTTGTCCTTCTTGGACTCCGCGTTGATGGTGGCGAAGACTCCGTCCACGACCGCCTCGGGGTCGGCGATCTCGCCGTAGACACCGCCGAACTGGATCAGCTTCCCGCCCAGCGGGTTCGTCGTGTCCTTCACCTCGTAGCCGGCTTCGACCTGCTTCGCGTTCTTCACGCCGTTCTTCTCGGCGTCCTTCAGGAAGTCGTCGTTGTCCGAGCCGCCTCCGCTTTCCTCCTTGGACTTCTTGTACTCGGTGAGCACGGTCTCCGGAGTGATCAGCTTGTGCGGGCCGTCGTTCGCGACCGAGGAGCCGCCGCCACCCGCCGTGAAGTACCAGGCGCCGCCCGCGATCAGGGCGAGCGCCACGATCGAGGCGCCGACGATCAGGCCGGTCTTGGACTTCTTCGGGGCCGGCGGGGGCGGCGGGTAGCCGCCGGGGCCCTGCGGGGCGCCGTACGGGGGCTGCTGGCCGTACTGGGGCTGCTGCTGCGGGTAGCCGTACGGCTGCTGCTGCGGCGGCACGCCCTGGGGTGCCTGCTGCGGGTAGCCGTAACCGGGCTGCGGCGCTTGCGGCTGCTGGCCGTACGGGCCGGGCTGGCCCGGCTGACCGTACGGTCCGGGCTGCTGAGGCTGACCGCCGTACGGGCCCGGCTGGTTGTAGCTCATGGACAGGTTCCCCTCACAGGATGTTTATGCGTAGCGAACATCCTGTCGGACACCGTGCCCCGCATGGGCGGCGGGGGGCACACCGTTACGGAACAATCGAGTTTCAGGTCAACCCCGTCGCACCCCTAAACTGACCCCGTGACCGAGAACACTCAGCAGCAGCCAGCAGCCAACCCCGAACTGCCGACCCAGTACGCGCCGGCCGAAGTAGAGGGGAAGCTGTACGAGCGCTGGGTAGAGCGGGGTTACTTCGAGGCCGACGCGAACAGCGAGAAGCCGCCGTACACGATCGTCATCCCGCCGCCGAACGTCACCGGGTCGCTGCACCTGGGCCACGCCTTCGAGCACACGCTGATCGACGCCCTCACCCGCCGCAAGCGGATGCAGGGGTACGAAACGCTGTGGCAACCGGGCATGGACCACGCGGGCATCGCCACCCAGAACGTCGTCGAGCGTGAGCTCGCCAAGGAGGGCAAGTCCCGCCACGACCTGGGGCGCGAGGCGTTCGTCGAGCGCGTCTGGCAGTGGAAGGGCGAGTCCGGCGGTCAGATCTCCGGGCAGATGAGGCGGCTCGGCGACGGCGTCGCGTGGTCCCGTGAGCGGTTCACCATGGACGAGGGTCTCTCCCAGTCCGTCCAGACCATCTTCAAGAAGCTCTACGACGACGAGCTGATCTACCGCGCCGAGCGCATCATCAACTGGTGCCCGCGCTGTCTGACGGCGATCTCGGACATCGAGGTCGAGTACCAGGACGACGACGGCGAGCTCGTCTCCATCCGGTACGGCGAGGGTGACGCGTCCATCGTCGTCGCCACCACCCGCGCCGAGACGATGCTCGGTGACACCGCCGTCGCCGTCCACCCGGACGACGAGCGGTACAAGCACCTCGTCGGCACCGAGATCGAGCTGCCGCTGACCGGCCGTCGGATCCCGGTCGTCGCCGACGAGCACGTCGACCCCGAGTTCGGTACCGGCGCCGTCAAGGTGACGCCCGCCCACGACCCGAACGACTTCGAGATCGGCCAGCGCCACGGCCTGCCGAACCTCGCCGTCATGGACGAGCGCGCGGTCATCACCGCCCACGGCCCCTTCCAGGGCCTTGACCGCCTGGAGGCCCGCTCCGCCATCGTCGCCGCGCTGCGCGCCGAGGGCCGGATCGTCGCCGAGAAGCGTCCGTACGTCCACTCCGTCGGCCACTGCTCGCGCTGCAAGACCACCATCGAGCCGCGCCTGTCGATGCAGTGGTGGGTCAAGGTCGGCCCGCTCGCGAAGGCCGCCGGCGACGCGGTCCGCGACGGCAAGGTCAAGATCCACCCGCAGGAGATGGAGAAGCGGTACTTCGACTGGGTCGACAACCTGCACGACTGGTGCATCTCGCGCCAGCTCTGGTGGGGCCACCGCATCCCGGTCTGGTACGGCCCTGAGGGTGAGATCGTCTGCGTCGGCCCCGACGAGGAGCCGCCGTCCGGCGAGGGCTGGCACCAGGACACCGACGTCCTCGACACCTGGTTCTCCTCCGGCCTGTGGCCGTTCTCCACGCTCGGCTGGCCCGAGCAGACCGAGAGCCTGAAGAAGTTCTATCCGAACTCCGTCCTGGTCACCGGCTACGACATCCTCTTCTTCTGGGTCGCCCGGATGATGATGTTCGGTCTGTACGCGATGGACGGCACCCCGCCGTTCCACACCATCGCCCTGCACGGCATGGTCCGCGACCAGTTCGGCAAGAAGATGTCGAAGTCCTTTGGCAACGCCGTCAACCCGCTGGACTGGATGGACGAGTACGGCTCCGACGCCGTCCGCTTCACCCTGGCCAACGGCGCCAACCCGGGCGTCGACGTCCCGATCGGCGAGGACTGGGTCAAGGCCTCCCGTAACTTCGCCAACAAGATCTGGAACGCCACCCGCTTCGCGCTGATGAACGGCGCGACGGTCGAGGGCCCGCTGCCGGACCCGTCGGAGATGTCCGCGACGGACCGCTGGATCCTCTCCCGTCTCAACAAGACGGTCGCCGAGGTCGACGCGTACTACGACGACTACCAGTTCGCGAAGCTCGCCGACGCGCTCTACCACTTCGCGTGGGACGAGGTCTTCGACTGGTACGTCGAGCTGTCGAAGACGACGTTCTTCGCGGGCGGCGAGGGTGCCAAGGTCTCCGGCCGGGTCCTCGGCGAGGTCCTGGACGTGATGCTGCGGCTGCTCCACCCGGTCGTCCCGTTCGTCACCGAGACGCTCTGGACCACGCTCACCGGCAAGGAGTCCGTCGTCATCGCCGACTGGCCCACCGACTCCGGCTTCCGCGACGACGCCGCGGAGAAGGAGATCGAGCTGGTCCAGCAGGTCGTCACCGAGGTCCGCCGCTTCCGCTCGGACCAGGGTCTGCAGCCCGGCCAGAAGGTTCCGGCCCGTCTCGACCTGGCCGGTACCGCGCTCGCCCCGCACGAGGCGGCCATCCGTCAGCTGCTGCGTCTCCAGCCGGAGGGCGAGGAGTTCGCCGCCACCGCCTCCCTGCCGGTCGCCGGTGCCACGGTCGCGCTGGACCTGTCCGGCACGATCGACGTGGCGGCCGAGCGGAAACGGCTCGCGAAGGACCTGGCCGCCGCCGAGAAGGAGAAGGCGCAGGCGAACGGGAAGCTCGGCAACGAGGCGTTCCTGGCCAAGGCCCCGGACAACGTGGTCGACAAGATCCGTACGCGGCTCGCCAAGGCGGACGAGGACATCGCCCGCATCCAGGCACAGCTGGAGCGGCTGCCGCAGGCGTAGTGAGTGACGCGGGGGGCCCGGAACCGTTCGGTTCCGGGCCCCCTGCGTTTGGAGCCGACGCCCAGCTCGTCCTGGGATGCTTCGTGCGCATTCAGTAGTCAAACAGTAGATTGACTGGAGTGCCCGATCTCACACGAGAAGTGACTAAAGTCCAGGGTGATGGGTCGAAGGACCTTGGATGATGGAAGGCATGTCCCGACTGCCCGCCTTCCCCGCGCTGCGCGCCCGCGTGGACCGGTGGGCGGGTTCGCCCCGCGCCCTGGACGTCGTCACGGCGGTGAGCGCCTTCGCGCTGATGTCCCTCGACGTGCCGGGCCTGGCCCGCGCGGACAACTCCCTGACCGGCGCCACCGCCTCCCTCGTCCTGGCCGCCGGGGCCGCGACGCTCGTCCTGCGGCGACGGCTGCCCTGGGCGCCGTTCCTGGTGGCGCTCGCCCTGATGGGCTGGCTGCACGAGCTGACGATGATTCAGTTCGCCCTCTACTCGCTGGGCCGGTTCCGGGGGCGCAGGGTCGCGGTCGTCGCGACGGTGCTCTACGTGGGCGTGGCGTACGCCCTCTTCCTCACACCCGGCTGGCCGGCCCGGCACGGCGAGACGGTCAGCGAGTTCCTCAGCCTCGTCGTGCCCATCGGCGTGCTCGCGGCCGGTGTCGGCATCGCCGCGTACCGCCAGGACCTGGTGCGGGCCCTGGAGTCCCAGCGGGCGGAGGCGGCGGCGCGGCAGGCCGTCCAGGAGGAGCGGATCTCGGTCGGGCGGGACGTCCACGACCTGGTGGGGCGTGAGCTGACCGTGCTCGCCGTACGGGCCGAGGTGCTCTCCGTACGGGCCCGGGGCGCGGCGTACCAGAAGGACTTCGAGGAGCTCGCGGACACCGCGCGGCGGGCCCACCACATGCTGAACGAGACGATCGTGCGGCGGGCCGACGGGGGCGCGGCGACGCCCGGTCTCGAAGGGCTCGCCGTGCTCGCGGAGGAGAGCGAGCGGATGGGGAGCCCGGTCGACCTCACGGTCGCCGACGAGGCCAAGGCGCTCTCCCCGCTGCGGCAGGCGGCCGTCCACCGGGTCGTCCAGGAGTGCCTGACGAACGCGGCCAAGCACGCGCCGGGGCTCCCGGTGACGGTGACGATCTCGGTGACGGGCCGCGACCTGCGCGTCGACGTCCGCAACCCGCTCCCTGAGACCCCGCCGGACCGCGTCCCGGTCTCGACGGGCACGGGCCTGTTCTCCATGCGGGAGCGCGTCACCAGCATGGGCGGCAGTCTCACGGCCGGCCAGGACGGCACGACGTACGCGGTGACGGCGCTGCTCCCGACGGGCTTCACGCGCGCGTAGTCCCCCTGGCGCGCATGGAGGCCCCCTGGCCCTCACGCGCGCGTGGCCCCTGGCGCGCACGTAGGCCCCTCGCCCCCCAGCCGTCAGCGCCCGCTCTCCGCCCGCCCCAGCACCCGCTGCAGGTTGTCGAAGTCCTCCACGCAGCGGCCCGAGCCCAGGGCCACGCAGTCCAGGGGGTCGTCCGCGACGAAGACCGGGATGCCCGTCGCCGAGGCCATCCGCAGGTCCAGGCCCGGCAGCAGCGCGCCGCCGCCCGTGAGGACGATGCCGTGCTCCATGACGTCGCCCGAGAGTTCCGGAGGGCACTCCTCCAGCGTCGTCCGGACCGCAGCGATGATCGCCTCCACCGGCTCGTCCAGGGCCGCACGTACCTCCGGAACCGTCAGCTCCAGCGTCTTCGGCAGCCCGCCGACCCGCTCCCGGCCCCGCACCGTGAACGTCGCCCCCTCCCGCTCCTCCGCGCCCGGCACCGGCCAGGCCGAGCCGATCGCCACCTTGACGTCCTCCGCCGTGCGCTCGCCGATCAGCAGCGAGTGCTCCTTGCGGACGAAGTCGGTGATCGCCGCGTCCAGCCGGTCGCCGCCCACCCGCAGCGACCGCGCCGTGACGATGCCGCCGAGCGAGATCACCGCCACCTCCGTCGTACCGCCGCCGATGTCGACGACCATCGAGCCGCGCGGGTCCGAGACCGGCAGCCCCGCCCCGATCGCCGCCGCCATCGGCTCCTCGATGAGATGGACCGCGCGGGCGCCCGCCGAGCGCGAGGCGTGCACGATCGCCCGGCGCTCCACCGGCGTCACCCCGCTCGGCACGCACACCACCATCCGGGTGCGCGGCCTGCGGCCCTTCACGGCCTTGCGGACGAAGTGCCGGATCATCTCCTCGGCTGCCTCGTAGTCGCTGATCACCCCGTCCCTCAGGGGGCGGATCGCCGTGATCGAACCGGGAGTCCTGCCGATCGTCTCCTTCGCCTCCGTGCCGACCGCGAGGGCCGACCTCGATCCCTCCTGGACCGCCACCACCGACGGTTCGTTGAGCACGATGCCCTGGCCGCGGGCGTAGAGGAGGGTGTTCGCGGTGCCGAGGTCGATACCTATGTCCATGATCGCCAAGTTTGCCGGGCCCGGTCGGCGGACGGTGGGCCGAAAGTCCCGAAAGGGGTGGGTCCATGGTCCTGTCGGTACCCCTCCGTAGACTGGGCCCGTGAGTGAGCCCCGCGACCAGTCCGGCGAGTCCGACCCGTTCGACGACATCGTCGCCTCCGAGACCGACAGAGACCCCGACCTGGCGGTGATCGAGGCCGGCAGCCGTACGCTGCGCGCGCAGTCCGGCCCGCCCCAGGGTGACCCCGTGCCCGCCCGGCCCGCCGACCCGGAGGTGGACAAGGCGCTCCGCGAGGTCGAGACCGAGCTGTCGACCCGCTGGGGCGAGACCAAGCTCGAGCCCTCGGTGACGCGCATCGCGGCGCTCATGGACGTCCTCGGCGAGCCCCAGCGCGCGTACCCCTCCATCCACATCACCGGGACGAACGGCAAGACGTCCACGGCCCGGATGATCGAGGCGCTGCTCGCCGCGTTCGAGCTGCGCACCGGGCGGTACACCTCGCCGCACGTGCAGTCGATCACCGAGCGGATCAGCCTGGACGGCGCCCCGATCTCCGCCGAGCGGTTCATCGAGACGTACGAGGACATCAAGCCGTACGTCGAGCTGGTCGACGCCCGCGAGGAGTACCGGCTCTCCTTCTTCGAGGTCGTCACGGGTATGGCGTACGCGGCCTTCGCCGACGCGCCGGTGGACGTGGCGGTCGTCGAGGTCGGCATGGGCGGCACCTGGGACGCGACGAACGTGATCGACGCCCAGGTCGCCGTCGTCACCCCGATCGACCTGGACCACACCGACCGGCTCGGCGGGACGCCCGGCGAGATCGCGGTCGAGAAGGCCGGGGTCATCAAGCAGGGCGCGACGGTCATCCTCGCCCAGCAGCCGGTGGACGCGGCCCAGGTCATGCTGAAGAAGGCCGTCGAGGTCGACGCGACGGTGGCCCGCGAGGGCATGGAGTTCGGCATCGTCGCCCGCGAGGTCGCGGTCGGCGGCCAGCTGCTCACCCTGCGCGGGCTCGGCGGCGAGTACGAAGAGGTCTTCCTGCCGCTGCACGGCGCGCACCAGGCGCACAACGCGGCGGTCGCCCTCGCGGCGGTCGAGGCGTTCTTCGGGATCGGCGCGGAGCACGCCCGCACCCTGGACGTCGACACCATCCGGCGCGCCTTCGCCTCGGTGGCCTCCCCGGGCCGCCTGGAGGTCGTCCGCAAGTCCCCGACGGTCATCCTGGACGCGGCGCACAACCCGCACGGCGCGCGGGCCACGGCCGACGGCATCAGCGAGTCGTTCGGCTTCTCCCGGCTCATCGGCGTGGTCTCCACCAGCGCCGACAAGGACGCCAAGGGGCTGCTCGAAGCCTTCGAGCCGATCTTTGCCGAGGTCGTCGTCACGGCGAACTCCAACCCGCGCGCCACGGACGTCGACGCGCTCGCGGCGATCGCCGTGGAGGTCTTCGGCGAGGACCGGGTGGTCGTCGAGCCGCGTCTGGACGACGCCATCGAGGCCGCCATCACCCTTGCGGAGGAAGAGGGCGAGTTCAGTGGGGCGGGTGTGCTCGTGACCGGTTCGATCTTCACGGTCGGGGACGCCCGGCTGCTGCTGGGAAGGCGCTGAATCCGATGCGTACGCTCTGTGCCTCGACGCTGATCGGCGAGTTCTTCGTGATCGGCTTCGCCGGGCTCGTCGCGATGAAGGACGACAGTCTGTCGATGTCCACCGTCTGGTGGGTCTGCGGCGTCGCGATGCTGCTGTCGGTGCTGCTCTGCGGGATGATCACCCGTCCGGGCGGGGTCCAGCTCGGCTGGGCGCTGCAGATCGCCCTGATCGCGAGCGGTTTCTTCGTCCCGGTGATGTTCTTCCTCGGCGCGGCCTTCGCAGCCCTGTGGTGGGCCTCGTGCCACTACGGCGCGAAGATCGACGAGGTGAAGGCCCGCTGGGCCGCCCAGGCTGAGGCGGCGGGCCCGGAGCCCGAGGCGAGCTAGGGCAGGGACGGGCGAGAACCGGACGGTCGGCCTCCGGGCGGGACCCGGCTCGGCCCCGGCGCCCCGCGGGGCGCCGGGGTGTGCTGGGGGAGGGCTTGACGCTGAGTAATCGGCGCTGGATCCGGCCCTGTAGCCTCTGAGTCCCGCACACCGGATTGAAGGAGTCCCCACCGTGAGCCAGCGCACTCTCGTCCTGCTCAAGCCCGACGCCGTCCGCCGTGGCCTGATCGGCGAGATCATCGGTCGCATCGAGCGCAAGGCCGGCTGGACCATCTCCGCGCTCGAACTGCGCGAGCTGAGCCAGGAGACGCTGGAGCAGCACTACGGCGAGCACAAGGGCAAGCCCTTCTACGAGCCGCTGATGGGCTTCATGCAGTCCGGCCCCGTCGTCGCCCTGGTCGTCGAGGGCGAGCGCGTCATCGAGGGTCTGCGGACCCTCGCAGGACCGACCGACCCGATCGCCGCCGCCCCCGGTTCCATCCGTGGCGACTACGGCACCATCGTCCGCGAGAACCTGATCCACGCCTCGGACTCCGAGGAGTCCGCCATCCGGGAGATGAAGCTCTTCTTCCCCGGCCTGGCCTGATCCGGGGCTGACGGGTCCGACGGGTCCGACGGGTCCGACGGGTCCGACCGGTCCGACGGGCCGAATGGTCCGACTGGTCCGTCTGGTCCATCCATGAACCTCCCGTTCTGACCCGATGTCAGCCATCCACCGCAACGAACCTGGGGCGACCGAAGGAATTTCGGTCGCCCCCGGGCATATGAACGGTGCGAGCGGGAACGCATCGCACCGTCCTGTCGTCACCTGTACAGAGGTGGACCACCGCGCGGTATCCGTGTGGGCGGCACTACGATGGAAAACTCCACGCCGTAGCACCCGAACACCCACCACCTCGCCTACCTGAGAAGCCGTCAACGCTCCGATTGGGAAGGCTCGACGCATCCTCATGGGAAACAAGGGGAACTCAATGTCGTTCATCGGCCGTGACATGGCTGTCGACCTCGGGACCGCCAACACGCTGGTGTACGTCAGGGGTCGAGGCATCGTTCTGAACGAGCCGTCCGTCGTCGCGATCAACACCAACACCGGCGGGATCCTGGCGGTCGGCTCCGAGGCGAAGAAGATGATCGGCCGGACGCCCGGCAACATCGTCGCCGTCCGGCCCCTGAAGGACGGTGTGATCGCCGACTTCGAGATCACCGAGCGGATGCTCCGCTACTTCATCCTCAAGATCCACAAGCGCCGCTACCTGGCCCGCCCCCGGGTCGTCGTCTGCGTGCCCTCCGGCATCACCGGAGTGGAGCGCCGCGCCGTCATCGAGGCCTCGACCCAGGCCGGCGCCCGTCAGGTGCACATCATCGAGGAGCCCATGGCCGCGGCCATCGGCTCGGGCCTGCCGGTCCACGAGGCCACGGGCAACATGGTCGTCGACATCGGCGGCGGCACGACCGAGGTCGCCGTGATCTCGCTCGGCGGAATCGTCACGGCACAGTCCATCCGGGTGGCCGGCGACGAGCTCGACAACGCGATCATCCAGCACATCAAGAAGGAGTACTCGCTCCTCCTCGGTGAGCGCACCGCCGAGCAGATCAAGATCACCATCGGCTCGGCCTACGACATGGACAAGGACGAGCACACCGAGATCCGCGGCCGTGACCTCGTCTCCGGTCTGCCCAAGACCGTGGTCATCTCGGCCGCCGAGGTCCGCAAGGCCATCGAGGAGCCGGTCAACGCCATCGTCGACGCGGTGAAGACGACGCTCGACAAGTGCCCGCCCGAGCTCTCCGGTGACGTGATGGACCGCGGCATCGTTCTCACGGGTGGTGGCGCCCTCCTGCGCGGCCTGGACGAGCGGCTGCGCCGCGAGACCGGGATGCCGATCCACATCGCCGAGGATCCGCTGGACTCGGTGGCCCTCGGCTCGGGCAAGTGCGTGGAGGAGTTCGAAGCCCTCCAGCAGGTTCTGGACGCCCAGCCCCGCCGATAACAAGTGGGTAGCTTTCGGCTCGCGATCGGCTGTACGGGTGGCAAGACCCCCCGTACAGCCGATCGTTGATATAACGACACAAACCGCACAGAACAACCGAACCCCGAGGAAAGGCACGGCCGCCGCACGTGAGGGACACACGAGAGAGCCGGCTGCTCCTGGTGCTGCTGATCGCCATCGCGTTCGCACTGATCACGGTGGACATCCGCGGCGGCGAGGAGTCACCGGTCGACGGCGCCCGGCAGGCAGCCGCCGCGGTCTTCGGCCCGGTCGAGAACGGCGTCGCGGCGGCCGTCGACCCCATCGGCAACGCCATAGGGGCGGTACGCGACTCCGGCGAGCGGCACGACCGCATCGCCGCCCTGGAGCGCGAGAACGCCGCCCTCAAGGCCAAGCTCGGCAGCGACGACCGCAACCGCAGCCGCCTCCGCGAGCTCGACACCCTGCTCAAGACGGCCGGCGCCGGGCAGTACGGCATCAAGGGCGCCGAGGTCATCGCCATAGGAGCGGCCCAGGGCTTCTCCTGGACCGTCACCATCGACGCCGGCGCCGACGACGGCATCGAGCGGGACATGACCGTCCTGAACGGCTCCGGTCTGGTCGGCCGCGTCACCACGGTCGGGCCGTCCACCGCGACCGTGCTCCTCGCCAGCGACCCCGACTTCACCGTCGGCACCCGCATGGAGAAATCGGACGAGCTCGGCTTCGCCACCGGCCAGGGCAACGGGCCGCTCCTCGTCCAGCTCCTCAACGGCAAGGCGAAGGTGAAGGCGGGCGACCGCCTCGTCACCTTCGGCTCGCAGGCGAACAAGCCCTTCGTGCCCGGGGTCCCGGTCGGCGAGGTCGTCCGCGTCGACCCGCTGGGCGGCGGTCTCACCCGCAACATCTACGTCCGCCCGTACGTCGGCTTCTCCAAGCTCGACATCGTCGGCGTCGTCGTCCAGGCCCCGCGCACCAACCCCCGCGACATGGTCCTGCCGCCCAAGCCCAAGCCCGCCCCGACCGTCACCGTCACGGTCACCCCGCCGCCACCCGCCGGCGAGCAGCAGGGACAGGAGCAGGGACAGGGCCAGCAGCAGGCGGAGCCGCAGGGCCAGCCGCAGGGCGAGGGCCAGCAGCCGGGGCAGCAGCCGCAGCAGCCACAGACCGGACAGCAGCCGCAGCAGGGGCAGAAGCCCGAGAACGAGCAGCAGGGGGACTGAGGCATGAAGTTCAACCGGATCCTGCTCTCCAGCACGCTCGTCGTCGTCGCCCTGGTCATCCAGGTCTCCGTCCTCGCGCGCCTCCAGCTCCCCGGCGCCGTACCCGATCTCGTCCTGCTGACCGTCCTCGGCCTCGCGCTCGTGTACGGCCCCGTCAGCGGCTCCCTCATCGGCTTCGGGGCCGGCCTCCTCGCCGACCTCGCCCCGCCCGCCGACCACGCCGCGGGCCGCTACGCCCTGGTCCTCTGCGTCATCGGCTACCTCGCCGGACTCGCCCGCCCCGACAACGGCCGACTCAAGTCGGCCAGCGGCCCGATGGCCGTCGTCGTCGCCGCGTCCATCGGCTCCACGCTCCTGTACGCGGGTGTCGGCGCCCTCGTCGGCGACACCGCCGCCCGCCATGTCGGCCTCGGCTTCCTGCTCTTCACCGCGGCCGTCTACGACCTCCTCCTCGCGCCCTTCACCGTGCCCCTGATCATGGCGCTGGCCCGGCGCGCGGAGAACGATCCGCTCGCGGCGGCCGAGAACTCCGGCGGAACCGACGTCGCCTCCGGCTGGCTCAGCTCCGGCACCGGCCTGCAGATCGGCAGCCAGCGCGGTGGCCTGCGCGTCAAGGCCGCCCGTACGAGAGCGGCGCGCGCCGGACGCATCAAGGGAGTCAAGCGACTGTGACCGAGGGGGCAAGGGCAGCATGAGCAACATCCCGGAGACCGGGCGGACCCCCAGGGTCCAGGTCCGGCTCGTCATCATCCAGATCCTCGTCTTCTCCCTGCTCCTCACCCTCGGCGGACGCCTCTGGTACCTCCAGATCCGCAACGGCAAGGAGTACACCGAGGAGGCGAAGAGCAACCACGTCCAGCGGGTCGTCCAGCCCGCCGTGCGCGGCTCGATCCTCGACGCCCGCGGCGTCCCGCTCGCCGACAACGAGACCCGGCTCGTGGTCTCCGCGTCCCGCACCGACCTGATGAAGATGAAGGACGACGGCAAGGGCGTCCTCACCCGCCTCGCGGGCGTCCTGGGCATGAAGCCCAAGGACGTCATGGACAAGGTCCGGCTCTGCGACTCCAAGACCCCGCAGCCCTGCTGGAACGGTTCCCCCTACCAGCCGATCCCGATCACCGACGAGGCCACCACGCAGCAGGCGCTGCGGATCCGGGAGAGCACCGAGGACTTCCCCGGCATCACCGCCGAACTCACCGCCGTACGCCGCTACACGGCACCCGGCAAGGCCCGCACCGCGCAGGTGCTCGGCTACCTCTCGCCGGTCACCGACGAGGAGATCCAGAAGGCCAAGGACACCGAGTCGCCGCACCTCCGCTCCGACCAGGTCGGCCGCTCCGGCCTCGAACGCACCTACGACAAGGAGCTGCGCGGCAAGGCGGGCGTCACCTCCTACGAGGTCGACAAGGTCGGCCGGGTCATGGGCCAGACCGAGGCCGAGCCGGGCGTGCCCGGCTCCACCCTCGTCACCAGCATCGACGCCCGGGTCCAGTCCGTCGCCGAGTACGAGCTCGCCCAGGCGATGAAGGTCGTCCGCGGCGAGACCGACAAGATCACCGGCCGTAAGTACGAGGCCGACGCGGGCGCCGTCGTCGTCATGGAGTCGAAGACCGGCCGTGTCGTCGCGATGGCCTCCCAGCCCGACTACGACCCCAACGCCTGGGTCGGCGGCATCTCCGGCAAGGACTACGCGCAGCTCACCAGCAAGGGCTCCAACTACCCGCTGCTCAACCGCGCCATCCAGGGCCAGGCCCCGGCCGGCTCCATCTTCAAGGTGGTCTCGGCGAGCGCCGCCGTGCGGGCCGGGTACGACTTCAACGACAAGTACAACTGCAGCAGCTCCTACAGCCTGGGCAGTCGCAGCTTCGCGAACTTCGAGTCCCAGGGGCACGGCCCCATCACCCTCGGCGACGCGCTCAAGTTCTCCTGCAACACCGTCTTCTACGCCCTCGGCCACAAGGAGTGGCAGCGCGACGGCGGGCTCAAGCCGAACAAGAACACCCACGACTGGTTCTACAAGACCGCCCGGGACTTCGGGCTCGGCTCCGAGACCGGCGTCGACCTGCCGAACGAGGTCACCGGCCGCATCCCCGACCGCCAGTGGAAGCAGAGGTTCTGGGAGGCCAACAAGGACTCCTGGTGCAAGCAGGGCAAGAAGGGCGGCACGTACGTCGAGCAGATCGCGTACGAGAGCTGCCTCGAAGGCAACCAGCTGAAGGCCTACGACAGCATCAACTACGCGATCGGCCAGGGAGACGTCCTCGTCACCCCCATCCAGATGGCCACCGCCTACGCCGCCATCAGCAACGGCGGCACCCTCTTCAACCCCACCATCGGCAAGGCCGTGATCAGCCCCGACGGCAAGAGCGTCCAGGAGATCAAGCCCGAGTCCCACGGCAAGCTGCCGGTGAACGCCCAGACGATCCGGGACCTCGACAAGGGGCTGCGCTCCGTCGTCGAGCCCGGCGGCACCGCCGCCTGGCGGTTCGGCGGCTGGCCGCAGGACAAGATCCCCATGCGGGCCAAGACCGGCACCGCCCAGGTCTACGGCAAGCAGACCACTTCCTGGTTCGCGACGTACACCGACGACTTCACGATCGTCATGACGATCTCCCAGGGCGGTACGGGCTCCGGCGCCTCGGGACCCGCCGTGCGCAACATCTACGACGCGCTCTACGGCCTCGACGACGCGGGCAACCAGGACCTCAAGCGCGCCCTGCTGCCCAAGCCGCAGTCGACGCTCCCGAAGGTCCAGCCCGACGGCTCCATCGACGCGCCGGACGTCAAGGCGTACGACCCGAAGTCGCAGCTCGTCGACCCGGAGAAGCAGGGCGAGGGACAACAGCCGCTCGCGGGGCCGCCGCCGCACGCCAGGACTGGGGACTGAACCGATGACCGCACCTCACGGCTTCTCCGTCTCCCGGTACGCCCCCGAGCGCGGCACGCTGGCGAAGCTGGCCGCCCGCGACTCGGTGGTGCGCCGCCTCGACTGGCCGATCCTGCTCTCCGCGCTCGCCCTGTCCTTCATGGGCGCGCTGCTCGTCTGGTCCGCCACCCGCGGCCGTACCGAGCTGAACGCCGGAGACCCGTACGCCTTCCTTTTCCGGCACACGCTGAACACCGGCATCGGCCTCGCCCTGATGATCGGCACGATCTGGCTCGGCCACCGCACCCTGCGCGGCGCCGTCCCGATCCTCTACGGCATCTCGATCCTGCTGATCCTGGCCGTCCTCACCCCGCTCGGCGCGACCATCAACGGCGCGCACGCGTGGATCGTGATCGGCGGCGGCTTCTCGCTCCAGCCCAGCGAGTTCGTGAAGATCACGATCATCCTGGGCATGGCGATGCTGCTCGCGGCCAAGGTCGACGCGGGCGACCAGGTGCACCCGGACCACCGGACCGTCGCCAAGTCCCTGCTCCTGGCCGCGCTGCCGATGGCCATCGTCATGCTGATGCCGGACCTCGGCTCGGTGATGGTCATGGCGGTGATCGTGCTCGGTGTGCTGCTCGCCTCCGGAGCCTCCAACCGCTGGGTCCTCGGCCTCATCGGCACCGGAGTCGTTGGCGCGGTCCTGGTCACCGCGCTCGGCCTGCTCGACGAGTACCAGATCAACCGCTTCGCCGCCTTCGCCAACCCCGAGCTCGACCCGGCGGGCGTCGGCTACAACACCAACCAGGCGCGGATCGCGATCGGCTCCGGAGGCCTGTACGGTGCGGGGCTCTTCAACGGCCACCAGACCAGCGGCCAGTTCGTCCCCGAGCAGCAGACCGACTTCATCTTCAGCGTCGCCGGCGAGGAACTCGGCTTCCTCGGCGGCGGGCTCATCATCGTGCTGCTCGGCGTGATCCTCTGGCGGGCCTGCCGGATCGCCCGGGAGACCACCGAGCTCTACGGCACGATCGTCGCGGCCGGAATCATCGCCTGGTTCGCCTTCCAGTCCTTCGAGAACATCGGCATGGCGCTCGGCATCATGCCGGTGGCGGGTCTGCCACTGCCGTTCGTCTCGTACGGCGGCTCGTCGATGTTCGCGGTGTGGGTGGCGATCGGACTGCTCCAGTCGATCAGGGTGCAGCGGCCGATGACGGCCTGAGGCGCGCCGGGAACGGCCTGAGGCGGGCCGGGAGCGGGCCCGAGCCAGGCCTGAAGCGGGCCTGAGACAGGCCTGAGCGGGCCTGAGACAGGCCCGAGCCAGGCCTGAAGGGGGTGCGAGACAGGCCTGACGCGGACTCCCCTTCCGTTCACATCCCGTCTAGATTCGATTCATGGCGGAGACCAAGCGCGAGATCGAGCGGAAGTACGAAGCCACGGCCCGGACGAAGCTGCCCGACCTGGCACGCGTGGCCGGGGTCGCCTCGGTCGCGGACCGGGGCGTCACCGAGCTCGACGCGGTCTACTACGACACGCCGGACCTGCGGCTTGCCGCCGACTCCCTCACCCTCCGCCGCCGCACGGGCGGCGACGACGAGGGTTGGCACCTCAAGTTCCCGGTCGCCTCGGGGATCCGCGACGAGATCAGGGCCCCGCTCTCGGAGAGCCTCCCGAAGCCCCTGGCGGGCCTGATCCGCTCCCGGACCCGCGCCGAGGACGTCGTCCCCGTCGTCCGCCTCCGCTCCTCACGCAGCGTCCGCCACCTCGTCGACGAGGCGGGCGCGCTCCTTGCGGAGGTCTCCGTGGACACGGTCCACGCCGAACGCCTCCCGAAGGGCCCGGACACCTCCTGGACGGAGATCGAGGTCGAACTCGCCGACGACGCGGACCCCGAGATCCTCGACGCGGTCGAGAAACGTCTGAAGAAGGCGGGCATCGCCGCGTCGACGTCGTCGTCGAAGGTCGCGAGGGCCCTGGCGGAGACGGGGACACCGGCACCGGAGGTGCCCGACGACTCTCCGGGGGACGGGGACGGGGACGACACCGCCGGCGGGCGGGTCCTCGCGTACGTACGGGAACAGGTGGAGGCGCTCGTCGCCCTCGACCCCGCCGTCCGGCGCGACCTGCCCGACTCCGTGCACCAGATGCGCGTCGCCTGCCGCCGCCTCCGCAGCGCCTTCAAGAGCTACCGCAAGGTCCTCGACCGCACCGCCACCGACCCGCTCGGCGACGAGCTCAAGTGGCTGGCCGGTGAACTGGGCTTCGCCCGCGACCAGGAGGTCCTGCACGAGCGCCTCCGCGCCCGGCTCGACGAGATCCCCCGCACCCTCGCCCTCGGCCCCGTCCGCGCCCGCCTCCGGATCTGGCACCACGCCCACAGCGGCGGCGCCCGCCGCAAGGCCCTCGCCGCCCTCGACTCCGCCCGCCACCTCGCGTTGCTCGACGCCCTCGACGCGCTCCTCGCCGACCCGCCGCTCCTCAAGGCCGCCCACGACGCCCCGGAGCCCGTCCTCGCCGCCGCCGTCCTCAAGGACTACGACCGCCTCGCCACCCGCGTCGACCACGCCCTCGCCCTGCACCCAGGACACGACCGCGACCTCGCCATGCACGAGGCCCGCAAGGCCGCCAAGCGCGCCCGCTACGCCGCCGAGGCTGCACGGCCCAGCCTCGGCAAGCCCGCCAAGCGCTTCGCCAAACGGGTGAAGGCCGTCCAGACCCTCCTCGGCGACCACCAGGACAGCGTCGTCGCCCGCGGGGCCCTGCGCGACCTCGGCGTCCAGGCCCACGCGGCCGGCGAGTCCGCCTTCACCTGGGGACTCCTCCACGGCCAGGAAGAGGCGGCAGGCGCGGCCCGCGAACGCGAGTTTCCCGAGGTCTGGGCCAAGGCCTCGGCCCCGGAACTGCGGGCGGCACTGACCCCGTGAGCACCGGGTACGCTTGAGAGTCGCCCCCTGCCAGCTCACGAAGGTTCGAGATGTCTGCTGCCGAGTCTGTCTTCCCGCAGCTCGAAGCTCTGCTCCCGCACGTGCAGAAGCCGATTCAGTACGTCGGTGGAGAGCTGAACTCCACGGTCAAGCCGTGGGAGTCCGCCGACGTCCGCTGGGCGCTGATGTACCCGGACGCGTACGAGGTCGGTCTGCCCAACCAGGGCGTCATGATCCTCTACGAGGTACTGAACGAGCGCGAGGGCGTCCTGGCCGAGCGGACGTACAGCGTCTGGCCGGACCTCGAAGCGCTCATGCGCGAGCACGACGTCCCGCAGTTCACCGTCGACAGCCACCGGCCCGTCGGCGCCTTCGACGTCTTCGGCCTGAGCTTCTCCACCGAGCTCGGCTACACCAACATGCTCACGGCCCTCGATCTGGCGGGCATCCCGCTGGAGTCCAAGGACCGGACCGTCGACCACCCGATCGTGCTCGCCGGCGGCCACGCCGCGTTCAACCCCGAGCCGATCGCGGACTTCATCGACGCGGCGATCATCGGCGACGGCGAGCAGGCCGTCCTCGACATGACCGAGATCATCCGCGCCTGGAAGGCCGAGGGCCGCCCCGGCGGCCGCGAGGAGGTCCTCCTCCGGCTCGCCAAGACCGGCTCGGTCTACATCCCGGGCTTCTACGACGTCGAGTACCTGCCGGACGGCCGTATCGCCCGCGTCGTCCCGAACAGGTCGGGTGTCCCGTGGCGCGTCTCGAAGCACACGGTGATGGACCTCGACGAGTGGCCGTACCCGAAGCAGCCGCTGGTGCCGCTCGCCGAGACGGTCCACGAGCGGATGTCCGTCGAGATCTTCCGCGGCTGTACCCGCGGCTGCCGTTTCTGCCAGGCCGGCATGATCACGCGCCCCGTGCGGGAGCGAAGCATCACCGGCATCGGCGAGATGGTCGAGAAGGGTCTCAAGGCGACCGGCTTCGAGGAGGTCGGCCTGCTCTCCCTCTCCTCCGCCGACCACACCGAGATCGGTGACATCGCGAAGGGCCTCGCGGACCGCTACACGGACGACAAGATCGGCCTGTCGCTGCCGTCGACCCGCGTCGACGCCTTCAACGTCGACCTGGCCAACGAGCTGACCCGCAACGGCCGCCGTTCCGGTCTCACCTTCGCCCCCGAGGGCGGCTCCGAGCGCATGCGCAAGGTCATCAACAAGATGGTCTCGGAGGAGGACCTGATCCGTACGGTCTCGACGGCGTACGGCAACGGCTGGCGCCAGGTGAAGCTGTACTTCATGTGCGGCCTGCCCACCGAGACCGACGAGGACGTCCTCCAGATCGGTGACATGGCGGTCAACGTGATCGCCAAGGGCCGCGAGGTCTCCGGCCAGAACGACATCCGCTGCACGGTCTCCATCGGCGGCTTCGTCCCCAAGCCCCACACGCCGTTCCAGTGGGCCCCGCAGCTCTCGGCGGAGGAGACGGACGCGCGCCTGGAGAAGCTCCGGGACAAGATCCGCGGCGACAAGAAGTACGGCCGCTCGATCGGCTTCCGCTACCACGACGGCAAGCCCGGCATCGTCGAGGGCCTGCTCTCGCGCGGCGACCGCCGGATCGGCGCGGTCATCCGCGCGGTGTACGAGGACGGCGGCCGCTTCGACGGCTGGCGCGAGCACTTCTCGTACGACCGCTGGATGGCCTGCGCGGACAAGACGCTCCCCGAGATGGGCGTCGACGTCGACTGGTACACCACCCGCGAGCGCACCTACGAGGAGGTCCTGCCCTGGGACCACCTGGACTCGGGCCTGGACAAGGACTGGCTCTGGGAGGACTGGCAGGACGCCCTCGACGAGACCGAGGTCGAGGACTGCCGCTGGACCCCGTGCTTCGACTGTGGCGTGTGCCCGCAGATGGACACCCAGATCCAGATCGGCCCCACGGGCAAGAAGCTGCTGCCGCTGACGGTCGTCAAGTAGCGCGTAACACTCCGGCGACGGCCCGGCGTAAGGGGAAACCCTTCGCCGGGCCGTCGCGTCATGTCCGGCATGAGCATGGAGAAGCCCCAGCCCCGTCCGGCCGAGCCCGAGGGCTGTCTGACGGCGGTCATCAGGATTCCGGTGCGGATCGTGGTGCTGGTGATCGTCGTTCCGGTACGGATGGTCTGGGACGTGCTGGTCGTCTGCGCCCGCGCCCTCGACCGCACGGTCCTGCGCCCGACGGGCCGCGCGCTTGCCTGGCTGGGCAGGGCGTTGTTCGTCCGGCCCTGGGTCTGGCTGTGGCGGCAGGTCGTGCTGCCGGTCGTGCATCACGCGCTCGTGGTTCCCGCCCTGTGGCTGTACCGGCAGGTCCTGACTCCGCTGGGGCACGGGCTGGCCTGGCTCCTCACCATGCTGGGCAAGGCGTTGTTCGTGTGGCCCTGGGTCGCGCTGTGGCGGTACGTGATCGTCCCGGTCGCCCGCTACGGGATCGGGGTTCCCGCCGCCTGGGTGTACCGGTGGTTCCTCACCCCGCTCGGCGTCGGCGTCGCGTTCCTGGTCCTCGGGCTGTGGCGGTACGTCGTCGTCCCGGCGGCCCGCTACGGCGTCGCGCTGCCGCTCAGCCGGCTCCACCGCCATGTCCTCACCCCGCTCGGACACGGTCTGGCCTGGTTGTTCAGCGTCGTGGGGGCCGGGGTCCTGGCCGGTGCGGTCCGGCTCGGCAAGGCCCTCTTCGTGTGGCCCTGGGTCGCGCTGTGGCGGTACCTCGTCGTGCCCGTCGTGCGGTACGGGATCGTCGTCCCACTCGTCTGGCTGTACCGCCGCGTCCTCACCCCGGCCGGGCGCGAGCTCGTCGACGCGCTGCGGGTCTGCTGGCGGGTCGCCGGCTTCATCTCCCGGGCCGTCGGGCGCGCCCTCAAGTGGGTCGCCTGGAATCTCGTCGGGCGGCCCACCGTCCGGGTCTACCGGAGCGTCTGCGCTCCCGTCGGGCACTGGGTCCGCGACCAGGTCTGGGCGCCCGCCCGGAAGGCGGCCGTCGGGGCAGGGCGGGTCGCCCGGGAGGTCCTCGCCTCCGCGCGTGCGACCGTGCGGCAGGCGCGCCGTGACGCGTGGCGCGCGCTCGTCGGCGCACCCCGGGTGACGGAGCCTGGGGAACCGGTGGTGGCCTCTACGCGTACTCTGGGTAGTACAACAACCGCCTCCGGCGCGGCGCCCACACCCGAGATCTCCCTGCGAAAGCGGGGGTGAGCCGGGCGGGCCCCCCAGAGGCCACCCGTCTGTTCGAGGGTGGCGCGGCACCCGCGCCCGCCCCGCACCGAGGAGAAGAACCACTGGGCAAGCGACAGCCCGAAGGCCCGCCGCCCGCACCGGCGGTGCAGCGCATCCGACTGCGCTACACCAAGCGCGGCCGCCTCCGGTTCACCAGCCACCGTGACTTCCAGCGCGCCTTCGAGCGTGCGCTGCGCCGCGCCGAGGTGCCCATGGCGTACTCGGCCGGCTTCACCCCGCACCCCAAGGTGTCGTACGCCAACGCCGCCCCCACGGGTACGGGCTCCGAGGCCGAGTACCTGGAGATCGCCCTCACCGAGACACGGGACCCGGAGACTCTGCGGGCCCTGCTCGACGAGTCGCTCCCCACCGGTCTCGACATCACCGACGCCGTCGAGGCCCGCACCTCGGGACTCGCCGACCGGCTCACCGCCTCCGTGTGGGAGCTCCGGCTCGACGGTGTCTCCCCCGAGGACGCGGAGAAGGCCGTCGAGGCCTTCCTCGCGGCCGAGACCGTGGAAGTACAGCGCAAGACGAAGAACGGCATCCGTACCTTCGACGCCCGCTCCGCCGTCGCCGAGCTCGTCGCCGACCGTCCACAGGCACGTTCCGGAGCTGATAGGCCCCTGGACAATGCCTGTGCGATACTGCGGCTGGTTGTTCGGCACGTGACACCTGCCGTGCGACCCGACGACGTCCTGTCCGGTCTCCGAGCTGTGGCCGACCTGGCGCCGCCGGTCCCCGCAGCGGTGACCAGGCTGGCGCAGGGGCTCTTCGACGAGGAGTCCGGCACGGTGACCGACCCGCTCGCGCCCGACCGCGAGGCAGTCACGGCCGCTCCACCCACGGCCGCCGCGACCGCCTCAGCGACGGCGCCGGGTACCGGTTCCGCGTAGGGAGCGGTCGTTGTAGCGCAGCCCTGGCACTCGGGAGCCACCTGGGTCGGGCAGCGCACTGACCAGGAGACTTTCGCCAGGCCGTACGTACAAACGCGTACGGAACCGGCGAGCCAGACATCAGCTCCCGTGCGGCGCCCGCGCCCCGGACGGCGGCACCGCGCATCATGCGTGATCGTGCCGCCGGACCGGACCAAGACGCGGCGCCCGGGAGCGTGACGGGAGAACCGCCCGCATGCTCGAGCCGAACGAAGAGAACAACAGCAACGCACCTGGTGACAAGCTGCCGCCGCGCCGCAGGCGCCGCGCCGCTTCCCGCCCCGCCGGTCCGCCGGTCGCGGCGGAGGTCACCGAGACCGTGGCCGAGGTCGTCGTGGAGACGCCCGCCACCCCGGCCGCCGCGCCGGAGCCCGTGGAGGAGCCCGCAGCTCCCGCGCGCCCGCGTCGCCGCGCCACCCGCAAGGCCACCGCCCCCGAGCCGGTCGCGGAGCCGACGATCGAAACCGCCGTGGTCGAGGAGGCTCCCGCCGAGGAGCCCGCCGCCCCCGCCCGTACGCGTCGCCGTGCCACCCGTAAGGCGACGGCGCCCGAGCCGGTCGCCGAGGTCGTCGAGCCGACGATCGAAACCGCCGTGGTCGAGGAGGCTCCCGCCGAGGAGCCCGCCGCCCCCGCCCGTACGCGTCGCCGCGCCACCCGCAAGGCCACCTCGCCCGAGCCGGTCGCCACCGCGCCCGAGCCGGTCGCCGAGGTCGTCGAGCCCGCCGCCGTGGTCGAGGAGGCTCCCGCCGAGGAGCCCGCCGCCCCCGCGCGCACCCGTCGCCGTGCCACCCGTAAGGCCACCTCGCCCGAGGCCGCCCCCGCCGGCGGCGAGAGCCTGCCGCGCGAGGCCGTCGAGCAGATCACCTCCGAAGAGGCCGAGCCCGAGGTCGTTGCCGCCGAGAAGGCCGCCACCCGCGGTCGCACCCGCCGCCGCGCCACCTCGCCGCAGTTCACCTCCGAGCCGCCGGTCACCGCCACCGCCCCCGAGGCGGAGGAGGAGCCCCGCGGCCGCCGTGCCGCGCGCCCCGCCGTCGCCGTCTTCCAGGCCCCGGTCTTCACCGAGCCGATGTTCCAGACCCCGGAGACCGCGGCCGCCGCCGCTGCCGCCGAGGCCGTGGAGGAGGACGAGGAGGAGGCGGAGACCGTCGAGACGGTCGAGGAGCCCGTGGCGTCCGTCGAGACCGTCGAGCGTCCCGAGCCCGCCGGCCGCCGTCGCCGCCGCCGTCGTGGCGAGGCCGCCCCCGAGCCCGTGGCCGTCGAGCCGGTGCCCGCCACCGTCGCCGACGAGCCCGAGGTCGAGGCCGAGGAGCCCGAGGCGGAGGCCGAGGAGTCCGACGAGTACGGGGACCGTCCGTCCCGTCGCCGCCGCCGTGGTGGCCGTCGTCGTCGCCGCGGTGAGCTCGCCGAGGCCGATGCCGAGGAAGGCGACGAGAGCGACGAGGCGGAGGAGGCCCGCGCCGAGGACGAGGAGTCCGAGGACGAGGGCGAGTCCGACGAGTACGAGAACGGCGGCACGTCCGGCGGCAGCAGCAGCTCCCGTCGCCGTCGTCGCCGTCGCCGCCGCAGCGGTGACGCCGGTGGCGAGGCCGAGGCGGGCGAGGAGGACGGCGTCCGTACGGTCGTCAAGGTCCGCGAGCCCCGCCCGGCCCGTGAGAAGGCCGAGCCGTCCGACGAGGTCCAGTCCATCAAGGGCTCGACCCGTCTGGAGGCGAAGAAGCAGCGTCGCCGCGAGGGCCGCGAGCAGGGCCGCCGTCGTGTCCCGATCATCACCGAGGCCGAGTTCCTGGCCCGCCGTGAGGCCGTCGAGCGCGTCATGGTCGTCCGCCAGAGCGGCGAGCGCACCCAGATCGGCGTCCTCGAGGACAACGTGCTCGTCGAGCACTACGTCAACAAGGAGCAGGCCACCTCGTACGTCGGCAACGTCTACCTGGGCAAGGTCCAGAACGTGCTGCCGTCGATGGAGGCCGCGTTCGTCGACATCGGCAAGGGCCGCAACGCCGTCCTGTACGCCGGTGAGGTCAACTTCGAGGCGCTCGGCATGGCCAACGGGCCGCGCCGCATCGAGACCGCCCTCAAGTCCGGCCAGTCGGTCCTGGTCCAGGTGACGAAGGACCCGATCGGCCACAAGGGCGCCCGTCTGACCAGCCAGGTCTCCCTGCCGGGCCGTTACCTCGTGTACGTCCCCGAGGGCTCGATGACCGGCATCAGCCGCAAGCTCCCCGACACCGAGCGCGCCCGTCTGAAGACCATCCTCAAGAAGATCGTCCCCGAGGACGCGGGTGTCATCGTGCGCACCGCCGCCGAGGGCGCGAGCGAGGACGAGCTGCGCCGTGACGTCGAGCGTCTGCAGGCGCAGTGGGAGGACATCCAGAAGAAGGCGAAGAGCGGCAACGCCCCGACCCTTCTCTACGGCGAGCCGGACATGACCGTCCGTGTCGTCCGCGACATCTTCAACGAGGACTTCTCGAAGGTCATCGTCAGCGGCGACGACGCCTGGGAGACCATCCACGGGTACGTGAACCACGTCGCCCCGGACCTGACCGACCGCCTGTCCAAGTGGACGAGCGAGGTCGACGTCTTCGCGACGTACCGGATCGACGAGCAGCTGATGAAGGCGCTGGACCGCAAGGTCTGGCTGCCGAGCGGTGGCTCGCTGGTGATCGACAAGACCGAGGCGATGATCGTCGTCGACGTCAACACCGGCAAGTTCACCGGCCAGGGCGGCAACCTCGAAGAGACCGTGACGAGGAACAACCTCGAAGCGGCCGAGGAGATCGTCCGCCAGCTGCGCCTGCGCGACCTGGGCGGCATCGTCGTCATCGACTTCATCGACATGGTCCTGGAGTCCAACCGCGACCTGGTGCTGCGCCGCCTCCTGGAGTGCCTGGGCCGTGACAGGACCAAGCACCAGGTGGCCGAGGTCACCTCGCTGGGCCTCGTCCAGATGACCCGTAAGCGGGTCGGCCAGGGTCTGCTGGAGTCCTTCTCCGAGACCTGCGTCCACTGCAACGGCCGTGGCGTCATCGTGCACATGGAGCAGCCGACCGCCCCCGGTGGCGGCGGCAGCGGCAAGCGCTCGAAGAAGCGTGGCCGTGGCGGTGCCGAGCACCACGAGCACGAGCACGTCGACGTGGTGGAGACGGAGTCCGAGACCGAGACGGTCGAGACCGAGGCCGAGGTGGCCGCGGAGATCGCCGCGCCGGTCGCCGTGGAGGAGCCCTTCCGCGCCGACGAGGAGCTGTACAGCAGCGCCGCCGAGGCCGAGGCCGCCGCCACGCGCGGTCGTGGCCGCCGTCGGGCGACCCGCAAGGTCTCCGCGCCGGCCGGTCCTCCGGTCGCCGCCGCCCCCGCCCCGGTCGTCGTCGAGGAGCCCGAGCCGGTCGTCGAGCCCGAGCCCGTCGTCGAGGCCCCGGTCGTCGAGGCCGCCCCGGTGGTCGAGGAGGCCGCCCCGGCTCCCCGTGCCCGCCGCCGTGCCACCCGTAAGGCGACGGCCCCGGCCGGTTCGCCGGTCGCGGCCGAGCCGGTCGCCGAGACCGTCGTCGAGCCGGTGGCCGCCCCTGAGCCGGTCGTCGAGCCCGAGCCGGCCCCCGCGCCGGTCGTCGAGGAGGCCCCCGTGGCCGCCCCGCCGAGGGCCCGTCGTCGGGTCGTCCGCAAGGTGACCGCCCCCGCCGGTTCCCCGTCGGGCGCCGAGGAGGCCGCCGTCCTGGTGGTCGAGTCCCCGGCTGCGGCCCCGGCCACCGCCGAGGCCCCCGCCGCGGACGCCGAGCCCGAGGCCGAGGCAGCCGCCCCGGCCAAGAAGACGGCCGCCCGCAAGACGGCGAAGAAGGCCACCGCGAAGAAGGCCGCCACCAAGAAGACGGCGACGGCCAAGAAGACCGCGGCGAAGAAGACCACTGCGAAGAAGGCCACCGCCAAGAAGACGGCGGCCCCCGCGCAGGACTGAGGTTGCAGCCGGTGCGGGCCGTTCCTGAGGGACGGCCCGCGCCGCCGCAGGGGTGAAGTCACCGAATTTGACCCCTTGCGGCACCGGCCCGTAACCTTGACCGTCGGCGTGTCGTACGACCCGCCAAACCCCTGAGCACCCTCCTCCCGGTCTGCCGCGGAGAGGCCGCTCGTCCAATTCCGGATCACCGCGGGCTTCGGCCCGTGTGAGCGGCTGGCATCAGGGGTCCGTTCCCGAGTGAGAGAGAGATCCGCGTGTACGCCATCGTGCGCAGCGGTGGTCGCCAGCACAAGGTTGCTGTCGGCGACATCGTTGAGGTTGACAAGATTTCCACGGCCAAGGTTGGCGACACCGTAGAGCTCTCTACGCTGCTCGTTGTCGACGGCGACGCCGTGACCAGCGACCCGTGGGTGCTGGCCGGTATCAAGGTCACGGCCGAGGTCGTGGACCACCACAAGGGCGCGAAGATCGACATCCTTCGCTACAAGAACAAGACCGGCTACCGCCGTCGCCAGGGCCACCGCCAGCAGTACACGGCGATCAAGGTCACCGGCATCCCCACGGCTGCGAAGTAAGGGACTGAGGAGAGATGGCACACAAGAAGGGCGCATCGTCCACTCGGAACGGTCGCGATTCCAACGCTCAGCGGCTCGGCGTGAAGCGCTTCGGCGGTCAGGTCGTCAGCGCCGGTGAGATCCTGATCCGCCAGCGTGGCACCCACTTCCACCCGGGTTCGGGTGTCGGCCGTGGTGGCGACGACACGCTGTTCGCGCTGCAGGCCGGTTCGGTGCAGTTCGGCACCCACCGTGGCCGCAAGGTCGTGAACATCGTTCCGGTCGCCTGATCGGTTCTTTTGCGGAGGCGGACCTCACTTCCCGGCAGGGAAGCGGGTCCGCCTTTCGCGTGTTACTAGATAGACATTCCACCTCGTAGTACCCCTTGTATCTGGAGGCACAGAACCATGACCACCTTCGTGGACCGCGTCGAGCTGCATGTCGCCGCGGGTAACGGGGGCCACGGCTGCGCCTCCGTTCACCGGGAGAAGTTCAAGCCCCTCGGCGGGCCCGACGGCGGCAACGGCGGCCGTGGCGGCGATGTGATCCTGGTCGTCGACCAGGCGATCACCACGCTCCTCGAATACCACCACTCCCCGCACCGCAAGGCGACCAACGGTCAGCCCGGTGCCGGTGACAACCGCTCCGGCAAGGACGGCCAGGACCTCGTCCTGACCGTGCCCGACGGCACCGTCGTCCTCGACAAGGAGGGCAACGTCCTCGCCGACCTGGTCGGCCAGGGCACCACCTTCGTCGCGGGCCAGGGCGGCCGCGGCGGCCTCGGCAACGCCGCGCTGTCCTCCGCCCGCCGCAAGGCCCCCGGCTTCGCGCTGCTCGGCGAGCCCGGCGAGGCGCGGGACGTCGTCCTGGAGCTGAAGACCGTCGCCGACGTGGCCCTGGTGGGCTACCCGAGCGCCGGCAAGTCCTCGCTCATCTCCGTCCTGTCGGCCGCCAAGCCGAAGATCGCGGACTACCCCTTCACCACGCTCGTCCCGAACCTGGGCGTCGTCACCGCCGGTTCGACGGTCTACACGATCGCCGACGTCCCGGGTCTGATCCCGGGCGCCAGCCAGGGCCGCGGCCTGGGCCTGGAGTTCCTGCGCCACGTCGAGCGCTGCTCGGTCCTCGTGCACGTCCTGGACACGGCGACGCTGGAGTCGGACCGCGACCCCGTCAGCGACCTCGACATCATCGAGGAGGAGCTGCGGCAGTACGGCGGCCTCGAGGACCGTCCCCGCATCGTCGTCCTCAACAAGATCGACATCCCGGACGGCCAGGACCTGGCGGACATGATCCGCCCGGACCTGGAGGCGCGCGGCTACCAGGTCTTCGAGGCCTCCGCCGTAGCCCGTACGGGTCTCAAGGAGCTGTCCTTCGCGCTGGCCGAGATCGTCGGCACGGCGCGCGCGGCCAAGCCGAAGGAGGAGTCGACCCGGATCGTCATCCGCCCGAAGGCGGTCGACGAGGCGGGCTTCACCGTCACGTACGACGAGGCCGAGGACGTCTACCGGGTGCGCGGTGAGAAGCCGGAGCGCTGGGTCCGCCAGACCGACTTCAACAACGACGAGGCCGTCGGTTACCTGGCCGACCGCCTCAACCGCCTGGGCGTCGAGGACGCGCTGATGAAGGCGGGCGCCCGCTCGGGCGACGGCGTCGCGATCGGCTCCGAGGACAACGCGGTCGTCTTCGACTGGGAGCCCTCGATGATGGCCGGCGCCGAGATGCTCGGCCGCCGTGGCGAGGACCACCGTCTCGAAGCCCCGCGTCCGGCCGCCCAGCGCCGCCGGGACCGCGATGCCGAGCGGGACGAGGCACAGCGCGAGTACGACGAGTTCGACCCCTTCTAGGGTTCAACCCCTTCCAGGAACGGGCGGGGCCCGGGAGCGGCCGGTCGGCGAGATCGGCCGCTCCCGTAGGATCTCGGTGTGAGTAGCGCCCCCCACCCAGTCACGACAGAAGCCATGCTCGGCGTCGTCGTCATCGCCTACAACGACGCGGAGCTGGTCGGCGAGGCGGTCCGCTCGGCGCTCGCCCAGGGACCCGTCGTCGCCGAGGTCGTCGCCGTGAACGACGCGTCCACCGACGCCACCGCGAAGGTCCTGGACGAGCTGGCGGCGCTCCACCCCCGGGTCCGCGTCGTCCACCGCACCGAGAACAGCGGCGGCTGCGGCACCCCCCGCAACGACGGGATCCAGGCGGCCACGGCCCCGTACGTGATGTTCCTGGACAGCGACGACGTCCTGCCCGAGGGCGCGGCCGAGGCGCTCGTCACCGCCGCCGAGCGGCACAGCACCCCGGTGGCCGTCGGCGCCTGTGTCCGGCGCGAACTCCCCGAGGGCCGCGACGTGCGCTGGCAGCCCGCCCTGTACCGGGAGCCCGCCCTCCTGGAGACCGAGGCCGATCTCGTCCCCCTGGTGCACGACACGCTCTGCGTCAACAAGATCTACCGGCGCTCCTTCCTCGTCGAGCACGCGATCCGCTTCCCCGACGGCCGCTTCGTCTACGAGGACTTCCTCTTCACCGCCCGCGTGCTGGCCGCCGCGCCGCGCATCGCCGTGATCCCCGACACCGTCTACGTCTGGCACGTGCGCCGCGCCGCCGCCCAGCTGTCGATCTCCCTCGCCCGCGAGGACGTCGGCAACTGGCAGGCCCGGATCGCCGCCCACCGCCAGGCCGTCGAGACCCTGCGGGAGGCCGGGCGCGCCGAGCTCGCCGCCGCCTGCCGCACCAAGTTCCTCGAACACGATCTGAGCCTGTACGCCCGCGAGTTGAGGCTGCGCCCGGCCGAGTACCGGAGCGCCTGGTGGCTGCTGACCCGCGAGCACCTCGCGGCGTTCGAGGAGGGCGAGATCGCCGCGGCGACCGCGCCCGCCCGCTGGACGGCCCGCTTCCTGCTGGCCGCCGAGGAGCCCAGGGACCTGCTCAGGCTGTCCCGGCTTGCCGCCGACCCCGCCCGTCTCCTCCCGCCGTACGCCAGGAACGGTGCCGCGGCCGTCTGGTCCGAGGACCTGCCCGGCGTGGAGCTGGACGGCGTGGACACCCTGCCGCTGGCCGAGCTGCCGCTGGTGGTCGACGCGGCCCTGCGCACCGGCGCCGGGGCCGAGCTGCGCCTCACGGTCCGCGACCTGTACGACCGGGTGGGTGCGGCGGGCCCGCGTACCGTCGAGGTCGCGTTCGTCCCCCGGGGCGCCGACGCGCCGGCCCGTACCGAGCGGGCCGAGTTGGCCGAGGTGGACGGCGGCTGGACGGCCCGCGTCCCGGCCGGCCTCACCGGCCTGGCCAGGGCAGGTCGCAGCCGTGGCGACGCGGGGATCCAGTTCTGGGACATCCGGGCCACGGTGACGTGCGCCGACGGGGAGACCTTCTCCACAGCGCTCCGGCTGCCGGAGGGCCGCCAGCGGCGATCGGTGCTGCCGAGCAGCCGGTACGGTGTATTGCTGGTGCAGCAGTACACCACGGCGAACGGCTCGCTCGCGGTGCGGATCGCACCCGGTGCCCGCGACGGGCTCGGGGCGGTCAGGGCCAGGCTCCGTCGGCTCTCGCGCCGTTCATAGCGGAAGGAATTGGGGCGTAATGACTTATCTGATCACCGGTGGCGCCGGCTACATCGGCTCGCACGTGGTCCGGGCCATGACGCAGGCGGGGGAGCGGGTCGTCGTCCTCGACGACCTGTCCACGGGCTACGCGGAGCGGGTCCCGGAGGGTGTGCCCCTGGTGGTCGGCTCGACCCTGGACCGCGAGGTCCTGGACCGCGCCATCGCCGAGCACGGCGTCACGGGCGTGGTCCACCTCGCGGCGAAGAAGCAGGTCGGCGAGTCCGTCGAGCTGCCGCTGCACTACTACCGCGAGAACGTGCAGGGCCTCACGGTCCTCCTGGAGGCCGTGGCGGCCGCCGGCGTCCGCAACTTCCTCTTCTCCTCCTCGGCCGCCGTCTACGGCATGCCGGACGTCGACCTCGTCACCGAGGAGACGCCCTGCCTGCCGCTGAGCCCGTACGGCGAGACGAAGCTGGCCGGCGAGTGGATCGTCCGCGCCGCCGGCAAGGCCCACGGCATCTCCACCGCCTGCCTGCGCTACTTCAACGTGGCGGGCGCGGCCACCCCCGAGCTGGCCGACACCGGTGTCTTCAACCTGGTCCCGATGGTCTTCGAGCGGCTCGACGCCGGTGAGGCCCCGCGGATCTTCGGCGACGACTACGCCACCCCCGACGGCACCTGCGTCCGCGACTACATCCACGTCGAGGACCTCGCCGACGCCCACCTCGTTGCCGCGCGCAAGCTCGCCGAGTGGGCCGCCGCCGGTGAGCCGCGCGACCTGACGGTCAACATCGGCCGCGGCGAGGGCGTCTCCGTGACCGAGATGATCGACCTGATCAACGAGATCACCGGCCACTCCGTCGCCCCGGTCGTCACCCCCCGCCGCCCCGGCGACCCGGCCCGTGTCGTCGCCTCCGCGGACCGCATCGCCACCGAGCTGGGCTGGAAGGCACGGCACGACGTCCGCGACATGATCGACTCGGCGTGGGCGGGCTGGGTCGCCCGCCGCTCCGTCAACGCCTGACCGGACACGCACCACCCGTCGGGAGACCGATACGGCGAAGGGCCGGGGAGCACGCTCCCCGGCCCTTCGCCGTATCAGCCGTATCAGAGGTCGGTCGTGGACCGGCCGTCCGTCACGGACGGTGGATGCGCTCCACGCCGTAGTACGTCGACACGCACTGGGCGACCCAGTCCTTCTGGTAGTTCCGGGTGTAGTACGGCTCGGCCAGCCAGCCGATGTGCAGCGGCCGGTACTCGACGTCCGTCGCACCGCGCGCGACCTGTGCCCGGATCCGCGCGTCCTGCTTGTCCCAGGCGATACCGCGCGTCACCGTGCCCGAGGTGAGCGTCTGCATCTCCGGAAGGAGGGCCGCCGCGCTGCCGAGGACGGCGGCGGCGGTGACCACCACGGCCACGACCGAGAGCTTCGACGAACGGCCGCCGGCGCGCGAGAGACGCGCCCCGAGCAGTCGGCCCAGCCACACGCCGTACAGGCACAGAGCCATGAGCAGCGGGACCATGAAGCTGGTCCAGGTACGGGCGTACGTCCAGCCCGAGGGGCCGTAGCCGCTGCGCAGGCCGTAGGTCACGGCGAGCGTGGCGACCAGGATCAGCGGCACGGGGAGCAGCATGACGAGCCGCAGCACACCGCGCGACGGGCCGGTGGCCTCCACGCTCTCGGCGGCGTCGGCCGTGTCGAGGTCGTCGATCCCCGTACGCGAGACGCGGCGCGAGAAGAACGCCACGGCGAGACCGAGCAGCAGACCGGCGGCGATGGCCCCCAGGTACGCCCACTGGTCCGAGAGCACCTGCCAGATCCGCACCCAGTCGCGGACCGTCGCCTTCAGCTCCTCCGGCGCGAGGGTGTCGCGCGGCGGCTGCTGGGAACGGCGCCAGCGGGCACCGGGGGAGGTGTAGAGCAGGACCAGGCCGGACACCAGGCCGAAGCAGGCGGCGGCGCACCAGGTGAACGGGAACCAGTCCTTCGCCAGCTTCAGCCGGGGCAGCGACAGCAGCCCGGCGGTACCGGCGAACAGGCCCGCGACGGCGGTGAACGGCTCGCTGAGCGTGCCGATCGCGACGCCGAGGAGCACCACGCCGACGACGGCGGTGGCGCGCGCCGAGCGACGGCCGCTGCGGGCGGCCCAGACGGCCGTCAGGACCGCCCAGATGCCGATGATGCTGGGCAGCGTGTGCGAGATGGTGGCCGGGGCCCACAGCAGCACCTGGTACGAGCGGGTGCCGGCGAAGAACAGCAGCGTCTCGAGGAGCATCGCGGCGGCGACCAGGCTGATCAGCGGAGCCCGCAGGCCGAAGGCGCGGAGCACCTCGCGGCCCAGCAGGACCAGGCCCACGCCGAGCGTGAGGATCAGCAGGAGGGGCAGCACCTTCGGGCCCAGCAGGCCGTCCGCGTACACCACACCGCTCAACAGCGCGTTCGTGACCCGACCGTTCTGGGTCATGTAGAAGTCCGAGGCGATGCCGAAGACTCCCATGTCACGGGTCTTCCAGACGGCGCACCAGTCGTCCGACGTGGGGCGCACGTACAGGCCGAGGAACGCGCCGACGGACAGCAGGGCTCCGGTCACGGCGACCGATATGAGCCCGACCCAGCGGACGAGGCGCCCGATTCCGGCCGGTGCGGAGTCTCTGCCGTCGCCCTCCGCGGGCCGCACGTCGCGCCGCGACGCGGTAGTACTGCTCATCGTTCCTATCTCTCCAGGAAAAGGAAGAGGTCTTCCCAGCGGTCGGTGATCTCCTCGGCGGCGTACCGCTGCACGTTGCGCCAGGCGGCGTCGCCCATCCGGTCGCGCAGCTCGGTGTCGGCGATCAGCGTGCTGATGTGCGCGCCGAGCTCGATCGTGTTGCCGAGCCGGGCGAGCAGGCCGTCCTCGCCGTCACGGATGATCTCGCGGACACCCGGCGCGCAGTCGAACGCGGCACAGGGCACGCCGGCCGCCATGGCCTCGAGGAGGGTGATCGGGAAGCCTTCGGCGCGGGACGCCTGGGCGAAGACGGACGCGCCGCGCAGCGCGCCGAGCACGTCGTTCGTGCGTCCCATCCACTCGACGGAGTCGTCGAGGCGCATCGACGCGGAGTGGCGGCGGAGCGTTTCCTCCTCGTCGCCCGCGCCGTAGATCCGCAGCTTCCAGTCGGGGTGCCGGGGGGCGACCTCGGCCCAGGCGTCGAGCAGCATGTCGACGCCCTTCTCGTGCGAGAGCCGGCCGATGCAGGCGACGACCTTCTCGGTACGGGGGGCGGGTGCCTCGGGCATGAACGGCAGCGGGTTCGGCAGGTGGCCGACGTTGTCCATGCCGTTACGGATCCACAGATCGGCGTCGCCCGGCGTCAGCACGAGCAGCCGGTCGACGTCCTTGTAGTACCGCTTGACCCGGGCGAGCCGCGAGGAGCCCGCGCTCGCCTGGTACGACTCGTGGCTCATGCCGATGACGGTGAGGCCCTTGGTGTCGGCGAGCGCGACCCACTCCATCGCCCAGACCTGGGTGACGATGACGACCGCTCCGGGGCGGGCCGCGGCGAACAGCGCCGTCAGCTTGTCCGCCTGCTCCCGCATCCCGGCCGCGCGGGCCCGGTGCCGCATCCGCTCGGCCGCGTTGAGCTTGCCCTTGAGGCCGCGCAGCGACCGCACGTGCGGCGGGTGGGCGTCGTACAGCGTGGTCGTGGCGTACGGCAGGTCGGCGGGGAACTCGTGCGCGCGGCCCGCGGGCGCCGGGGTGATGCCGACGACGTGCACCCGGTGGCCGCGGTCGGCGAACTGACGGGCCATCTGGTGCGACCAGGTGGTCACACCGCCCATCTCGTCGACGCTGTTGGACACGAAGAAGATGTCACGGCCGCCGGACACGGCGGTCTGCTCGGTCACTTACCGCTCCTGGTGAAGAACTTGGCGACGATCTGCCGGGCCGCGTCGCCCCGGTCGTAGGCGCTGAACTCGGCGTTGAAACGCTCCCGTGCCGCCGAGTACTTGGCATCCGCCTCGTCCTTGAGGTGGGTGATCGCCGAGAACAGCTCGTCCTCGGTGGCCACCACGGGGCCGGGCGCCTTCTCCTTCAGATCGAAGTACGTGCCGCGGCTCTCCGTCGAGTACTCCTCGTAGTCGTACGTGAAGAAGATCATCGGCCGGTCGAGCAGCCCGTAGTCGAACATCACCGACGAGTAGTCGGTGATCAGACCATCGGCCAGCTCAAGGAGAGGGGTGATGTCGTGGTGGTTCGTGACATCGATGACCCGGCCGCGGACCGACGGCGGGAGCGTCAGGTTGTTGAGGTAGTGCGAGCGGATCAGCAGCGTGTGCGTGTCGCCGAAGCGCTCCGCGAACTCCGTCACGTCGAACGGCAGCTCGAACTTGCGCACCGCCCCGCCCGGCGCGGCCCGGAAGGTCGGCGCGTACAGCAGCACCGTCTTCTCCGGCGTGATGCCCAGCTCGGCGGCGAGCGCACCGCGCTCACGGGTACCGCTGCCGGCCTCCCGCTGCCGCGCCGCCACCAGGGCGTCGTTGCGCGGGTAGCCGACCGGAAGGAGCTTCTCCTCCTTGAGCCGGAAGGCCGCCGCCAGCGTGTGGATGTCGTGCTCGGCGCGGATCAGGAAGTGGTCGAACCGGTCCAGCGAACGCTGGAACGAGTTCTGCGCCGCCAGACCCTGCCGCTTCGTACCGGGCTCGTGGAAGCCCATCCGCTTGAGCGCGGAACCGTGCCAGGTCTGGATGTACGTGGTGCCGGGACGCTTGGTCAGCTTCAGCGGGAAGCCCTGGTTGTCGATCCAGAACTCCGCCTGGGCCAGCGCCCGCAGGTACTGCCAGCTCCACCGCTTGACCAGCGTGGCGTCCTTGGGGAATCCGGTGGGACGGGCGCCCGCGTAGGACCACACCGCCTCGAACTCCACGCCCTGGCGGCGCATCTCCTCGTAGATCGCCTTCGGGCTGTCGCTGTACTGCTTGCCGAGGTGGCTCTCGAAGACGACGAGGCCCTTGCGGATCGGGAGCTTGCTGTACACGTCGTGGTAGACGCGCAGCTTCGTCTCGCCGCCGTTGAGGTCGCGACGGGCCTTGAGGATCCTGCGCAGACCCGTCTTGGCCAGGCCGGCGGTGCGGCCGTGCATGGCGCCCTCGATCAGCGCGGACGCGCGGACGGCCGCGCGGCCCTCGGCCGTGAGGACGTACGACAGGTTGCCCTTCTTGGTGACCTCGGGCGCGAACCGGTCGGAGACCAGCCGGGTCAGCCGGGGCCGGACCCGGACCGTGCGGGTCTCGCTGAGTTCGACGCTGCCCGCGGAGACCCGGGTGCGCAGCTCGTCGCCGTCGACGACGAGGATCAGCCGGACGTCCCAGACCGCGTCGATGATGCCCAGCGGCCGCACCTTGCGGGTGATGTCGGCGGTGGCGTCCCACTCGATCGCGGTGTCCGTGCGACGCAGCGAGGTCACCGGGAACCGGAAGGCGCGCACACCGATCTTGCGGCGCGGCTGGAACTCCAGGAACGCCTTCAGCTCGGCGTCGGCCCCGATGCGGCCCAGCGGGTTCACGACCGCGCCGGAGAGCCGCACGGCGCCGTCGCTGCCCGCGTACGAGGTGAGGTGGTTGCCGAGGGCCATCGAGGTCAGCGGCTTGGTGTGGTAGCCCGCCGAGGTGACGTCGAGGATGCGACGGCCCTCGGGGTCGTCGAGGTGACCCTCGCACCAGTAGATGTGGCCGTCGTGCTCGACGAGCGGGGCCGTCAGACGGCCCTTGTTCGCGAGCGCGTCGGACGCCGGGAGCAGGTTGTCCCAGTCCTCCTTGCCCAGCAGATAGGCGCAGATGGCGTGGAGCGGCTGGACCTCGGTGTAGGCGTTCGGGTCGATCCCGGAGAGATAGCCGTTGGCCAGCTCCGCGAACTCGCGCCGGTACTCCTCACCCATCCGGGGCAGGTCACGCAGATGCAGGACCAGGTCGTGCTTGAGGAACTTGATGTCCTTGCGGTACCGCAGCTCGTCGTAGCCCTTGCTCTTCAGCAGGGCGTCCACCCGGCGGTGTATTTCCATCCGGTGGACGAAGTTGGCGATCTCGTGGCGCCGGTTGGAGATGGACTTCGACGCCGCGCTCTCCTGGACGTTCCAGTAGTAGACCTGGTTCGGGATGAGCGTGATCCGGCTCGCGGCGACGTACGCCTGCGCCGAGAAGAGCAGGTCCTCGTAGTGGATGCCGACCGGGAACTCGAGCTTCTGCTCGAGCAGGAACTCGCGCCGGTAGCACTTGTTCGTCGAGAGGGTGTCGAAGACCATCAGGTCGGGCAGCTCGGTGATCGACTCGATCGTCCGGGTGCCCGAGTAGATCCAGGGGTACCACTCGGTGGTCTTGCGGTGACGGCTGTCGAGGTGCACGCGCACACAGAGACCGGAGACGATGTCGGAGTCGGTCCGCTCGGCGGCCTCCAGCATGTTCCGGCAGGCGTTGCGCTCCAGGACGTCGTCACTGTCCAGGAACATGACGTACTTGCCTCTGGCGCGCTCCACGCCGTAGTTCCGGGGCGCACCGCAGCCGCCGCTGTTCGCGGGCAGCTGGTACGCGCGGACCCGGTCGGGGTGGGCGGCGGCCAGTCCCTGGGCGACCTCGAAGGTGTCGTCCTTGCTGCAGTCGTCGACGATGAGGACCTCGACGCTCTGCAGGGTCTGGTCCAGTACTGATCGGACGGCCGTCGGGAGACGCTCTGCGTCGTTGTACGCGATGACGACCACGGAGACGTCAGGCACTTGCACCTCAATCCACTTTCTACCTTTAGACAGATCCAAGCTACCTGGTGTTCGCACCCGCCCCCGCCGCACAGGCGCTCCGGTGGCGAGGAGCCGTTTCACGATCGTTACGGGACAGGTCCCAGGGGAACTACAACCTTCTCGGCAGTTCATCCGTCACCTCTGGTGCCGACCTTTCGGGATCTCCCGCTCGGGCGGTGAGATTCTTCGCACCGTTCCCGCGGAAGCCTTGCAGGGCCCGGAGAGTCGGCTACGCCGCGTGATCCGAATCACGGTGCCCGCGCGGTTTAGCCCTCGCGACCCGTACTCTGAGAGGGCTGCCCGCGGGAGGGCCCGGTGACCGACCCGGACTTCCGTCCGGTACGCCTCCGCGCCGTACCTTCTCGCTCATCAACCAGGAGTGACCGTTCATGACCAGGCTTTCGGTCGTTGTTCCTTGCTACAACGAGGAAGAGGTCGTCGAGAACTTCGACAACCGAATCCGAGAGGTCCTCGACGGACTCTCCCTCGACTACGAGATCTGCTACGTGGACGACGGCAGCGCCGACGGCACTCTCGGCAAGCTCCGGGGGATAGCCGCCCGTCACCCCGAGGGCACGCAGTACGTCTCCTTCAGCCGTAACTTCGGCAAGGAGGCCGGCATGCTCGCCGGCCTGCGGAAGGCCACCGGCGACGCGGTCGTGATCATGGACGCCGACCTCCAGCACCCGCCGGAGCTCATCGAGGCCATGCTCGACCTCTACCACCTCGGGCACGACCAGGTCATCGCGCGGCGCACCCGCGAGGGCGACAAGAAGGTCCGCTCCGCCCTCAGCCGGCTCTACTACCGGGCGGTCAACCGCTGGGTCGACGTCGAGCTGACCGACGGCGTCGGCGACTTCCGGCTGCTGTCCAGGCCTGCCGTGGACGCGCTGCTCTCCCTCCCCGAGTACAACCGCTTCTCCAAGGGTCTGTTCTCCTGGATCGGCTTCGACACCGTCACCTTCGACTACCAGAACGCCGCCCGCGAGGCCGGCGAGACGAAGTGGAAGTTCAGCTCCCTGGTCAACTACGGCATGGACGGGCTGATCTCCTTCAACAACCGTCCGCTGCGCATCGCGATCTGGATGGGCCTGGGCCTGTCGGCGCTGGCCGCGCTGTACGCGATCTGGATCACCGTCTCGGCGATCACGCAGGGCGTCTCCGCGCCCGGTTACGTCACGCTCGTCGCGATCATCGTCGGCCTCGGCGGCGTCCAGATGATCATGCTGGGGCTCATCGGCGAGTACATCGGCCGCATCTACTACGAGAGCAAGCGCCGGCCGCACTTCCTGGTCAAGGAGACCCACCGCTCGATCCCGCGCGGCGGCGACAAGCGGGTGCGCGTCGCGGCCAGCGACCGGGAAAGCTGATGCGAGGGCAGCTCGGGCAGATCGTCCGCTTCGGCCTCGTCGGCGGAGTCAACACGGCCACGTTCTACGGCTGCTATCTGCTGCTGCACCCCTGGATGCCGTACTTCGCGGCGTACTCCATCGCCTTCGTGCTCAGCATGATCGGCTCGTTCTTCCTCAACACGTACTTCACCTACCGCACCAGGCCGACCTGGAAGAAGTTCGCGCTCTTCCCGCTCACCAATGTCACCAACTACCTGGTGCAGAGCGTCGGCCTGTACGCCCTGGTGACCTGGGCCGGGATGGACGACCGGATCGCGCCGCTGGTCGCGGCCGTCGTCGCCATCCCCTTCACCTATCTCCTGTCGAAGAAGATCCTCGTGCCCGGCGGCAAGCAGCCGAGCCCGGCGGGACCCGTCGGGCCGACCGGGCCGGCAGGGGGCGCCGACGTCGAGTCGGACCCTGTCGCGAGCCGCTGAGCTCTCCTGGCGTGGGGGCGCCCGTCTCCTTTGGGGGTGCCCGCCCGTTCCAGCCGTCGGAATGGACGGGCACCGTCCGTCCCGCCTCGCGTAGATTGCCGCCTGACATCCGAGTGGGGCGACGACGCCGGTGACGGCGGTACAGGTGGCGGCGGTACAGGTGACAGTGGCAAGGCAGTTCGTGACGGAAGCCCGCAGGATCGTCGTGAAGGTCGGCTCGTCCTCCCTCACCACCGCGTCCGGCGGCCTCGACGCCGACCGGGTCGACGCCCTCGTCGACGTCCTCGCCAAGGTCCGTAGCGGCGGCGAGAAGGAGATCGTGCTCGTCTCCTCCGGCGCCATCGCCGCCGGACTCGCCCCCCTCGGCCTCACCCGCCGCCCCAAGGACCTCGCCCGCCAGCAGGCGGCCGCCAGCGTCGGCCAGGGCCTCCTCGTCGCCCGCTACACGGCCTCCTTCGCCCGCTACGGCGTACGCGTCGGACAGGTGCTGCTCACCACCGACGACACCAGCCGCCGCGCCCACTACCGCAACGCCTACCGGACCCTCGACCAGCTCCTCGCCATGGGCGCCCTGCCGGTCGTCAACGAGAACGACACCGTCGCCACCGACGAGATCCGTTTCGGCGACAACGACCGGCTCGCCGCCCTCGTCGCCCATCTCGTCCGCGCCGACCTGCTCGTGCTGCTCTCGGACGTCGACGGGCTCTACGACGGCGACCCCTCCAAGCCCGGCACCTCGCGGATCGCCGAGGTGGCGGGCCCCGAGGACATCGCCCACGTCGAGATCGGCTCCGCCGGCAAGGCCGGGGTCGGCACCGGCGGCATGGTCACCAAGGTCGAGGCGGCCCGGATCGCCGCGGCCGCCGGCACCCCCGTCGTCCTCACCTCCGCCAGCCGCGCCGCCGACGCCCTGGCGGGCCGCGACACCGGTACGTACTTCCACCGCACCGGCCGCCGCTCCGCCGACCGGCTCCTCTGGCTCGCCCACGCCTCCACCCCGCAGGGCAGCCTCACCCTGGACGACGGCGCCGTACGGGCCGTGGTCGAGGGCAAGAAGTCGCTGCTCGCCGCCGGGATCGCCGCCGTCGAGGGGGAGTTCGTGGCGGGCGACCCGGTCGAACTGCGCGACACCGACGGCCGGGCCGTCGCCCGCGGGCTCGTCAACTTCGACGCCAAGGAGATTCCCCGGATGCTCGGCCGCTCCACCCCCGAGCTCGCCAGGGAGCTCGGCCCGGAGTACGAGCGGGAGGTCGTCCACCGCGACGATCTGGTGGTCGTCCGCGCCTGATCCGTCCCCTGGCGCGGGGCGTGTGGAGAAACGGCTGAAAGACCGGCCATCCGGTAGGGACCTTTACCAAAACCGCCCCACGTGCCGCCTCGGACTGGTCAACTTTGTCTCGGGGACAAGACAAGGGCGGGGTACAGCACCACACGCATCAAACAGGAGGCCGCCGGTGAGACGAGCGCGCCCAGGGGCACCGCCCCGCGGGGCAGCCGAACGCGCCCTGACCAGTGTCGAGGCCGGAGCCGACTTCGACGAGGGACAGGGCACCGAGACAGCTCAGGGACGCGGTGAGGAGCGGCCGGTGGTCGCCTCGAAGCTCTGGCACATCACCCTCAGCGTCTCGGGCGCCGAGGCCCCGCTGAAGGAGGTCAGGCGCGGCCTTGAGCAGCTGGCCCACGACCATCCCTTCCTGCTGACCAGTCGCTACGCCAATGATCACGCGGAGATCCGCTACTGGGAAGAGGCCCGTGACCTGCACGATGCCGCCGCGGTGGCCCTCCGGCTGTGGGGCGAGCACCGGCAGAGCGCCAAGCTGCCGCCGTGGGAGATCGTCGGCCTGGAGGTCATCGACCGCGAGACCTACCACCTCCGGATCGCCGAGGGCTACGGCCCGCCACCGGCCGCCCCGGTGGGGGTCCACCCGTACTGACGGGCGGTCCGGCCGCAGGGGCCGCACTGGAGTGGCTGACGCCCTGCGCGTGCACGGACGGGCGTCTCGGAGTGCGGGATATGAACGGCATACGTGAGGGATGTCCGCAGAGGTGCCAGTACCCTGCGGGCATGACCTCGCTCACGCCCCTCGACAACCTGTCCCCGGTCGCCCGGGCCGCCTACCGCGCCCGCGCCGCCGCCGCCGAAATCGCGCCACTTCCGCGCGCGGCCAAGGACGACGCCCTGCTGGCGATCGCGGACGCCCTCGAGGTCCGCAGCGCCGAGATCGTCGAGGCCAACGCCGAGGACATCGCCCGCGCCCGCGAGGCCGGCACCAGCGAGACCGTCATCGACCGGCTCACCCTCACCCCCGAGCGCGTCCGCGCCATCGCCGCCGACGTCCGCGACGTGGCCGCCCTGCCGGACCCCGTCGGCGAGGTCGTCCGCGGCTCGACCCTTCCCAACGGCATCGACCTGCGCCAGGTCCGCGTCCCCCTCGGCGTCGTCGGCATCATCTACGAGGCCCGGCCGAACGTGACCGTCGACGCGGCCGCCCTCTGCCTCAAGTCCGGCAACGCCGTCCTGCTGCGCGGCTCGTCCTCCGCGTACTCCTCCAACACCGCCCTGGTGAAGGTCCTGCGGGACGCCGTCGGCGGCGCCGGCCTGCCCGCCGACGCCATCCAGCTCGTCCCCGGCGAGTCCCGCGACTCGGTACGGGAGCTGATGCGCGCCCGCGGCCTGGTCGACGTCCTCATCCCGCGCGGCGGCGCCTCCCTGATCCGTACGGTCGTCGAGGAGTCCACCGTCCCCGTCATCGAGACCGGCACCGGGAACTGCCACGTCTACGTGGACGCCCAGGCCGACCTCGACATGGCCGTCGACATCCTGATCAACTCCAAGGCCCAGCGGCCCAGCGTCTGCAACTCCGCCGAGACGCTCCTGGTCCACCAGGACATCGCGGAGGCCTTCCTGCCCCGCGCCCTCGCCGCCCTGGCCGACGCAGGCGTCACCGTCCACGCCGACGAGCGGATCCTCGCCCACGCCGAGGGCTCCAAGGCCACCGTCGTCCCGGCGACCCCCGAGGACTGGGAGACCGAGTACCTCTCCTACGACATCGCCGCCGCCGTCGTGGACTCCCTCGACAAGGCCGTCGAGCACATCCGGCTCTGGTCCTCCGGCCACACCGAGGCGATCGTCACCACCTCACAGGCCGCCGCCCGCCGCTTCACCCAGCTGGTCGACTCCACGACGGTCGCCGTCAACGCGTCCACCCGTTTCACCGACGGAGGCCAGTTCGGCTTCGGCGCCGAGATCGGCATCTCGACCCAGAAACTGCACGCCCGGGGGCCGATGGGCCTGCCCGAGCTGACCTCGACGAAGTACATCGTCACCGGCGACGGCCACACCCGGTGACCCCGGTTTCCCCCGTTCGGCCCCGCTCCCACGGGGCCACGGGGGGGCCGGACGGGCAGGGATGGTTCGCACTCTCCCTGCCCAAATCCCCCTCCCAGGTCTACTCTGAAAAGCGTGCCGGACGACGTGGGGGGCGGGCCGTTCCAGGACGGCCGGGACCCTGAGAACTCGGACGACCGCGGGGGCGCGAAGGACGACTTCGCCACCGTGGTGTTCAACGAGGACTTCGTACGGGCCGCCGAGGTCCATGAGCCGACCGCCGTGGAACGCCTCCTTGCGGCCGCACAGGCGCGCGCCGAGGCCGAGGCCGCCCGCGCCAGAGCCGGCGGGCGACCGGGCGACGACGACGCCTACGAGGACGGCTACGACCCCTCCGACCCCTTCGGCGGCCTCTACGGCGACGCGTGGGACCCGGACGACCCCCACGGCGATTCCGGCCCGTACGGCCCCCACGGAGGCGCCCTGCGCCCCTACCGTGGCGCCGCCCGCTGGCACCGTCCTGTCGCCTGGGTGCTCGCCCTGGTGATGGGCGTCGGCATGGTCGCCCTCGCCTTCACCGCGGTCTACCGGGGCGCCTCCGCCACCCGCCAGGACCAGGTCCCCGCCCCGGCCACCACCGGCATCGACAAGCCGGGCGGGAACCCTCCGGCGGTCACCGCGCCCTCGGCCTCCGCCGAGTACTCCGCACCCCCCGTCCCCGCCGTTCCCCGCACGCCCTGAAGCCCCGCGGGCACAGGGCCCGGTAACCGCCTCGTCTTGCGTGCCGTGCGTCGGAAATCTTCGGAACTTGTCGTGTACCTGGGCGTTTACCGAGGCCGCGTCCGACCTACTCTGAAGGTATGGCAGGGCGTGGCGACCCGCCTGAGGGGCCGGCTCCCGACCCCGGCGGTGGTGAGGACGAGTACCGATCCGTCGTCTTCGACGAGTCGTTCGTCCGGGCTGCCCGGCTTCAGGAGTTCTCGGCGGAAGAGCGGATGGGCGAGCCCTCCCACGCCGTACGCTCCCGCCCCACCTGGGAGGCCAGAAGCGGCTCCCGCCAAGCCGTCCTGCTGGTGCTGCTGGTGCTCCTGGCCTTCGGCACGGCCATCTATCTCGGCGTCCGCAACCCCTACCAGCCCCCCGTCGACCAGCGGGCCGAACCGCTGCGGGTCACGATGGTCCCGCTCGCCCCGCAGGGCCCGGTCCCGGGCGGTCAGCCGACCCAGCTGTTCGCCCACAGCCCCGCCGCCGAGTACCGAACGGGCGCCGCCGGCATCAACCTCCCGGTCGCCGGACGCACCACCCACTTCTCGGAGAGCCAGGTGGTGACGGCCCTGTCCATCGCCAAGGACTACCTCGTGGCCTCCTCCCTGGAGCCCGACGTGCTGGCGGGGGTGACGGTCCGCCCCGCCCGTCTGCTGCTCGACCCCGACCAGCTCGCGCAGTTCGACCGGAGCGTCGAGTCCTCGCTCGACGACGGCCGCCACGCCGAGGCCGGCTGGCTGGTGCGCTTCGACCCGGCGAAGGTCGCCCTGGCCGACCCCACCGTCCGCGTCCAGGGCACCCTCCGCTTCGCGGAGACGGCCGCCGACATGCTGGAGGTCACCACGGACCACACCTTCACCTACGCGCTGCGCCCGGCGGTCGCCGGCGCCGGGCCCGTGGCCGCCGCCTCCCTCTTCACCGTCCATCGCGCGATGCACTTCCGCTTCGACCGCGAGGACCTCCGGATGCACCGCGTGGAGCTGCTGGCCAGCACCGTCCAGGCCGGTCCGCAGGCCTGCGGACCGGACGCCGGTGGAGCCCTCCGCCCGCTGCTCGCGGGCGAACGCACCTCCGACTCGGGCGGCCCGGCCGTCACCGACCCGTACGCCACGGGCCGGCCCGCCGTCTCCTCGCTCTGCGGGACCCTCGCCCCGCGCGCCCAGCCCTCGGTCTGATCGCCGTCAGCCCTCGGTCCGACCGACCGACGTCAGCCCTCGGCCCGACCGACCGACGTCAGCCCTCGGTCCGACCGCCGCTGTCTCTGCCGCCCTCGTTGCCGGCGTCGCCCTTCTCGGCGCCGCCCGTGCCGTCGTCGCCGCGCGGGGCCCCGCCGCCGAACCGGCTGCGCAGCTTCCCGCCCAGGTCGCCCGCCAGGTCGCCCGCGCCACCGGCGATGTCGCCGACCAGCTTCATCAGCGGGTCCTTGCTGGTGCGCACCGACTCGGCGTAGTGCCCGGCCGATTCCCGGAAGGAGTCGGTCACCGAGGCGTCCTTGTCCTCCGTGCGCCGCGGGTAGTGCCCGTCCATGATCCGCTGGTAGTCCCGGGTCTCGGACCACTTCTTCAGCTCGGCCGCCCGGACGGTGGTGAAGGGGTGCGTGCGCGGGAGCACGTTGATGATCTTCAGGACGGAGTCGCGCAGGTCGCCGCCCTTCTCGTACTCGTCGGCCTGGGCGAGGAACGCGTCCACGTTCATCTCGTGGAGATGGTTGCCACCGGCGATCTTCATCAGACCGCGCATCGACGCCTGCAGGTCCTGGCCGACCAGGAGGCCCGCCCGGTCCGCCGACAACTCGGACTTGCGGAACCACTCCCGCAGCGCCGTCACGATCGCCATGATCGCCACGTTCCCGAGCGGGATCCAGGCGACCTTGACCGCCAGGCTGGTGAGGAACAGCAGGATCGTGCGGTACACGGAGTGACCGGAGAGGGCGTGGCCCACCTCGTGGCCGACGACCGCCCGCATCTCCTCCTCGTCGAGCAGCTCCACGAGGCCGGTGGTGACCACGATGATCGGCTCGTCCAGGCCGATGCACATCGCGTTCGGCTTCGGGTCCTGCGTGACGTACATCGGCGGGACCTTCTCCAGGTCCAGGATGTAACACGCATCCCTCAACATGTCGTTGAGGTGGGAGAACTGGGCGTCGCTCACCCGCACGGAGTCGGAGAGGAAGAGCAGTCGCAGGCTGCGCTCGGGCAGCAGCCCGCTGAGCGCCTTGAAGACCGTGTCGAAGCCGGTGAGCTTGCGCAGGGCGACAAGCGCCGAGCGGTCCGCCGGGTGCTCGTAGGCGCGCGAGGAGATGTCGGGGAAGCGCTTGCGCTGCCTGCTCGGCACGTTCCCGTGGTCGTTGTCGGTCTTCTCAGTCATGGATGCCCCCTGTTCGTACGAGACCTTGCTCGTCCCCCTGACGCATCCCAGCCTAGGTGCTGGGGTCCCGGAGCGCCGGAGCCTGTGGATAACTCGGGCGCGGGGGCAACGACGGGGTACGACAGCCCGGTCAACGACTGAGTCGGCGTGAGCGTGCCCGGACGGCCCGCATACGATGTGCGCGAAGTCATCCGCTCCCATCCCCGATCGATAGGTCCTGCCGAAGATGAGCCTCCACAGCACCGCCGCGAACCTGGTCATGCTCGCCGAGGGCGCCGAGCACGGCGGCAACCACGACAGCCTCAACCCCTACCTCACCGGTTTCGGCGCACTCGGCGCGCTGCTCCTGCTGCTGTGGATCACCACCCGCTTCAACCGCGACCGCTGAGCCGGCGACCGGATCGAAGGCGCCCGCAGCCGTGCCAGTAGGCTCTGCACGCATGGGAGAGCAGGAAGTGCCTACTGGCGGCCGCGGCAAGCGCCGCCTGGGCGTGATGGGCGGAACGTTCGACCCGATCCACCACGGACACCTGGTGGCCGCCAGTGAGGTGGCCGCCCTGTTCCACCTCGACGAGGTGGTGTTCGTGCCGACCGGGGAGCCGTGGCAGAAGAGCCACAAGGCGGTCTCGCCTGCCGAGGACCGTTACCTGATGACGGTCATCGCCACGGCGTCCAACCCGCAGTTCTCGGTCAGCCGTATCGAGATCGACCGGGGCGGGCCGACGTACACCATCGACACCCTGCGGGACCTGCGCTCCCTCAACGGCGACTCGGACCTCTTCTTCATCACGGGTGCCGACGCGCTGTCGCAGATCCTCACGTGGCGCGACGCCGAGGAGCTCTTCTCGCTCGCCCACTTCATCGGCGTCACCCGGCCGGGCCACGACCTGACGGACGACGGCCTGCCCAAGGGGGGCGTCTCGCTCGTCGAGGTTCCCGCCCTCGCCATCTCCTCCACCGACTGCCGGGTGAGGGTCGCGCAGGGCGATCCGGTCTGGTATTTGGTCCCGGACGGTGTGGTGCGCTACATCGACAAGCGCCAGTTGTACCGCGGCGAGTGAGCCTCGGAGAGGGGCACCGGTGAACGATCAGAACCCGTACGACCCGTACTACCCGCAGCCGCAGATCATCGGCTACGACGAGTACGGGCAGCCGGTGTACCAGCAGGTCCCACCGCAGGCGCAACAGCCGTACGACGCCTACGACCCGTACGGCCAGCAGCAGCCACACACCCAGCAGCCCGTCCAGCAACAGGGTCAGGCGCAGGGTCAGGCGCAGGGCCAGCAGCAGGGGTACGGCTACGACGCCTACGGGCAGCCCGTCCAGCCCCAGCAGCCCCGGACGGCCCCCCAGCAGCAGCCGCAGTACGACCCGTACGGGCAGCCGCAGCAGCAGGGCTACGGCTACTCCTCGTACGACACCGGCCAGCAGTGGGCCGTCCAGGCCGAGACGGCTCCGGCCGCCGCGCCCAGGCCCGCGCCCGCTCCGGCCGCCCCGGTGGCCGCGCCGCCCGGTGTGCCGGGCCAGCGCCCCGCGCCGGAGGGCGGCGGCGAGCGCGACTACCGCACCGAGCAGTTCTCGTTCATCGAGGAGCCCGACGAGGACTCCGAAGACGTCATCGACTGGCTGAAGTTCACCGAGAGCCGCTCCGAGCGGCGCGAGGAGGCCAGGCGGCGCGGCCGCAACCGGGTCGTCGCCCTGATCGTCGTCCTCGCCCTCGCCGCCGTCGGCGGGGTCGGCTACCTCTGGTCCGCGGGCAAGCTCCCCGGCATGTCCGGCGAGGAGCAGAAGCAGAACACCGCGACCGGCCCGCAGAAGCGCGACACGATCGTCGTCCACCTCCACGACATCAAGAGCGGCAACACCTCCACCGCCCTCCTCGTCGACAACACCACGACAGGACAGGGCACCACCGTCCTGCTCCCCAACAGCCTCTCGGTGTCCAACTCGGAGGGCTCCACGACCACCCTCGCCAAATCCGTCGAGGACGACGGATCCAGCGGCACGCGCGAGGCGGTCGGCAACCTCCTCGGCACGAAGATCACAGGCACCTGGCGCCTGGACACCCCGTTCCTGGAGAACCTGGTCGAGCTGGTCAGCAACATCGACCTCACCACCGACGCCACCGTGCCCAGCGACAAGAAGGGCGAGGACCCGCTCGTCACCAAGGGCGAGAACCAGACGCTCAACGGACGCGCCGCCGTCGCCTACGCCACCTACCGCGCGCCCGGCGAGGCCGAGGCCAAGCAGCTCCAGCGCTTCGGCCAGGTCCTCTACAGCGTGCTGCGGAAGATGTCCGACGACCCCAAGGCCAACGCGGACACCATCGCGACGCTGGTCATGATCCTGGACCCGTCGCTGCCGGAGAAGGACCTCGGCGCCTCGCTCGCCGGACTGGCCAAGCACGCCAAGGGCGGCGACTACAAGACGGCCCTGCTCCCGGTGGAGCAGGACGGCTCGCTCAGCGAGGCCGCGTCCGACAGCGTGGTCAAGGACATCCTCGGCGGCAAGGTCAGCGCCCCCGAGCAGGGCGCGGCGGTTCGTGTCTCGGTCAAGGACGCCACCGGCAAGGACGCCACCGAGCCCGCCAGGGTCGTCCTGGTCAACGGAGGGTTCTCCTTCGTGGGCGGCGCCGAGGCGGCCACCCAGGAGACGTCACAGGTCCTGTACGGCGACGACGCCCAGAAGGCGACCGCCGCCGAGGTCGCCAAGACGCTCGGTCTCCCGGACGGCTCGGTGAAGAAGGGCAAGCCTGCCGGAAACGCCGATGTCACGGTGGTTCTGGGCCAGGACTACAAGATCCCCGGGAGCAAGAAGTGACCCGTTCGTAATCGTTTGCGGGGCGGTCGGCGGTACGTGAGACCCTTGATGTGTCTCTGACCGCCGACGAAAGCCTGCTTGTGACCGCCACGGATCGTTCCATCGAGCTCGTCAACGCCGCCGCCCAGGCGGCGGCCGACCGGCTCGCGCACGACATCATCGCGTACGACGTCAGCGATGTGCTGTCGATCACCGACGCCTTCCTGCTCGCCTCCGCGCCCAACGACCGCCAGGTCAAGTCGATCGTCGACGAGATCGAGGAGCGGCTCAACAAGGAGCTCGGCGCCAAGCCGGTCCGCCGCGAGGGCGACCGCGACGCCCGCTGGATCCTCCTGGACTACGTCGACATCGTCGTCCACGTCCAGCACAGCGAGGAGCGGGTCTTCTACGCCCTGGAGCGGCTGTGGAAGGACTGCCCCGAGCTGCCTCTTCCCGAGGACGCCCTGAAGACCCGCGGCAAGGCCGCCGAGCACGCCGCCCTGACCGGTGTCGGCGAGGAGACGGACGGTGAGCTGAGCTGAGCACCACCAAGGGCGGCAGTGGCCGCCGCATCGTCCTGTGGCGGCACGGTCAGACCTCGTGGAACCTGGAGCGCCGCTTCCAGGGCTCCACGGACATCGAGCTGACCGAGACCGGCGTCGCCCAGGCGCGCCGGTCCGCCCGGCTGCTCGCCTCGCTCAAGCCGGACGCGATCATCGCCTCCGACCTGAAGCGGGCGGCGGCCACCGCGGCCGAGCTGTCCGCGATCACCGGTCACCTCGTCACGCACGACTCCGCCCTGCGTGAGACGTACGCGGGGGAGTGGCAGGGGCTGACCCACGACGAGATCGTCGCGCGCTACGGCGACCAGTACGCCGCCTGGAAGCGCGGCGAGCCCGTGCGCCGGGGCGGCGGCGAGCTGGAGACCGAGGTCGCCGACCGGGCCGCACCGCTGGTCCTGGAGTACGCCGACAAGCTGCCCGAGAACGGCACGCTCGTCGTCGTCAGCCACGGCGGCACCATCCGCACCACCATCGGCCGGCTCCTCGGCCTGGAGGCGCACCACTGGGAGAGCCTCGGCGGGCTCACCAACTGCTGCTGGTCCGTCCTCGGCGAGGGCGCCCGAGGCTGGCGGCTCCTGGAGCACAACGCCGGCACGCTGCCCGAACCGGTCCTCGGCGACGACGACTGAGCGGCCCGCCCACCCGGATTTCACTTTCCGGCAGGTCACAAGCTAAAGTTCTTCTTGTTCGCGGCGCGGAGCGCGAAGAACACGAGGGGCTATAGCTCAGTTGGTAGAGCGCCTGCATGGCATGCAGGAGGTCAGGAGTTCAATTCTCCTTAGCTCCACAGTCACCGAATCCCGTCCCCACCAGGGGGCGGGATTCGTCGTTTCCCCCTCCCCGTCCTGCGGCGCCGTCACGTCCAGGTGTCCACCCCCTCGGCGCGCAGCACCTCGATCGCCCTCCTGCTCTCCTCGTCGTTCGGGGTGTAGGCCACGATCCGGCACTCCGGCATCCCGTTGATGGAGAGCGACACCGACGTCATCCGCAGCTCTCCGACGGCGTCATGACGGAAGGTCTTGACCTGGCTGCCGGGCGGGACCACGTCGCCGCTCCGCCACAGCCGGGCGAACTCAGGGCTCGCCTCCGCGAGCCGGCGGACGAACGACTCCCAGGCCGGCTCGCCCACGTGCCGGCCGTACGCGCCGCGCATCTGGGCCACCATCAGCGGAAGCTCGCGCCGCTTGTCGACGAGCGGACAGCGGTGGTCGTCGAGGGTGAAGAGCGTCCACAGCACGTTGCGGACGTCGGCCGGGGTGGTCTCCGGCGCGGCGAACAGCAGCCGGTACGTCGAGTTGGTCGCGAGCACGTCGTAACGGCTGTTGTAGACGACCGCCGGATGCGGGACCAGGGCGTCCAGGATGCCCTGGATCTCCGGACTGACCACGTCCACGTCCTCGCTGCCGTGGTCGGGCGCGAACGGCACCTCCGCGAGGTGGTACAGATGCTCGCGCTCGGGCCGGTCGAGCCGGAGGACTCGGGCCACCGCGTCGAGCACCTGGGCGGAGGCGTTGATCGGACGGCCCTGTTCCAGCCAGGTGTACCAGGTGACGCCGACGCCGGAGAGCTGGGCGACCTCCTCGCGGCGCAGCCCCGGCGTGCGGCGGCGTAAGCCGGGTGGCATCCCCACGTCCTCCGGAGTCACCCGGGCCCGGCGGCTGCGGAGGAACGCGGCCAGTTCGTGTCTGCGGCGCTGCTGTGCCGGTGCTGCCAAGATCGTCACACCCCCCATGGTCGAGTCCCCGTACCGCCGTTGCCAGGTGGTGTCAGTACCAGCATCAGCGGGCTCTCGTTACCCGTATCGGATCCTCGTCACGCTGGCTGCCATGACGACGACCACAACACGTCCCGTACTCAGTAAAGACGGTGGCACCGACAACCGGCCCGGGCTGCTGCTCGCGGTGGTGCTCGCCGCGCAGTTCATGGCGCTGCTCGACGCCTTCATCGTCAACGTCGCCGCCCCCACCATCCGTACCGAACTCTCCGCCTCAGGAGCGGGACTTCAGCTCGTCGTCGCCGGATACACCATCGCCTACGCGGTCCTGCTGATCACCGGCGCGCGGCTCGGCGACCGCCTCGGCCACCGCCGGACGTACCTCGGCGGACTCGCCGTCTTCACCGCCGCCTCGCTCGCCTGCGGACTGGCGGCGGACACGGGCCAGTTGGTCGCGTTCCGGCTCGTCCAGGGCGCGGGGGCGGCCCTGATGATCCCGCAGGTGCTCAGCCTCATCCAGCGCACCTTCACGGGGGAGGGCCGCGTCCGCGCCCTCGGGGCGTACTCCGCGGTGCTCGCCACGGGCGCGGCCGCCGGCCAGGTCGCCGGCGGTGTCCTCGTCAGCGCGGATCTCCTCGGCAGCGGCTGGCGGCCGGTCTTCCTCGTCAACGTGCCCATCGGACTGGCCCTGCTGGCTCTCGGCGCCCGCGTCCTGCCGCGCGACGCGCGCACCGAACCCGAACGCTCCCGCCCCCTCGACCTGCCCGGCCTGGTCCTCCTGGCGGCCGCCGTCTCGCTCCTGACCGTCCCGCTGGTCCTCGGGCAGGAGGAGGACTGGCCGCTGTGGTCCTGGATCTCGCTCGCGGCCTCCGTCGCGGTGTTCGTGGCCTTCGGCGCGTACGAGTCGCGGCTCGCCCGCCGTGGTGGCGCCCCGCTCATCGCCCCGCGCGTCCTGCGGATCCCCGGCATCGGACGGGCCGCGTTCCGGATCGGCGTGGCGATGGCCGTCAACGCCGGGTTCCTGTTCACCCTCACCCTGCACCTGCAGGGAGGGCTCGGGTACAGCGCCCTGCGCGCGGGGCTCACGTTCGCACCGGCAGCCGTCGTGTTCGGCGTGATCGGCCTCACCTGGCGGCGCTGGCCGGCCCGCGCCCAGCGCTTCCTGATCCCGGGAGGATTCTTCACCGCGGCAGTGGCCGCCCTGGCCATGGGCGGTCTCCTCAGGGGCGGCGACACGGGCGGCTGGGCGCTCTACCCGGCCCTCGCCGCCATGGGCGGAGGGCTCGCGCTTGCCTTCAGCCCCGCCCTGACCGGTGCGCTGGCCGCCGTACGGCCCGAGGACGCCGCCGACGCCAGTGGTCTGCTCGCCACCGTCACCCAGCTCGGCCAGCTGATCGGTGTGGCCGCCTTCGGCACGCTCTTCCTCGGCCGGCTGCACGCGCCGGGGGCGTATGCCTCCGCCGACGCGCTGTGGGCATGCGCCCTCGCCCTGGCCGTCGCTTCGATCTTGGGCGCGTCGACCGGCCTCGTACGCCGAGCTCGCTGACCCCCTTGCGGGGCCATGGCAGAATCGGACGGCCGGAGGGGAACGAGGGTCCGGGCGGGAGGGAGTGCGCGTTGGCCGTGAGCGGTGCCGAGGATGCCGAGGCCCATGCCGTCACCGAGCCCGTCGAGTCCGCAGAACCTTTCGAGGTCCCTGCCGTGGCGTCCGCCGCGGCCGAAGGGACCGGAGTTCTGCTCGACTGCCCCTCGTGCGGTTCCGCCCAGGTGGCCCAAATGCTCGGTGACAACGGCGGAGTGTCCTATGTGTGCACGTCCTGCGGCCACAGCTGGAGCTGAGTGATGGGTGCACACAGGCGGAAATGCGACTGGTGCGGCAGTGGTACGCCCATCGTCCGTGACATGGACCCGGTCAACATCGAGTACCAGTACTGGTGCGAGGAGTGCGCGCGGGCGCTGATCATAAAAGGCGACCCCATCGAGACGTACCGCGAGCTCGAAGGGGAGCCGATCTACGGTCGGCTCCTCGACGAACACTGCACCCTCAAGCGGTTCTACTCCTTCGCCACGGCCTGACGCGGGCGCGTGAGCGCGTAGCCCGCGAACAGCGCCAGCACGGTCAGCGGATAGACCGCCGAGAGCAGCATCTGACCGGCGTTCTGATCGAGTTCGGGGCGACCCGGGTCGTGCGGAACCCACCAGAGCGCGAACGAGGCGAAGACGAGCGCCACCGCCCAGACCGTCCAGGCAGGCCGTATCCGCTCGCGGCGGTCCACCAGCAGGACCAGCAGCGGCACGCACCACACCCAGTGGTGGGACCACGAGATCGGGCTGATCATCAGCGCCGTGACCGCGCAGACGACCACGGCGAGCGCCTTGTCCCCGCGCAGCGCGGCCCGGACCGCGAGCACCATCGCCGCGCCTCCGAGCAGGGCGGCGACCACCGCCCACAGCAGACCGGGGTCGTCGGTGTGCATCAGCCGGGCCAGCACCCCACGCAGCGACTGGTTGGCGGTCTCCTCGGCGAAGCCGACCCGACCCGTCTCGAAGAGCGTGTGCGTCCAGAAGCGCTTGGAGTCGTACGGCAGGGCCAGCGCGCCGACGAGGGTCGCCCCGAGGAACACCCCCGTCGCCGTGGCGGCCGTGCGCAGCCAGGCGTTCCAGCGCTTCTCGCGGCGCCACTGGAGCAGTCCGGCGGCCAGCAGGAGGACGACGAAGAGCCCCGGTGTGAGCTTCACCGCAGTCGCCAGACCGATGCCCAGGCCCGCCCAGCGGCTGCCCTCGCGGCGTGTGAAGTCCCACAGCACCGCCACCGCGATGAGCAGGTTGATCTGCCCGTACCGCAGCGTCGTCCACACCGGCTCGCACCAGACGACGACCGCCGCCACCCAGAGCGTGGTGCGCCACAGCCGCTCGCCGGTGAGCGACGGGCGGACCAGCCGCAGCGAGAGCTGGACCAGCGCGACCACGAGGAGCAGGTTCCCGGCCGTGGCCAGCGTGCGCATCAGCGGAACGTCGACGAACGTCAGCGGGACGAACATCAGCCCCGCGATGGGCGGGTAGGTCATGGCGAGGTTCGCCGAGGTGGCGCGCATCGCGTAGAGGTCGCCGCCGGCCCGGACCGTCTCTCCCTCCGCCCGGTAGACCATCACGTCGAGCATGTTCACGTGGGCGAGCCGCTGCGCCACCCAGAAGGCGACGAACGAGACGAGACAGACCGCCACGGCGGTGGCGAGGGGCCACTGGCGGGCGCGGGTTCGGGCGAGGACGGTCACGGTCACAGAGGGGGACCCTACCCGCCGAGGTCGAACGCCCAGGGAAACGATTTGGTGATCCCCCGGGGGGCCGGTTAATGTTCTGTCTGTCGCCGCGGGGGAAACCCGGAACGGGGCGGACAGCGAGGGGCTATAGCTCAGTTGGTAGAGCGCCTGCATGGCATGCAGGAGGTCAGGAGTTCAATTCTCCTTAGCTCCACAATCAACGAAGAAGCGGGCCATCCGAATCGGATGGCCCGCTTCTTCGTGTTCGGCGGCTCCCGGGGAGCCGGGGTGTCAACCCCGGCCGCTGCCCAGTGCCTTACGGCCTGCGCCGGGCGGCAGCGCCGGCCGCTCCTGGGGCGCAGGCTCGATCCGGAGCGCCAGCGCGGGACAGCGGCCCACGGCCCGCTGCGCCCGCCCGCGCAGATGCGTCGGTACGGAGGCGTCGGCGAGCGCCGGATAGCCGTCCGGGCCCAGCCGGATCAGCTCCGGCACGATGTCCGCGCACAGTCCGTGCCCCTGGCAGAGCGTCCAGTCCACGGCCAGCTTCTCGCCGGTCGGAATGGACTCCTCCGCGTCCTGCTGGCCGGGGCCGGGGAGCGGCAGCACGCCGACGGTCGGGCGTCCGCAGCCACCGCCGAGGACATGGGCGGCCAGATCGTCGGTGAAGGCCGAGACCGTCGAGGCGAGGAAGCGGGCCGAACCGTCCGGGTGCTTGCACGCGCCCCTGCCCTTGACCGCCTGGGTGACCGCCCGCAGCGCTTCCAGCGCGGCCGGGCCGCCTCCGTTCAGTACGTCGGAGAGACCGCCGGCCGCCGCGGGGAGCCCGAGCCGGCACGGCCCGCACTGGCCTGCGGTCTCCGCCGCCAGCCAGTTCGCGACCCGCAGCGACTCCCCGAGCGGGCAGGTCTCCGGTCCGATCGGCAGGATCGCCCCGGCCCCGAGCGCTCCGCCGACGGCCGCCAGGGACGCACGTGAGACCACCGCGTCGTCGACCGAGACCGAGTCGATCCAGTTGCCGTGGTAGCCGCCCGTGAGGACGCCCTGGAGCAGCGGCGGGGCGCCCGCCAGCTGAAGCACGTACCGCAGCGGGACACCCGTCGGAACCTCGACGACCATGGGGCGCGCGACCGCGCCGGACAGCGTCAGCAGGACCGTGCCGGGTTCCGAGTCCAGACCGGTGTGGCGGTAGCGGCGCGGACCGATCCGGGCCGCCACGGCCAGCTGGGCGAAGGTCTCGGCGTTGGACAGCAGCGTCGGCGCACCGCCCACCCCCGACTCCGCAGCGCGCTCCCGACGGCCGGGCGGCAGGGCGGGGCCGCCGCCCGCCGCGCGGATCACCGCCGAGGCCTCCCCGGAGACCATCCGCTCGGGAGTACGGACGACACGCGCGCGTAGAGCCTGTCCACGCCGGTCGGAGAGGCCCCGCTCGGCGAGCGCGGCCCTGACGGAGATCTCCGTGGAGTTACGGGTCACGGCCACGATCAGCGTCCGGGCGCCGAGGGCCTCCGCCGCGAGCAGCGCGCCGTCCAGGATCAGGTGCGGGGCGCGGTTGAGCAGCACGGTGTCCTTGCGGCAGGCGGGCTCGCCCTCGCTGCCGTTGATCACGACCACCGGGCGCACCCCACGGCGGATCGCCGCCTGGCCGACCGCCCTGAGCTTGCGGCCGAAGGGAAAACCGGCGCCACCGCGCCCGTGGAGGGACATGTCGTCCGCGAGCTGGGCCAGCTGCTCGCCGCTCAGCGGGTCGAGCGGACCGTGCACCTTCAGGTGCATCTCCAGGCCGAGCCGCTCGACCAGGTCGAACCCCTGGGTGAGCTGGGGCAGGCCGACCACCCGGACCTCGGGGACGTCGGGGAGCGGTGCGTTCACGTGCGGTCTCCTGTGGGCGCGGTCCAGGGCTCACCCGCGGGGGGCGGGGTGGCGTACGTCGGCGCCGGGGGAGGGGTCGCGTACGTCGGCATCGGGGGTGGGGTGCCGTATGTCGGCATCGGGGGTGGGCTGGAGTACGTGGGCATCGGGGGTGGGGTGCGGTACGTGGGCGCCGGGGGCGGAGCGGCGTACGTGGGCACCGGGGGCGAGGGAGCGGGCCAGAAGCCGGGGCGGACGGGCGGGTCGGGGACGACGGGTATCTCCTCGGTGAGGGGAACGCGCTCGGCGAGCGGGGCGCGGCCGCCATCGGCGGCGTACGGAACGGGCTCGGACACGGACGGGGCGGGCTCCGAGGCGTACGGGGCGGGCTCCGAGGCGTACGGGGGCGTCTCGGGTGCGTACGGAACGGGCTCGGGCGCGGCGCGGGACACCGCGCGGTAGGCGGCCGAGAAGCCCGCCGGGACGCCGGGGGCGGGCCGGTCGAGCCACTCGGCGGACAGGGTGGGGGGTTCGTCGGGGACGGACGCGGCGGCCGTGCTCTCGGCGCTTTCGGTGCTCTCGGCCCCGTCGTCCGGCTCCGGAGGCCGGGTCCTGCCCTCCAGGGACGCCAGGAGGTCGGCGAACCGGTCCGCGAGCGCCCGCTGGGTGGGGGCGGGCAGCAGCCGGAGCGAGACGGCCGTCGCGACCGCGGTCAGGGCCAGGCAGTACATGACGAGGACCCAGGTGGCGGCGGGCCGTCCGGCGTACAGACCGTGAACCAGGGCGAGGCACCAGGCCGGGTACGCCAGCATGTGCAGCGGGCGCCAGCGGGCGGCGAAGCGGCTCCGGCCCGCCAGGGTGCTGCGCAGGGCTCCTGTGGCGGCCGTGACGACCATGAGGAGCCCGGCGAGCGAGCCGAAGCCGATGAGCGCCGAGGTCCCGGTGACTCCGAGGCCGAAGGGGATCAGCGCGCCGACCGGCTCGACATGGCCGAGGGCGACCTTCACGGTGCCGTGCAACAGCAGGAAGCCGAGCGAGGCGACCGCGGTGGCGCGATGGATCCCCTGGGCGAGCAGCCGGTGCCGGGTGGAGAGCAGCAGCCGGTCGGTCGCGATCAGGCCCCACGCGACCGACGCGGTGAGGGACACCAACGACAGCACGCCGCTGGTGAAGTCGAGGGCGGCCCGGAATCCGTCACTGCCGCCGAGGACGAGCAGGGGAATGATCACCAGCGCCGCGATCGAAATCCCGCGCTGAACCGGCCGGCTCAAACCGGTTCGCAGGACGGGGGAGGAACGGATCTTGCGATGAGGGTTCATGGGTGCGACTCCGAATGGTGCGGATAAGCGGTCCCGTTGCGGCATGCTAAGTCGCTCCATACCGACCGGTAGGTGGTTTGCTCGTTTACGCGGCACGAGACGGAGAACTGACTTTGGGGTTGCCCCGGATAGGGGCGATACGCGGAGTAACCCGGGCGCCTCGGGCGCCGTCGACCGCCGCCGACCGTCGGGTGGCCGCCGGGTGGAACGTCGGTGCGGCCCGTGCGGGCCCTGCGGTACCCTGACGCCATGCGTGCCGTACGCCTTCTGCTTAGCGAGCCGCGCTGATCAGTCCCGACGGATGAAAGATCCGGTCGGAATCGGCGCGGCGTCCCCTCCTGTGCGAGGGGATTTTTCATTTCGTGGCAGTGCAGTTCGCGGGCAGTGGGCAGAGACGATCGATGGAGCTTCAAGGATCATGAGCGAGATGAATTCGGCTGCCGAGACGGCGGCCCCGCATCGTTATACGGCGACCATGGCCGCCGACATCGAGGCACGCTGGCAGGACTTCTGGGACGCCGAGGGAACCTACGAGGCCCCGAACCCGACCGGTGACCTGGCGGGGGACGCGGCGGTCGTCGCCCGCCCCAAGAAGTTCATCATGGACATGTTCCCGTACCCCTCGGGTGCGGGCCTGCACGTCGGTCACCCGCTGGGCTACATCGCCACCGATGTCTTCGCCCGCCACCAGCGCATGACCGGCCACAACGTGCTGCACACCCTGGGCTTCGACGCCTTCGGCCTGCCGGCCGAGCAGTACGCCGTGCAGACGGGTACGCACCCGCGCGTGTCCACCGAGGCCAACATGGAGAACATGAGGGTCCAGCTGCGCCGGCTGGGCCTGGGCCACGACAAGCGCCGCTCGTTCGCCACGATCGACCCGGACTACTACAAGTGGACCCAGTGGATCTTCCTGCAGATCTTCAACTCCTGGTACGACGACGAGGCCAAGAAGGCCCGTCCGATCGCGGAGCTGGTCGAGCAGTTCGAGAACGGCACCCGTGAGGTCCCCGCGGCCGGCCGTGAGGCATCCGGCTCCACGCGCGCGTGGAGCGAGCTGACCGCCGCCGAGCGCTCCGACGTGCTGGGCGCGTACCGCCTGGCCTACGCCTCCGACGCGCCGGTCAACTGGTGTCCCGGCCTGGGCACCGTCCTGGCCAACGAGGAGGTCACCGCCGACGGCCGTTCCGAGCGCGGCAACTTCCCCGTCTTCAAGGCCAAGCTGCGCCAGTGGAACATGCGCATCACCGCCTACGCGGACCGGCTGCTGGACGACCTGGACGCGCTGGACTGGCCCGAGGCCATCAAGCTGCAGCAGCGCAACTGGATCGGCCGCTCCGAGGGCGCCCGCGTCGACTTCCAGGTCGGCGACGCCGGTGCGATCACCGTCTTCACCACCCGCCAGGACACCCTGTTCGGCGCCACCTACATGGTCCTGGCCCCCGAGCACGACCTGGTCGAGAAGATCGTCCCGGACGCGTGGCCGGCCGGCACCCACGATGTGTGGACGGGCGGCCACGCCACCCCGACCGACGCCGTCGCCGCCTACCGCAAGCAGGCCGCCTCGAAGTCCGACGTCGAGCGCCAGGCCGAGGCCAAGGACAAGACCGGTGTCTTCACCGGCGCGTACGCCACCAACCCGGTCAGCGGCGAGCAGGTCCCTGTCTTCATCGCCGACTACGTCCTGATGGGCTACGGCACCGGCGCGATCATGGCCGTCCCCGCCCACGACACCCGTGACTTCGCCTTCGCGCGCGCCTTCGAGCTGCCGATGCGCTGCGTCGTGGAGCCGAGCGACGAGCGCGGCACCGACCCGTCCACCTGGGACGACGCCTTCGCCTCGTACGAGGCGAAGCTGGTCAACTCGGCGAACGACGAGATCTCCCTGGACGGTCTGGGCGTCGTCGAGGCCAAGGCGAAGATCACCGCCTGGCTGGCCGACCGCGGCATCGGCGAGGGCACCGTCAACTTCCGCCTGCGCGACTGGCTGTTCAGCCGCCAGCGCTACTGGGGCGAGCCCTTCCCGATCGTCTACGACGAGGACGGCATCGCGCACTCGCTGCCCGAGTCGATGCTGCCGCTGGAGCTGCCCGAGGTCGACGACTACTCGCCGCGCACCTTCGACCCGGACGACGCCGACACCCGGCCCGAGACGCCGCTGTCCCGCAACGAGGACTGGGTCAACGTCACCCTGGACCTGGGCGACGGGCCGAAGAAGTACCGCCGCGAGACCAACACCATGCCCAACTGGGCCGGTTCCTGCTGGTACGAGCTGCGCTACCTGGACCCGAACAACTCCGAGAAGCTGGTCGATCCGGCGGTCGAGCAGTACTGGATGGGCCCGCGCGAGGGCATGCCCACCGGTGGCGTCGACCTGTACGTCGGCGGTGCCGAGCACGCCGTACTGCACCTGCTGTACGCACGGTTCTGGTCCAAGGTGCTGTTCGACCTGGGTCACGTCTCCTCCGCCGAGCCGTTCCACAAGCTGTACAACCAGGGCATGATCCAGGCCTTCGTCTACCGGGACGCGCGCGGCATCGCCGTGCCGGCCGCCGAGGTCGAGGAGCGCGACGGCGGCTACTGGTACCAGGGCGAGAAGGTCAGCCGCGTCCTGGGCAAGATGGGCAAGTCCCTGAAGAACGCCGTCACGCCGGACGAGATCTGCACCGAGTTCGGCGCCGACACCCTGCGCCTGTACGAGATGGCGATGGGCCCGCTGGACGTCTCCCGCCCCTGGGACACGCGCGCGGTGGTCGGCCAGTACCGGCTGCTGCAGCGGCTGTGGCGCAACATCGTCGACGAGTCGACCGGCGAGGCGACGGTCGTCGACACCGAGCCTGATGAGGACACGCTGCGCGCCCTGCACAAGGCGATCGACGGTGTCTCGCAGGACATGGCGGCCATGCGCTTCAACACCGCCATCGCCAAGGTCACCGAGCTGAACAACCACCTGACCAAGGTGGGCGGCCCGGTCTCCCGCTCGGTCGCCGAGCGGCTGGTGCTGCTGGTCGCCCCGCTGGCCCCGCACATCGCCGAGGAGCTGTGGCGCAAGCTGGGCCACACCGAGTCGGTCGTCCACCAGGACTTCCCGGTCGCGGACCCGGCGTACGTCGTCGACGAGACCGTGACCTGCGTCGTGCAGATCAAGGGCAAGGTCAAGGCCCGCCTGGAGGTCTCCCCGGCGATCACGGACGCGGAGCTGGAGGCGCTGGCCCTGGGCGACGCGCACGTGGTCGCGGCGCTGGGCGACGCGCAGATCCGCAAGGTGATCGTGCGGGCGCCGAAGCTGGTCAACATCGTCGCCGGATAGTTTCGGCAGCTGATCGCCGCAGCCGCTTGCTCCAGCTGATACCCGCAGCTGGTCCCGGCAGCCAGGCATGGGGGGTTTCCCCTACGGGCAGGTTGGGGGTTCCGTTGGAACCTCTGGCCTGCCCGTTCCGTTTACCGTGGAAGAACGACAGCCGAGGGAATTCGACCCACGCCGGAGGGGCGGACATGGAAGCCGCGATTGTGATCATGGCTCTGCTCTTCTTCGCCTTCGTGGCGCTGGGGGTCTATGCCACCGTGAAGGCGGTCAAGGCCGCCAAGCGGGGCGTCGACCGCACGATCCACCAGGCTCGACGCACCGTCGAGGACACCACGCTGCGCGCCAAGAGCTACGGACAGGGCGGGGTGGGCGGTGAACTGGCCCAGCTGCGGCTCTCCCTGCGGACGTCGATGCGCGCGACACAGGACGCCCTGCAGGCGGGCGTGGCCGAGGACGCCTCGCTGAAGGAGTCCCTCGAGCTCTTCCAGCGGCTCAGCGCCCATGGCCGCGAGTTGGACGAGGACCTCAAGCGGCTGGAGCGCGAGCCCGACCGGGCGAGGGTGGCCGGACAGCTCAAGGGCCTGCGGGAGCGTACGGAGCGGATCACGCACTCGGCCGACTCGCTGCGCTGGGCGGCCAGGGACCGGGCGCAGAAGTTCGCGGAGGACGACCTGTCCTCGCTGAGCGCCCAGATCGACCTGGAGGCGGGCGCGCTGCGCCACTGGTCGGGATCGACCGCCCAGGACCCCGCCTCGGACGACTTCTCCTGGCCCGACGCGGGCGCCCCGGCGCCGGACGCCGAGCGGGAACAGGTCTGGCCCGCGGAGACGGACGCACGGGCCGACGGAAGCGGTGGCGCGGACGGCGACGTGAAGGCCGGGCCCCGGCCGGACGGGGAGGCCCCGGACCGGCAGGCGCCGCAGGCCATCACGGCGCGCGACCCGCGTCTGACCACCTACCCGTGGGAGAAGACCGCGCGGCCCGAGACCACGAACTGACGTCGTGGAACGCGGGGCCGGGCTGCCGTGAGGCGGCCCCGGCGGGTAACCTCCCGCTCATGTCCCGGCATGTCGCGATCGTCACCGATTCCACGGCCTACCTGCCATCCCAGACGATGGAGCGGCACGGCATCACCGCGGTTCCCCTCACCGTCGTCATCGGCGACAGAGCGCTCGAAGAGGGGACCGAGATCTCGGCCCGCTCGCTGGCCCAGGCGCTGCAGAAGCGCCGGCCCGTGACCACCTCGCGGCCGAGCCCCGGCGTCTTCGCGGAGACGTACCGCGCGGCGGCCGAGGCCGGCGCGACGGGCATCGTCTCGCTCCACCTCTCCGGCGAGTTGTCCGGTACGTACGACGCCGCCGTCGTGGCGGCCAAGGACGCTCCCGTACCGGTCCGGGTGGTCGACACTCGCATGGTGGCCATGGCGCTCGGCTTCTGCGCGCTGGCGGCGGCGGACGTCGCGGACGCCGGCGGCTCGATCGACGAGGCCGTCGCCGCCGCCGAGAAGCGGGCCGCCGGGATCTCCGCCTTCTTCTACGTCGACACGCTGGACTATCTCCGACGGGGAGGCCGGATCGGCGCCGCGCAGGCGCTGCTCGGTTCGGCGCTCGCTGTGAAACCGCTGCTGCAGCTCGACGGAGGCCGGATCGAGCTGCGCGAGAAGGTACGGACGGCGTCCAAGGCGATCGCCCGCCTGGAGGAGATCGCGGTGGAACGGGCGGGCGCCGGACCGGTCGACATCGCCGTGCACCACCTCTCCGCGCCCGAGCGGGCCGCCGTGCTCGCCGACCGGCTGCGGGAACGGGTGCCGGGAGTGGAGGAGTTGCACGTCAGCGAGGTGGGCGCGGTGATCGGGGCGCACACGGGACCCGGACTCCTCGCCGTCGTCGTGTCGCCGCGCTGAGGCGTCCGTCACTCGAGTGAGTGACGGACTTATCCACAACTGGGCGCCTGTCCCCGGAAATTGATGCGTCTCAGCTGATTCGGACGGATGTGCCTACCGTCCTTTCCATGGCTCTTCGCACACATCTCGCAACCCGTCCCTCTTCCGTACGTCACGCCCCCTCGGTGAGGAGGGCGGGCGCGTCCAGCGGCCCGGGGCGCGCGCCCGGATCGGACGGGCGCACCCGCGTCCGAGGCCGGGGTTCGCCTCCCGCGCGAGCTCGGGGGCGGGTACGGGGAAGGCACGCGGTATCCGCTGACGGCGCGGCCGTACGACGCCGGGGCGAGGCGCTCTTTCCCACCGCCGCCCGGCCGACCGCGCCCCGACGCCCGACGGACTGGGGAGCGTCGGAGGTGGTCGAGCCACCCGGCCCGCAGGAAGAGAGGGCGACTCCCGGACGGTGGGAGCGGTTGCGGCTGGCGCTCGGTGAACGGCTGCCGGTGTGGGTGCAGTCCCGGTGCGGACTCGAACCGCGAACGCTGGCCGCACTGGCCGTGGTGCTCGTCGTGGCGGCCGTAATCGCCGGGAGGTACTTCTGGACCGGTAGGCCCGAGGCGGTCAGGGCGCCGGAGATCGTGCACGCGGCGCCGCTGCCGGAGGCCGGCGTGTCTCCCGATGCCTCGACGGCGGCTGCGCCCGGGGCGGCGCCGTCGGGTGTCGTCGTCGACGTCAGCGGCAAGGTGCGACGGCCGGGGGTGTTGACGCTGCCGTCCGGGTCACGCGTCGCGGACGCGCTGCGGGCGGCCGGAGGGGTCCGGCCGGGGACGGACCTCACCGGACTCAACCGGGCACGGATCCTGCTCGACGGCGAGCAGGTCGCGGTCGGGGTGACGCCACCGGCCGTCGTGGGCGGCGGGTCGGCAGCGGCCGGCGGAGCAGGCGCCGCGGCGGGTACGCGGGCGGCTCCCCTGAGCCTGAACGCGGCGACGGTGGAGCAGCTCGACACGCTGCCCGGGGTGGGGCCGGTGTTGGCCCAGCACATCGTCGACCACCGCACCGAGCACGGCGGCTTCCGGTCGGTGGCCGAGCTGCGCGAGGTCAACGGCATCGGAGAACGCCGGTTCGCGGACCTCGCGCCGCTGGTCCGGCCATGAACGCGCGCCGGGTGACGGAGGAGCCCGCGCCGGAGGGGCGCGGGTGGCCGCACGAGGAGGGGCCCGCCGATCTCCGGCTCGTACCGCCCGCGTTGGCGGCCTGGGGAGCGGCCGCGCTGGCCGTGGGGGTCACCGGGTGGTGGGTGTGCGCGGGGGTGCTCGTCTGCCTGGCGGGGGCGGGGGCCTTGATGGCGGCGGTTCGTGTGCGGTCCGGGCACGGGGCGTCCGGGGGAGTGCGGTCGGGGGGAGGGTGGTCCGGGTGGGGATGGTCCGGGCGGGGACGGGCCGGGTGGGGGCTTCGGGTCACGGCGGGGGCGGCCGTGCTGCTGTGCGCCGCCGCCGGTGCCGCTTCGGGCGGGCTACACGCGGCGGACCTGAGGCGGGGGCCGGTACCCGGGCTCGCGGAGGAGTACGCCCGCGTGGGGGCGGAGGTCACGGTCACCTCCGATCCCCGGCTCACCAGGCCCCGGGTCCGGGGCGACAGGACAGCCCCGGTCTCCGTCGTCCTCGACGGCGAGGCGACCCGGGTCGAGGCGGCGGGCGGCGCCGCGCACCGGACCAGGACACCGGTCCTGGTGATCGTTCCGGCGGGGGAGGCCCAGCGGGAGTGGTTGCGGCTGCTGCCCTCGACCCGGCTGCGGCTCGCCGCACGGCTCGCGCCCCCGATGCGCCCGGGGGACAGGTTGGCGGCGGTGCTGCGCGTCGAAGGGGCCGGGCCGCCCCGGATCGTCGGGCCGCCGAGCAGCGTGCAGCGCACGGCCGGGGAGCTGCGGGCCGGGCTGCGGCGCGCGACGGAGAACCTCGACGGTGACGCGCGGGCGCTGCTCCCCGGGCTCGTCGTCGGCGACACCTCGCGGATCGGTCCGGACCTCACCGACGCCTTCGAAGCCACGGACCTCACGCACCTGCTCGCGGTCTCAGGCTCCAACCTCACGGTCGTCCTGCTCCTGTTGATCGGGCGGCCGGGAGCGGCGCTGCGGGCGGAGCGGGGCGGGCTCGCGCCCTGGCTCGGCCTTCCGTTGCGGGCCACCGCGCTGGTCGGGGGAGGGCTGACGCTCGCCTTCGTGATCGTGTGCCGCCCGGATCCGAGCGTGCTGCGGGCGGCGGCCTGCGGCTCCGTCGCCCTGCTCGCCATCGGTACGGGCCGCCGCAGGTCGCTGGTGCCCGCGCTGGCCGGCGCGGTGCTGATGCTGGTGCTCTACGACCCGTGGCTGGCGCGGAGTTACGGATTCCTGCTCTCCGTCCTGGCCACCGGGGCGCTGCTCACGATCGCACCGGGCTGGGGCAACGCGCTGCGGCGGCGCGGGGTGCCGGGCAGGCTCGCCGAGGCGTTGGCGGCGGCTCTGGCGGCCCAGGCCGTGTGCGCGCCCGTGGTGGCGGTCTTCGCCGCCCGGGTGAGCCTGGTCGCGATCCCCAGCAACCTGCTCGCCGAGGCGGCCGTGGCCCCGGCCACGGTCCTGGGGTTCGCCGCGCTCGCGCTGGCCCCGGTCTCGCTCCGGGCGGCGGAGCTGGTGGCGGCGGTCGCGGCCTGGCCCGCCGAGTGGATCGCCGGCGTGGCCCGGGCGGGTGCCGCGCTGCCCGGGGCGGAGGCCACCTGGCCCGGGGGCTGGTGGGGCGGGCTGCTCCTGGCCGGGTTCTTCGGCCTCGTGGCGCTCGGGGCGTGGAGGCTGCCGTACCGGCGGAGGATCGCGGTGGGCTGTGTCGTCCTGCTCTTCCTCGCGGTGGTGCGACCACCGCCGCTGACCCGCCTGGTCAGCGGCTGGCCGCCACCGGGCTGGGCATTCGCGATGTGTCAGGTGGGGCAGGGCGACGCGACCGTCCTCGCGGCCGGTGGGGACGCGGCCGTCGTCGTGGACGCGGGGCCCGACCCGGCCCTGGTGGACCGCTGCCTCCACGATCTCGGCGTCCGGCGGATCCCGCTGCTCGTACTGACGCACTTCCACGCGGACCATGTCGCCGGGCTGCCGGGGGTCCTGCGAGGCCGGTCGGTCGGGGCGATCCAGACGACGGGGCTCGAAGAGCCCCCGGCACAGGCGGCGTTCGTGCGGCGCACGGCCCAGGCGGCGGGGGTCCCCGTCGTCCGCGCGGGGCCGGGGGAGCGGAGACGGCTGGGGCCGCTGGAGTGGCAGGTGCTGTGGCCGGCGGGACGGCCAAGGGTGGCGGGGGCGGAGGAGTCCGGGCCGAACGACGCCAGTGTCACGCTGCTCGTCCGGACCGTGGCGGGCCTGCGCCTGCTGCTCCTGGGAGACCTCGAACCGCCCGCCCAGCAGGGCCTGTTGCGGGCCTACCCCGCGCTCGGCCCGGTGGATGTGCTCAAGGTCGCCCACCATGGTTCCGCCTACCAGGATCCCGGGCTGATACGGGCGGTCCGGCCACGGCTCGCGCTGGTGTCGGCCGGGCGGGACAACCCGTACGGCCACCCTTCGCCGGCGACGGTCGAGGCGCTGCGGGCGGGAGGAGCGGAGGTGCTGAGGACGGACCGGGACGGCGCGATCGCGGTGACGGGGGTGGGGCAGGGTCTGGTGGCCTTACCGAGTGCGTAGCGGAATCCTTGTCCGGGAGCGGGGTTGCGTGTTCTCGGCCGCCTGAGTTTGCTCCTCTCCGACCGTCAGACCAACCACTCACCGTCGCGCATCAGCACGCGCTCGGCGAGTTCGTGCTCCTCGTTCCAGGCCCTCACCGTCCTGGGGGTGACCCGGAGGTAGACCCAGGCGGTCCTGTCGCGCGGATCCCAGGGGAGCTTGGCCGCGAAGGCGTCGGCCGAGGCCGTCGGAAGGTCGGTGCCCTCCACCTTCTCGGCCGTGCCGTCGATCAGCACGACGTCACGGGTGTGGCCGAGGCTGAGCCGGACCTTGCCCTTCGGGGTGAGGTTGCGGGCCGTGGGGTTGTTGCGCTTGGTGCAGAACAGAAGCGTCCCCGCGTCTGGCCGGTCGTTCCCGGTCACGTCCCAGAGGAACCACAGCGGCACCAGGCACGGTTCGCCGTCGGCCGAGGCGGTAGCGACCCAGATGTCCTCCTCCTTGGCGAGCCGGGTGAGGACGTCCTGCTTGCGCTGGACGCGGGGCCGGGGCGGTTCATGATCGGTCATGATCGGCACGGTAGTCGGGGCGGTACGGGTGCCGCCTCGGCCAACGGACCTCGGGCAACAGGCCTAGGGCCTTTCGTTTGGATCGGGCCGGATCAGGGAGCGGGGTCTGGTGCCGTGGATCGCAAGGCGGAGGAGGGAGTCAACGCGGAGCGTTGGCGACCGACGACAACGCGGCGAGGTGCGGTGCCAGGGCCCGCGAGCCCGGCATGATCCAAACGAGAGGCCCTAGGTCCAGGGACATGGGCGAGCGGAAGGACGGACCGGCAGACTCTGTTCATGACTACTGACACCCAGCAGACTCCGGATGTGCCCGTCGAGGCGTACCTGCGGCGAATCGGAGCGACGCGACCGGAACGCCCCGATGCGGGCGCCCTGCGCGACCTGCACGTGCGGCACCTGAAGGCGGTCCCCTTCGAGAACCTGTCGATCCACCTCGGCGAGGACATCGTCCTGGAGGAGAAGCTGCTGCTCGACAAGGTCGTCGGGGCGCGCAGGGGCGGGTTCTGCTACGAGATCAACGGCACGTTCGCCGCTCTCCTGCGCGCAGTCGGGTTCCGCGTGACGCTCCTCCAGGCACGGGTGTTCGGCGAGGGCGGTCGGCTGGGCGTCCCGTACGACCACATGGCTTTGCTGGTGGAGACGGAGCCGGAGGGGCAGTCGGGGGAGGAGGGGCGGTGGCTCGCGGACGTCGGGTTCGGCGAGCACGGCCACTTCCCGCTGGCGCTGGACGAGCGGGGCGACCAGGCCGATCCCGCCGGCACGTTCCGCGTCGTGGAGACCGAGGGCGGCGACCTGGACGTGCTGCGGAACGGCAAGCCGCAGTACCGGCTGGAGACGCGGCCGCGCGTGCTCGCCGACTTCACGGTGGGCGCCTGGTACCACCGCACCTCCCCGGACTCGCACTTCCCCCGCTCCCTCGTCTGCACCAGGCTCACCGACGAGGGCCGGGTCACCCTGAGCGGCCACAAGCTCGTCACGCATGTGCACGGTGAGCGCACCGAGCGGATGCTCGACGGGGACGAGGAGGTGAGGGCGGCGTACCGGGACCTGTTCGGGATCGGGCTCGCCGAGCTGCCGCCCCTTCCGCCGGCCAGGAAGGCGTAGGGCCTTTCGTTTGGATCATGCCGGGCTCGCGGGCCCTGGCACCGCTCCCCCAAGCTCTTCGAGCAGGGGGCACCCCCAGCCGCGTTGTCGTCGGTCGCCAACGTCCCCCGTAGCCCTTCGGGCACGGGAGGTACCCCCACCGCGTTGACTCCCTCCTCCGCCTTGCGATCGCACGCACTAGACCCCGCTCCCTGATCCGGCCCGATCCAAACGAAAGACCCTAGGGCCGGACAGGCCCTGGCGCACGCATAATTCGGACCCCCGGTAACACTTGCTCTATTTGCCTCGAACGACGCATCGGTGATCGAATGCGTCTTCGTTGGTATGTGAAACGAGTTGCACGGGGGTGCACGGAATGTTCAGTCGTCTTTTCGGCGGTCGGCGCGCGGGCGGGGCCGCGAGGGGCGGTCCGTTCGCCGGGCTCGCCGTTCCGCCGTCGGCCGGGGTGCTGAGCTGCCGCGTCCTCGACCCCGTCAACGAGCCGCTCCGGCAGGCCGAGTTCGTGGTGAGCGACCACGCGGGCCGGAAGGTCGTGGGCGGGGAGACGGATCCGTACGGCAGCGTCCTCGCGACCGTGCCGGCCGGTGAGTACCGGCTCGCCGTGACCGCCGAGGGCTACACGCCGTACCACGGCGGCGCCACCGTCGCCGAGAGCGCGCACGTGGGCCTCGGCGATGTGATGCTCCAGGTCGCGCCGCAGGCGAACCTCCCCGAGCCGGGCGACTGGGAGATCGACCCCGCGCACTCCCGTGTCGGTTTCACCGTCGCGCACATCGGACTGGCCCGGATCCACGGCCGGTTCAACGGTTTCGCGGGCGCGGTACGGATCGCCGAGCGCATGGAGCACTCGGCGATGCACGTGGTCATCGACGCCGCGTCCATCGACACGGGTGTGCAGATGCGCGACGACCATCTGCGCTCCAGCGACTTCCTGGACGTCGGGCGCCACCCGACGATCGAGTTCTACAGCGAGCGCTTCGTCCACAAGGGCGGCAGCAAGTGGTCGGTGACCGGCGCGCTCACCCTGCATGGCGTCAGCCGCACGGTCGCGTTGGACACCCAGTACCTGGGTCTCGGCAGCGGCCTTGAGGGCGAGACGCGCTGCGCGTGCCGGGCGAGCACGGAGCTGCACCGCGAGGACTTCACGCTGACGTGGCAGACGCTGCTTGCGAAGGGGATCGCGGCCGTCGGGTCGAGCATCACGATCGAGCTGGACGTGCAGATCGTTCCGAAGGGGCGCTGACGGGGTTTCTGGGGGCCTTCTCGGTGTGGCTCCTCCGGCTCCTCCTGCCAGGCTTCGCTACGGGGCCTCCAGCCAGCCCTCGTACTCAGCGGCCAGTTCGTCCAGCGCCGACGCGTCGAGCCGGCCCTCCGGGTCCTCCACGACGACCAGCCACTGCGCGTCCTCGGCGTCGTCCTCACCTGCCAGCGCGTCCCGTAGGAGCTGAGGCTCCTCGGCGACGCCGAAGCGGGCGGGAAGCTCCTCGGCCACCTCTTCGGCGGCGTCGCGGTCGGGCAGTACCAGTACGTGTCGTTCACTCACCCCGCCATTCTCGGGCATGGGGTGGGTGTCAGTGGGGCGTGGGATGCTGGTTCACGATGGCCACCAGGAAGAATTCGAACGACGACCTCCTCGCCCCCGTCACGCTCGCCGTGGGCCAGGAGGACCTGCTCCTCGACCGTGCCGTCCAGGAGGTGGTGGCGGCCGCCCGGGCCGCCGACGCCGACACGGACGTACGGGACCTCACCTCCGAGCAGCTCCAGCCCGGGACGCTCGCGGAGCTGACGAGCCCGTCGCTCTTCGCCGAGCGCAAGGTCCTGGTCGTGCGGAACGCGCAGGACCTGTCCGCGGACACGATCAAGGACATCAAGGCGTACCTCGACGCGCCCTTCGAGGAGATCACGCTCGTGCTCCTCCACGCGGGCGGAGCCAAGGGGAAGGGCCTCCTGGACGCGGCGCGGAAGGCCGGCGCGCGGGAGGTGGCCTGCCCGAAGACGACGAAGCCGGCGGAGCGGCTGACGTTCGTACGGCAGGAGTTCCGGACGCTGGGGCGGTCGGCCACGCCCGAGGCGTGCCAGGCGCTGGTGGACTCGATCGGCAGCGATCTGCGGGAGCTGGCGGCGGCGGTGTCGCAGCTGACGGCGGACGTGGAGGGGACGATCGACGAGGCGGTCGTCGGGCGGTACTACACGGGGCGGGCGGAGGCGTCGTCGTTCAACGTCGCCGACCGCGCGGTGGAGGGGCGGGCGGCGGAGGCGCTGGAGGCGCTGCGCTGGTCGCTCTCGACCGGCGTCCCGCCGGTCCTGATCACCAGCGCGCTGGCGCAGGGCGTCCGGGCGATCGGCAAGCTGTCGTCGGCGCGGGGCGGGCGGCCGGCGGATCTGGCGCGGGAGCTGGGGATGCCGCCGTGGAAGATCGACCGCGTGCGGCAGCAGATGCGGGGCTGGACACCGGACGGTGTCTCGCAGGCGCTGCGGGCGGTGGCGGAGGCGGACGCGGGCGTGAAGGGCGGGGGGGACGACCCGGAGTACGCGCTGGAGAAGGCGGTGGTGGCGGTGGCCCGGGCGGCGAGGTTGCGGCGGTAGGGGGCGTGGGGGTGCGGTTCGCGTCCGCGTGGGGGTGCGGTGCGCGTGCGCGTGCGCGGGCGGGGGTGCCGCTGTTGTGGCGCGGGGCCGGATGCCGGGTGCGGGTGCGTTGTGCCGGGGGCCTTTGATTCCCCCACCCCGCCCCTTCCCGAAACCCTGCCGGGGGCTGGTGGGGGCTGAGGTTACGCGGGGCTGCGCCCCGGCCTTCCCGGGTGGCGGCAGCTGCGTGCTGCGGTACTCGGGGCCGTGCCCTGCCTCTGCGGCAGGCGGTAGCCCCGCCCTGCGGCCCGCGCGGTCGAGCCCCGGCTGCCCTGGTGCGGCGGCTGCGCGCCGCAAGGCGCTGCGTCGGGGTGGGGTGGTCCCGCCGGGCTGCGCCCCGGCCTGCCGGGTGGCGGCAGCTGCGTGCCGCGGTGCTCGGGGCTGTGACCCGGACCCGGCTGTCGTCCCGTTCGGGTACGGCGAAGGCCCCGGGGCTCCTGGGGAAGGAGTTCCGGGGCCTTCGGCGTGTAGATGGTGGGCTCGTGCACGCGTGGCGAACGCGTGTCGCGCACGGGTCCGGGGTGCCGGGTGGGAGCGGGAGAGAGGGCCCGCTGGGTCCCGTCCGGCGTTACATCAGAGGGGCTCAGCCCTGCAGAGTGGCAACCTTGGTGGCCAGCGCCGACTTCTTGTTGGCGGCGGCGTTCTTGTGGATGACACCCTTCGAGACAGCCTTGTCGAGCGCGCGGGAGGCGGCGCGAGAAGCCACGACGGCCTTCTCGACGTCACCCGCGGCGACGGCCTCGCGGGCCTTGCGGATCGCGGTCTTGAGCGAGGACTTGACGGCCTTGTTGCGCAGGCGCGCCTTCTCGTTCGTCTTGTTCCGCTTGATCTGGGACTTGATGTTCGCCACGAAAAGAGCCTTTTCAGGTTCGGTGTTGTTTCTGAGGTGTGTCGCATCGCTGAGAGGGCGAACGTGACACAGCTGTCCACGGTATCAGGGCCCATTACCTCCGCCCAAACCGAGCGGAGCCTCCCACTCGTGGGACGATGGAGCCTACGTATCCAACCGACCATCGCCCCGAGACGAGACCTTGCGTGCCCGCGACTCCTACCCACGTGCCTGAGCCGAGCCGTACCGACCCGGCGTTGATCCGCAATTTCTGCATCATCGCGCACATCGACCACGGCAAGTCCACACTCGCCGACCGGATGCTCCAGCTGACCGGTGTGGTCGACCAGCGGCAGATGCGCGCCCAGTACCTCGACCGGATGGACATCGAGCGCGAGCGCGGCATCACGATCAAGTCCCAGGCCGTTCGTCTCCCCTGGGCGCCCACCGAGGGCGAGGGTCAGGGGAAGACCCACATCCTCAACATGATCGACACCCCCGGGCACGTCGACTTCACCTACGAGGTCTCGCGGTCCCTGGCGGCCTGTGAGGGTACGGTCCTACTCGTCGACGCGGCCCAGGGCATCGAGGCGCAGACCCTCGCGAACCTGTACCTGGCGATGGAGAACGACCTCACCATCGTTCCCGTACTGAACAAGATCGACCTGCCCGCCGCGCAGCCGGAGAAGTTCTCCGAGGAGCTCGCCAACCTCATCGGCTGCCAGCCCGAGGACGTGCTCAAGGTCTCCGCCAAGACCGGTCTCGGAGTCGAGGCGCTGCTCGACCGCGTCGTCGCGAACGTGCCGGCCCCCGTCGGTGTCGCCGACGCCCCCGCCCGCGCGATGATCTTCGACTCCGTCTACGACTCCTACCGCGGTGTCGTGACGTACGTCCGTGTCGTCGACGGCCAGCTCAACAAGCGCGAGCGCATCAAGATGATGTCGACCGGCGCCACCCACGAGCTCCTCGAGATCGGCGTCTCGTCCCCGGAGATGACGGCGTCCGACGGTCTCGGCGTCGGCGAGGTCGGCTACCTCATCACCGGTGTGAAGGACGTCCGCCAGTCCAAGGTCGGTGACACGATCACCTCCCTGGCCAAGGGCGCCACCGAGGCGCTCGGCGGTTACAAGGACCCCAAGCCGATGGTGTTCTCCGGCCTCTACCCGCTGGACGGCTCGGAGTACCCGGACCTCCGCGAGGCCCTGGACAAGCTGCAGCTCAACGACGCCGCGCTCGTCTACGAGCCGGAGACCTCCGCCGCCCTCGGCTTCGGCTTCCGTGTCGGTTTCCTCGGTCTGCTGCACCTGGACGTGATCCGGGAGCGGCTCGAGCGCGAGTTCGGTCTCGACCTGATCGCCACCGCCCCCAACGTGGTCTACCGCGTGGTCATGGAGGACGGCAGCGAGCACACGGTCACGAACCCGAGCGAGTTCCCCGAGGGCAAGATCAGCGACGTCTTCGAGCCCGTCGTGCGCGCCACGATCCTCGCGCCCAGCGAGTTCATCGGCGCGATCATGGAGCTCTGCCAGACCCGTCGCGGCACCCTCCTCGGCATGGACTACCTCTCCGAGGACCGCGTCGAGATCCGCTACACCCTCCCCCTCGCCGAGATCGTCTTCGACTTCTTCGACCAGCTGAAGTCCAAGACGCGCGGTTACGCGTCCCTCGACTACGAGCCCACCGGCGAGCAGGCCTCCAGCCTGGTCAAGGTCGACATCCTGCTGCACGGCGACAAGGTCGACGCCTTCTCGGCCGTCACCCACAAGGACGCCGCGTACGCGTACGGTGTGCGGCTCGTCGCCAAGCTGCGCGAGCTCATCCCCCGCCAGGCCTTCGAGGTGCCGATCCAGGCAGCCATCGGCTCCCGGGTCATCGCCCGCGAGACCATTCGCGCCATCCGCAAGGACGTCCTCGCCAAGTGCTACGGCGGTGACATCTCCCGTAAGCGGAAGCTGCTGGAGAAGCAGAAGGAAGGCAAGAAGCGGATGAAGATGGTCGGCTCGGTGGAGGTTCCGCAGGAGGCCTTCATCGCCGTCCTGTCGAGCGACGAGTCCGGCGGCAAGGCGAAGAAGTAGGCGAGTGGGGAGTCAGTAGGGGCCAGTAGGGAGTCGGTCGGGGGTGGACGTCAGCCGGTTCTCTCGTCCCCGCTGCTGTCCGCCGTTTAGCTGACAGATACATCGAACGGGTCCCCGCACGGACAGTGCGGGGACCCGTTCGCCGTTCGTTCTGTTATCAACCGGGTATGAAGAGGCGGCCCGCAGCCTCTTACGCGCCGGTCCCCGGCGCCTTACTCTGATCGCGGCTCGAAGGTTACTCGCGAGTTAGTACGCAGAACCGCATGCGGCAGCAACCGCATGGAACGCACCGCCAGAACGCACCGCCGCCGCCCGGAGGACGTCGTGAGCGACACACAGACCCAGATCGAGAACCGGCCGCCCTCGGTGGCGAACCTTTTCCTTGAGCGCGTGGCGCGGACCCCGGACGCGGAGGCCTACCGCTACCCCGTCCCGGCCTCCGACGGCCAGGGCCCGGACGACTGGAAGTCGCTCAGCTGGGGGCAGGCCGCCGAGCGGGTCTACGCGATCGCGGCGGGTCTGATGGATCTCGGCGTCCAGCCGGAGGAGCGGGTCGCCCTGGCCTCCTCCACCCGCGTGGAGTGGATCCTCGCCGACCTCGGCGTGATGTGCGCGGGCGCCGCCACCACCACGGTCTACCCGCAGACCAACGCCGAGGAGTCGGCGTTCATCCTCTCCGACTCCGAGTCGAAGGTGCTGATCGCGGAGGACGCGGCCCAGCTGGCCAAGGCCCGCGAGACCCGCGCCGACCTGCCCGGCCTCCACCACGTCGTCGTCATCGACCCCACGGGCGTCGAGAGCGACGACTGGGTCCTCTCCCTCGCGGAGCTGGAGGCGCGCGGCAAGGCGTACCTGGAGAAGCACGCCGACGCCGTCAAGGAGCGCGTCTCGGCCATCACCGCCGAGCAGCTCGCCACCCTCATCTACACCTCCGGCACCACCGGCCGCCCCAAGGGCGTCCGCCTCCCGCACGACAACTGGTCGTACATGGCCAAGGCCATCGCCGCGACCGGCCTGGTCACCAAGGACGACGTCCAGTACCTCTGGCTGCCGCTCGCGCACGTCTTCGGCAAGGTGCTCACCTCCGGCCAGATCGAGGTCGGCCACGTCACCGCCGTCGACGGTCGCATCGACAAGATCATCGTGAACCTGCCGGTGGTCCAGCCGACCTACATGGCCGCCGTGCCCCGCATCTTCGAGAAGGTCTACAACGGCGTCGCCGCCAAGGCACGCGAGGGCGGCCCGGCCAAGTACAAGATCTTCCAGTGGGCGGCCGGCGTCTCCCGCGAGTACGCCAAGGTCACCCAGGACAACTTCCGCCGTACGGGCACCGCCTCCGCCCCCTTCGGCCTGGAGGCGAAGCACAAGGTCGCCGACGCGCTGGTCTACAAGAAGCTCCGTGAGGCCTTCGGCGGCCGGCTGCGCGCCGCCGTCTCCGGCTCCGTCGCGCTGGCACCCGAGATCGGCTACTTCTTCTCCGGCGCCGGCATCCACATCCTGGAGGGCTACGGCCTGACGGAGTCCAGCGCGGCCTCCTTCGTCAACCCGGGCGAGGCCTACCGCACCGGCACCGTCGGCAAGCCGCTGCCCGGCACCGAGGTCCGGATCGCCGACGACGGCGAGATCCTGCTGCGCGGCCCCGGCATCATGGAGGGCTACCACGGCCTGCCCGAGAAGACGGCCGAGGTCCTGGAGGCGGACGGCTGGTTCCACACGGGCGACATCGGCGAGCTGTCCGCCGACGGCTACCTGCGGATCACCGACCGCAAGAAGGACCTGTTCAAGACCTCGGGCGGCAAGTACATCGCGCCGACCGAGATCGAGGGCCAGTTCAAGGCCGTCTGCCCGTTCGTCTCCAACATCGTCGTCCTCGGCGCCGACCGGAACTACTGCTCCGCGCTCATCGCCCTCGACGAGCCCGCCATCCTCGGCTGGGCCGCCGAGCACGACCTCGCGGGCAAGCCGTACGCGGAGGTCGTCGCCGCGCGGCAGACCCAGGAGATGGTCCAGGGCTACGTCGACCGGCTCAACGAGGGCCTGCAGCGCTGGCAGACGATCAAGAAGTTCCGGCTGCTGCCGCGCGACCTGGACATCGAGCACGGCGAGCTGACGCCGTCGCTGAAGATGAAGCGGCCGGTGGTGGAGCGGACGTACAAGAACCTGATCGAGGAGATGTACGCGGGGGCGCGGGAGGCGTAGCGCGTAGGGGGCTGCGCGGGGCTTTGCGGGGCCTTCGGGTTTCCGGGCCCGAGCCCCCGGGTCGCCCCTGTTTTCCACAGGTCGGAGGGTTACCTCGGGCAGTACGGGACAATGGGCTCATGCCTTCCGTACTGCCCGATGGTGAGCCCATGCCCGAGGACGGGGCGCTGCCCCCACACGCCCTGCAAGGGGCCGGGGAGCGGCCGCTCGGGTTCTATCTGCACGTACCGTACTGCGCCACGCGGTGCGGCTACTGCGACTTCAACACGTACACCGCGAGCGAGCTGCGCGGTGCCGGAGGCGTGCTCGCCTCCCGCGACAACTACGCCGGGCAGGTCGTCGAGGAGATACGCCTCGCCCGGAAGGTGCTCGGTGACGACCCGCGCCCGGTGCGGACCGTCTTCGTCGGCGGGGGTACGCCCACGCTGCTCGCCGCCGGAGATCTCGTACGGATGCTGGGGGCGATCCGGGACGAGTTCGGGCTCGCGGACGACGCCGAGGTGACGACGGAGGCGAACCCGGAGTCGGTGGACCCGGCGTACCTGGAGGAGCTGAGGGCCGGTGGCTTCAACCGGGTGTCCTTCGGCATGCAGAGCGCCCGGCAGCACGTCCTGAAGGTCCTCGACCGTACGCACACGCCGGGGCGGCCCGAGGCGTGTGTCGCGGAGGCGCGGGCGGCCGGCTTCGAGCACGTGAACCTCGACCTCATCTACGGGACGCCGGGGGAGTCCGACGACGACTGGCGGGCCTCGCTCGAGGCGGCGATCGGTGCGGGCCCCGACCATGTCAGCGCGTACGCGCTGATCGTGGAGGAGGGGACGCAGCTGGCCCGGCGGATCCGGCGGGGCGAGGTGCCGATGACGGACGACGACGTGCACGCGGACCGGTATCTGATCGCCGACTCCGTCTTCGCGGAGGCCGGCTTCGACTGGTACGAGGTGTCGAACTGGGCCACGTCCGAGGCCGGGCGGTGCCTGCACAACGAGCTGTACTGGCGCGGCGCGGACTGGTGGGGCGCGGGTCCCGGGGCGCACTCGCACGTGGGCGGTGTGCGGTGGTGGAACGTGAAGCATCCGGGGGCGTACGCGGCGGCGCTGTCCTCCGGTAGGTCGCCGGGGGCGGGTCGCGAGGTCCTCTCCGAGGAGGACCGGCGGGTGGAGCGTGTCCTGCTCGAGCTGCGGCTTCGGGAAGGGTGCCCGTTGGAGCTCCTGCGGCCGGACGGGCTGGCCGCGTCTCGCAAGGCCCTGGAGGACGGGCTCCTCGCGGCGGAGCCGTACGAGGCGGGGCGGGCGGTCTTGACCCTGCGGGGTCGGCTGCTGGCCGACGCGGTCGTTCGAGACCTGGTGGACTAGGGCCCCGGCCCTGGGCGGGCCAGGCCTGTGAAGCGCGCCCACTTCGTGCGAGGCCCCTGAGGGCACGGCGCCCCCGTGCGAGGGGCCTGAAAGGGCACCGCCCCCGTGGGTTGTGCCCACCCGTTCCGCCCTGCGGAACGATTGCCCACAACGGTGGGGGCCTCGTCTTACGGGAGCATTGCCCGCGACCGTGGGGGCTCTGCGGCGCGAAGCTGCCGCTCGCCCTGCCGGGGCGGCCATGGGCATCAGCCCACGGCACCTCACCGCCCCCCACCAGCCCCCGGCAGGGTTTCGGGAAGGGGCGGGGTGGGGGATCCGCCCCGGCCGCGCCCCCACGGCGCGTGGGGTAGGGGGTAGGGACCGGCCCCCGGCTCTCCCCCTCGGCGCGCGAGGTCGGATCGGTTCAGGCTCCCCGCCCCCGCCTACGGTGCCGTCACGAAGTCGATCAGTTCTTCCACTCGGCCCAGGAGCTGGGGTTCCAGGTCCTTGTAGGTGTGGACCTTCGACAGGATGTGTTGCCAGGCCGCGCCCGTGTTCTCCGGCCAGCCGAGGGCTCGGCAGATGCCTGTTTTCCAGTCCTGGCCGCGGGGGACGGACGGCCAGGCGGGGATGCCCACCGACGACGGCTTCACCGCCTCCCAGACGTCGATGTACGGGTGGCCGACGATCAGGACGTCCGGGGACGAGACCTGCGCCGCGATGCGGGACTCCTTCGAGCCCGGGACCAGGTGGTCGACCAGGATGCCCAGGCGCGCGTCCGCCGTCGGGGCGAAGTCCGCGACGATCGACGGGAGGTCGTCGATGCCCTCCAGGTACTCCACCACCACGCCCTCGATGCGCAGGTCGTCGCCCCAGACCCGCTCCACCAGCTCGGCGTCGTGCCGGCCCTCCACGTAGATCCGGCCCGCCCGTGCCACCCGGGCCCTCGCCCCCGGCACCGCGATCGAGCCCGAGGCCGTGCGGCTCGACCGCGTCGGGCCCGCCGCCGGGCGGGTCAGGGTGACCACGCGCCCCTCCAGCAGGAAGCCCCCCGGGTCCATCGGGAACACCCGGTGCTTGCCGAAGCGGTCCTCCAGCGTCACCGTGCCCGCCTCGCAGCGGATCACCGCCCCGCAGAAGCCCGTCGAGACCTCCTCCACCACGAGGTCCACGTCCGCCGGTACCTCCGGCACGGGCGCGGAGCGCTTCCAGGGCGGTGTCATGTCCGGGTTGTAGCTGCGCATTTGCGCGACGTTATGCGACGGAGAAGCGGCGTGCCAGTTCCTCGCGTTGGTGCCGTACGAACGTGGCGTCCACCGTCGCCCCGTGGCCCGGTACGTACACCGCGTCCTCCCCGCCCAGCCGCAGCAGCCGGTCCAGCGCGTCCGGCCAGCGCGAGGTGATCGCGTCCGGGCCCGCCTGCGGCTCCCCCGACTCCTCCACCAGGTCGCCGCAGAAGACGATCTCCCGCCCGCCGGGGATCAGCAGAGCCAGGTCGTGGGCCGTGTGGCCCGGGCCCACGTTCGCCAGCAGCACCTGCCGGCCGCCCAGGTCCAGCGTCCACTCCCCGGAGACCACGTGGTGCGGCGCCACCAGGACGTCCACCGCCTCCGCCGCAGCGAACGCGTCCACCCCTTGCCGTACCGCGTCCACCATCAGCTCGCTCCCCTCCCGGCGCAGCAGCGCGTCCACGCCCACCGCCCCGTACACCTCCGCCCCCGCGAACGCCGCCGTGCCCAGAACATGATCGAAGTGCGGGTGGCTCAGTGCGATGTGCGTCACTCTTCGGCCGCCCGTCAGCGCCTCGATCTGGGTCCGTAGCTCCGTTCCCTCCCGGAGCGTGGAGCCCGTGTCGTACAGCAGTACCGCCTCTTCGCCCACCACCAGGCCCACCGTGGCGTCCCAGATCGGCAGGCGGCGCCTGCCCACCCCGTCCGCGAGCCGCTCCCAGCCGAACTCTTCCCAACCGACGTCCATGCCGCGACGCTATCCGCAACGACGCGACGTCCGGCGACGTCCGGCGCGATGTCCGACCCGACGCACGACGCGACCTCCGACGCGGCCTCCTTGCCAGGAGCGATGCCCGCCGCCGTACACTGGCCGGGGGATTCCTGGCACTCGGGCAGGGCGAGTGCCAAAAGCGGAGCAACCGAAGCAACCGATACGACAGCTGGAGGTGTGCGCGATGCTCAGCGAACGCAGACTCGAGGTGCTGCGCGCCATCGTCCAGGACTATGTCGGGACGGAGGAGCCGGTCGGCTCCAAGGCGCTCACGGAGCGCCACAAGCTCGGCGTCTCGCCCGCCACCGTGCGCAACGACATGGCCGTCCTGGAGGACGAGGGCTACATCGCCCAGCCCCACACCAGCGCCGGACGCATCCCGACCGACAAGGGGTACCGCCTCTTCGTCGACCGGCTCGCCGGCGTCAAGCCGCTGTCGACGCCCGAGCGGCGCGCGATCCACAACTTCCTCGACGGAGCCGTCGACCTCGACGACGTCGTCGGGCGCACGGTCCGGCTGCTCGCGCAGCTGACCCGCCAGGTCGCCGTCGTGCAGTACCCGTCGCTGACCCGCTCGACGGTCCGGCACGTGGAGCTGCTCTCGCTGGCGCCCGCCCGGCTGATGCTCGTGCTCATCACGGACACCGGCCGCGTCGAGCAGCGCGTCATCGACTGCCCCGCGCCGTTCGGCGAGACCTCGCTGGCCGACCTGCGTGCCCGGCTCAACAGCCGGGTCGTCGGCCGCCGTTTCGCGGACGTGCCGCAACTGGTGCAGGATCTCCCGGAGTCCTTCGAGGAGACGGAGGACCGCGGCACGGTCTCGACGGTGCTCGCGACCCTGCTCGAAACGCTGGTGGAAGAGCACGAGGAGCGGCTGATGATCGGCGGTACCGCCAATCTGACCCGCTTCGGCCATGACTTCCCCCTCACGATCAGGCCTGTGCTCGAAGCCCTTGAGGAGCAGGTCGTGCTCCTCAAACTGCTCGGCGAGGCCAAGGACTCGGGCATGACCGTACGGATCGGGCACGAGAACGCCCATGAGGGCCTCACCTCCACGTCCGTCGTCGCGGTCGGCTACGGTTCGGGCGACGAGGCAGTCGCCAAACTCGGCGTGGTCGGACCGACCCGCATGGACTACCCCGGAACGATGGGAGCGGTACGCGCAGTGGCACGTTACGTCGGACAGATCCTGGCGGAGTCGTAAGTGGCCACGGACTACTACGCCGTACTCGGCGTGCGCCGCGACGCGTCCCAGGACGAGATCAAGAAGGCATTCCGGCGGCTCGCGCGCGAGCTGCACCCGGATGTGAATCCCGATCCGAAGACGCAGGAGCGGTTCAAGGAGATCAACGCCGCGTACGAGGTGTTGTCGGACCCGCAGAAGAAGCAGGTCTACGACCTCGGCGGCGACCCGCTGTCCGCTTCCGGCGGCGCCGGTGGCGCGGGCGGCTTCGGCCAGGGCGGCTTCGGGAACTTCTCGGACATCATGGACGCGTTCTTCGGTACGGCGTCGCAGCGCGGGCCGCGCTCGCGCACCCGGCGCGGCCAGGACGCGATGATCCGGCTGGAGATCGACCTCAACGAGGCGGCCTTCGGTACGACGAAGGACATCCAGGTCGACACGGCCGTCGTCTGTACGACGTGTTCCGGTGAGGGCGCGGCGCCCGGCACCTCCGCCCAGACCTGTGACATGTGTCGCGGTCGCGGTGAGGTCTCGCAGGTCACCCGGTCCTTCCTGGGCCAGGTCATGACCTCCCGCCCCTGCCCCCAGTGCCAGGGCTTCGGCACCGTCGTCCCGACCCCGTGCCCCGAGTGCGCGGGCGACGGCCGGGTCCGCTCGCGGCGCACGCTGACCGTGAAGATCCCGGCCGGTGTCGACAACGGCACGCGCATCCAGCTGGCCGGCGAGGGCGAGGTCGGCCCGGGCGGCGGCCCGGCGGGTGACCTGTACGTGGAGATCCACGAGGTCCCCCACGAGGTCTTCCAGCGGCGCGGCGACGACCTGCACTGCACGGTCACCATCCCGATGACGGCGGGCGCGCTCGGCACGAAGGTGCCGCTGCAGACGCTCGACGGGCTCGAGGAGGTCGACATCCGGCCGGGCACCCAGTCCGGCCAGTCGATCCCGCTGCACGGGCGCGGCATCACGCACCTGCGCGGCGGCGGACGCGGCGACCTGATCGTCCACGTCGAGGTGACGACGCCGACGAAGCTCGACCCCGAGCAGGAGCGCCTGATGCGCGAACTGGCCAAGCTGCGTGGCGAGGAGCGGCCGACGGGCCAGTTCCAGCCGGGGCAGCAGGGGCTGTTCTCGCGCTTGAAGGACGCCTTCAACGGGCGGTAGGGCGGCCCCGGGAGGCCCCCGGAGTGCGTAGGCAAGGGCGGTGTCCGCAGCGCGGATGCCGCCCTTCCTTATGGCACGATGCCTGCATGTCCACCGCGCTGAACGATCTCTCCCGATACCCGATCGTGCAGGCTCCCATGGCAGGTGGCGCGTCCGTTCCGCAGCTCGTCGGGGCGGTGTGCGAGGCCGGTGGGCTCGGGTTCCTCGCCGGGGGGTACAAGACCGCCGGCGGGCTGTACCAGGAGATCAAGCAGGTGCGCGGGCTGACCGGGCAGCCCTTCGGCGTCAACCTCTTCATGCCGCCCGGCGGACAGCCCGCCGACCCCGCCGCCGTCGAGGTGTACCGGCACCAGCTCGCCGGGGAGGCCACCTGGTACGAGACGGCCCTCGGCGACCCGGACAGCGGGCGCGACGACGCCTACGACGCCAAGCTCGCGATCCTGCTGGAGGATCCGGTCCCCGTCGTCTCGTTCACCTTCGGCTGCCCGGACCGGGACACCTTCGACGCCTTCGCCCGCGTCGGTACGTTCACCGTCGTCACCGTCACCTCCGCCGAAGAGGCCCAGGCCGCCCAGTGGGCCGGCGCCGACGCCGTCTGCGTGCAGGGCGTCGAGGCCGGCGGACACCAGAGCACCCACCGCGACGACCCGGACGCCGTCCTCGGCGGGACCGGGCTCCTCACGCTCGTCACCCAGGTCCGGGAGACCGTGCAGCTGCCGATCGTCGCCACCGGAGGGATCATGCGCGGCGCCCAGATCGCCGCCGTACTCGCCGCCGGTGCCGACGCCGCCCAGCTCGGCACCGCGTTCCTCGTGTGCCCCGAATCGGGCGCGCACCCGCTGCACAAGCAGGCCCTGACCAACCCCCTCTTCGTCCGCACCGAGCTCACCCGCGCCTTCTCCGGCCGCCCCGCGCGCGGACTCGTCAACCGCTTCATGCGCGAGCACGGGCCGTACGCCCCCGCCGCCTACCCCGAGGTCCACCACCTCACCGCCCCCCTCCGCAAGGCCGCCGCCACCGCCGGTGACGCGCAGGGCATGGCCCTGTGGGCCGGCCAGGGGCACCGGCTCGCCCGCGACCTCCCCGCCGGCCAGCTCGTCGAGGTGCTGGCCGCCGAACTCGACACCGCACTGACCGCGCAGTCCCACAGGAGCACCGCCTCATGACCGCACCCGTCTTCGTCGTCGAGGCCGTCCCCGGCACCGGCACCTTCCTCCTCGACGGCCCCGAGGGCCGCCACGCCGTCGCCGTGAAGCGGCTGCGCGCGGGGGAGGAGCTCGTCCTCACCGACGGGCGGGGCACCTGGGCCGACTGCGTCGTGCTGGCCGCCGAGGGCAAGGACCAGCTGACCGTCCAGGTCTCGGCCACGTACGAGGAGGCCGCGCCCACGCCCCGTATCACCGTCGTCCAGGCGCTGCCCAAGGGCGACCGGGGCGAACTGGCCGTCGAGATCATGACGGAGACCGGCGTCGACGCGATCGTGCCGTGGGCCGCGTCCCGCTGCATCACCCAGTGGAAGGGCGACCGCGGGCTCAAGGCCCTCGCCAAGTGGCGGGCCACCGCCCGCGAGGCCGGGAAGCAGTCCCGCCGCACGCGCTTCCCCGAGGTCGCCGACGCGATGACCACCAAGCAGGTCGCGACGCTCCTCGCGGGCGCCGACTTCGCCGCCGTCCTGCACGAGGACCGGGACCACCCCAGTGGCGCGCTCGCCGACGCCGAACTCCCCGCCGAGGGCGACATCGTGCTCGTCGTCGGGCCCGAAGGGGGCGTCTCCCCCGAGGAGTTGGCGGCCTTCGAGGCGGCGGGCGCGAAGCCGTACCGGCTGGGTCGGAGCGTGCTGCGCACCTCGACGGCGGGTACGGCGGCCACGGCCCTGCTCCTCGGCCGTACGGGCCGCTGGAGCTGAGCGCCCTCCCGTCGGCCTGCTTGCCGGAACCCGGTGGACGAGGAGGCCGGGTCGCTCCCTAGGCTGGGCCGCATGCCCGACGAGTCCCCCCTGATCCGTAGTCTGCGCGCCGCCGTCGCCGCCGCACCGGAAGACGTGCCCCTGCGGCTCCACTTCGCCGAACTGCTCCTCACCGAGGGGCGGGGCGACGAGGCCGTCACGGAGGCGGCCGTCGCGCTCCAGCACGCGCCGGGCGACCTCGCCGCCCGCACCCTGATGGCCCGCGCCATGGGCGTGCCCGCCGCGCCCGAGCGGACGCCCGCCGCGCCCGCCGTACCGGAGCAGGCACCCGCCACGCCGGACGAGGCCCCCACGGACACCCCCACCGACACCCCCACCGACACCCCCGCCGAACGCCCCGGTTTCGACTGGGACGCCGCCGAGCAGGAGGTCGGGCACGTCGTCGGTCCGCGCTTCGTGACCGGTGAGGTCGAGCAGCCGCTCACCGCCGACGGCAGTGGTGACCCCGGCGACGCCTCCGCCTGGGACGTCGACCGCCCCGGCGCCGTGCGCCTCGCCGACGTCGGCGGCATGCAGGAGGTCAAGGACCGCCTGGAGGCCGCCTTCCTCGCGCCCATGCGCAACCCCGAACTCCGCAAGCTGTACGGCAAGTCGCTCCGCGGCGGCCTGCTCCTCTACGGCCCGCCCGGCTGCGGCAAGACGTTCATCGCCCGGGCCGTCGCCGGCGAGCTCGGCGCCGGCTTCATCTCGGTGTCGCTCTCCGACATCCTCGACATGTACATCGGCACGTCCGAGAAGAACGTCCACGACATCTTCGAGACCGCCCGTGCCCAGGCTCCCTGCGTCGTCTTCCTCGACGAGCTGGACGCGCTCGGCGCCAAGCGTTCCCGTACGCACCACAGCGGGCTGCGCAACGTCGTCAACCAACTCCTGACCGAGCTCGACGGCATCGACGGCGCCGAGAACGAGGGCGTCTTCGTACTCGCCGCCACCAACGTCCCCTGGGACGTGGACCTCGCGCTGCGCCGCCCCGGCCGCCTCGACCGGACGCTGCTCGTGCTGCCGCCCGACGCCCCGGCGCGCGAGGCGATCCTCCGCTACCACCTGCGCGAGCGGCCCATCGAATCGGTCGACCTGGGCAAGCTCGTCAAGGCCACCGAGGAGTTCTCCGGCGCGGACCTCGCCCATGTCTGCGAGAGCGCCGCCGAGTTCGCGCTCCTCGACTCCGCCCGTACCGGCACCGTACGGATGATCAACATGAAGGACCTGCTGGCCGCGGCGAAGCAGATCAGGCCGTCCAGCGAGTCCTGGTTCGCCTCCGCCCGCAATGTGGCGATGTTCGCCAACGACGGCGGGATGTACGACGACCTGGTCGCCTACCTGAAGAAGAAGCGCAAGCTGTGAGCCCTCATCCGCAGGTCCAACGGGCCAGCATGCTCTACGAGATGGCGCGGGACGAGGAGGCCTACGAGCTGATCGGCCGCCGCCTCGCCGAGGACCCCGACGACCACCACGCGTGGTCCGTGCTCGGCCAGTGCCTGATCACCCTCGGGCGGCCCTCAGAGGCCCTCGCCGCCGCCATCGAGTCGTTGCGGCTCGAACCCCAGTACCTCGAGGCCCACTTCGTACGAGGCGTGGCGCTGCGCCATCTCGGGCGGCTGAAGGACGCCGAGGCGGCCCAGCGTGAGGCGATCCGGATCGACCCGTACGCCTGGGGCCCGCGTCGGCACCTCGCCGAACTGCTCCTCGAACTGGTCCCGGAACGGCCGGAGGAGGCACTGGAACAGGCCCACGCGGCGGTGCGGATCGGGCCGGACGTGACCTACACGTGGCAGACCCTGTACAAGGTCGCCTCGTTCCACGAGCGGACCGAGCTGGCCGACGAGGCAGTCCGGGAACTCATCCGAATCGACCCCACGCACTCCCTCGCCGTCACCGTGAGCACCGAGCGCGAGGCCGCGAGACCCGGCACGTCCGCCGCCGAGGCCGCCGACATGTACGCGAGCGGACTCGCCGCGGCGCCCCACTCCGACGCCCTGCGCACCAACCTCGACCAGGCCGTCTACCGGATGCTGCGCGGCACACGCTGGCTCGCCCTGCTCTGCCTGGTGATGGCGGGCGTCACCCTCGACGTCTTCCCGACCGACGGCGAGGAGACGAAGGAACTCCCGATCCACCTCGGCACCCGGTTGTGGGCGCTCGCGCTGATGGCGGCCGTGTGGGGCTTCGGCGCCCTGCGTCGCTATCTGCGGATGCGCACCGGCGCGAAGCTGACCGTACGCGACCTCGTACGGCGGCTGTTCTGGCCCCGCGTGGTCCTCGGCCAGGCCGTCCTCGCCACGCTCTGCGCCCTGCTGATCGTCCTCGTGCCGTGGACCGACCGGACGATCCCCCAGGTTCTGTTCTGGCTCGGACTCGTACCGAACCTGCTCAGCATCACCCACGACCGGGACAAGGTCTGATGAACCCCGCGCTGGACCGGGCGGACGCGCTCTTCGACGTCGGACGGTACGAGCAGGCCGCCGCGCTCGTCGCGCAGCACCTGGCGACCGATCCGGACGACGCCGCCGCGCTCGTCCTCCTGGCCCGCTGCCGGCACCGCCTGGGGCAGGAGCGGGAGGCCCTCGACACCGTCGAGAGGGCCCTGCGCGCCGAACCCGACGCGCTGCCGGGCTGGTTGATGCGCACCCACATCCTGCTCGCGCTCAAGCGGTACGAGGAGGCCGAGCAGGCCGCCCGGCACTCGGTCGAACTCGCCCCGCAGTACTGGGGCGGCCACTACGCCCTCGGCACCGTCCTCGACCGTTCCGTCCGCACGGAACGCCGGCGCGAGGCGTACGAAGCGGCCCGTACCGCCGTCGCGCTGGCGCCGGAGGAGAGCGACGCGCACTTCCTCGTCGGCCTCACCGCCCAGCGCACCGGCCACCACCGCATCGCCCAGCAGGCCTACGAGACGGCGCTGCGCCTCGACCCGCAGAGCAGCGAGGCACACAACAACCTCTCCCTGCTGCACCTGCGCCGCCGCTGGTTCCGGCGCGGGGCGTGGACGAAGGCGGCCGAGGGCTTCGTCGAGTCGGCGGCGCTCGACATGAACGACCGGCAGGCCCGCTACAACCTGGAGACCATGGCCTGGGGCACGGTGGCGGGCGCCCGCTGGGTGGCCCTGCTCGGCTTCGTCGCCGCCGCCATCGGCTCGGCGTCGCTGCGGACCGGCTCGTCGGGCGCCGAGGCCCTCGTCCCGTACGCGATCGGCGCTGTCGTCCTCGTCGGCGGCTGGGCCGGCTGGGCGGTGTGGATCACCCGGCGCGTACCGCGGCGGCTGCGCCGCCCCCTGCTCCTCGTGGCGCGCAACTGCCGGCCCGTGCTGGCCATGGCGCTCGCCGTCGGACTGCTCGGCCTGCACTCGCTGGTCTCGATGGCGTTGTGGACGCTGGACGCGGCCGTCGTCGGGGCGCTCGGCTATCCGCTGTTCTGGGTCGTGATCATCACTTATTGGGTGAGCCGCTCCGCCCTGCGGCGCCGCGCGCCCACGCCCGAGCGCGGGCGGTGAACCGAGCGGGGGCGGTGACCCGAGCGCTCGCGGTGACGTGGCCGATACGATGCCCGAGTAGCTGATCACCGAAGGCGAGGAGGCCCGGGCATGACCGGAGAGCCGCAGAGCGACTGCCTGTTCTGCAAGATCGCGGACGGGGAGGTTCCGGCGACGATCGTGCGCGAGACGGAGACGACCCTCGCCTTCCGGGACATCAACCCGCAGGCGCCCACGCACGTGCTCGTCATCCCGCGCCTCCACTACCCGGACGCCGCCAGCCTGGCCGCCGCCGCGCCGACGGTCGCCGCGGACATGCTGCGCGAGGCCGGTGAGGTCGCCGCGCAGGAGAAGATCGACGGCAGCGGCTTCCGGATCGTCCTCAACACCGGGGCGGGCGCGGGCCAGACCGTCTTCCACGCCCACGCGCACGTCCTCGGCGGCCGCGGCCTCAACTGGCCCCCCGGATAAGCCATGTCGGTACGTGAACTCGTCGTGCTCGGGACCGCCAGCCAGGTCCCGACCCGGCACCGCAACCACAACGGGTACCTGCTGCGCTGGGACGGCCGGGGCATCCTCTTCGACCCGGGCGAGGGCACCCAGCGCCAGATGCTCCGGGCCGGGGTCGCCGCGCACGACCTCGACCGGATCTGCGTGACGCACTTCCACGGCGACCACTCGCTGGGCCTGGCGGGCGTGATCCAGCGGATCAACCTCGACCAGGTCCCGCACCCGGTCACCGCGCACTACCCGGCGAGCGGACAGCGCTTCTTCGAGCGGCTGCGGTACGCGACGGCCTACCGCGAGACGGTGAAGCTGACGGAGGCCCCGGTGGCCGCCGACGGGCCCCTCGCCGTCACCGACGCCTTCACCCTGGACGCGTACAAGCTCTCGCACCCCGTCGAGTCGTACGGCTACCGGCTCGTCGAGCCCGACGGGCGCCGCATCCTGCCCGAGCGGCTCGCCGCGCACGGCATCAAGGGCCCGGACGTCGGCCGGATCCAGCGCGAGGGCGTCCTGAACGGCGTGACGCTGGAGTCGGTCAGCGAGGTCCGGCGCGGGCAGCGGTTCGCGTTCGTCATGGACACCCGGCTCTGCGACGGCGTGCACGCGCTCGCCGAGGGCGCCGACATGCTCGTCATCGAGTCGACCTTCCTCGACGAGGACGTCAGGCTCGCCACCGACCACGGCCATCTGACGGCCGGCCAGGCCGCGGCCGTCGCGCGGGACGCGGGGGTGCGGCACCTCGTCCTGACCCACTTCTCGCAGCGGTACGACGATCCCGCCGCGTTCGAACGGCAGGCGCGGGCGGCCGGGTTCGACGGCGAGCTGAGCATTGCCAAGGACCTGATGAGGGTCCCCCTCCCCAAGAGATAGACGAACCACCATGCCTCTCCCCAAGGCCGAACTCCACCTCCACATCGAAGGCACCCTCGAACCCGAGCTGGCGTTCGCGCTGGCCGCGCGCAACGGGGTCACGCTGCCCTACGCGGACACCGAGGAGCTGCGCAAGGCGTACCTCTTCAGCGACCTGCAGTCCTTCCTGGACCTGTACTACGGGCTGATGGCCGTCCTGCACACGGAGCGGGACTTCACCGAGCTGGCCGACGCGTATCTCGCGCGGGCCGCGGAGCAGGGTGTGCGGCACGCGGAGATCTTCTTCGACCCGCAGGCGCACACGGCCCGCGGTGTCGCGATCGGCACCGTCGTCGAGGGCCTGGCCGCCGCGCTCGACCGGGCCGAGGAGACGCACGGCGTCTCGACGCGGCTGATCATGTGCTTCCTGCGGGACGAGTCCGCCGAGTCGGCGATGGCGACGCTGGAGGCCGCGAAGCCGTACCTGCACCGGATCACGGGCGTCGGCCTGGACTCGGCGGAGGTCGGCCACCCGCCGTCGAAGTTCCGCGAGGTGTACGCGGCGGCCGAGGCGCTCGGCCTGCGCAAGGTCGCCCACGCGGGCGAGGAGGGCCCGCCGGAGTACATCCGCGAGGCGCTTGACGTCCTGGGCGTGGAGCGCGTCGACCACGGCCTGCGCTGCATGGAGGACCCGGAGCTGGTGTCCCGCCTGGTACGGGACCGGGTGCCGCTGACGCTCTGCCCGCTGTCGAACGTACGGCTCCGGGCGATCGACGTCCTGGAGGACCATCCGCTGGCGGCGATGTTGTCGGCGGGACTCGTGGCGACGGTGAACTCGGACGATCCGGCGTACTTCGGGGGGTACGTGGGGGACACGTTCGACGCGGTGCGGGGGGCGTTGGGTCTGGGGCGGGAGGAACTGCGGACGTTGGCCCGGAACTCCTTCGAGGCGGCGTTCCTGGAGGACGAGGAGGGGCGGCGGGCGCGGTATCTGGCGGAGGTCGAGGCGTACGACTTCGACGCGGAGTAGGTACGGGGGCGGGGCGCGTGGCGGGCGGGGGCGCCTGCGGGGGCGGGGCGCGCGCGTGCGGGCCGGGGCGCCTGCGGCGGGCTCTTCCCCACCCCGCCCCTTCCCGAACTGGGGCTCCGCCCCAGACCCCGCGCCTCAAGCGCCGGCGGGGCTGAGTTTCCGTACGGGGGCCCGGGGGCCTGCCCCCAGTTCGGGAAGGGGCGGGGTGGGGAAGAAGCCCCGCGCAGCGGCCCCGGTCCTTCTACGCCGTCGTCGACAGATCGAGGCCCGAGCGCTCCGCGGGGACCGGGATCGGGATCTCGGTGACCGCCGCCGTCGGCGCGCCCCGGCGGCGGATCGAGCCGGGGACCAGGGTGCGGCCCGAGGTGTGGAGGGCGACCGCCGTCATCGGGGCCGCCGCCAGCAGGAGCAGGGCGCACAGGATCAGGCCCATGCCCGGGTACCCGGCCTGTTCGGACAGGACGCTGCCGGTGACCGGGCCGCAGGCCACGCCGAGCGAGGACGCCGAGCCCACGAGCACCGCCCACCGCCCGCGCGGGTCCAGGGACGCGGCGAGGCCGAGCAGGTACGACAGGACGACCGGGTAGAAGACGTTCCACAGGACCTCGCCGGTCGCGAACGCCGGCAGGCTCTCCGCGCCTGAGGTCACGAGCACGCAGACGGCGATGATCGCGGTGCCCGCTCCGATCGGCGCCGCCCGGCCGAGGCGCGAGCCGAGGGCCCCGGCCGCCGTGACGCCCGTGAGCCCGGCGCCCAGCGCCACCGCGAACACGGCGCCGACGGTGACCTCGCTCAGCCCGGCCTGGGTGAGCCCGATCCGGCCGCTCACGCCCCACAGGGCGTTCTGGGCCATGGACCAGCACAGGATCGCGACGGCGAGGACCAGACCCGAGCGCCGGTGGGGGAGTGACGAGAGAGAGGTCTCCGGCCTCTCCGGCCTCGGTTGCCGTTCCGCGGTGCGGCGCCCGGCCCCTCCCGCGAGACCCCCCGTCAGCGGCCAGACCACCGCCGCCGCCAGCGCGATCGACGCGAACGGCAGTTCGTGGCCGCCGCCGAGGTGGGGGAGCGTGAGGTAGAGGGCGCCGGCGGTCGCCGAGACCGTGAGCAGGCCCAGCGTGGAGGCCCGGTGCGGGTCCCGCTGGGCCGCGATGCCGGCGGCGGCCACCGCGAGGGCCGTACCGGAGCCGAAGCCGCCCACGACCGCGCCGCCGACCACCAGCGGCACGCTCGCGGTCAGCGCCGCCGAGCCGTAGCCGAGGCACATCGCGCCGAGCCCGATCCGGGCCGCCCGGCGCGGGCCGAGCCGTTCGACGCGGGCGGCCAGGGTGAAACCGGCAGAGGCGGAGGCGAGCAGCAGGACCGAGCCGACCAGGCCGGCCTGGGCCGGTGTGAGGCCGAGCCCGGCGGAGAGTCTGCCGACGACGGTGGGGAGCAGGTACGGGGCGAGATATCCGGCCGTGAACAGGGCCACGAGGGGCCCCAGGGCACGCGGGCGCGACGACATGGGCGTTCCAGGGAACGGGGGGAAGGTGGGGTGGAGCGCCCGGTGTTGCACGGGATCGCGGGACATATCTATCAAGCGACCGAGGGCCCCGAGAAGCCCGAAGAGGAAGGAAAGCCCCCATTCCATTTGTGATGTGGGTCACTATGGGGTTTGGGGCCTGATTCGGCGGGTAGTCGTGGCCGGTTTTTGGTCAGGCGGCGCCCCTGCCACTCCGACCCCATCAGGCACACTGGCCTGACCAGCACCACGGACGGGAGGAAGCCGTGACCACGGCAAGAGGAGACCAGCAACGCGACGCGGGGGTCGATCCGTTGGTGCGGCTGCGGGAGCCCACCGACCCCGCCTGCGACGTCTTCCTCACCGGGACGGTCTTCCTCGACATCATCTTCACCGGCCTCGACAACGCCCCCGTGCGCGGCACCGAATCCTGGGCCAGGGGCATGGGGTCCAGCCCCGGCGGCGTCGCCAACATGGCCACCGCCCTCGCCCGCCTCGGCCTGCGCACCTCGCTCGCCGCCGCCTTCGGGGACGACCACTACGGCGAGTACTGCTGGGACGCCCTGGAGCAGGGCGAGGGCATCGACCTCTCGCTCTCCAGGACCGTCCCCGGCTGGCACTCCCCGGTCACCGTCTCCATGGCGTACGAGGGCGAGCGCACGATGGTCTCCCACGGCCACGAGGCCCCGCCCCTGGACGGCGCCCTGCCCGCCTACCCGCCGCACGCCCGGGCGGCCGTCGCCTCGCTCGTGCCGGGCCGGCCGGAGGAGTGGGTCGTCCAGGCCGCGCGGGGCGGCGCGAAGGTCTTCGCCGACGTCGGCTGGGACGACACCGGCCGCTGGGATCTGGCGGGCCTGACCGACCTGGAGCACTGCGAGGCCTTCCTGCCCAACGCCCAGGAGGCCATGCGCTACACCCGCACCGACTGCCCCAGGGCCGCCGCCCGGGCGCTCGCGGACAAGGTCCGCTACGCCGTGGTCACCCTGGGCGCGGAAGGCGCGTACGCGGTCGACGGGGCCACCGGCGAGACCGCGGAGGTGCCCGCCATCGAGGTCTCCGCCCTCGACCCGACCGGCGCCGGGGACGTCTTCGTCGCCGGGTTCGTCACCGGGACGCTCGCCGGCTGGCCGCTCGCCGACCGGCTGGCCTTCGCCGGGCTGATCGCCGCGCTCTCCGTCCAGGAGTTCGGCGGTTCGCTCTCCGCCCCCGGCTGGGGCGAGGTCGCCGCCTGGTGGGAGCACGTTCAGGAGCACGTCTGCCAGGACCCGGAGGCCCTGCGCGCCCGCTACGCCTTCCTGGAACGCCTCCTCCCGGCCGCCACCCGCCCCTGGCCCCTGCGCCGGGCCGTCCCGACCATCGGGTTCCGCGCCGCCCCCTCGTAGCAGTCCCCTCGTGGTCGATCGCCCGCCTCGTAAAAGCCCTCGGCCTTGTCAGTGACAAGTCGTAGGCTTGGTATCCCAGAGGTTGTCGAGCAGCGAGAACCCTGCAACGGGAGGTATGTGCAGGCCACAGTGCCGGCCCATGACTCAGACACCCACAGCCCCGAAGGGCGCGCCGGGCGAGACCCGCGCCCACTTCACCGTCCCCGCCAAGCATCCGATGGTGACCGTTCTCGGTTCCGGTGACGCACTCCTGCGCGTGATCGAGAAGGCGTTTCCGAAGGCCGACATCCATGTCCGGGGCAATCAGGTCAGCGCTGCGGGAGAGGCGGCCGAAGTCGCCCTCATCCAGCGCCTGTTCGACGAGATGATGCTGGTGCTCCGCACCGGACAGCCGATGACGGAGGACGCAGTGGAACGCTCGATCGCCATGCTCAGGGCGAGCGAGAACGGCAGCGCGGAGGCAGGCGAGGAGACCCCGGCCGAGGTCCTCACGCAGAACATCCTGTCCAGCCGCGGTCGCACCATCCGCCCCAAGACCCTCAACCAGAAGCGGTACGTCGACGCGATCGACAAGCACACGATCGTCTTCGGCATCGGCCCCGCGGGCACCGGCAAGACGTATCTCGCCATGGCCAAGGCGGTCCAGGCCCTGCAGTCCAAGCAGGTCACCCGGATCATCCTGACCCGGCCGGCCGTCGAGGCGGGCGAGCGGCTCGGCTTCCTGCCCGGCACGCTCTACGAGAAGATCGACCCGTACCTGCGGCCGCTCTACGACGCGCTGCACGACATGCTCGACCCCGACTCGATCCCGAAGCTGATGGCCTCGGGCACGATCGAGGTCGCGCCGCTGGCGTACATGCGAGGACGGACGCTCAACGACGCGTTCATCATCCTCGACGAGGCGCAGAACACGAACCCCGAGCAGATGAAGATGTTCCTCACCCGCCTCGGCTTCGAGTCCAAGATCGTCATCACCGGTGACATCACCCAGGTCGACCTGCCCGGCGGCACCAAGAGCGGTCTCCGCCAGGTCCGGGACATCCTGGACGGAGTCCCGGACGTCCACTTCTCGATGCTCACCTCCCAGGATGTCGTCCGGCACAAGCTCGTCGGCCGTATCGTCGACGCGTACGAGCAGTACGACAGCCGCAACGGGAAGTAGCAGCCAGCACCATGTCGATCGACGTCAACAACGAGTCCGGAACCGAGGTCGACGAGCAGGCGATCCTCGACATCGCCCGCTACGCGCTCGCGCGGATGCGCATCCACCCGCTCTCCGAGCTCTCGATCATCGTCATCGACGCGGAGGCGATGGAGCAGCTCCACATCCAGTGGATGGACCTCCCGGGCCCGACGGACGTCATGTCCTTCCCGATGGACGAGCTGCGTCCGCCGTCGAAGGACGACGACAACGCGGAGCCCCCGCAGGGGCTCCTCGGCGACATCGTGCTCTGCCCCGAGGTCGCCACCCAGCAGGGCAAGGACGCGCCGACGCAGCACTCCATGGACGAGGAGCTCCAGCTCCTGACCGTCCACGGAGTGCTGCACCTGCTCGGCTACGACCACGAGGAGCCGGACGAGAAGGCCGAGATGTTCGGCCTCCAGGCGGCGATCGTCGACGGCTGGCGCGCGGAGAAGGGCCTCACCGGCCCCTCGCCGGCGCCCACCGTCTCCTGACCCGGGGATCGGGCCCCCGATGAACGCATCGCTCATCCTCGGAGCGGTCGCGCTGGTGATCGTCGCCTGGCTCGCCGCCTGCGCCGAGGCCGGCATCGCCCGCGTCTCCAGCTTCCGCGCCGCCGAGGCCGTACGGTCCGGGCGGCGCGGCGCCGAGAAGCTGGCGCAGGTCTCCGCCGACCCCACCCGCTACCTCAACGTGGCGCTGCTCGTCCGCGTCGCCTGCGAGATGGCGGCCGGGGTCTTCGTCACGTACGTGTGCCTGGAGGAGTTCCCGGAGACCTGGGAGGCGCTGCTCGTCGCCATCGCGGTGATGGTGCTCGTCAGCTATGTCGCCGTCGGCGTCTCGCCGCGCACCATCGGCCGGCAGCACCCGCTGAACACGGCGACCGCCGCCGCGTACGTCCTGCTGCCGCTGGCCCGGATCATGGGCCCGATCCCGCAGCTGCTCATCCTGATCGGCAACGCGCTCACCCCGGGCAAGGGCTTCCGCAAGGGCCCCTTCGCCTCCGAGGCCGAGCTGCGCGCGATGGTCGACCTGGCCGAGCAGGAGTCGCTGATCGAGGACGACGAGCGCCGGATGGTGCACTCCGTCTTCGAGCTCGGCGACACGCTCGTACGGGAGGTCATGGTGCCGCGCACCGATCTCGTCGCCATCGAGCGGTTCAAGACCGTCCGTCAGGCCCTCACCCTCGCGCTGCGCTCCGGCTTCTCCCGGATCCCGGTGACGGGCGAGAACGAGGACGACATCGTCGGCATCGTGTATCTGAAGGACCTGGTCCGCAAGACGCACATCAACCGCGACGCCGAGTCCGACCTGCTGTCTACGGCGATGCGTCCGGCCGCCTTCGTGCCGGACACCAAGAACGCGGGCGACCTGCTGCGCGAGATGCAGCAGGAGCGCAACCACGTCGCCGTCGTCATCGACGAGTACGGCGGCACGGCCGGGATCGTCACCATCGAGGACATCCTGGAGGAGATCGTCGGTGAGATCACCGACGAGTACGACCGTGAGCTGCCGCCGGTCCAGGAGCTGGGCGACGACCGCTACCGCGTCACCGCCCGCCTCGACATCGGCGACCTCGGCGAGCTCTACGGCTTCGGGCCGGACGAGTACGACGACGAGGACGTGGAGACCGTCGGCGGACTCCTCGCCAAGGCGCTCGGCCGGGTGCCGATCGCGGGTGCCAAGGCGGTCGTGGAGCTGCCCGACGGGCGCCCGCTGCGGCTGACCGCCGAGTCCCCGGCGGGCCGTCGGAACAAGATCGTGACGGTCCTCGTGGAGCCCGTACGGGCCGAACCCGAGAGGGACGCCGGATGACGCCTGAGCAGCTGCGCGCCTTCTGCCTGGAGTTCAACGACGCGACGGAGGAGTTCCCCTTCGGGCCCGACACCTCCGTCTTCAAGGTGGCCGGGAAGATGTTCGCGCTGTCCTGGCTCGACGGCCGGCCGCTACGGATCAACCTCAAGTGCGAGCCGGAGGAGGCGGTCCGGCTCCGCGAGGAGTACCCGGCGGTCGCTCCCGGCTACCACATGAACAAGCGGCACTGGAACACGGTGACGGTCGGCGGGCTCCCGGACCGCATGGTCCGGGAGCTCGTGGAGGACTCGTACGACCTGGTGGTCGCGGGCCTTCCGAAGGCGGTACGCCTCCGCCTCGACCGGCCCTAGGGCCTGTCCCTCGCGGCTCAGGCCGTCTCGCGCGGCTCAGGCCTTCTTCCGCAGGCCGAGGGCGATCAGCAGGGCCGCCGCCAGGACGATCGCCGCGTCGACGGCGAGGACCGTGCGCACCCCGTCGTACAGGCTCGGGCCGGTCGTCGCGAGGACGCCGAGCAGCGGGATGCCGACGGTGAGACCGACCTGCTGGGTCGTCGTCACCAGGCCGGTCGCCAGGCCCTGCTCCTCGTCCGGGACGCCGGAGGTGACGGTCACGCCGTACGAGATGATCGCGGCGAGGTGGCACATGCTCGCCAGCGAGACGCCGATCGTCGCGAACACCGCGCCCGACTCCGTGCCGAGGCCGAGGAGCGTCGCCACGAACACGCCCTGACCGAGCAGGGCGACGGCCAGCGTGCGGCGGGCGCCGAACCGGCCGATGACCTTCGAGGCCATCGACCCGGCGAGGACCGACACGAGGCCCTGGACGCCGAAGACCAGGCCGGTGCCGAAGGCCGAGAGCCCCAGCGTCTCCTGGAGGTACAGGGTCAGCACGAAGACGACCGTGGACATCATCGAGAACGTCACGAGCCCGCCCAGGTTGCCGAAGGCCACCGTCCGGCGGCGCAGCATCGGCAGCGAGACGAGCGGCGACTCGTGCCGGGACTCGACCGCCACGAAGGCCACGAGCAACAGCACCCCGCCCACCAGCGTGACCAGGACGTCCGTACCGCCGAAGCCGCGCTCGGCCGCCGTCGACAGGGCGTAGATCACGGCGAGCAGTCCGCCGGTCACGGTCACCGCGCCCGGCACGTCGAGGCGCGGCCGGTCGGTGGTCCGCGACTCGCCCAGCACGCCGGGCGCGAGCGGCAGCACGATCAGGCTGAACAGCGCGAGCAGACCCATCGTCGAGCGCCAGCCCAGGGTGTCGGTCATGACCCCGCCGAGCACCATGCCGATGGTGAAGCCGAGGGACATCAGCGTCCCGGAGATGCCGAGCGCCCGGGCCCGCTGCGGGCCCTCGGGGAAGGTCGTGGTCAGCAGGGACATGCCGGTCGGCACGATCGCCGCCGCGCCGAGGCCCTGGAACGCCCGCCCGGCCAGGAACGAGGCCGGGTTCCAGGCGAAGGTCGCGAGGAGCGAGGCCGCGCCGAAGAGCGCGAGACCCGCGAGGAACAGCTTCTTGCGCCCGTACAGGTCGCCGATCCGGCCGAAGAGCAGCAGGAAACCGCCGGACGGCAGGGCGAACGCGGTCACCGCCCACTGGAGCGCGGACGGGCTCATGCCGAGGTCGGCGCCGAGGACGGGCAGCGCCACGTTCAGTACGGAGAAGTCGAGCGCCACCATGAACTGGGCGGCGCACAGCACGAAGAGGATCAGCCGGGAGCGGCCGGTCAGCGCCGGCGGGGACGGCGGTGCCGAGGTGGTGGTCGGCGCCGGGGTGGTGGTCGGTGCGGGTGCCGGGGTCGTGGCCGTGGTCGGGGAGTCGGTCGGGGAACCGAGGGAGGTTGCCATGGCCACCACCCTCGACGTGCGGGAACATCCGTGGGGAGCGGGAACTTATCCTGTTGGTCGCACCACCAGGCATCCAGGGGGAGGAACACGCCGTGGCCACAGCGGTCGAGAACGATGCTGCGAAGGCACACCGACTGGGCGAACTGCGCGAGTTCCTGATGAGCCGTCGGGCCCGCGTCACCCCGGCCGAGGCGGGACTCCCGGACGGCGGGGCCCGCCGCCGTACGCCGGGCCTGCGCCGCGAGGAGGTCGCCGTCCTCGCGGGCGTCGGCGTCTCCTGGTACCAGTGGCTCGAACAGGGCCGGGACATCACGGTCTCCCCGCAGGTCCTCGACGCGGTCGCCCGCGTGCTGCGGCTCAGCCCGGCCGAGCGGCGCCATCTGTACGTCCTCGCCGCCCTCAACCCGCCCGCGCCCGAGGTCGACCCGGCGGCGCGCGACATGTGCGCGGGGCTGCGGCGGCTGATCGACGCGTGGATGCCGTTCCCCGCGCACATCATGGACGTGTACTGGAACGCGATCATGTACAACGAGTCGGCGTCGGTCGTCCTGGGCATGCGGCCCGAGACCTCGCAGAACTGCCTCATCTCCTTCTTCACCGACCCGCTCTACCGCTCCAGGACCGCCGACTGGGAGCGCCTGGCGCCCCAGGTCGTGGCCCAGTTCCGGGCGGCCTGCTCGGACTGCCCGGACGACGACGGCTTCCGCGCGGTGGTGGAGGAGGCGAAGGCGGCGAGCGCGGACTTCGCGGCGCTGTGGGAGCGGCGGGACATCTCCCCCGGCGGCCAGATCCGCAAGCAGATCGCGCACCCGATCGTCGGCGAACTCCACCTGGAGGCCACGCAGTTGAGGGTGCCCGCCCGGCCCGACCTGACGATCGTCATGCACGCCCCGCTGCCGATGGCGGACACCGAGGCGAAGCTGACCTGGCTGGTCTCCCCGGAGGGTCGGCGCGGGGCGATGTACCCGATCGCGGGCTGAGAGGTCGGGGGCGGTCGCGAGAGGTCGAGAGAGGTCGCGGGCGGTCGCCCGGGTGTCGACTCGACGAGTGGGCCCGACGGGAGTGGGCCCGACGGCGTGGGCCCGATACGGGGATGTCGGCGGGGCCGGATATCCTCCTCGCCGTCCGGCCGCCGACCATGAGGCTTCCGGATGGACTTCTCTCTCATCACCCCCAAGGGGCTCTGCACCATGCGCACTCGCATACGCCACGGCCTGGCCGCGGCCCTCGTCGTCTCCGCCCTCTCCCTGACCGCCGCGTGCGGTGGCGGCGAGGCCCAGGACGACACCAAGAAGGACAAGGCCGCAGACAAGCCGGCCGCAGGGCAGACCACGTCCGCCGCCCCGTCGACCGCCCCGGCGGCCACCGCGCCGCTGACGGCCGCGCAGATGAAGGCCGGCGTCCTGGAACTGAAGGACCTGCCGTCGGGCTGGAAGGCCGTCAAGGCCGACGAGGGCCCGAACCTCACCAAGGTCGACAAGCCCGAGTGCCTGCCGATCGCGGGCCTGTTCGCGGAGAAGCTGTCCGGCGCGACGCTCGGTGCCTCGGGCGACTTCGAGAATGGCGGAGCCACGACGCTCAACCAGAAGGTCCTGACCTTCACGGGCACCGGTGCCACCGACTTCGTCACGAAGCTGGGCGGCGCCCTGGGGTCCTGCACCGGATTCGGTGCCACGGCGGAGGGCATGAAGGTGCAGGCCACCGTCGAGAAGCTCACCGTGCCGCAGGGGGCCGAGGAGGCCCACGCCCTGCGGGTGAAGCTGAGCATCGCCGAATTCGGTTACGCGACGGAGGTGAACCTGCTGGTCGCCCGCCAGGGCACCGGTGTGATCCGGCTGGCGCACGACCCGGCCGCCGCCTCCGGCCACAAGGACTTCGACGCGCTCGCCAAGATCGCCACCGACAAGTTCGTCAAGGGCGCCAAGAGCTGACCCCGTGCCCCGACCTATCCTCGGTCCATGACACTTCAGCCCGACCACGGCGACCTCGGCGCCGAGGACCTCAAGATCATCACGCTGGCGCGCAGCGCCCGCGCCCGTAACGGTGTGCCCGAGGGTGCGGCGGTACGCGACGAGACCGGCCGCACGTACGTGGCCGGGACCGTGGCCCTGGAGTCGCTCAAGCTGAGCGCGCTCCAGACCGCCGTCGCGATGGCCGTGGCCAGCGGGGCCCGGTCCCTGGAGGCCGCGGCCGTCGTCTCGAACGCCGAGGCCGCGTCGGACGAGGACCGCGCGGCCGTGCGCGACCTGGGCGGGCCCGACACCCCGGTGCTGCTCGCCGGTCCCGACGGGCAGCTGCGCGCGGCGGTCACGGCGGGCTAGAGGCCGCGAGGTTCGGACGTACGCGCAAAGGGGGCCCGGCACCGCGCCGGGCCCCCTTTGCGCGATTGTGAAGAATCAAACGGAACGTCTCTTGTCTTCCCCGGCTCCTTGCGCGTCAATGGCAGCGGTCGGTCCGACGGACCGTCAGATCCACGCCTTCACGCAGCGTCCGCACCCCTGCGTGCTTCATCGGGAAGGGGTACGACCTATGAGAGGCACCAGTAGAGGCAGGTTAGGCATCGGCGCGGTCCTCGCGGGAGCGCTCGCCGTGACCGGGCTCGCCTTCGCCCCGGCGGCCGGCGCCGTGACGCCGGGCAGCGCCACGGCCACGTACGACTGCGGGATCTGGGGCGGCGGGCTCGCCACTCTCCAGGCCACGCAGAGCGGCACCGCCGCGACGATCACCCTCACCTCGGCCGTCAAGACGCCGGTCGCGGTCGGGGCCGACACCATCAACGCCAAGCTGACGATGGCCAAGGGTGCGGGCGGTACGACCGTGTTCAGCGGCCAGAAGAACCCGGCCCTGGCGGCGCAGCAGTCCGTCACCATCGGCCCGCTCAACGGGACGGTGGCCGCAGGCGACAGTCTCAACTCGTACTTCGCGGGCACCGCGCTCACGATGACGATCTTCGGCGTGACCGTGAACTGTGACGCGGTCACCTCGCAGTCGCCCGGCCCGTTCGTGTTCTAGCGCGACCTGCTCCTCCGTTCCTTCACCGGCGTCGCCACAGGCGGCGCCGGTACCTGTGCTGTGCTCGTCCCGTACCCCCTGTGACCAGGCGAAACGTCGATCTTGACAGTATCTGATGGGTCATCAGTCGGTGCATTTCGATTCCATTGACTTCTCCTGGCCCGCAGCCGTCAATGGCGCCCTCTCATCCCTCAGGAGGGGGCACACACATGGCACTTTCGCCCACCCGGACCCGGACCCGAAGACGGCGCTGGACCGCCGCCCTCGGTGCCACCGCCCTCGTGTTCGCCGCGGGCGGCGCGCTGGCGTCTCCGGCCGGCGCGTTGGGGACCGCGTCGCAGGAGGTGGAGTTCCCCACCCGCTGCGTCCCGCCGCCGATCGCCGGCATCCCGCCCATCGAGGGCATCACGAAGGCCCAGATCACGGTCGACAAGCCCACGCCCAAGGTCGGCGACACCGTCACGGTGACGTACACGATCACCAAGCCGGCCGCCTCGAACCCCGTCGACCTGGCCCTGCCCGCCGACATCATGACCCCGACCGGCAAGGTCACCCTCGGCGGCGCCCAGTCCGGCGCGGTCACCGTCGCGGGACCCAAGAAGAACCCGCCCGTCCCGGGCAAGGGCACCTTCCCGTCGTTCTCGATGACCGGCACGTTCACGGTCACCGCGCCCGGCTCGATCACCCTCTCGCCCGGTGACTACAACATCCACACCAGCTACATCATGGAGCTGGACACCCCCTGTACGGTCCTCAACCCGCCCGCCCCCGTCTCCGAGACGGTGGTCGCGAGCGCGCAGCCGGGCGCCAACGAGCGGAACGTCTCGCTCGGCACGGCCTCCGGCGCACCCGGCGTCCGGGTCACCGTGACCGGCGCCAAGTTCACCCCGCTCGCCGAGGTCACCGTCGTCGGCCGGGCCGGCGCGGCGGAGACCGCCGACAAGATGACCGTCACGACCGACAGCGAGGGCGGATTCGTCGCCCGCCTGAAGGTCAGCGACAAGGCGACCACCGGGATCGTGGCCTACGAGGGCGCGGCCTGGGACCCGGAGAAGGGCGCGGGACCGGCCGCGTACACCGTCATCGACGACACCCCGCAGCCGCCGAACAGCCAGAAGCTCACAGCGGCGGTCGCGGCGGGCGAACTGTCGATGACCCAGGCCGGTGACGCCGTCCAGCTCTCGTCCGTCGACTTCGGTCAGGGCGGCGCGGCGACCGGCGACCTGAAGACGGTGACGGTCAAGGACTTCCGCGGCGGCCCCGCCGGCTGGTCCCTGACCGGCAAGGTCACCGACTTCACCGGGCCCGGCGGCTCCATCGGAGCCGGCGCGCTCAGCTGGACCCCGGCCTGCACCACCAAGGCGGGCAGCCCGAGCACCTGCGTACCCGGCTCGGCGGGTGCGGTCGGCAGTGGCGGGGCGACCCTCGCCTCGACCCCGAACGGCACGCTCACCGGCGGTGAGTTCACCGTCGACGCCAAGGTCTCCCTCGACGTCCCGGCGTTCACCGCGCCCGGTTCGTACGCGGGCGTCCTGACGCTCACGCTCAGCTAGCCCAACCAGTCCAACCAGTCCAACCAGTCCAACCAGCCGGAGCAGCTCAGCCAGCTGGAGCAGCTCAGCCAGCTGGAGCAGCTGGACCAACTGGAGCAGCGAGAGCAGCAAGCACCCCAGCGGGCCGGGCGCGCACCCGGTCGGCCCGCTCCCAACCCCGGGAGGGCTCCGCACCGTGCGCAGCAAGCTGTACGTCTTCCTCCTCTTCCTCCTCGCGGCGGCGCTCACGCCGATCGGCGCGCCAGCCGCCCAGGCCGCCGAGAACGGCGAGTGGGCGGTCTACCCGGCCGCGTCCGAGCTCGGCAGCCGGCCGTACTTCTACCTCTCCGCCGACCCCGGCGCGACCGTGAAGGACCAGGTCACCGTCGCCAACAAGACCGGGGCCGCACTGACCTTCCGGCTCTACGGAGCCGATGCGTACAACACCGAACGCGACGGCGGCTTCGCCGTCCGCACCAGCCAGGAGAAGCAGACCGGCGCCGGAGCCTGGATCAAGCCCGACCGCACCCGCGTGACCGTCCCGCCCCGCTCCTCCGTCACGGTGCCGTACACCCTCACCGTCCCCGAGGACGCCGAGCCGGGCGACCACCCCGGCGCCGTCGTCGCCCTCGACGAGCGGATCGAGGCCGGGACCGGCTCCGTCGCCGTCGGCGTCCAGCGCGCCGTCGGGGCCCGCGTCTACCTCCGGGTCAATGGCCCGACCGTCCCGGCCCTCGCCGTCGAGGACGTCACCCTCGACCAGGACCGGCCGTTCGTCCCCGGCGCGGGCACGTCCACCGCAGTCATCTCGTACACCCTCCACAACCGGGGGAACGTGACCCTCAACCCCAAGGTCGCCCTGCGCGCCGAGGGCGTCTTCGGTCGCACCCTGCTCGCCCGCGACCTCGCGAAGATCCCCTCCGAGCTGCTGCCCCGGCAGAAGATCCGGCTGACCGAGCGGTGGATGGGTTCGCCGCAGTTCGACTGGGGCGAGGTGACGCTCACGGCCACCGCCAAGGACGTACGCGAGTCAGGTCGGGCGTCCTTCCTGGCGCTGCCCTGGCTGGCCGCCGGGGTGGTGCTCGTCGGGGGAGCGGTGGCCCTGATCGCGCTGCGGGTGCGGCAGCTCCAGGCGCGCCGAGCGGACTCCGGCGGGCACTGAGTACGTGACGGGGCCGGGGATCGGGGAGAATGGCCCCCATGAGCGCTCGTAACCAAGATTCCGAAGCCGTCCACCGGGCCGGCTTCGCCTGCTTCGTCGGCCGCCCCAACGCGGGCAAGTCCACTCTCACGAACGCTCTGGTCGGCCAGAAGGTGGCGATCACCTCCAACCGGCCCCAGACCACCCGGCACACCGTCCGAGGCATCGTGCACCGCCCGGACGCGCAGCTGATCCTCGTGGACACGCCCGGCCTCCACAAGCCGCGCACGCTCCTCGGCGAGCGGCTGAACGACGTCGTGCGCACCACGTGGGCCGAGGTCGACGTGATCGGCTTCTGCCTGCCCGCCGACCAGAAGCTCGGCCCCGGCGACCGCTTCATCGCCAAGGAGCTGGCCGGGATCAAGAAGACCCCGAAGGTCGCGATCGTCACCAAGACCGACCTGGTCGACTCCAAGACGCTCGCCGAGCAGCTCATCGCCGTCGACCAGCTCGCCAAGGAGCTGGGCTTCGAGTGGCGCGAGATCGTGCCGGTGTCGGCCGTCGGTGACAAGCAGGTCCAGCTGGTCGCGGACCTGCTGATCCCGCTCCTCCCGGAGTCCCCGCCGCTCTACCCGGAGGGCGACCTCACGGACGAGCCGGAGATGGTGATGGTCGCGGAGCTGATCCGCGAGGCCGCGCTCGAAGGCGTACGGGACGAGCTGCCGCACTCGATCGCGGTGGTGGTCGAGGAGATGATCCCGCGCGAGGACCGCCCGGCGGACAAGCCGCTCCTCGACATCCACGCGAACGTCTACATCGAGCGCCCCAGCCAGAAGGGGATCATCATCGGCCCGAAGGGCAGCCGCCTGAAGGAGGTCGGGATGAAGTCCCGCAAGCACATCGAGGCGCTGCTCGGCACCCCGGTCTTCCTCGACCTCCACGTGAAGGTCGCCAAGGACTGGCAGCGCGACCCGAAGCAGCTGCGGAAGCTCGGGTTCTAGCCCCAGGCCAGACTTTCCGGACGCGACCTAGGCGCCCTCTTTCAGGACCATGTCGATCAGGGCGCGCTGCGACTCCGTCAGGTGTGGGTCGCAGCAGCGGATCGTCGTGCCGTCGATGGTGATCTCGTACGAGAAGCCGTCCGGCACGCCCCGGACGTCACCGTCGCCCTCCTTGAGGACGGTGGCGGCCAGGGCGTCCAACTCCCCGGCGTCCCGTCGGCCTGAGGTGTCCACCTCGGCCGTCCGCTCGATGCCCGCGAAGCCGCCCGTGCGCCGCACTCGAATACGCATGGTTCAGGTCTACCAGGCCACCGGTCGGTCGGCCCGTCGGTCGATCAGCGCGGTGGCCTGTCAGTGCGCCAGGGCGATCAGTGCGTCGATACGCCGACGGCCGCCCAGGCCTTCAGCACGGCCTGGAGCTCCGGCCCGTCCCCGTACCGCGCCTTCGCCGCCGCCACCGTGGCCGCCGCGAACTCGGAGAACCGGGTCTCGGGGGTGAGCGTCCCGCCCGTCATCACGTCGTACCAGATCTGCCCGGCCCCCTCCCAGGCCCTGCCGCCCAGCTCCGTCGCCGCCAGGTAGAAGGCGTGGTTCGGGATGCCCGAGTTGATGTGCACCCCGCCGTTGTCCCGGCTCGTGCGGACGTAGTCGTCCATGTGGCCCGGCTGCGGGTCCTTGCCGAGGACGTCGTCGTCGTACGCCGTACCGGGGGCCTTCATCGAGCGCAGCGCCGTCCCCTGCACGTTCGGGTGGAACAGCCCCTCGCCGATCAGCCAGTCGGCCTGGTCGGCGCTCTGGCCGCGCGCGTACTGCTTCACGAGCGAGCCGAAGACGTCCGAGACGGACTCGTTGAGAGCGCCGGACTGGCTGAAGTACTCCAGGTTCGCCGTGTACTGCGTGAAGCCGTGCGCCAGCTCGTGGCCGATCACGTCCACCGGAAGGGTGAAGTCGAGGAAGATCTCGTCGTCCCCGTCGCCGAACACCATCTGCTCGCCGTTCCAGAAGGCGTTGCCGTAGTTCCGGTCGTAGTGGACGGTCGCGAGCAGCCGCAGCCCCGCGCCGTCGATCGAGTCCCGGTCGAAGGCGTTCAGGAAGAGGTCGAAGGTGGCACCGAGCCCGGCGTACGCGCGGTTGACGGTGGCGTCCCCGGTCGCCTCCTCGTCCTCCTCGCGGACCGTGACGCCCGGCAGCTCGGTGGAGCCCTGGGCGTCGTAGATGGTGCGGCGGGGGCGGGCGGGCCCGGCCGACTCCACGGCCGGCGGCGCGACCGGGCGGGACAGGGCGCGGGCGGTCCGGTTCGCTGCGTCGGCGACCAGGGTCCGCCGGGCGACGGCCGCGACGGCCGGGTTGTCGGACTCGGCCAGGTGCTCCAGGAGGTACGGCGGCACGATCGTGCAGAAGACGGGGTGAGCCGGGGTGTGCGCGTGGGAGGTCATCCCAGCAATGTGGCACTGGGTCATCCCGCTGTCACTAGCGGCGACGAGTATCCGCGAAATGGAGTGATTCGTCACGCTTTCGTATTATCGTCCCTCCCGTCCCGCATACTGGACCAAGATGTCCGCGCTCGGCGGACCTCAGCTAGGCTGCGGCACATCATGCGTTTCGGGCTGCTTCTCCTTAGCTGCCGCGGCGAGGGCCTGTAGTCGTAGGCCGACCCCCTCCCCGCGGGACCTGGTGTTGCGTTCGACAGTCGGCCGTCCCTCTTCCGGACCCCCGAGGAGCCCTACGCAATGTCCCAGCCCGTTGGTCGCCCGACCCCCGTCACCAACGCCACCCAGGCGCAGAAGCCGTCCGGGATGCCGATCCACAAGTACGGCCGGTACGAGGCCGTGCACATCCCCGACCGGACCTGGCCCGAGCAGCGCATCACCAAGGCCCCCCGCTGGCTGTCGACCGACCTGCGCGACGGCAACCAGGCCCTGATCGACCCGATGAGCCCCGCCCGCAAGCGCGAGATGTTCGACCTGCTGGTGCGCATGGGCTACAAGGAGATCGAGGTCGGCTTCCCGTCCTCCGGCGACACCGACTTCAACTTCGTGCGCTCCATCATCGAAGAGGGCGCGATCCCGGACGACGTCACCATCTCCGTACTGACCCAGGCCCGCGAGGACCTGATCGAGCGGACCGTGGAGTCCCTGGTCGGCGCCAAGCGCGCCACCGTCCACCTGTACAACGCCACCGCGCCCACCTTCCGCCGGGTCGTCTTCCGCGGCTCGAAGGAGGACATCAAGCAGATCGCCGTCGACGGCACGCGGCTGGTCATGGAGTACGCGGACAAGCTGCTGGGCGACGAGACGGTCTTCGGCTACCAGTACAGCCCCGAGATCTTCACCGACACCGAGCTGGACTTCGCCCTGGAGGTCTGCGAGGCGGTCTGTGACGTCTGGCAGCCCGAGGAGGGCCGCGAGATCATCCTCAACCTGCCCGCCACCGTGGAGCGTTCGACGCCCTCCACGCACGCGGACCGGTTCGAGTGGATGTCCCGGAACCTGACCCGCCGCCCGTACATCTGCCTGTCCGTCCACCCGCACAACGACCGCGGTACGGCGGTGGCGGCTGCCGAGCTGGCCATCATGGCCGGCGCCGACCGGATCGAGGGCTGCCTGTTCGGGCAGGGCGAGCGGACCGGCAACGTCGACCTGGTGACGCTGGGCATGAACCTGTTCTCGCAGGGCGTGGACCCGCAGATCGACTTCTCGCAGATCGACGAGATCCGTCGCACCAGCGAGTACTGCAACCAGATGGAGGTCCACCCGCGCCACCCCTACGCGGGCGACCTGGTCTACACCGCCTTCTCCGGCTCCCACCAGGACGCCATCAAGAAGGGCTTCGACGCCATGGAGGCCGACGCGGCCGCCGCCGGCAAGACCGTGGACGAGATCGAGTGGGCGGTGCCGTACCTGCCCATCGACCCGAAGGACGTCGGCCGCTCCTACGAGGCCGTCATCCGGGTCAACTCGCAGTCCGGCAAGGGCGGTATCGCGTACGTCCTGAAGAACGACCACAAGCTGGACCTGCCGCGCCGGATGCAGATCGAGTTCTCGAAGATCATCCAGCAGAAGACGGACACCGAGGGCGGCGAGGTCACCCCGGCCGCGATCTGGTCGGTCTTCCAGGACGAGTACCTGCCCAACCCGGACAACGCCTGGGGCCGTATCCAGTTGCGCTCCGGCCAGACCACCTCGGACACCGACGGCACCGACACCCTGACCGTCGAGGCGGTCGTGGACGGCGTCGACACCGTCCTGAGCGGCTCCGGAAACGGCCCGATCTCCGCCTTCTTCGCCGCGCTGCAGTCGATCGGCGTGGACGCCCGACTGCTGGACTACCAGGAGCACACGATGAGCGAGGGCGCCTCCGCGCAGGCCGCCTCGTACATCGAGTGCGCCATCGACGGCCAGGTCCTGTGGGGCATCGGCATCGACGCCAACACCACCCGCGCCTCGCTGAAGGCCGTCATCTCGGCGGTCAACCGCGCCGCGCGCTGACGCTCGGGAAGCCGGTGCCCCGTATCCCCTTCGGGGGGTGCGGGGCACCGCTCTTTCCCGTGAGACGGCCGCTGTCCTCGCCGTGACCGGCGCCGTCCTCACCTGGGCCCCCGCCGCCTCGTCGTGGGCGGCACCCTCCACGCCAACCAGGGCCCTCTCCGTCCACCCCTGAGGGTGATCTCGCCAGTACCGGATCCGCGGTCGGCCCGGGTGTCATCGGGGTGGCGGCCGCCGCCGTGGCCGTGGGCGGCGGATTCGTCGCGTACTCGGTGCGCAGGCGCCGCGGGAGCCTGTCCTGAGGGTGTCGCGTCTCGGCCAAGTCGAGGGCGATCTGCTGACGGGGTGCTGACGCCGCATCACAGATGTGGCTAACATCACTCCCCACGTCGGCAATGTCGCCGGTTCGTCAAGGGAGGTGCGACGTGCTGTCTGCTCGAGAGTCACGTGGACGAAAAGTAACCCTCTGCGGCATTCGTACCTCTTGGAACACCGTCGGGGACGGCGAGTTCTTCTGCGAGGAGTGCGGCGGAGACCGCAACTACCGCCGCCGGACGGGTCGCCGGCGGTTCGCCGTCCTGGGCGTGCCCCTGCTGCCCCGGGGCCACGCGGGCCCGGTCGTCGAATGCGCCGCCTGTCACACGCACTTCGGCACCGACGCGCTCGACCACCCCACGACGAGCCGCTTCGCCGCGATGCTGCGGGACGCCGTGCACACCGTCGCCCTCGCCGTCCTCGCGGCCGGCGGTACCTCCTCCCGTACGGCCGTGGACACCGCCGTCGCGGCGGTCCGCGCCGCCGGGTACGACGAGTGCACCGGCGTCCAGCTCACCGACCTGGTCGAGGCGCTCGCCGCCGACACCGGCCGGTTCCTGCCGGACGCGGACTGCGGGGGCGCGGCCCTCGCCATCGAGCTGCACGAGGCCCTGGAGCCGCTCGCCCCGCACCTGGCCGCCTCCGGTCGCGAGTCGATCCTGCTCCAGGGCGCGCGGATCGCGCTCGCGGACGGGGCGTACAGCCCGTCGGAGCGGGACGTCCTGAACACCGTCGGCAACGCGCTGGCGCTCTGCGCCGACGACACGGCCCGGCTGCTCGCGGAGGCGCGGACGCTGCTGTAGGCCCTTTCGGTCGGCGCTCACGGCTCGATGTTGTGGTTGAGGCGGAAGAGGTTGTCGGGGTCGTAGCGGCGCTTGACCGTCCGCAGCCGGTCGTAGTTCTGCCGGTAGTTGGCCCGGACACGGTCCTGGTCGTCGGTGTCCATGAAGTTGACGTAGCCGGCCTCCTGGGTGTGCGGCCGCAGGGCCTCGTCGTACGCCCGCGTCCAGGCGATGTTCGCCTCGTTGTCGGCGGGGTCGGTGTGCGTCGTGCCGAAGGCGGCCGAGAAGGAGGCGTCGCGGTAGGCGAACGCGGTGTCCTCGGGTCCGACCCGGTGGCAGGCGCCGTCGATCGGGAAGACGGCCGTGTCGCTCTCCATCGAGGGCAGGGTCTCGCCGTGGCGGATGTGCACGTCGATGGCGCCGTCGCTGAGATCGCGGCTGAAGTTCCCCTTCCAGTAGTGGTAGAGCCCCGGCGGCAGGTCCTCGTCGAAGAGCGTGTTGACCATCGGGTACGGGATCCGCTCCACGAACCGGCCCAGGACAGGGCCCATCTCGTCGAGGAGTCCGAGGACCTTCTCGTCCTCGGTGGCGGGGCCGCTGAAGCAGGTCACCAGGCCGCAGACCGGGCGGCCGTGCCAGCGCTCCGGCAGGAACGGCATGTCGGGGCCGAGCACCATCACGAAGATCGCGTTGAGCTCCTCGGGAGCACCGGTGATCATGTCGCGCCAGCGCCGGGCCACGTCGCCGTCGAGCGGATAGAAGACGACACCGCCGAGGACGTCCGAGACCGGGTGCAGTCGGTAGACGAGCGAGGTGGCGACGCCGAAGTTGCCTCCGCCGCCGCGCAGCGCCCAGAAGAGGTCGGGGTGCCGTTCGGCGTCGCAGGTGACGAGGGTGCCCTCGGCGGTCACGACGTCGGCCTGGACGAGGTTGTCGCAGCTCAGCCCGTAGCGGCGGGCCAGATTGCCCATGCCGCCCCCGAGGGTGAGCCCGCCGAGGCCGGTGGTGGAGACGACCCCGCCGGTGGTGGCCAGGCCGAAGGCGTGCGTGGCGTGGTCGAAGTCGCCCCAGGTGCAGCCGCCCTCGGCCCGGGCCGTACGGGCCACGGGGTCGACGCGGACCGCGCGCATCCGGGACAGGTCGATCACGAGCCCGTCGTCGACGGTGCCGTATCCGGCGACGGCGTGGCCGCCGCCCCGGACCGCGAGCGGTAGCGCGTTGTCCCGGGCGAAGTGGACGCCGGCGATCACGTCGCCCGCGTCCACCGCACGGACGACGGCGGCGGGCCGACGGTCGTGGATGGCGTTGTAGACGCGGCGGGCCTCGTCGTAGGACGGGTCGCCGGGGACGACGACGTCGCCTCGGACGGCGCCGCGCAGGGTGTCGAGCGCATCGGAGAGGTTCTGTGTGGTGTCCATGAACCCGTTCTAGGCCCGGGGCGCGGGCGCGTGCATCGCTCGAACCACCCACATCGGGCCGCTGACCGGGCATGGGCGAAACGGCCTATGCGGGGCCGTTGGGCAAGGCTGGGGCTGGGGGGCGGGGCTGGGGCCGGGGGGCGGGGCTGGGGGCTTATGTCGAGGCCGGGGCAGGGATCAGGTCGTGGGCGTAGGCGTAGGCCGAGGCGGCGGTACGGGAGGTCACGTCCAGCTTGGCGAAGATGTTGTTCAGGTGGCGGGCGACCGTGTGCTCGCTGATCACCAGGGCCTGGGCGATGTCCCGGTTCTTGGCGCCCGCCGCGACCAGCCGCAGCACCTCCGCCTCCCGGGCGGTCAGGCCACCGGGCAGCGCGTGGCGCCGTCGCCCCGCCAGCAGGGCCGCCGCGCGGCGGGCGTCGGGCAGCGCGCCGAGCCGCTCGAAGACCGCCCGGGCCGCCGCGAGCTCGAGCCGGGCGGCCTCCTCGTCACCGGCGGAGCGGTCGGCGGCCGCGAGCAGCATCCGTACCTGCGCGGCCTCGTACGGGACGCGCAGCTCGAGCCAGCCCGCGAGCGCGCGGCGCAGCGGGACCAGGGCCGGTTCCCGGCGGGCGAGCGCGAGGGCGCCGCGCGCGGTGTCGGCCATGGCGGCAAGGAGCGGGGTGCCACCGGCCCCGGCGAGCCCCTCAAGCTCCACGACCGCCGTCTCGGCCCCGGCCACGTCCCCGACGGCCAGCGCCACCTCCGCCTGCGCGGCGAGCAGGCGGGCCCGGCCCAGGAGGTCGTGGCGCGGGTCGCTGTGACAGGCCAGGGCCAGCCGCAGCCCGGTCACGGCCGCGTCGGCCTTGCCCTGCGCGAGCCGGAGCAGCGCGAGGCCGGGCTGCGGGACGCGGCCCAGCTCATGGGCGTGCGCGTACGAGAGGGCGGCGGCGTCGATGCGGCCCTGGCGACGGCGGATCTCCCCGGCCTCGTAGTACGCCTCGGCGGCGACGTCCAGGCTGTCCGCCATCACCTCGCCACACACCCGCCCGGCCTCGTCCTCGGCGAGCGTCCACGCCCCGAGCAGATCGAGCACCTCGACGTGATGGATCCGGCACAGCCCCCGGAAGGGGTTGTCGGCGACGGACGGGGAGGCGCCGGCGGTGCCGGCGTCACCGGCCTCACCGGCGGAGTCGATGGCGGTGTCGGCGGTGCCCGGGCCGGCCTGCCGCGGCTCGGCCGGCCGGACGTGCTGGGACCACGGGGCTTCGCACCAGGTCATCGCCGCGTCCGTCCACTCCACCGCGCGGGCGAGGTCCGCCGCCTCCATGCACTGGGTGAGCGCCAGGCAGAACAGCCAGCCGGTGAACATGCCGCTCAGCTCGCCCGCCAGGACCGCGACCATCGCGTCGTCCAACAGGGCCATGCCCTCCGCCCTGCGGCCCTCCGCGAGGAGCACCGCCGCCTGGGCCTGGCGGCTCAGGGCCACGAGCCCCGGGTCGCCCGACGCGGCGGCGATGCGGGTCATGCGCCGCGCGGCGGCAAGCGCGGCTGCCGGGTCCCGGTGCTCCTGGGCCTCCTCCGCGTCCGTCCAGGCGAGGAAGCACTGCTCGGGGCAGTCCGGTACGTGCTCCAGGTGGTGCCGCGACCTGTGCAACCAGCCCGCGGCCGCCGCCGGGCGGCCCAGGCAGCGGTACTCGAAGTGCAGCCACCACGCCACGGCCCCCGCGCCCCGGTGGTCGCCCGCCGCCACGTACCCCGCGTGGGCCCGCAGTCGCGCGGCGACCGACTCGTCGACGTGCCCTGTCCACCACGCGGCGTCGGCGAGGAGGTCCAGGTCGCCGGCGGTCAGCGCTTCGGAGGGATGCCGGTCGGCCTCGGCCAGCAGGACGTACGCCTCGGCCCAGGAGTCCCGGGCCGCCGCGGCCCGCGCCCGGCCGACGGCGCTGGGGTGTTCGGCGGCCTGTCCGACGGCCGTGGGGTGTCCGGTGGCCTGTCCGACGGCCGTGGGGTGTCCGGCGGCCTGTCCGACGGGGACGGCAGCAGCCATCGCCGCTCACTTCCCTTCCCTGCCCTTCCAGAATATGAGCGCGCGTCGCCCCCGGCCCGTCGGCGCTCGCCGTACTCCCCGGGGAGTAACCGGGGTGGCGGGCCGCCCCCGGCAGTAGCCCCCAACTCCGCCGACAGCGCGACGAATCCCCCTCCGAGCGGCGGGAATCTGGGATCGACCCGAAGAGCACCGATGGAGGGAGGCCCGCGATGGAGGGCCGTAGGAGAATCGTCGGCTGGGGGGTGCTGGCCCTGTGGGTGATCGTGATCGCCCTCGCCGCACCGCTCGCCGGAAAGCTCGGCGACGTACAGCGCGACCGCGCCGTCGACTACCTGCCGGCGAGCGCCGACTCGACCCAGGTCGCGAAGATCACCGAGCAGCTGCCCGGTGGGGAATCCACCGACCTCGTGCTCGTCTACCACCGCGACGGCGGACTGACGGAGGCCGACAGGACGCGCGCCGCCCAAGAGGTGCGGCAGGTCGCCGCCGAGCACCCGCTCACCTCGACTCCGCAGGCCGTCCCCTCCGAGGACGGCACCACTCTCCTGTACGCCGTGTCCAGTACCGAGCCCGGTACGGACGAAACGGCCAGGGACGCCTTCGTCCACGACATCCGTGAGGCGGTGAGCGGCGAGGTCGGCGGCCCCGGCGCGCTCGCCACGGACGCGAGCGAGGTCTACAACTCCCTCGACGGCCCCCTCCTCTACACGACCGTCGCCGTCGTCGCCGTCCTGCTGATCGTCATCTACCGCAGTCCGTTCCTCTGGCTCGTCCCGCTGGTCGTCGCCGGAGTCGCCGACTACCTCTCCATGGCCGTCACCTACGCCCTGAACCAGGGCTTCGACATCAGCGTCTCCGGCCAGAGCACGGGCGTCATGACGATCCTCGTCTTCGGCGCGGGCACCGACTACGCCCTCCTCCTCGTCTCCCGCTACCGCGAGGAGCTGCGCCGCACCCGGCGCCCGTACGACGCGATGGTCGCCGCGCTGCGCGGCTGCGGCCCCGCCGTCCTCGCCTCCTCAGGGACCGTCGCCCTCGGCATGCTCTGCCTGCTCGCCGCCGACATGAACAGCAGCAGGGGCATGGGTCCCACCGCGGCCGTCGGCGTGCTCTGCGCGCTCGTCGCGATGATGACGCTGCTCCCCGCGCTGCTCGTCGTCCTCGGCCGACGGGTGTTCTGGCCGCTGATCCCGGCGTACGGAAGCGAGCCGAAGGCCGCGCGCCGGTCCCTCTTCGCCGCCATGGGCTCCTCGGCCGGCCGGCGCCCTCTCGCCGTCCTGCTCGCGGGCGCCGCCGCGCTTGCGGCCCTCGCACTCGGCGCGCTGAACCTGCCAGGAACCGTCAAGCAGGAGGATTCCTTCGCCACCACTCCGGAGGCCGTCGCCGCGATGAAGACACTGGCCGCCGCGTACCCGGAGTTGGGGACCCAGCCGATCACCGTCGTCGCCCCGACGGCAGCCTCCTCCCGCGCGCTGGAGACCGTGCGCGCCACCGGGGGAGTGGCGAAGGCCGAGCGCGGCCGCAGCGGCGACGGCTGGACGGAGATCTCCGTCGTCGCCGCGCACCCGCCGCAGTCCGCGGCCGAGACCGGGACCATCAGGGAGTTGCGCTCCGCGCTCGGCGACGGTGTGTACGTCGGCGGGCCGAGCGCCGAACAGCTCGACATGGCCGACACCAGCGTGCGCGACCGGAACATCGTCGTCCCGCTCGTCATCGTCGTCGTCCTGCTCGTCCTGGTCGTGCTGCTGCGCAGCCTCGTCGCACCACTGGTCCTGGTCGCCGCCGTCGTCGCCGTCTGGGGTGCGGCCCTCGGTATCGGCGGACTCGTCTTCGAATCCCTCTTCGGCTTCGAGGGCACGGATCCGGGCCTGTCGTTGCTCTCCTTCGTGTTCCTCGTCGCCCTCGGTGTCGACTACGGGATCTTCCTGATGCACCGGATGCGCGAGGAGTGCCTGAAGGGCGCGGAGCCGGGTGCGGCGGCCCTGACGGCCCTGCGGACGACCGGTGGGGTGATCGCCTCGGCGGGGCTCGTCCTCGCCGCCACCTTCGCGGTCCTCGTCAACATGCCGATGGTGCAACTGGCGGAGCTCGGCTTCGTGATCGCCGTCGGCGTCCTGCTCGACACCTTCCTGGTCCGTACGTACCTCGTCACCAGCGCGAGCGTGTTGCTCGGCCGGAAGGTGTGGTGGCCTGGGCCGTTGGCCAAGAGGCCCGCGTCAAGGGCCGGTTCAGGGTCGGAGCGGGAGCCCGTAGGGGTCTGATCGGGGGCGGGTGGGGGGCTCCCCGGACTGTCAGGAGCCCCCGCCCACAGGGAGGATGACCACCATGGACCTCGCAGCGCTCTTCACCCGTGACCCACAGGCGGCGCCGTCGCCGCTGCGGCACGACGCGACGGCCGCCGCGGCTTTCGCGGTGGTCGCGACGGTGATCGCGCTCACCGTCGACGACGGCCGGCGGCCGGACGCTCTCGGCTGGGCGCTGCTGCTCGCCGTACACGTCCCGCTGGCCTGGCGGCGCAAGGCGCCCCTGCCGGTGCTGATCGCCGTGGCGGCCTGCGTCGCCCCGTACCACGGCCTGGACTACATGCATCTCGCGCCGCTCCCGGCCACGATGACCGCGCTGTACACGGTCGCGGCCACCAGCCGTCCGAAGCGCACGGTGATCGTGGGGCTGGCGGTCACGTCCCTCACGCTCTCCATGCAGCTCTTCGTCAACCCGCACGAGATGGTGGAGGTGCTGAGGATCTCCGGCTGGGTCACCGCAGTGCTCGTGTTCGGCGCGAGCATCCGCCTGTACCGCCAACTCGTGGCGACCGTGGTGGAGAAGGCCGAGCGGGAGGCCGAACGGAAGGTCACCGAGGAGCGGCTGCGCATAGCCAGAGACCTGCACGACCTCCTCGCGCACTCGATCACCCTGATCGGCGTGCAGACGTCCGTCGCCGCACACGTCCTGGTCGCCGACCCGGACCGACTCGACCGGGAGGCGCTCGTGCGGGCGCTCGACGGGATATCCGAGACCTGCCGGGAGGCCCGTGCCGAGGTGCGTACGACCCTGGACGTGCTACGGGCAGCCCCGGAGGGCCCGTTGCCGGATCTCGCCTCGCTGCCCGATCTCGTACGGTCCTCCGGCGCGGACCTGACGGTACGGACGGGGGAGGCGAAGGTCCCTGCTGCGGTGGGGGCGGCGGCGTACCGGATCGTGCAGGAGTCCCTCACCAACGCCGTCCGGCACGGGGGTCCGGACGCGGAGGTTCGGGTCGATGTCTCCCTGGTGGAGGAGGTGTTGACGGTACGGGTGACGAATGGCGGCGCCGCTTCCGGTGGGACGGGCGGTTCCGGGGGCTCGGGCGGCTCGGCCGGATCCGGGTACGGAATCATCGGGATGCGGGAGCGGGCCAGGAGCGTGGGCGGCACACTGCGCGCGGGCCCGCGCGTCGGCGGGGGTTTCGAGGTCACGGCGGCGCTGCCGCTCGCGGTGAGAGAGGTGGCGGCGTGATACGGGTCCTGCTCGCGGACGATCAGGCGCTCGTCCGGGCGTCGTTCGCGATGCTCGTCGACTCGGCTCCGGACATGGAGGTCGTGGGGCAGGCGGCCAACGGCAAGGAGGCGGTGGAGCTGGCCCGTTCGGCGCGGGCGGACCTGGTGGTGATGGACGTCCGGATGCCCGAGCTCGACGGGATCGGGGCGACCCGGCTGATCGCCGCCGACGAGGACCTGGCCGGGGTGAAGGTCCTGGTCCTGACGACCTACGACACGGACGAGCACATCGTGGAGGCGCTGCGGGCGGGTGCGTCGGGCTTCGTGGTCAAGGACATCCTTCCGGCCGAACTCCTCGCCGCCATCCGTACGGTGGCGGCGGGGGAGTCCCTGCTGTCCCCCGGTCCGACGTCCCGCCTGATAGCCAGGGTCCTCGCGACCCCGGACACGCCGGTGACGGGAGGGCCTGACGGGCTGTCGGACCGCGAGCGCCAGGTCCTCGCGCTGGTGGCCAGGGGCCTCAACAACACGGAGATCGCGGAGGCGCTGGGGCTCTCGCCGCTCACGGCGAAGACGCATGTCAGCCGGATCATGGGGAAGCTGGGGGCGCGGGACCGGGCCCAACTGGTCATCGTCGCGTACGAGTCGGGCTTGGTGGCCCCGGGCCGCTGAGGGCCGCCGGGACGGGCCAGGCCCCGCCGGCGGGTGCCGACAGGGCCTGGGCGTACGGGGACGGGCTCGGGTCAGCCGAGCTCGACGCCGCTCGCGCGGAGCATGTCCTCGCGCTCGACGATCTTCACGCGCTCGCGGCCCTCGGGCTCGCCCAGCGCCTTCTCGGCGGCGTCGAGGGCGTACCAGCCCTCCCACGTCGTGTACGTGATGCCCTTGCCCTCGAGGAAGGCGACGACCGCGTCCGTCTCCGGGGTCTCGGGCGTGAGCAGCCGGCCGTTGGCGAAGTCGTCGAGCAGGTTCGCGACCGTCTCGTTGGCGTCGCCCTTGGTGTGGCCGATGAGGCCGACGGGTCCGCGCCGGATCCAGCCGGTGACGTACGTCGACGCCAGGTGCTCGCCGCCCTCCTCGATGACCCTGCCGCCCTCGTCGGGGACGGTGCCGCTGGCGACGTCCCAGGGCAGCTTGGGCAGCTCGTCGGAGAGGTAGCCGACGGCGCGGTAGACGGCCCGCACGTCCCAGTCGGTGGTCGTGCCGGTGGAGGTGACGTTGCCGGTGCCGTCGAGTTCGGTGCGCTCGGTGCGCAGGCCGACGACCTTGCCGTCCTCGCCGAGGATCTCGACGGGTGACTCGAAGAAGTGCAGGAAGAGCTTGTGCGGGCGGTCGCCGACATCGCGGATCGCCCAGTTCTCCAGGGTCTTGGCGACCATGTCGGTCTGCTTGTTCTTACGGCGCTCGGCGATCGAGCCCTCGTCGTAGTCGATGTCCTCGGGGTTGACGATGACCTCGATGTTCGGCGAGTGGTCCAGCTCGCGCAGCTCCATCGGGCTGAACTTCGCCTGCGCCGGGCCACGACGGCCGAAGACGTGGATCTCGACGGCCTTGTTGGCCTTGAGCCCCTCGTGGACGTTCGGCGGGATCTCGGTGGGCAGCAGCTCCTCCGCCGTCTTGGCGAGGATGCGCGCGACGTCGAGGGCCACGTTGCCGACGCCGAGGACGGCGACCTTCTCGGCCGAGAGCTCCCAGGTGCGGGGGACGTCCGGGTGGCCGTCGTACCAGGAGGCGAAGTCGGCGGCGCCGAAGGAGCCGTCGAGCTCCACGCCGGGGATCTTCAGCTCGCGGTCGGCCATGGCGCCGGTCGAGAAGACCACGGCGTCGTAGAACGAACGCAGGTCGTCCAGGTGCAGGTCGGTGCCGTAGTCGACATTGCCGAAGAGGCGGACCTGCGGCTTGTCGAGCACCTGGTGCAGGGCCGTGATGATGCCCTTGATGCGGGGGTGGTCGGGTGCGACGCCGTACCGGATCAGACCGAAGGGAGCCGGCATCCGCTCGAAGATGTCGATCGACACGCCCGGCTCGGTGGCGGCCTCGGACTTCAGCAGCGCGTCAGCGGCGTAGATCCCGGCGGGGCCGGCGCCGACGATCGCTACCCGGAGAGGGCGGGGCATGTCAGGGTTCCCTTCGCAAAACGACGCGACGACGATGAGTGTCGTCACTTAGGTCACCCTAAATAACGCCTGAAGCGAGTCGGTACCCGCCCCCGGTCTATGACCTCATAAGGCAGGCTTATGACTTCTCAAAGGGATGCTGTGTCTCGATGCCGAGGGCGGTCATGACGCGTCCGTCGCCCCGGCCGGGCCCGCCGGTCCGGGAGGGGCCGGGTGGCGCGGTGCCGAGCCCGCGGGTACCGCCGCCTCCCACTCCGCCTGCTGCCCCGAATTGACTCGCGTATGGCGAAGCGTCGATCGGCTTCCGAATTCCCTGCTCGAACAGGCTATTGGTCGAGGAACGCCCACGTGTCCTGTCGCCCTGCTTTGGCCATGGATTAACTCCTCAACCCTGGCCCGCAGTTGCGGGACCTGCGCATCTATCCATTCTAGAGATCCAGCACCGCCCAGGGTGCGGTAAGCGAGAAATGGATTCGGAAAGGGAGACGTTGGTGAAGGAACAAGGCACGCGGTCGACCACGGGGGTCGTCGAAGAAGCGAGCGAGACGGTGGCGGAATTGCGCGAGGCACTCGTACGGGCGGGAATCGTGTTTCCCTCCCTCGGGCTCGACGCCGTCACCCTCGCCGCCGACTCCCCGGGGCGGTCACCGCTCATCGAATGGAGACGCTGCACGGTGGAAACGGCACGGCTCCGGCCGGCGCCGTACTCCCGCCAGGGGAAGAAGGGGGCCGGTCATGAGACTGCCCATCGGGTCGTACGTCGTCGAGATCCGCACCGGACGTGTGGGCACGGTCATGGGGCACGAGGGCCCGTACGTCCAGCTGCGGCCGCTCGGCGGCGGGAGGGAGTGGGACGCGGAGCCGGAAGGCGTCCGCGAGGCCACCTCCGCGGAGCGGCTCCGCGCCGCCACCGCACACGCGAACGCGCGCAGCCGCGGCGAGGTGCCCTGACGGCGGTGGCTCAGCCCGTACCGCTCCGATGCGACCGAAGCCCTCGCATCGGGATTCGAGGCCGGGCCCCCCTTCCCGTACGGGAGAATGGGCCGCATGAGTCTGTTCCGCGACGACGGCATCGTGCTGCGCACCCAGAAGCTGGGTGAGGCGGACCGGATCATCACGCTGCTCACCCGCGGTCACGGGCGCGTACGCGCCGTGGCGCGGGGGGTGCGGCGGACCAAGTCGAAGTTCGGGGCGCGGCTCGAACCGTTCTCCCATGTCGACGTGCAGTTCTTCGCCCGGGGGAGTGACCTCGTCGGGCGCGGGCTGCCCCTCTGCACGCAGAGCGAGACCATCGCCCCGTACGGCGGCGGGATCGTCACCGACTACGCCCGCTACACCGCCGGGACGGCGATGCTGGAGACGGCGGAACGGTTCACGGACCACGAGGGCGAGCCGGCGGTGCAGCAGTACCTGCTGCTCGTCGGCGGTCTGCGGACGCTCGCGCGGGGCGAGCACGCGCCCCATCTGATCCTCGACGCCTTTCTGCTCCGGTCCCTCGCCGTCAACGGCTACGCGCCGAGCTTCGAGGACTGCGCGAAGTGCGGCCTGCACGGACCCAACCGGTTCTTCTCGGTCGCGGCGGGCGGTGTCATATGCGGCGACTGTCGGGTGCCCGGCAGCGTCGTACCCTCTCCGGAGGCCATCGGCCTGCTCAGCGCGCTGCTCACCGGCGACTGGGCGACTGCGGACGCGTGCGAGCCGCGTCACGTCAGGGAGGGGAGCGGGCTGGTGTCCGCCTATCTGCACTGGCACCTGGAGCGCGGCCTGCGCTCGCTGCGGTACGTAGAGAAGAGCTAGGAGATCCATCGCCATGGCCATCGCACGACGCGGAATCCTCGGACGGAAGATCCGGGAGTACAAGACCCCGGAGCCGCACCCGTCCGGCGCCCGCCCGCCGAAGCTTCCCGGCGAGCTGGTGCCGAACCACGTCGCCTGTGTGATGGACGGCAACGGCCGCTGGGCCCAGGAGCGGGGCCTCCCGCGCACCGAGGGGCACAAGGTCGGCGAGGGCGTCGTCCTGGACGTCCTGAAGGGCTGCCTGGAGCTCGGGGTCAAGAACCTCTCGCTCTACGCCTTCTCCACGGAGAACTGGAAGCGGTCGCCCGAGGAGGTCCGCTTCCTGATGAACTTCAACCGGGACGTGATCCGGCGCCGGCGTGACGAGATGGACGAGCTGGGCATTCGTATCCGCTGGGTCGGCCGCATGCCGAAGATGTGGAAGTCGGTCGTCCAGGAGCTTCAGGTCGCGCAGGAGCAGACCGTCGACAACGACGCGATGACGCTGTACTTCTGCGTCAACTACGGCGGCCGTGCCGAGGTCGCCGACGCCGCGCAGGCGATCGCCCGGGACGTCGCGGCGGGCAAGCTCGACCCGGCGAAGGTCAACGAGAAGACCTTCCAGAAGTACCTGTACTACCCGGACATGCCGGACGTCGACCTCTTCCTGCGGCCCAGCGGCGAGCAGCGCACATCGAACTACCTGATCTGGCAGAGCAGTTACGCCGAGATGGTCTTCCAGGACGTGCTGTGGCCGGACTTCGACCGCCGTGACCTGTGGCGGGCCTGCGTCGAGTACGCCTCGCGCGACCGCCGCTTCGGCGCGATCCCTGCGGCGGACCGGGCGGCCATGGGCACGGTGCCGCAGCAGGGTCCGGCGGTCTGATCCGCCCTCCCCGAACCACCCTCCCTCCCGGCCGCTACGATCACGGATCTTGCCGTTCGAGGCCGGGAGGGGCCGTGACCGAAGAACAGTCAGAGACGACACGGGAGACCGTGGAGCTGACCTATCTGCCCGTCGTCTCCGACGCGACGGAGGCACTCCGCGCCCGGATGCGGGCCACGCCCGCGGGACGGTTGCAGAACGGCATCCTGCTGGCCGCCGGGGGCCTGATGTGCCTGGCCTTCGCCCTCACGTTCACGGGGCCGAAGGGGCCGAGCCTGGGCACGACCGTGATCTGCCTGTTCGCGCTGGCGCTGATCGCCGCCACGTACGTGATGATCCCCGGCATCCAGGGGCGCCAGGTGCATCGGATGTTCGGCCCGCAGGGGGAGTTCCGGGGCTTCGTCGACGGGGCCGGGGTGCGCGTGGCGTCGCGGGACACCGACACGACGTACCGGTGGACGATGCTCACCCGGTACGCCGAGACACGTGATCTCTTCGTCCTGCTGACCCCCGACAAGCACGGCATCGGCCTGGTCGTGCTGCCGAAGCGCGGGGTCGCGGACCCGGCGGAGATCGATCGGCTGCGGGCCGTGCTCGACCGGTACAGCAAGCGGGTCTGAACCGCCGTACGAGCGTCCGTACGGGGGTACGTACGCGCCTACGCGAAAGGGGCCCCGCCGGATTTCTCCGGTGGGGCCCCTCGTCGTATCCGATGTGCGGTCGACTACTTCGCCGCGCACTCCGCGCACGTGCCGAAGATCTCGACCGTGTGCGCCACGTTCACGTACCCGTGCTGGGACGCGATCGTCTCGGCCCACTGCTCCACCGCCGGGCCCTCCACTTCGACCGCCTTGCCGCAGACGCGGCAGACGAGGTGGTGGTGATGGTCGCCGGTGGAACAGCGGCGGTAGACGGTCTCGCCGTCGCTGGTGCGCAGCGCGTCGACCTCGCCCGCGTCCGCGAGGGACTGGAGCGTGCGGTAGACCGTCGTGAGGCCCACCGAGTCGCCGCGGTGCTTGAGCATGTCGTGCAGCTCCTGGGCGCTGCGGAACTCGTCCACTTCGTTCAGTGCCGCCGCGACAGCGGCCCGCTGCTTGGTCGAGCGGCCGCGTACGGGGGGTCCTGCCGTCGCCACAGGGGCCTCCTTGTGAGTTCCGTTGCCCCCGCCATTCTGCCAGGCTGTTCAGACCGTGACGTCGTCCGTGGGACGGCGCGTGAGCGGGACCTGTGCGTCGCAGGCCGCCGAGGCCGCCTCCGCCGCCCGTGCGCGGCGCCTCGCGAGGGGCGCCGAGAGCGCCGTCAGGACGATGAAGACGCCGATCGCGAGCAGCACGATGAGGGAGCCGGGCGGCAGGTCCTGGTAGTACGTGGTGACGGTGCCGGTCAGGGTGACGGCCGTGCCGATGGCGACCGCGAGGACGAACGTCGCGCGGAAGGACCGGGACAGCTGCTGGGCGGCCGCGACCGGGACCACCATCAGGGCGCTGACGAGGAGCAGGCCGACGACCCGCATCGCGACCGTGACGGTCACGGCCGCCGTGATCGCGACGAGCAGGTTCAGGGCGCGGACCGGGAGGCCGGTGACGCGGGCGAACTCCTCGTCCTGGCTGACCGCGAAGAGCTGGCGGCGCAGGCCGATGGTGACGAGGACGACGAAGGCGGCGAGGACGGCGATCGCCGTGACGTCCTCGTCGGACACCGTGGAGAGCGAGCCGAAGAGGTACGACAGCAGGTTGGCGTTGGAACCGCCGCCGACCTGGATCAGCATGACGCCGCCCGCCATGCCTCCGTAGAAGAGCAGCGCGAGCGCCAGGTCGCCGCGGGTGCGTCCGTACGTCCGGATCAGCTCCATCAGCACGGCGCCGGCGATGGCGACCAGGGTGGCCATCCACACCGGGCTGCTGTTGAGGAGGAAGCCGAGGCCGACACCGGTCATGGCGACATGGCCGATGCCGTCGCCCATCAGGGCCTGGCGGCGCTGGACGAGGAAGATGCCGACGGCGGGCGCGGTGATGCCGACGAGGACGGCCGCGATGAGCGCCCGCTGCATGAAGGCGGGTTCGAGGAATTCCATGATCAGGTCAGCTTCCTCAGGTCAGCAGACCCGTGCGGAGCGGCTCGTCGGCCGCGTGCGGATGGACGTGGTCGTGGCCCGGCAGCGCGTGCTGGCCGACCGCCTTCGGCGGCGGCCCGTCGTGGACGACGCAGCCGTCGCGGAGGACCACGGCCCGGTCGATCAGCGGTTCCAGGGGGCCCAGCTCGTGCAGGACGAGCAGGACGCTGGTGCCGCCGGCGACCTGCTCGCGCAGGGTGGCGGCGAGGATCTCCTGGCTGGCGAGGTCGACGCCGGCCATCGGCTCGTCCATGATCAGCAGCTCGGGCTCGGAGGCGAGCGCGCGGGCGATCAGGACGCGCTGGTGCTGGCCGCCGGAGAGGGCGCTGACGGAGTCCTTGGCGCGGTCGGCGAGGCCGACGAGCTCGATGGCGCGGTCGACGGCGGCCTTGTCGGCCTTGGTCAGCAGGCCGAACCGCCGGCGGGAGAGCCGGCCGGAGGTGACGACCTCGCGGATGGTGGCGGGGACGCCGCTCGCGGCGGTGGTGCGCTGCGGTACGTAGCCGACGCGGGCCCACTCGCGGAAACGCTTCTGCTCGGTTCCGAAGAGCGAGATCGAGCCGCCGGTCAGGGGTACCTGGCCGATGACGGCGCGGACGGCGGTCGACTTCCCGGATCCGTTGGCGCCGAGCAGCGCGACGACCTCACCGGGGTTCACGGTGAGGTCGATGCCGCGCAGGACCGGGCGCGCCCCGAGGGACGCCGTGGCTCCGCCGACGGATATGACCGGAGTGACGGGCGTGACGGGCGCGCTCACGGTTGCCTCCTGCTGTGCGTGGGTCACTTCGCGCCGAGGGCCTTCTTCAGCGCGGTGAGGTTGGACTGCATGACCTCGATGTAGTCATCGCCCTTGGACCTGTCCGTGATTCCCTCCAGCGGGTCCAGGACGTCGGTCTTGAGGCCGGTGTCCTTCGCGAGGGTCTTCGCGGTCCTGTCGCTGGCGAGGGTCTCGAAGAAGACGGTGGAGACCTTGTCCTTCGCCGCGATCTCCTGGAGTTCCTTCATGCGGGCGGGGCTCGGCTCGGACTCGGGGTCGAGGCCGGTGATGCCCTCCTGGTCCAGGCCGTACCGCTCGGCGAGGTAGCCGAAGGCGGAGTGGGTGGTGATGAAGGTCTTGGTGGTGGTGTTCTTCAGGCCGGACTTGAACGCCGTGTCGAGGTCACCGAGCTTCTTGACGAGGGCGTCGGTGTTCTTCTTGTAGTCGGCGGCGTTGTCCGGGTCGGCCTTCTCCAGGGAGGCGCCGACGCCCTTGGCGACCTCGGCGTACTTCACCGGGTCCAGCCAGATGTGCGGGTCGAGACCGGCCTCGGACTCGTGGCCGTGCTCGTCGGCTCCGTGCTCGCCGGCTCCCTGCTCCTCGGCGCCGTGCTCGTGGCCCGCCTCGCCGTGGCCGGGGTCCTCGGTGCCGTGGTTCTCGGCTCCGTGGTCGTGGCCGACCTCGGTGCCGTGGTCCTCCATCGTCGTGAGGGTCGCGGCGTCGACGGTGTTCTTCACGCCGGCCTGCTTGATCGCCTCGTCGACGGCGGGCTGGATGCCCTTGAGGTAGAGGATGTAGTCCGCCTCGCCGAGCTCGCCTATCTGCCTCGGCTTGAGCTCGAGGTCGTGCGGCTCGACGCCAGGCGCGGTGAGCGTCTCGACGGAGACGTGGTCGCCGCCTATCTGCTCGGCCAGGTACTGCATGGGGTAGAACGACGCCACGACGCTGAGCTTGCCTTCGGCGGACTTGTCGGAGGCGCCGGACGCTCCGCCGCAGGCGGAGAGGGTCACGAGACCGAGGGTGACGACTCCGGCGACGGCGGTGGTGGGTATCAGGCGGCGTACGTTCATGACACTCATTTTCAACAATGTTGGAAACGATTGTCAATTGTCCTGCTTGTGTTCCCGGCCACGCCCGGGCCACGCCCCGGCCGGGCGCGTCCGCGTGCGCGTGGAAGCCGGACCGATTTGATGCGGGGGGTGCGGGCGCCGGTAACCTGAAGCATTCGCACTTCGTCGTCGTAATGAAGAGAGCACCGTGGCCGCCGACAAGATCGACACCATCGTCAGCCTGAGCAAGCGCCGTGGCTTCGTCTACCCGTGCAGCGAGATCTACGGCGGCCAGCGCGCCGCCTGGGACTACGGACCGCTGGGTGTCGAACTCAAGGAGAACATCAAGCGTCAGTGGTGGCGTTACATGGTCACCGCGCGCGAGGACGTCGTCGGCATCGACTCGTCGGTGATCCTGGCCACCGAGGTCTGGGAGGCCTCCGGTCACGTCGCCACCTTCACCGACCCGCTGACCGAATGCACCTCCTGCCACAAGCGCTACCGCGCCGACCACCTGGAGGAGGCGTACGAGGCGAAGCACGGCCGCCTCCCCGAGAACGGCCTCACCGACCTGAACTGCCCCAACTGCGGCAACAAGGGCACGTTCACGGAGCCCAAGCAGTTCTCCGGTCTGCTCTCCACGCACCTCGGCCCCACCCAGGACTCCGGCTCGGTCGCCTACCTGCGCCCCGAGACCGCGCAGGGCATCTTCACCAACTTCGGTCAGGTTCACCAGACCTCGCGCAAGAAGCCCCCGTTCGGCATCGCGCAGATGGGCAAGTCGTTCCGGAACGAGATCACTCCGGGCAACTTCATCTTCCGCACCCGCGAGTTCGAGCAGATGGAGATGGAGTTCTTCGTCAAGCCGGGCGAGGACGAGCAGTGGCACGAGTACTGGATGGAGCAGCGCTGGAACTGGTACACGGGCCTGGGTCTCCGTGAGGAGAACATGCGCTGGTTCGAGCACCCGAAGGAGAAGCTCTCCCACTACTCCAAGCGCACCGCCGACATCGAGTACCGCTTCCAGTTCGGCGGCAGCGAGTGGGGCGAGCTCGAGGGTGTCGCCAACCGCACCGACTACGACCTGAAGGCGCACTCCAAGGCGTCCGGCAACGACCTGCTCTACTTCGACCAGGACGCCGGCGAGCGCTGGACCCCGTACGTCATCGAGCCGGCCGCCGGTGTCGGCCGCACGATGCTGGCGTTCATGCTCGACGCGTACAACGAGGACGAGGCGCCGAACGCCAAGGGCGTCATGGAGAAGCGCACCGTGATGCGCTTCGACCCGCGCATCGCGCCGATCAAGGTCGCCGTCCTGCCGCTCTCCCGCAACCCGCAGCTCTCCCCGAAGGCCAAGGGCCTCGCGGCGGACCTGCGGCAGAACTGGAACATCGAGTTCGACGACGCGGGCGCCATCGGCCGCCGCTACCGCCGCCAGGACGAGATCGGTACGCCGTTCTGCGTCACCGTCGACTTCGACACCCTGGACGACAACGCGGTGACCGTGCGCGAGCGCGACACCATGAAGCAGGAGCGCGTCTCCCTCGACCAGATCCAGGGCTACCTGGGCAGCCGCCTGCTGGGCTGCTGACGGTCGTAGCGCTTGCGGCTCGCCGCTCGACGTTCGTAGCGCTCGACGTTCGTACGACGAAGCCCCCGGTTCCTTCCCAGGAGCCGGGGGCTTCGACGTGCGGTTACTTGCCCTTCTTCGCGCCGAAGACCAGCGCGCCGATCGCCGCCGCTGCCGCGCTGAGGACGCCCGCGGCCGGGGCCAGGGCGCCTTCGTCGATGAAGTGCTTGGCGAGCAGCAGGATGGCGGCGAAGGCGGTCGCCCCGAAGACGGCCCCCGCGACGCGGAAGCGGAAGTGGACGATGTCCATCCGCATCTGGTGCTGGTCGAGTTGGACGCGCCGCAGGGCCTCCGCCCGCTGGATCTCGATCTGGGCGGCCGACTCCTGCTCCACGATCCGCAGCACCCGCTCGGGCGCCCCGTCGACGATGCGCTTCCAGACCTCCATGTCCACGCCCGGCGGCAGGGGCCGGTGGGGAGAGGGTGCGCCCTGGCCGTTCGCGCCCTCCGGGCCGGGCAACGGCTGCTGCTGGGGCACGGGGGCGGTCATGGGGTGTCCTCGTCGGCCGGGGCCCGTGGAGTGTCCTCGTCGGACCGCGCCGACGTGGCGGCGATCCGCGCCAGGACCTCCCGCACGGCCTCCTCCACCTCCACGGGGTCGCCCTCGCCCGGCAGCGGCTCCAGGAAGGGCCGTATCGGGACCGGCTCCGCGCCGAGGGTGCGCGCGGGGACGAGCGCCGCGAGCACGCCCTCGGCGAAGGCCCGCCCCGGGGTGCTGTGCGCGGCGGCCGCCTGGGCACTGTGCGTACCGACTCGGGTCGGGTGGGGGCGTCCGGCGAGGGCGCCGGCACCCCACGGAGCCTGGCCGCGGACCGCCGCGACCCCGGTCCTCACGAGGTGCGCCCAGACGAGGAACACCACCCCGGCCCACCACCCGGCCAGCAGGGCCGACGCCGCCGCGACGAGCAGCAGGGTCAGGGTCGTCCAACGGCGGGGCCAGGCCGCAGGGCGGGCCGCGGTGGCGTCCTGGGCGCCGGTGTCCCAGCCTTGCGTGGCCTGGTTCCAGTGGGCCGGCACCTTGTTCCCGGCGATCCGGTCCCGGCGCGCCCGCAGCCAGGCCCGTAGCCACGTCCAGAGCCGTGGCCGTCCCCGCCGTCGCGCCGGCCGGATCCGTGGCCGGCGCCGCCCCGTGCCCATGCCACCCCAGGCTCCACCGCTCCAGCCCTGGGTGTCCGCGTCCCAGAACGGCTGACTGATGCTCAAGCCGCTCCACCCCCCGCCTGCCACGTGGGCGAAAGATCGGACTGCAGGCCGGGCTGCAGGCCGGTCGTCCCGATGAAGATGCCCTTCGTCAGCGCCTTCGCCTCGAACTCGTCCACCTGCCAGCCCGCTTCCCGCAGCGCGTCCCCCACACCCTGGGCGATGCCTTCGCGGACCGACTCCAGGTAGCGCTCGATGTCCATGTCCTGGAACGCGCCCGTCCTCCGCTCGGAGGCCAGCTCCCGCACCGACATCGCGGGACCTTCCGGCAGGCCGGCCTCGTACCCGCCGACGAGCAGCCGCCAGGAGTGCTTCGCCGCCCGCCACAGCAGCAGCGGCGCGGAGCCGGCCGTGACGGGGATGCGTACGGTCGCCTGCGCCGCCTTCGCGAGGAACCCGCTGTGTCGCTGACGGTGCGCGATCCGGTCCGCCTCCCGGAACCAGGACAGCACGGGACGCAGGACGAACGGCGCCGCCTCCAGCGTCAGCAGCCCGCCCTGGGTGTGCACGCGGACGTACACCGTGAGGACCACCTCGTCGTCCCAGCTGCTCACCTGGATCCGCAGGAAGTGGCGGCGCTTCTCCCCGCCCTCCTCCACCGCCGACGCCCGGTGCGCCTCGAGCTCGTCGAGGCTCTGCGGCGCCAGCCATCTGTGGGGGAGCCCGTCCACCGGGAGGAACACGCAGTCGTCCACGGTCAGTTGGCGCAGCCGGTCGCGGACCGTGTCCTGCGCGGAGCCGAGCGCGGAGTGGGTGCGGATCCGCTCCATCCGCAACCTGATGCGCGTCAGGACCTCTTGGTTGAGGAGCTGCGAGGGCGTGCGCGTCTCGAACCCCGGCTCGCGGTTCGGTCGCAGGCTCACGGCGTGCGTCCATGACGGGTACGGCACGCCCGCGCCCCGGAACGGCGCCGCCGTGTCGTACAGCAGCAGGAGCGAGGTCTGTTCCCTGTGGATGAGCTGTCTGAGCCGCTGGAAGCGGATGCCGATCGCCCGCACCGCCGGGTCGATCGCCGGCTCGCCGAAGTCCTGGGGCGACAGCTCCCGGCCCAGGATCGCGGCGATCTGCGCGCGGTGCAGCGCGCCCGCCACGGCCATCAGGAGGACGCAGCAGACCGTCGCCCACCAATGGACGGGCCGGTGGCCGAGGCCCATCCAGAGGCCGGAGATCCAGGAGAAGACATCGTCCTGGGAGGTGGCCGCGAGACGGTCGCTCCGTGTCCCAAGGCCCGGGTAGATCCACAGCAGCCAGAGCGCGAGACCGCCGAGCCAGGCCCGTCCCGACCAGCGCAGTGCGACGGTGCCCGCCGCCCTGCCGGGGGACGGCTCCGGATGCTTCGCCGACGCCGTACGGAACCGGGAGCCGGCGGCGAGCAGAGCGAACGGCGGCACGAAGGCGAGCATCAGGCCGCCGCTGAGTGCGATGCCGATCAGCCAGAGCGCCAGCACCAGGGCGGCCCAGGTCGCCGCCATCCGCCGGGCGCGCAGGGCATGGGCGAGGACCCGTGCCGCGTCGAATCCGAACGACGGTGCGACCCTCCGCTCCTCGTGGACGTAGAGCTCGTTGATGACCGCGTCACGGAAGGTGTCGTCGAGGTACGTGCCGGCGCACAGCAGCCTGGAGGCTTCGGTCGTGCTCGGGGCCGGCGGTACATGTGAAGGCAACACCCGCGCTACCCCTCCCCCTGTTTTGTCCCCGAACCAGCGTATGGCACCGAGGAGTTGATGCCCAGCGCATCCTGGTGCGACGCGCCTTCCGGGGCCTGTTGTGAACGTGCTGGTCACGGCCGTTCGTCGATCGCCGCGATCAGCTCGTGAGGTCGACATGAGTGGCCGAGCCGCCGAGAGTCGTCGCTCACGGGGAGTGATGATATGCTACGCAACGTGACAATGGAGCCCGAGGGCATCCCTCGACACCGCACGACCGCGCCCAATCACGTCTATTACTTCGACATCGGGACCGGCATCTGGCAGGGGATCGCCACCTTCCGCGTCACCTCGTGGCGTCGTCTCATGCGCAGCCGCATCGGGTTGATGAACAAGCTGCTCGCGACCTCCATGCACGTCGTCGAGCGGCTCACCGGTGTGCCACGGCAGGAGTCGACGATCGTGGCGAAGCCGGACGTGGGCGAGTTCGGGCGGGCCGACAATGTGGTCAGGATCTCCAAGTTCGGTGTGACCCTGTACCTCTTGGAGGAGCAGTACGTCCTGCACAGCGACGGAACCGGAGTCACGGTGAACGGGAACGAGAGGCTCGGCCCTGTGCCGGGCCTGCTCACGCGGACCTTCACCTACTCCGCGGAAATTCGCGACGAGGGGATGGCCGCGACCTACCGCATGCCGTTGCTCGGAGCCCTTTGGATCGCGAACTATCAGGTCGCACCCGACCGCCAGAGCCTCTTCGCCGAATTGGTGTGCGACTGGGGCAGGGTGACCGAGGACACCCGCCTCGTCGGCCCGCCGGCTTAGCGGGCGGCAGGAACACCCTCCCGATGACCGCCGAGTCCATGCTTCCCGCCGAAAAGGTCACCCTGGTCGCCGGATTGCTCGCGGACCGGGTCAGGCAGTACGACGCCACACGCGATCACCGGGCCGCGTTCGCCTACACCTACTACCGCCTCACAGCGACGCTCGCCACAGGCTTGGACACGGGCACACCCGCGTTCAACGACCCGCCGTGGGTCGCCGAGCTGTGTGAGACGCTCGCATCGGCCTACTTCAGCGCGATGGACAGCATCGACGAATGGCTGGCAGGACGATCCGGTGGCTCCACAGGCGAGGTTCGGCCCAGTGATCTGCCGGACTCCATCCCTCAACCATGGCGAGACGTCTTCGCCGCTTCGAGTTTCCGGCACTCCTACATGCTGGAAGACGTGCTCTTCTCCATGATGGCGCACATGTCGTACGACTTGCCGGAGGCATTGCGGCGCATGGCGACGTCCACGGGCGACCGCAACCACATCGCGGACTTCCACCGCATGAACGAGGTGCTGGCGTCCTGTATCGACGGGGTCCAGGACGACCTTTCGTCCAGGTACATCGTCGGGCTCAGCTCTCTGGACAGGCTGTTCACCCGTAGCGACGAACTGTTGACCAACTACGGGATCCGGGTCTCACGGGGCCTGGCCTGGTTCAACTGCGACAGACTCCTGGACCCGGATGCGACCGAGGACGCGTCGCGGTCGATCGGCAGGAGCACCGCCGCGCTCATCTCCGAAATCCGCTCCCCCGGCGCCTGGAAGCTGCGCGCCGGCCTGTGGATCCTGCGCAGGTTGATTCCCGACCGCCGGCGCTGGCCCGCGGCGAGCACGCCCGTCGCGTAGAAAACCGAAGCCTGCACTCCCGACGGGCCTAGGGCCTGTCCGCCCTAGGCGCGCAGGCCGCGCAGGAGCAGGTCGAGCACCGCGTCGAACTCGTCCTGGATGGTGGGGCGCTTCCACTCCGGGGCGTACATCGGGTCGTGGAAGCGGCCGGTCGCGTCGAAGAGCGCGCGGGCCGTTGCCGCCGGGTCGGGAGCGGTGAACTCCCCGCCCCGCGTGCCCTCTTCGACGATCTCCCGGACCTGTCCGACGAGGGCCTCGATGTGCTCCTCGACCACATCGCTGGCCTCGTCGATCAGGACCCCGTACGTGGCGAAGAGCTCGGGGTCGTCGCCCGCCTTGTGGCGCTTGGCCTCGAAGAGGGCGGCGAACCAGGCCCGGAGCTTCCCGGCGGCCGGCTCGGCCGAGCTCGCGATCAGCCCGGCGAGCATCACCTCGGAGCGGCTCAGCCAACGCTCGGTCACCGCCTCCCGCAGCGCCGCCTTCGTACGGAAGTGGCGGTAGACGCTGCCGTGGCTGACGCCGAGGACCCGGGCCACGTCCACCACCGTCGCCTTCGCCGGGCCGTACCGGCGGAGCACCTCCTCGGTGGCTTCGAGGATGCGCTCTGCGGTCAGGGTCTCGGTGGCCATGGGATGACAGTACCTGTCAGTAGAACCACGGGTCAGTGCTCACTGTCCAGGTGGGCCATCTGGGCCGCCGGGTAGCGCTCGCCGGCGGCCGCGCCGGCCGGGACGGCTCGCTCGATCGCGGCCAGGTCGGCGTCGTCCAGCGTCACGTCCAGGGCGCCGAGGGCCTCCGTCAGCCGGTCCCTGCGGCGGGCGCCGACCAGCGGGACGATGTCCGCGCCCTGGCGGGCCGCCTGCGCCAGGACCCAGGCGATCGCGGTCTGCGCGACCGTCACGCCCTTGGCCTCGGCGAGGGTGCGCAGCTGGTCCACCAGGTCCAGGTTCCGGTGGAGGTTGTCGCCCTGGAAGCGCGGGCTCATGCCCCGGAAGTCGCCGGGGGAGAGCTCGCGGTCGCGGGTGAAGTGGCCGCTGATGAGGCCGCGCGACAGCACGCCGTACGCCGTGACGCCGATGCCGAGCTCGCGGGCGGTCGGCAGGATCTTCTCCTCGATTCCGCGCGAGATCAGGGAGTACTCGATCTGGAGGTCGGAGATCGGGGCGACGGCCGCCGCCCGGCGCAGGGTGTCCGCGCCGACCTCGGAGAGGCCGATGTGTCGGACGTGTCCGGCCTCGACCAGCTCGGCGATCGCGCCGACGGTCTCCTCGATCGGGACGTCCGGGTCCACGCGGGCGATCCGGTAGATGTCGATGTGGTCCGTGCCGAGGCGCTGGAGGCTGTACGCCGCGAAGTTCTTGACCGCGGCGGGGCGGCCGTCATAGCCGGTGAAGCCGCCCTCGACCGTGCGCAGGGCGCCGAACTTCACGCTGGTCAGCGCCTGCTCGCGGGCGACCGCGGGGGCCGTGCGCAGGGCTTCGTTGATCAGCAGTTCGTTGTGCCCCATCCCGTAGAAGTCGCCGGTGTCCAGGAGGGTCACTCCGGCGTCGAGGGCGGCGTGGATGGTCGCGATCGACTCGGCACGGTCGCTCTCGCCGTACAGCGCGGACATGCCCATGCACCCGAGGCCGAGGGCGGAGACCTGCGGGCCGGTGGCGCCGAGGCGGCGGGTGGGGAGGGAGTGGTGTGAGTGGGCGGAGGTCATGGGGTCTCCTCGGTCGGGAGGGATGCGGAGCGCCGGGGGAGCGGCGTATGACAACTATGGCATGACGGCTGACAGATTTCAATGTTTGTCATTCGTTGGGGTGGGGCGGGGAAAACGGTGTGAGCGAGTGCCCTGGGCGGGGTAGCGTCTACGGCATGTCTTCGTTCTTCCAGATCTACGAGTGAGAGCGCGGCGGGCCTCGACGCCCGCCCCCGCCGGACGATCCCCTCACCACTTCTCACCAATGGGAGAACCCCATGGCCAAGGGCCGTAACAACCTGCTCGGCGTCGGCGGACAGCGCAAGAAGCTGTCCCGAGGCGACCAGCAGGGCGCTGTTCAGAACAGCAACGCCGACCGCAAGGCCGCCGTCGACCAGAAGCAGGAGCTGCTGAGGAAGATGCGCGAGCGCGCGACGGGCTCCGAAGGCGCCGAGACCGCCGCCGCCGGCACGGACGGCCAGGAGTAGCCGCAGCCGGTACGACGACGTGGGCCCGGGTCACCTTCCGTGACCCGGGCCCACGTGCGTCCCCCCCTGCACCGGGCCCCCGCCCCCGCCCTCCGCCCCCGCCCTCCGGCCTGCCGCCCCCGCCCTCCGCCTCAGCTCACGACGCGCGGCAGCCGCAGGCTCAGCAGGACCGTCAGGATCACGGCCGCCAGCTGGACCAGGAGCGTCACCGTCAGCGCCGTGCCCATCGAGCCGGTCGCGGCGAGGGACAGGAAGAGCGAGCCGAGCGTGGCCACGCCCAGGGCGAGGGCCGACTGCTGGGCTGTCACCATCACGCCGCTGCCGACGCCCGCCCGGTCCGCCGGGACCTCGGAGAGGACCACCCGGAAGAGGACCGGGAGCTGGAGGCCCTGGCCGAGACCCGCGACGGCCATGCCCGGCAGCAGGGTCCAGGCGGAGAGGTCCGGCCAGGAGCGCCAGGCCGTCAGGGCCAGCAGGGCGATGCCGAGCCCCTGGACGAGGCCGCCCGCGGTGACGACCCGGGTGCCCCAGCGCCGTACAAGGCGGGGACCCGCGAGGGAGGCCCCGAAGAAGGCCACCGCCATCGGGACCAGAGCCAGGCCCGAGACCACCGCGCTCATCCGCAGCCCCTGCTGGAGCGCGACCGCGATCACGAACATGAAGCCGCCGAAGCCGATCGAGAACGGCACGACAAGGGCGAGCCCGCGGCGCAGGGAGACCAAGGAGAGCAGGCTCGGCGGCACCAGCGGCGTACGGCCCCGGCGGTCGGCCCGCAGCTCCACCCACCAGAACGCGCCCGCGGCGAGCGGGAAGAGCCCGAGCGCGACCCAGGTCCACAGCGGCCAGCCCGCGGCCCTCCCCTCTGTAAGAGGGGCGAGGAGCGTGAGCAGCGCCAGGCCGAGGAGCAGGGTGCCCGCCACGTCGACCGGCGCCGGGCGATCGGAGCGGGTCTCCGGGACCGCCCGCACCGCGAGCAGCAGGCCCGCCACCACCACGGGCACGTTGACCAGGAAGATCGCCCGCCAGCCGCTGCCCCAGAGGTCGGCGGCGACGAGGACCCCGCCCAGGATCTGGCCGGCGACCATCGCGAGCCCCGCGGTCGCCCCGTAGAGGCTCAGCGCCTTCGCGCGGCGGGCGCCCGCCGTCGAGGAGTGGATGGTGGCGAGGACCTGGGGGAGCATCAGGGCGGCCGAGGCACCCTGTGCCACGCGCGCCCCGACGAGCGTCCAGGCGTCGGGGGCGAGCCCGCAGGCGAGCGAGGTCACACCGAAGGCGGCCATGCCCGCGAGGAAGAGCCGGCGGCGGCCGAAGAGGTCCCCGAGCCGCCCGCCGAGGACGAGCAGGACTGCGTATGCGAGCCCGTACCCGGCGACGACCAGCTCCAGCATGGCCGGTCCCGCGGCCAGGTCGTGGTCGATGGTCGGCAGGGCGACGTTGACGATGAAGAAGTCGATCAGCGGAAGAGCGGCGCCGAGCAGGACCGTGAACAGTCCGAGGGAGCCGAGGGCGGGCGCCGGGCGGTCGACGGCGGGGCCGGTGCCGCGGGCGGGGGCGGGGGCGGTGGTGGAGGCTGTAGTACGCACGCCATCGACGATCGTCCCCTTCTTAGCCTGGTACCAGAGTGTCTTTATCCTGGTACAAGCAGTACCTGGAAACGGGCTGAGCGCCCCGGCACCCTGGGAGCATGACGACGATGGTGGCCCCCCTCGAAACAGAAGCGACGGCGCCCGCCGACGTCCGGCGGCACGAGCTGGCCGCCTTCCTGCGCAGCCGCCGGGAGCGGATCACCCCCGAGCAGGTCGGCCTGGTCCGAGGCCGGCGCCGGCGCACCCCCGGGCTGCGTCGCGAGGAGGTCGCGCACCTCTCCGCCGTCGGTGTCACCTGGTACACCTGGCTCGAGCAGGCCCGCGACATCCACGTCTCCCCGCAGGTCCTCGACGCCCTCGCCAGGGCCCTGCTGCTCGATCCGACCGAGCGCACCCACCTCTTCGCCCTCGGCGGCGAGGCCGACCCGAACCCGGAGTCGCCCTGCCCGACGGTGACGCCCGCCCTGCGCGCGATGCTCGACCAGCTGGAGCCCGTACCCGCCTGCATCCAGAACAGCCGCTACGACATCCTGGCCTACAACCGCACGTACGGCAGGCTGCTCTGCGACCTCGACGCGCTGCCGCGCGAGGACCGCAACTGCATCTGGCTGGCCTTCACCAACGACGACTGGCGCGCCGCCGTCGCCGATCTGCCGGACGTCACGCGCGCGATGGCCGGCAAGTTCCGGGCCTCGATGGCCGAGCACCTGGCCGAGCCCGCCTGGAAGGCGATGCTGCAGCGCCTGGAGACGGCGTCGCCGGAGTTCCGGGAGATCTGGGCGCGGCACGAGGTGGTGGCCCAGGGCGGCCGTACGAAGTTCATCCGCAACGCCCACGTCGGCACGCTCCACCTGGAGCACACCAACCTCTGGCTCGGTCCGACCTCGGGGCCGCGTCTGGTGACGTACGTGCCGGTGGACGAGGAGTCCCGTCAGGGTCTCGAACGCCTGCGCGCCATGTGTGGGCGAAACGACTGACGGATCACGGCGAGGGTGCGGGACAATGGCCCAATGACCGCGTTCTCCCCTCTCGCCATCGGCCCGCACATCGTGCAGCCGCCGGTGGTGCTCGCGCCGATGGCCGGCATCACCAACGCTCCGTTCCGCACCCTCTGCCGTGAGTACAGCGGCGGCAAGGGGCTCTTCGTGAGCGAGATGATCACGACGAGGGCGCTGGTCGAGCGCAACGAGAAGACGATGCAGCTCATCCGCTTCGACGCGAGCGAGAAGCCGCGGTCGATCCAGCTCTACGGCGTCGACCCGGTGACGGTCGGCAAGGCCGTGCGGATGATCGCGGACGAGGACCTGGCCGACCACATCGACCTGAACTTCGGCTGCCCGGTCCCCAAGGTGACCCGCAAGGGCGGCGGCTCGGCCCTCCCGTACAAGCGGCCGTTGCTGCGCGCCATCCTGAACGAGGCCGTGTCGAACGCGGGCGCCCTGCCGGTCACGATGAAGATGCGCAAGGGCATCGACGACGACCACATCACGTACCTGGACGCGGGCCGGATCGCGGTCGAGGAGGGCGTCACGGCGATCGCCCTGCACGGCAGGACGGCGGCGCAGCACTACGGCGGTACGGCGGACTGGGACGCGATCGCGCGGCTCAAGGAGCACGTGCCGGAGATCCCCGTGCTCGGCAACGGCGACATCTGGTCGGCCGACGACGCGCTGCGGATGATGCGCGAGACCGGCTGCGACGGCGTCGTCGTGGGGCGCGGCTGCCTGGGGCGGCCCTGGCTCTTCGGCGACCTGGTGGCGGGCTTCGAGGGCACGGGTGCGTACGCCCAGCCGGGCCTGCGCGAGGTCGCGGACGCGATGGTGCGGCACGCGCGGCTGCTCGGCGAGTGGCTGGGGGACGAGTCGCGCGGTGTCATCGACTTCCGCAAGCACGTCGCCTGGTACCTGAAGGGCTTCTCGGTCGGTTCCGAGATGCGCAAGAAGCTGGCCATCACCTCGTCCCTGGACGAGCTGAGCGCTCAGTTGAGCGAGCTGGACCTGGACCAGCCCTGGCCGACCGGCGCGGACGGCCCCCGGGGCCGCACCTCGGGCAACAACCGCGTCGTCCTGCCGGACGGCTGGCTGAAGGACCCGTACGACTGCGCGGGCGTCAGCGAGGAGGCGGAGTTGGACACGTCCGGGGGCTGATCCCGGACGTCCGGATCGTGGGAATCGAGCCGTTCGCGCGGCGTGATCCTCGCCACCCTTGATAGGGGGTGTGCTCAGATGAGCAGATTTCGGGGTGTTGTACTTATGGAGGGGTGGCACTGGGTGCCACCCCTCTTGCGTTCAAGAGTTGAACGCAGATGCGCCGGAAGGCGCTCGTGTGAGCGCGAATCCCCAGGTTTGAGTCAAGGGGGCTTCGGAGCCTGAAAGCGGAAGCTACTCGTCGGTTACTTTCGATGTGCTGGCGGACGGGTGGTTAAGACCATGTGACCGGTAGGCATACCTCCACAGGAGCCTTCGATCTGGGTATGTTCCTCGCCGTCAGGGCAGCCACCGAGTCCTCGAGGAGTCGAGACACGTGTCGGAAAACAAAGATCAGAAGTTCGTGTACGACTTCACCGAGGGCAACAGGGACCTGAAGGACCTGCTCGGTGGCAAGGGAGCGAACCTCGCCGAGATGACCAACCTCGGCCTCCCGGTTCCCCCCGGCTTCACGATCACCACCGAGGCGTGCAAGGTCTACCTCGAGAGCGGCTCCGAGCCCGTCGCGCTCCGCGACGAGGTCAGCGCCCACCTGGACGCCCTCGAGCAGAAGATGGGCAAGAAGCTCGGCCAGGCCGACGACCCGCTGCTCGTCTCGGTCCGCTCCGGCGCCAAGTTCTCGATGCCCGGCATGATGGACACGGTCCTGAACATCGGCCTCTCCGACACGTCCGTCGAGGGCCTCACCGCCCAGGCCGGCGACGCGCGCTTCGCCTGGGACTCGTACCGCCGGCTCATCCAGATGTTCGGCAAGACCGTCCTCGGCGTCGACGGCGAGCTCTTCGAGGAGGCGCTCGACGAGGCCAAGGCCGCCAAGAAGGTCACCGTCGACACCGATCTCGACGCCGCCGACCTGAAGAAGCTCGTCAAGCACTTCAAGAAGATCGTGAAGGCCGAGGCCGGCCGCGACTTCCCGCAGGACCCGCGCGAGCAGATGGACCTCGCCATCGAGGCCGTCTTCAACTCCTGGAACACCGACCGCGCCAAGCTCTACCGTCGCCAGGAGCGCATCCCCGGCGACCTCGGCACCGCGGTCAACATCTGCTCCATGGTCTTCGGCAACCTCGGCCCCGACTCCGGCACCGGTGTCGCCTTCACCCGCGACCCCGCCTCCGGCCACCAGGGCGTCTACGGCGACTACCTGCAGAACGCGCAGGGCGAGGACGTCGTCGCCGGTATCCGCAACACCGTGCCGCTGGCCGAGCTGGAGTCGATCGACAAGGCGTCGTACGACCAGCTGATGCAGATCATGGAGACGCTGGAGACCCACTACAAGGATCTCTGCGACATCGAGTTCACGATCGAGCGCGGCCAGCTGTGGATGCTGCAGACCCGCGTCGGCAAGCGCACCGCCGGTGCCGCCTTCCGGATCGCGACCCAGCTCGTCGACCAGGGCCTGATCGACGAGGCCGAGGCGCTCCAGCGCGTCAACGGCGCCCAGCTCGCGCAGCTGATGTTCCCCAAGTTCGACGAGAACGCGAAGGTCGAGCAGATCGGCCGCGGCATCGCCGCCTCCCCGGGTGCGGCCGTCGGCAAGGCCGTCTTCGACTCGTACACGGCCGTCAAGTGGTCCCGCTCCGGCGAGAAGGTCATCCTGATCCGCCGCGAGACCAACCCGGACGACCTGGACGGCATGATCGCCTCCGAGGGCATCCTGACCTCCCGCGGCGGCAAGACCTCGCACGCCGCCGTCGTCGCCCGCGGCATGGGCAAGACCTGTGTCTGCGGCGCCGAGGAGCTCGAGGTCGACACCAAGCGCCGCCGGATGACCACCACCTCGGGCCAGGTCATCGAGGAGGGCGACGTCGTCTCCATCGACGGCTCCACCGGCAAGGTGTACCTCGGTGAGGTACCCGTCGTACCGTCGCCGGTCGTCGAGTACTTCGAGGGCCGGATGCACGCCGGCGCCGACGACGCCGACGAGCTGGTCCAGGCCGTCCACCGGATCATGGCCTACGCCGACCGCGTCCGCCGGCTGCGCGTCCGCGCCAACGCCGACAACGCCGAGGACGCGCTGCGCGCCCGCCGCTTCGGCGCCCAGGGCATCGGCCTGTGCCGCACCGAGCACATGTTCCTCGGCGAGCGCCGCGAGATGGTCGAGAAGCTGATTCTCGCCGACACCGACGAGGAGCGGACCGAGGCGCTGGACGCCCTGCTCCCGCTGCAGAAGAAGGACTTCGTCGAGCTCTTCGAGGCCATGGACGGGCTGCCCGTCACGGTCCGCCTGCTCGACCCGCCGCTGCACGAGTTCCTGCCCGACATCACCGAGCTCTCGGTGCGCGTCGCCCTCGCCGAGGCCCGCAAGGAGCCGCACGAGAACGAGCTGCGCCTGCTCCAGGCCGTCCACCGGCTGCACGAGCAGAACCCGATGCTGGGTCTGCGCGGCGTCCGGCTCGGCCTGGTCATCCCCGGCCTGTTCACCATGCAGGTCCGGGCGATCGCCGAGGCCGCGGCCCAGCGCATCGACGCCAAGGGCGACCCGCGCGCCGAGATCATGATCCCGCTCGTCGGCACCGTCCAGGAGCTGGAGATCGTCCGCGACGAGGCCGAGCAGGTCATCGCCGAGGTCCAGGCGAAGACCGGTGTGGAGCTGAAGCTCGCGCTCGGCACCATGATCGAGCTGCCGCGCGCCGCCGTGACCGCCGGTCAGATCGCCGAGGCCGCCGAGTTCTTCTCCTTCGGCACCAACGACCTCACCCAGACCGTGTGGGGCTTCTCCCGCGACGACGTGGAGGCCAGCTTCTTCACCGCTTACCTGGAGAAGGGCATCTTCGGGGTCTCGCCGTTCGAGACCATCGACAAGGACGGCGTCGGCGCGCTGGTCCGCAGCGCCGTCGAGGCCGGCCGGGCCACCCGCCCGGACATCAAGCTCGGCGTCTGCGGCGAGCACGGCGGCGACCCGGAGTCGGTGCACTTCTTCCACGAGGTCGGCCTCGACTACGTCTCCTGCTCGCCCTTCCGGATCCCGGTGGCGCGCCTGGAGGCCGGTCGCGCGGCGGCGGAGTCGAAGGGCTCCGACAGCCGCTGAGCCGCCTGCTGGGCGCTCGCTGACCGGGCGTTCAGTAGCAAAGATCACCGGAGTCGCCGCTCGTCCCCGACCCTCAACCGATGGGCGGCGACTCCGGGTCGCAAGAGAGACGGGGCGGACACCTTGTGCGGAGGTGTCCGCCCCGTCGTATTTCGTCCACCCCATCAGGTCCCTGAGGGGTCGCCGGGATGTTCGCCGGATGTGAGTTTCTGTTCAATCGAGGCGGATTAAATTATTCGCCGTTGAACATTCCGTCAAGAACTTTCCACGATTGGTTGCGCAAAGAACAGGGCGGGCGCGGCCCCCGGATCCCCACCCGGTGGCCGCGCCCATTACCCATGCCGGGCAGGTGAGCCGCAACCCTCGCCGACCGCCGCCGGACGTGTGAAGCCCCCCACGGTCTTCGCCACGCCACCTCGGTCCTGAAGGTTTCCTGCCCGACACCCACAGCTTTTCCGTTTGCCCCCGGTCCCCGCGATGCTTTTCAAGTGTGGCTGAAACACCCTGGTAACGTGCTGTGATGATGTGCATACTCATCGACGGGGGTGGTTGCGAGTGCACAGGTGGGGGTTCAATGCTGCGGATTCATTTCACCGCAAGCGACGTGGCGGGCGTACGGATGGCGGCCCGGCCCGACGTTCTGTGGGAAACGATTCTCAGCTTTCATCGGCTTAGGGACCGGCGCGGCCCGGTCGTCTACGGAGAATGGCGTTCCCAGACCCGTACGCGGCTCAATGGGGAGACCCGGCTGCTTGCCGCGCTCGTTCCCAGTCGCGGTTACTTCCCCGACTTCCTGACCCCTCCCGAGGGCCTCCAGGGGCTCGACGAGGGCCTGGAGGCGGTCCGCGCGACCCCCCGGGACCGGCTCCGCAGGGAGCTCGCCCTCCTCGGCGCCGACCGGGCCGGAGGCAGGACCGTGCCGCACTCGCTGAGAGCCCTCGCCGAAGGCGGCGCAGAACCGTTCGGCCGGCTCGTGGGGGCCCTGCGCAGCTACCACCGGGCGGCGATCGAGCCGTACTGGCCGCAGATACGCGCCCGGGTCGAGGCCGACCGGGCGGTGCGCGGCCGGGCCCTGCTCGACGGCGGCGCGGACGAACTCCTCGCCTCGCTGCCGCCGATGTTCCGCTGGCGCGCGCCCGTCCTGGAGGCCGACTACCCGGTCGCCCGCGACCTGCACCTCGACGGCAGGGGCCTGCTGCTCCAGCCCTCGTACTTCTGCCGGGGCACGCCGGTCGTCCTACGGGACCCGGAACTGCCCCCGGTGCTCGTCTACCCGACGACGCACTGCGAGGCGCCGACGGTGCACGCGCCGGGCGGCTCCTCGCTGGCCAAGCTGGTCGGCAACACCCGCTCCGCGGTCCTGCACGCGATCGGCGACGGCGGCACCACCAGCGAACTCGCCCGCAGGGCGGGGGTCTCGCTCGCCTCGGCGAGCCAGCACGCGGGCGTCCTGCGCGAGGCGGGGCTCGTCGCGACCCTGCGGCACGGCAACGCGGTCCTGCACACCCTCACACCCCTCGGCGCCGCCCTGCTGGGCGGCGGCGGGCGGAAGAGGGGGGTCGCGGGGGCCGTCTCGGCGACGGCCCCCGCGGAGCGTCTCTACGCCCGGAACGGGCCGGTCACCTCGTAGGTGATGCCGCCCGAGGAGCTGCCGCTGGTGCCGCGCTGGCTGGAGAAGTACAGCCGCTTGCCGTCGGGCGAGAAGGCCGGTCCGGTGATCTCCGAACCGGACTGGCCGCTGATCCGCAGGAACGGAGCCACGACGTCGTCCGGCGTGATGATGCAGATCTCCATGTTGCCGCCGTCCTCGGCGATGAAGAGGTCGCCGGAGGAGGAGCCGGTGACGTTGTCGACACCGGTCAGCGGGGCGCCGCCGCCGGACACCAGCGAGTCGTCGTAGGCGAGTTCGTAGGTGTTGTCGGTGAGGTTGAGCTGCCAGAGGCGGTTGTCGCCCTTGGTGGTGAACCAGACGGTGTCGTTGGCGTAGTGGCAGCCCTCGCCGCCGTTGAACTTCTTCGAGCCGGAGACCTGGCTGCGGGTCGCGGTCGGCGAACCGTCCGGGTCCGGGACGTTCTGCCAGGTGAAGGAGCCGGAGGTGGCGGTGCCGGCCACCAGGACCTGGAGCGTGCCCGTCGAGAGGTTGCCCCAGGTGGTCGGGATGAAGCGGTAGAAGCAGCCGCTGGACTCGTCCTCGGTCAGGTAGACGACCTTGCGGACGGGGTCGGCGGCGGCGGCCTCGTGCTTGAAGCGGCCCATCGCGGCGCGGCGGACAGCCGCGTTCACGCCGTACGGGTCGGTCTCGTAGACGTACCCGAGGCTGACCTCCTCGCAGGAGAGCCAGGTGTTCCACGGGGTCTTGCCACCCGCGCAGTTGGTGCGGGTGTTGGAGAGGATGCGGTACGCGCCGGTGACGGCGCCGGTCGAGCTGAACTTCACGGCGCTCGCGCCGCCGCCCGGGTTGATCTCCGAGTTGGAGACATAGATCCAGCCGGATCCGTCGACGAAGCAGGCGCCGCCGTCGGGGGCGTTGTGCCAGGTGTACGAGGTGCCGGGGACGGTCTGCCCCGACCGTGCGATGACCCGGCTGCTGAATCCGCTCGGCAGCAGGATGCCGTTGGCGTCGGCCGAGCCGAGAGCCCCGTAGGGGCCGGCGCCGGGCTGAGCGGGGGCCGCGTAGGCCGCCCCGCGCATCAGGGTGCCGCCGAAGGCGGCGGCCGACGTGCCGATGACCGCTCCGCGCAGGAAACTGCGTCGCTCCACGTCTCACTCCAGAGGGTGGTGTGTGTGAACCCGCCGCACCGGTCGGCGGCGGGGTCGCGCGCTTCGGGAACCTAGGAGTACGGAGTTGGTACGGAGTTGACGGTGCGGCAACAACCGGTGAAGGGGAAGCGTCGGTCGGAAGGTCGATGCGGGACCGGGGGAGTACGGGTGCTTACGTCCTGGATTCGATCCGGCCCAGGTCTCGGGGTCGAGGGGGTCGAGGGGGTCGAGCCTCGGATTCGAGCGGGCTCGCGTCCCGGGTTCGAGCGGGCTCACGTCCACCGTCCTGCTCGCGCTCACCTGCCGGCGGCCGTCGGAGGCCTGGCCCACCTGGCGCAGCCCGCGCTCCTGCTCGTAGCCGACGGTGATCGACCGGGCGTGCCAGCCGCTGACGCCGTGCGCGTCCACCAGGTGGCGGGCGATCGCGGTGTGGCCCCGGCCGCTGGCGTCCCAGGCGTCGAGGAGCGCGAACCGGGCCGCCCGGTCCCGCCCGGTGGCGCCGCTCAGGGCCTCGTCCGACAATCGTTCGGTGATCTGCCTGCCTGCGGGGCTCATACCTCGACGGCCCTAGCCCGGCCCGGAAAAAACTTCCCGCGCGCCGATGAGTTCCGCCGGGCCCCGCCGTCCTATCTCTCGAAGCGCTCGAAGCGCGCACGAGGCACCGAGACACCGCCCGACAAAGAACGACACAGAGCGACACGGAGAAGAGAGCACGCCATGAGCCAGATGATCTTCGTCAACCTGCCGGTGAAGGACCTGGAGACCACCAAGGCCTTCTGGAGCAAGGTCGGCTACTCCTTCAACCCGACGTTCAGCGACGACACGACCGCCTGCATGATCATCAGCGACACGATCTTCGCGATGCTGCTGACCGAGCCGAAGTTCCAGGAGTTCACCAAGCCGGGCAAGGAGCTCGTCGACGCGACCAGGTCGACCGAGGTGCTCCTCACGCTGAGCGCCGAGAGCCGCGAGAAGGTGGACGAGTTCGCGGACGCCGCCCTCGCCGCCGGTGGCACGGCGGCGAAGGAGCCCATCGACTTCGGCTCGATGTACGGCCGCTCGTTCTCGGACCCGGACGGCCACCACTGGGAGGTCATGTGGATGGACCCGGCCGCCATCGAGGCCTGATCCAAACGAAAGGCCCTAGGCCGAGACACCGCCGTCGATCACCAGATCGGCGCCGACGACCGACCCGGCGTCCTCCGAGGCGAGGTACAGCACCGCCGCCGCGACCTCGGAGGCGGCCGAGATCCGGCCGAGCGGCGACTCGTCCTTCATCCGTACCGCCCGCTCGGCCTCCGTCTCGCCGGGCCGCAGCGACATCGTCGAGTCCGATGCGCCCGGGCTGACCGCGTTGATCCGGACCCCCTCGGCGACGTGGTCGAGGGCGGCGGCGCGGGTCATCGCGGAGACCGCCGCCTTGGAGACCTGGTAGCCGAAGACGCCGGGGATGCGCACGTGCGGGCCGAGGTTGGAGGAGATGTTGACGATGGCGCCGCCGCCGTTGGCCCGCATGTGGGCGATCTCGGCCTGCAGGGAGTGCAGGACTCCGGTGACGTTGATGTCGAGCAGGGTCTGCCACTCCTCCAGGGGGAAGTCGGCGGCGGACGCGCCGCCCCGGAAGACCCCGGCGTTGTTCACTGCGACGTCGAGCCCGCCGAAGGTCTCGACGGTCTCGCGGACGAGCCGGCGGGTGTCCTCGGCGCGGGACACGTCGGCGGTGACGGCGACCGCGGTGCCACCGGCGGCCTCGATCAGGGAGACCGTCTCGGCGAGCGGGGCCGCGCCGCGGCCGGCGACGACGACCTTCGCGCCCTCGGCGGCGAAGGCGAGCGCGATGGCCCGGCCGAGGCCGGTGCCGGCGCCCGTGACGAGGACGCGCTTGTCGGTGAAGCGTGCGGACATGGCGATGTCTCCTTCTGTCTCGTGAAGAGAGCTGTCTCGTGAAGAGAAGTTTTTGACCGTACGTTCCAATAAGAGGCCCAGGAAAAGGGGCGCCGTGGGGCGCCCCGCGCGGCCTTTCCGGAAGGCCTCGGTTCCTCAGTCCAGCAGGGTCAGGGCCTGCTCCGCCGCGTCATGGACCCGGGCCGGGTCGCTCGACGCCTTGCCGACCACCCGCAGGCCCTGGGCCAGGACGAGGAGCATCCGGGCCAGGGCCTGCGGATCGCGGTCGGGCGGCAGCTCGCCCTGGGCGCGGGCGCGGACCAGCGAGGAGTGGAGCAGGGTCTCGATCTGCTCCCAGCTCAGCTCCACCCGCCGGGCCACCGGCCCGTCGTGCGGCGCCAGTTCGGCCGCCGAGTTGGTGACGAAACACCCGTTCAGGCGTGTCGCTTCGGCTCCCGCCTCCGCGGCGAAGCGCCTGATCAGGTCCCGTACCGGCGGGAGCGCGGGCCCCGGCGTGGACAGCTCCTCCAGCATCGCCGGCTCGCACGACTGGAGGTAGCGGTCCAGCGCCTTCATGTAGAGGGCGTGCTTGTTGCCGAAGGTCGCATAGATGCTGGCGCGGCCGATCCCGAGGTGCTCGACGAGATCCGCCATCGTCGTCGCCTCGTAGCCGCGCGCCCAGAACAGCTCGAGGGCTGCCTGGAGCGCGGCGTCGGGATCGAATTCCTTGGTCCTGGCCACACGTTGACTCTAGGAGTATCTGGAACGATCGGTCAAGAAGAAATGATCATTCGCCCGGCGGCGGGACCCGTGACGTCACACCGTGCGGACCGGGAAGACCGCCACCGAGACGCTCTCGTCGTCCAGGCACCGTCCCGTCTCCAGGTCGAAGCGCTGCTTGAGCAGCGGCGAGGCCACGAACGTCCGCCCGGCCGCCGAGCCGAGGAGCCCCCGGGACAGCACCTGCGCCCCGGTGAACGGATCGCGGTTCTCGATCGCGTACGCCCGCCCCGCCCGGTCCAGGAAGAGCGCCGCCTGCCGGCCGTCGGGGAGCAGCGCGGCCACGCCCCGGCCCGGCGTCAGCCGGGAGGTCTCGCAGACCGCCGTCCAGGCGTCGGCCTCGACGTCGTGGGAGAGTTCGAGATGCATCGGGCTTCAGACCCCTTCCAGAGTTCCGATGGTGAGGACCGTCAGGTCCGGCTTGATCTGGTCCCGCTCCGGCACGAACCGCACCGACGGGTCCGGCGCGTTCGGCGCGTTCACGAAGGAGACGAAGCGGCGCAGCCGCTCCGGGTCGTCCAGGGTCGCGGCCCACTCGTCCTGGTAGTCCGCGACATGGGCCGCCATCAGCGCCTCCAGCTCGTCGCAGAGACCCAGCGAGTCGTGCACGACCACGTCCCGTAGATGGTCGAGCCCGCCGTCGAGCCGCTCCAGCCACACCGAGGTGCGCTCCAGGCGGTCGGCGGTACGGATGTAGAACATCAGGAACCGGTCGATCAGCCGCACCAGTTCGGCGTCCGACAGGTCCTGGGCAAGGAGGTCCGCGTGACGCGGGGTCGCGCCGCCGTTGCCGCCCACGTACAGGTTCCAGCCGTTGGCCGTCGCGATGACGCCGAAGTCCTTCGACTGCGCCTCCGCGCACTCCCGCGCGCAGCCGGAGACCGCAGACTTGAGCTTGTGCGGGGAGCGCAGCCCCCGGTAGCGCAGCTCCAGCTGGATCGCCATCTTCACCGAGTCCTGCACGCCGTAGCGGCACCAGGTCTGCCCCACGCAGGACTTCACCGTGCGCAGCGACTTGCCGTACGCGTGCCCCGACTCGAAGCCCGCGTCGACGAGCCGGGTCCAGATCGCCGGCAGCTGGTCGACGCGGGCGCCGAACATGTCGATCCGCTGACCGCCCGTGATCTTGGTGTAGAGCCCGAAGTCCCGGGCCACCTCACCGATCACGATCAGCTTCTCCGGGGTGACCTCACCACCCGGGATGCGGGGGACCACGGAGTACGAGCCGTTGCGCTGCATGTTGGCGAGGAAGTGGTCGTTGGTGTCCTGGAGGGAGGCCTGCTCGCCGTCGAGGATGTACCCGTTGTTGAGGCTGGCCAGGATCGAGGCGACCGTCGGCTTGCAGACCTCGCAGCCCTCGCCGCCGCGCGCCTCCGGCCGGCCGTGCGAGTCGAGCAGCTCGGCGAAGGAGGTGAGCCGCAGCGTCCGGGTGATCTCGTACAGCTCACCGCGGGTGTACGAGAAGCAGCCGCAGAGCCCCTTGTCGGCCGGCTCCGGCAGCAGCTGCCCGATGAGCTTCACGCAACTGCCGCAGCCCGTCCCCGCCTTGGTGCACTTCTTCACCTCCGGCAGCGTCGCGCACTGGGTGATCGCGTGCTTGGTGACGTTGTGGCAGGAGCAGATGACGGCGTCGTCCGGCAGCGCGGACGGACCGAGCGCGACCGGCGCGCCCGCGCCCGCGGGGAGGACCAGCTGCTCGGGGGAGACGGGCGGCACGGAGCCGGTGAGCGGCCGCAGCATCCCGTACGACTCGGCGTCGCCGACCAGGACGCCGCCGAGCAGCACACCGTCGCCGTCGACCACCAGCTTCTTGTAGACGCCCGAGCGGGAGTCGGAGTAGACGACGTCGAGGCAGCCCTCGGTCGTGCCGTGCGCGTCGCCGAAGGAGGCCACGTCGACACCGAGCAGCTTCAGCTTCGTCGACATGTCGGCACCGGTGAACGCCCGCTCCTCGGACGCCTCGGCGATCGTCGCCGCCGCCGTCAGAGCCATCTCGTAGCCGGGCGCCACCAGGCCGTACACCCGGCCGTCCGAGGCGAGCGCGCACTCGCCGATCGCGTACACCGCCGGGTCCGACGTCCGGCACAGCTCGTCCACCGCGATGCCGCCGCGCTCGCCGACCGTCAGACCGCAGTCGCGCGCCAGCTGGTCCCGGGGCCGTACGCCCGCCGAGAACACCACCATGTCCGTCGCCAGTTCGGAGCCGTCCGAAAGGCGCATCCCGGTGACCGAGCCGTCCTCCGTCACGACCTCCTGCGTGCCGGTGCCGGTGTGGACGGTGAGACCCATCCGCTCGATCGTGCGCAGCAGCGCCGCGCCGCCGCCCTCGTCCACCTGCACCGGCATCAGCCGGGGCGCGAACTCCACGACGTGCGTGTCCAGACCGAGCCCCTTGAGGGCGCCGGCCGCCTCCAGGCCGAGCAGGCCGCCACCGACGACGGCGCCGCTCGTCGACGTCTTGGCGTACTCCTCGATCGCGAGCAGGTCCTCGATCGTCCGGTACACGAAACAGCCGCGCGCGTCCCTCCCGGGGACGGGCGGCACGAAGGGGTACGAGCCGGTGGCCAGGACGAGCGTGTCGTACGGGACGACCTGTCCGGAGCGGGCGGTGACCGTACGGGCGGCGCGGTCGACGGACTCCGCCGGGTCGCCGACGTACAGCTCGATGCCGTGCTTCTCCATGAAGCCGTCCTCGACCATCGACAGGTCGTCGGGGGTCCGGCCCTTGAAGTACGAGGTCAACTGGACGCGGTCGTAGGCGGGGCGCGGCTCCTCGCAGAGCACGACGACCCGCGCCCACTCGGTGACGCCCCGGTCCGCGAGCGCCTCGAGGAACCGCTGGCCGACCATGCCGTGGCCGACCAGGACGATGGTGGGCACGGTGGGGGTGTGCAGGGGCGTGGTCGCCATCTCAGGAGCCTCCGTCATGGGTGAGCAGATGAAGCAGGGGGGCGTCGGGCAGGACTTCGTCGCCCTCCCAGGCCCGGGCGAGGGTGCCGACGGCGGCGAGGTCGCCGAGCAGCACGCCGCCGACGAGCCGGTCGCCGCGGACGACGACCTTGCGGTAGGCGCGCCGGGTGGCGTCGGTCAGCTGGACGACGTCGTCCCCGGGGAGCGGAGTCGCCTCGCCGAACGCGGCGAGGTCGAGCCCCACGGGCCCGCCGAGGGTGAGCCGGGTCAGGGCACGCGTGCCGGTGTACGCGGGGTGGGCCCCGGGGGCGTCGGCCGGGAGTGCCTCCGGCCGGAGGACGTCCGCCAGCGCGTCCGCCTGTTCCAGGGCGGGACCTGCCAGGCCGTAGACCCGGCCGTCGTGCTCGGCGCAGTCGCCGATGGCGTGGATGTACGGATCGGAGGTCCGCAGCTGGTCGTCGACGACGATGCCCTTGCGGACCTCGAGACCGGCGTCCAGGGCGAGACCGGTGCGCGGCCTGACCCCGCAGGCGAGGACCACGACCTGGGCGTCGAGCACGAATCCGTCGGCGAGTTCGACGGCCGTGACCGCGCCGTCCTCCTGTCGAAGACCGCTGACCCGGCATTCGGTGTGCACCTCGACGCCGAGCGACTCCACGTGGTCCCGCAGCAGCTCCGAGGCCTGTGCGTCGAGTTGACGCTCCATGAGCCGCTCGCCCTGCTGGGTCAGCACCACCTCCGCGCCGAGCGCGGCCAGCGCCCGGGCCGCGGAGACTCCGAGCAGCCCGCCGCCAATCACGACCGCGCGCACACCGGGGCGGACGAGGGCCCGCAGCTCCAGGCAGTCGTCGAGCGTCCGGAACGGGTGGACGCCCGTGGGGAGTCGGGTGCCGCGAAGGCCACGCAGGGGCGGGAGCACCGGGTTGGAGCCGGTCGCCAGGACCAGGCGGTCGTAGCCGACGGCCGTCCCGTCCTCGCACGCGACGATCCGGGCTGCCCGGTCGATCCGCACCGCCCGCACCCCGCGCCGCACCGGCTCACGGGGATCGGGCAGCGCGATCACCTCGGGCGCGTACCGCCCGGCGAGGACGTCCGCGAGCAGCACCCTGTTGTACGGTGCGTGCGGCTCCTCGCCGAGGAGGGTGACGGGCAGGCGCTGGGCGAGCCGGACGCCCGCCGTTCCGCCGCCGACCACCACGATCCGTGTACTCATGTGTCGAAGCGTGCGGGCCGGGTGTTACCCGGGGGGATCTCGATTGTTTCTCCTGCGGAACGCTGATCTCCGCGATGGGCGTCCTCCGGTGTGAGGGTTAACCGGTGGTGAGCCGGTCCTCAAGGGGGCCTTAAGGATCCCGGGGGAGGGGCTGAGCTGGGGTTTCGTATACCCCGCGGACCCTAGTGTCGGCTCTCGTGACGACCGAGGTTCAGGAACCCAGCCATCCGGCTCTCGCCGCGTATCTGGCGCAACGGCCCCGTGCACAGGTGGTGCGGGAGGAGGGCCGGGCGCGGCCGGCCGGTGAGCACACCCAGCGGCCCGGCGCTGAGCACACCCGGCCCGCCGGTGAGCACACCCGGCGGCCCGCCGGTGAGCACACCCGGCCCGCCCGGCCCGCCCCCCGGGTGGCCCCTGACCGACTCCGTACCGCCATCCTCGGCGGAGCCGGGGCCGTGGCCCTCCTCTGGGGTGTCCAGGCTCGGCCCTCCGCCCGGCTCGATTCGTTCTTCGCCGCCGGGGCGCACCTCACCGGGCTGCTCGCCGGGTACGGCGTGCTCGTCATGCTGTTCCTGATGGCGCGCGTGCCCGCCGTCGAGCACGGCGTCGGGGCAGACCGGCTCGCCCGGTGGCACGCGCGCGGCGGGCGGTACGTCCTCGGGCTCGTCGGGGCCCACGCGGTGCTCGCGCTCTGCGGGTACGCCGTGCACACCCGTACCGACCTCGTGACCGCCGCCGGAGGGCTGCTCGCCTACCCCGCGCTCGCCGCCGCCACCGCCGGTACCGCGCTCTTCGTCGCCGTCGGGGTGACCTCCGCCCGGGCCGCCCGGCGGCGGCTGCGGCACGAGACCTGGCGGGCGCTCCACCTGCTCAGCCACCTCGCCGCCGCCCTCGGCTTCGTGCACCAGCTCGCCGGGCCCGACCTCACCGGGAGCGTCCTCGCGCTCTGGGCCTGGTCCATGGCGCACGCGACCGTCGCCGTCGTCCTCGTCTGGTACCGGATCGTCGTCCCCGTCCGGCAGGCCCTGCGCCACGCGCTGCGCGTGACCGAGGTCCGCGACGAGGGGCCGGGGGTCGTCTCGGTGATCGTCAAGGGCACCGGGCTCGATCTGCTGTGCGCCGAACCCGGGCAGTTCTTCCGCTGGCGGTTCCTGACCCGCAGGCTCTGGCGGACCGCGCTGCCGTTCTCCCTCTCCGCGCCCGTCCACGACGACACCCTGCGGATCACCGTCAAGGCGCTCGGCGACCACACCCGCCGGATCCGCCGCCTGCGCCCCGGCACGCGCGTCCTGGCCACCGGCCCGTTCGGCGCGCTCACCGCGCACCGCCGCACCCGCCGCAAGGTCCTGCTGCTCGCCGGAGGCGTGGGCATCACCCCGCTGCGGGCGCTCTTCGAGACCCTGCCCGGCGGCCCGGGCGACGTGACGCTGCTGTACCGGGCATCCGACGCGGACGGGCTCGTCCTGCGCGAGGAGCTGGAGCGCATCGCGCACGCGCGGCAGGCCGCACTCCACTACCTCCTCGGCCCGTCCGACGCCTCCTTCGACCCGCTCGCCCCGCAGGCACTGCGCGATCTCCTGCCCGACGTCGCCGCCCATGACGTCTACCTCTGCGGGCCGCCCGCCATGGCCCGCGCCGCCACCGACTCGCTCGTCCGGGCCGGAGTGCCGGCCCGCCGCATCCACTCCGAGGACTTCAGCCATGAGTAAGCACCGCGCCCCGTCCGCGAGCAGGCACCGCGTCCCGTCCGTGAGCGGGTACCGCGCCGGGTCCGTGAGCAGGCACCGCGCCCGGTCCGCCCACGCCGGCGTCCCCGCCACCGACCGAGCCCGCAGACAGCTCGCCGCCGGGCTCCTGACGGTCGGCGCGCTCGCCGCGACCTTCCTCACGGTCGCCGTCGATCCGGCCGCGCCGCCCGCCCCCGACCGGGCGCCGGTCGGCACAACCTCAGACGTAGCTCAACTCTCCAGGGATTGATGGACGGCACACCCATCTCCTCCCTAGGCTCGCGAGCATGCCTGACATATCCCTGACCACTCTGGTCCTGCTCTGTGCCGCCGCTCTCGTGGCGGGCTGGATCGACGCCGTGGTCGGTGGAGGAGGGCTTCTGCTGCTGCCCGCGCTGCTGCTGGGAGTACCCCACGTTCCCGCCCCGCAGATCCTCGGCACCAACAAGGCCGTCGCGATCGTCGGCACGACCGGCGCCGCCATCACCTTCGTACGGAAGGCGACGGCGCCCGTGCAGGTGAAGACGGCGGTACGGATCGGGCTCGCGGCCCTCGCGGGGTCCATGGGCGGCGCGTTCTTCGCGGCCGGGATCAGCAGTGACGTGCTGCGCCCGGTGATCATGGTGGTCCTCGTCGGCGTCGCCGCGTTCGTGATGCTGCGCCCGACCTTCGGCACCCGGAAGGAGGGGGAGAAGCCGCCCGTCGGCCGGGCGCGGATCGTCACCGCGATCGTGATCGTCGGCGGCGGGATCGGCTTCTACGACGGCCTGTTCGGGCCGGGCACCGGCACGTTCCTGGTCCTCGCGCTCACCGCCGTCCTCCATCTCGACCTGGTGACCGCCTCCGCCACCGCCAAGATCGTCAACGTCTGCACCAACGCGGGGGCGCTCGCGATGTTCGCGTACCAGGGCAGTGTGCTCTGGCAGCTGGCGGCGGTCATGGCGGTCTTCAACCTGGCGGGCGGGATGCTGGGGGCGCGGATGGCGCTCAGCAAGGGCGCCGAGTTCGTCCGGGGCGTGCTGCTGGTCGTCGTCTTCTCGCTGGTCGCGAAGCTCGCCTTCGACCAGTGGTCGTGACGGTGTTCGGCGCACCCTGACTCAGCGCACGCCGAGTTCAGCGCACGCCGAGTTCAGCGCACCCCGAGTTCAGCGCACCCCGATCAGGTGGCCGAAGGCGACCACGTTCCCCTGGTAGCCGGCCTTCTTGTCGAAGCCTCCGCCGCAGGTGATGACCCGGATCTCGGCCCGGTCGGTCTCCCCGTAGACCTTCTCGTCCGGGAAGTCCTTGTTCTCGTACACCTCGACGGCGTCGATCGTGAACACGGCGGTCCGGCCGTCCTGGCGGTCCACCTCGATCCGGTGGCCCTTCTTGAGCGCGCCGAGGGCGTAGAAGACGGCCGGGCCCCGCGCGTTGTCGACATGGCCGGCGACGATCGCGGTGCCCTCGGCGCCGGGCGTGGTGCCGTCCTTGTACCAGCCGGCCAGGTTGCGGTCGCCCGCGGGCGGCACGTCGAGGGAGCCGTCCCGGCCCAGGCCGAGCCGCGTCATGGGCGTGTCGACGTCGATCTGGGGGACGCGGAGCCGCACGGGCTCGGACGGCGGCAGCGGGTCGGCGGCGGCCGTGGTGTGCTCGTTCGGCCCCGCGGCGAACGCCTGTGCGGCGGACGGGACCGGCGGGGTGACCTGCTCCGAGCCGTTCTGGACGAGCCAGATGCCGACGCACGCGGCGGCGGCTATGCCCCACCCCTTGCTCCTGCTGCTCACGGTGCGTTCCTCCGAGGTGTGCCCGAGGGGTGGCCGAGGGGGGTGGCCAAGAGCGTGGCCGAGGGTGTGGCCCTGCCCCCGCCGGGCCTCGTACGGGCGCGCGGCGGGGGCAGGACGTGCGGTACGTCTCAGCCGTCCTGCGCGCCGCTCGCCCGGCGACGCAGGAGCCACGTACCGCCGACGGCAGCCGCGGCCAGCACCGCCGCGCCCGCCGCGATCTGGGTGGTGTCGGGGCCCACGCTGCCGCCGACACCGGTACGGACATGGCCGCTCGGGCGGTCCTTGTGCTTGACGACCAGCTCGCCGCGAGCGGTCTTGCCGTTGTCGCAGGCCACGCTGATCCAGTACGTACCGGGCTTCGCGTGCTCCGGGACCGTGAACTGGCCGACGACGACCTCCTTGTGCGTGCTCGGGTTGAGGTGGAAGTCGCCCGCGCCGAGGGACTGCGCGTCGCCGACGCCCCGGCCGTTCTTGCCGCAGGCGAGGGTGTTGACGGTGACGGTGGTGCCGGGGCTCGCGGAGGACGGATAGACCTCGAGGGCCTCGGAATTCCCGGCGTACGCGGCGGGGGCGCCGAGTGCGCCGATCGCGGCGACCGTCAGCGCGGTACCGGTGAGCAGGCGGGCAGTGGTGCGCATGGGGTCCTCCGGGGCGCGCGAGCGGTCATGCCGGGGAGGCCTCCCGGGAGGGACTTCCCGGAACCGACCTCCTAGGACCGAGATAAGAGCCGCAGCGCCCGCCCCGCCTGCTGATGGAGGGTCAGAATTACGCCGTCCGGTACGGTGTGTCGCCTTGCGCGAGTGGTGTTTACGCAGGTCAGGCCGGTTTACGGAGAGTCAGCTGACGGTCCGTGTCGAACGGGTGACCTGCCCGGGGGCGCGCCTCAGGCGATCAGGCTCTCGATCGCAGCCCGGGCCCACTCCTGGGTCGCCACCGTCGTGCCGGCCGCGGCCCCCATCGCGACCGGGGTCAGGGCGCCCCTCAGCGTGGCGAGCGCGCGGCGGAGCCGGGTCTCCTCCGGCGGGTCGGAGCGGGTGAGCGTCGTCAGGACCTCGCCTGCCGCCGCCTCGGCGTCCTCGCGGTCCTGGTCGGGGAGGCCCTGCTCGGGCAGCCGGCGGAGCAGCTCGGCGACGCGCGCGGCGAGCGGCTCGTAGCCCTCGGCGACCTTGGTGTTGATCTGCTGGTTCTGGGTGACCGTCTCGTTCCCCCAGGCGAACAGGTTCTGCGAGGAGTTGCCGTGGAACACGGGCCCCTCGTGCGGGCGTTCGTCGCGCGGCTCGCTCATGTCCGTGGACCTTCCTCTGTCGGCTGGTTCTGGATGACGTGGTCGTTGCCCCACGCGAAGTTGTTGTTGATGGCGTCGCCGTGGATGGTCGGGCCGGTGATGATCTTCTGATTGATGATGTTGATGACGTTGATGATGGTCGGTGGCAGGGGGACGGGCTCCCGGTTGCGGACCACCGGCAGCGAGGTGGTCAGCGAGGCCAGGTCGACCAGGCCGTTGTGGCGTACGGCCATGTCGCCCGTTCCGCCCACGGAGCAGTCCACGAGCCGGCCGGTGCACTCGTCGTCGAAGGCCGCGCCGACGAGCGCGCAGTCGGTGAACTCGCCGTGCGTGATGTCCAGGAGGGCGGAGTTCCGCCCGCAGATTCCGAGGGCCTCCGAGCCGCTGACGGTCAGGTTCTTCGCGATGAGCCGCGCGCTGCCGAAGACGACGGCGCCGCCGCTGCTCACCCGGGTGACGCGGCAGTCGAAGGCGCGCAGCTGGGCCTCCTCGCCGATGCCGAGGCCCAGCATCCCGCGGTCCGCCGTGACGCCCGTGAGCGTGACCCGGCACTGGCCCGCGAGGGCCACGGCGGCCTGGTCGAAGTCGTGGAACTCCGCCCGGGTGACCTCGGCGGTGGTCCCTCCGTTGCCCCGGACCTCCAGGCCGGCGGGGCAGTGGTCCACCCGGACGTCCTCGAAGACGCCCGTGGAGTCGGGGTCGAAGATCCGTAGCGCGGTGGTGGTCAGGTCCTCGATCCGGATGCGGGTGAAGCGGCCCCGGGCGCCTTCCGTGACGGCGATGCCGACGTTGCCGCCCGAGATGTGGCAGCCGTGGACCTCCGGCGCACCGCCCTTGGTCGAGAACACCCCGATGTTGCGCGCGCCGACGACCCGGCAGTCCTCGAACCTGCCCCGGGCGTCGGTCTGTACGTTGATGCCGGTGTCGCGGCACGCGGTGAACACGGAGTCGCGCACCACCGGGTCGGCGCCGCTCGCCGCGCCCACCCCGTGGCGGGCGTCGGTGACGCGGGCGCGGTCCACGGAGCCCCGGGACTGCTCGATGAACATGATCCCCTCCGCGTGCACGGCGGTGATCACGCAGTCCGCCACCGCGAGCTCCGCCCGGGTGTCGGCCATGAGGGCCGCGTTCCCCGTGCCGGTCAGCTCGCAGCCGACGACCTCGGCGCGCGCGTCGCAGACCCGTACGCCGTGGATCCGGCTGCCCTCGATCCGGCTGCCCCGGACCGAGACCTGGGCGCCCTCGATGATCGCGACCGCGTTGTCGGCGGCGTCGGTGAACCGGCACCGCTCGATCGTCCCCGCCGAGGCCGTGAAGAGCGTCCGGCCGTGCAGGAACACGCTGTTCCGCAGGGTCGCCCGGGTGTTCGGCCGCGTGTGCGTGCCGACGCCGCCCGGGGTGCGGACCTCCACGTTGTCGAGCGTGAGGCTGCCCTGCCAGCAGGAGACGACGTCGTACTCCGTGTCCCGGTTGGTCAGCACGAGGCCGTCGACCTGGACCGATCCGTACGTCTGCAGGACGGCCCCGCGCAGCTGGTTCACCACGACGGAACCCGGCCCGTCGGCCGCGACCAGCCGGACGTCGCCCTGGGCGACGAGGCTCTCCTCGTAGCGCCCGGCGGCGATCTCGATCAGCGCGGGGCGCCCACGGGCGGCGGCGGCGCGCAGCGCGGAGGCGATGCTCGGGTACGCGCGACGGCCGCCGCGAGGCGAGACGACGTACCGCGCGACCATGTCCGGACCCCCATGTCGGTCGCCCACCAGGTCCATCGATCGTACCGGAGGTCACCCAACGCACGTCGACTCACGACGAGTTGCTCGTGTCGTCAGAGGTGTTCCCACGGCACGGACGCGTACGCCTCGTGCACCCGCCCGATCAGTTCCTCGTCCACCGCGAACGTCACCTCGTCGATCCCGCCCACCGGCGCGATCCCCCGGGAGTTCGTCACGAACGCGGCGCGCATCCCCGGGAGGTCCGCCAGCGTCACCCGGCGGCGCACGGAGCCGAGCAGTGGTTCGAGGAGCGCCATGGTGATGCCCGTCAGGGCGGGTGCGGAGGGCCAGATCACCGAAGTGCCGTCCCAGAAGGCGATGTTGGTGACCGCGCCCTCCGCGATCTCGCCGTCCCGGGAGGTCAGCAGGGCGTCGTCGTAGCCCTCGCGGCGGGCCGCCTCGCCGAAGTAGGCCTGGCCGAAGCCGCCCAGGTGCTTGATGTGCGCGGCGGGGCGCCAGTAGTCGACGGACTTCAGCCGCTGCGGGGTCTCGGGCGGGGATGCCGGATCGCGGACGGTGACCACGAGGCGGACACCCCCGGGGCTCCCCGCGGAGCCGGCCCCGGAGCCCCCGGAGCTCCCCGCGGAGCCGGCCCCCGCGCCGCCCCCGTAGACGTACACCCGCGCCGTGGCGTCCCGTCGGCCCGCCGTCCGCAGGGCCTCGGCCAGCAGGTGGCGGACGTGCTCGCCGTCGATCCCCTGCCCGAACAGCTCGCGCGTGGCGCGGTCGAGGCGGTCGACGTGCAGGCCGTAGCCGCGCACCCGCCCGTCCCGTACCTGCATCGCCGTGAAGTGGCCGAAGCCGCTCATGAGGGTGGCGAGGAGCTCGGGACCGGCCGCGGGGACGCCGTCGATCTCGATGTGCGGAGGAGGAGTCGTCATGCCCTCACGGTATGCCGACCCCGACAGGAAAAATCGGCGCTTGACCTCAATCAAACTTGAGGTACCAGGATCCTCGGCATGGACACCGCATACACGAACTCCACGCCGCTCAAGCTCGCCGTCGTCGTCGCCAGCAACCGCGAAGGCCGGTTCGCCCCCGTCATCGCCGACTGGTTCCGGGCCCGCCTCGCCGAGCGCGCCGACTTCACCGTCGACGTCGTCGACCTCGCCGACGTCGACCTGCCCACCGCCCTCTCCTACGAGCCCTCCGCCGCCGTCCGCGCCGAACTGGCCAAGGTCTCCCCGGTCCTCGACGCCGCCGACGCCTTCGTCGTCATCACCCCCGAGTTCAACCACTCCTTCCCCGCCTCCCTCAAGTCCCTCATCGACTGGCACTTCGGCGAATGGCAGGCCAAGCCCGTCGGCTTCGTCTCGTACGGCGGGATGTCCGGCGGCCTGCGCGCGGTCGAGCAACTGCGCCTGGTCTTCGCCGAGATGCACGCCGTGACCATCCGCGACACGGTCTCCTTCCACAACGCGCACGGCCACTTCGACGAGGACGGCCGGCACAAGGACCCCGCGGGCCCCGACGCCGCCGCCAAGTCGCTGCTCGACCAGCTCGCCTGGTGGGCGCGGTCCCTGCGCGACGCCAAGGCCCTCGTCCCCTACGCCGCCTGACGGAAGGGCGCCTGCTGCCATGCTGCTCAAGCTCATCGCCGGTCGGCTCCGGCCCTACCGGCGGACCCTGGCCCTCGTCGTCCTCCTCCAACTCGTCCAGTCCCTCGCCTCCCTCACCCTGCCCACCCTCAACGCCGACGTCATCGACAACGGCGTGCTGCGCGGCGACACCGCCCATGTCCTCACCGGCGGCGGCCTGATGGCCGCCGTCACCCTCCTCCAGGCCGCCGCCGCGGCCGCCGCCGTCTACTTCGGCGCGAAGGTCGCCATGGGCGTCGCCCGCGACGTGCGCGCCGCCGCCTTCCGCCGGGTCCAGGACTTCTCCGCCCAGGAGATGAGCCGCTTCGGCACCGCCTCCCTCATCACCCGCACCACCAACGACGTCCAGCAGGTCCAGACGTTCGCCGTCCTCGTCCTGACGATGCTGGTGGCGGCGCCCCTGCTGTGCGTCGGAGGCATCGTCATGGCCCTCGACCAGGACGTCCCGCTCGCCCTGCTGCTCCTGCTCTTCGTCCCGCTGATGGCCGGGGGCGTCGGCACCGTCGTCCTGCGCATGCGGCCGCTCTTCCGGGGCATGCAGGAACGCGTCGACCGGGTCAACCGGGTGATGCGCGAGCAGATCACCGGCATCCGGGTCGTCCGTGCCTTCGTCCGCGACCGCCACGAGCAGCACCGCTTCGGCGAGGCCAACGACGAACTCCGCTCGGTCGGCACCCGGGCCGGCCGGCTCCAGGCCCTCATGTTCCCGATCGTGCTGATCGTCTGGGAGCTCTCGACCGTCGCCATCATCTGGGCCGGCGCCCACCGGATCGAGTCCGGGGCCCTGCAGGCCGGTTCACTGATCGCGTTCCTCGGCTATCTGCTCCAGATCATGATGTCGGTGATGATGGTCCTCTTCCTGCTGATGCACATGCCGCGGGCCGAGGTCAGCGCCGAACGCATCCGGGAGATCCTCGACACCGAACCCTCCGTCTCCGCCCCCGCCGCACCCGTCCACACCCTGCTCGGACCCGGCCTGCTCGACATCCACGACGCCCACTTCAGCTACCCCGGCGCGGAGGAACCCGTCCTGCGCGCCGTGAGCCTCACCGCCCGGCCCGGCCGCACCACCGCCGTCATCGGCTCCACCGGCAGCGGCAAGACCACCCTGCTCGGCCTCGTCGCGCGCCTCTTCGACGCCACCGCAGGGCAGATCACGGTCGGCGGCGTCGACGTCCGCGCCATGGACCCCGCGCTGCTCGCCCGTACCGTCGGACTCGTCCCGCAGAAGCCGTACCTCTTCTCCGGCACGATCGCGAGCAACCTGCGGTACGGCAGGCCCGAGGCGAGCGACGAGGAGCTGTGGCACGCCCTGGAGGTCGCCCAGGCCGCCGACTTCGTCACGGAGCTCCCCGAGGGGCTCGACGCGCCGGTCGCCCAGGGCGGCACCAACCTCTCCGGCGGCCAGCGCCAGCGCCTCGCCATCGCCCGGGTCCTCGTCGCCCGCCCCCGGGTGTACCTCTTCGACGACTCCTTCTCCGCCCTCGACAACCGCACCGACTCCGTGCTCAGAGGGGCCCTGAAGGAGGAGACCGCCGACGCGACGGTCGTCGTCGTCGCCCAGCGCGTCTCCACCATCCGCGACGCCGACCGGATCGTCGTCCTCGACCAGGGCCGGGCCGTCGGCAGCGGCACCCACGAGGACCTCATGCGGACCAACGCCACCTACCGGGAGATCGTCCTCTCCCAGCTCACCGAGGAGGAAGCAGCATGAGCGACGCGCAGCGTGGGAAGGGGCGCGCCCCGCAGCGCCGTGGGCCCGCAGCGCAGCAGCGCGGCCCCGGCGTCGCCACCCCGTCCCTCGAACGCTCCCTGGACTTCGGCGCCTCCGGCCTGCGGCTGCTGCGCACCATGGCCCCCGAGCGCCCCCGGCTGATCGGCGTCCTCGCCGCCGCGGCCGCGAGCGTCGCCCTCGCCGTCCTCAGCCCGCTGCTCCTCGGCCGCGCCACCGACCTCGTCGTCTCCGGCGCCGCGACCCCGGCGGGCGTCGACTTCCGGGCCGTCGGCGAGACGCTCGCCCTCGCCTTCGCGGCCGTCGTCGGCTCCGCCGCGCTCAACTGGCTGCAGCAGCGCCTCGCCACGACCGTCGTCCAGCGCGCCGGGCACCGCCTTCGCGCGGAGGCCCAGGCCAAGCTGGCCCGGCTGCCACTCTCGTACGTCGACGGGCAGCCGCGCGGCGAACTCCTCAGCCGCACCACCAACGACATCGACAACATCGTCCAGACCCTCCAGCAGGCCTTCGGCCAGATGGTCCGGGCGCTCCTCACGCTCGTCGGCGTGCTGGTGATGATGTGCTGGATCTCGCCGCTGCTCGCCCTCGTCGCCCTCGCGACCGTCCCCGTCTCGCTGCTCGTCGCGGCCCGGATCGGCAAGCGCGCCCAGCCGCAGTTCGTGAAGCAGTGGGCCGTCACCGGCCGGCTCAACAGCCACGTCGAGGAGATGATCACCGGGCACGCGGAGGTCGTCGTCTTCGGACGGCGGGACGCGGCCGTGGCGCGCTTCGACGAGCTCGGCGAGGAGCTGTACGGGGCGAGCTTCCGCGCCCAGTTCATCTCCGGCTTCATCCAGCCGGCCCTCACCTTCGTCGGCAACCTCAACTACGTCCTGATCGCGGTCGTCGGCGGGCTTCGGGTGGCGAGCGGCACGCTGAGCGTCGGCGACGTGCAGGCGTTCATCCAGTACTCGTACGAGTTCAACGGCCCGATCAACCAGATCGCGGCCATGGCCAACCTGCTGCAGTCCGGGGTCGCCTCCGCCGAGCGGGTCTTCGACCTCCTCGACGCGGAGGAGGAGCCCCCGGCACCGGCCGCCGCGCCGGGGAGCCGTCGCGAGCAGGCCGTCGGCCGGGTCTCGTTCGAGAAGGTGTCCTTCCGCTACGAGCCGGAGAAGCCGCTCGTCGAGGACCTGTCTCTGACGGTGGAGCCGGGCCAGACCGTCGCGATCGTCGGCCCGACGGGCGCGGGCAAGACGACGCTCGTGAACCTGCTGATGCGGTTCTACGACGTGACCGGTGGCCGGATCACCCTCGACGGCGTGGACATCTCGGCGATGTCCCGCGAGGAGCTGCGGTCCGGGATCGGCATGGTCCTCCAGGACACCTGGCTCTTCGGCGGGACGATCGCCGACAACATCGCGTACGGCGTTCAATCGGAAGGGGCTGCGCGCAGCGCATCGGACAAGGGTGGTGGTGGGCGGCGGGAGGGCGTCTCGCGCGAGCGGATCGTCGAGGCGGCCATGGCCTCCCACGCCGACCGGTTCATCCGCACCCTGCCCGACGGCTACGACACGGTCCTCGACGAGGACGGCGTCGGGCTCAGCGCCGGCGAGAAGCAGCTGATCACGATCGCCCGGGCGTTCCTGTCCGAGCCGGTGATCCTGGTCCTGGACGAGGCGACCAGCTCCGTCGACACCCGTACCGAGGTGCTCATCCAGAAGGCGATGTCCTCCCTCCGCGAGGGCCGTACGTCCTTCGTGATCGCCCACCGGCTCTCCACCATCAGGGACGCGGACGTGATCCTGGTGATGGAGAACGGCTCGATCGTCGAACAGGGCACGCACGACGAGCTGTTGGCGACCGGCGGCACCTACGCCCGGCTGCACGCGGCCCAGTTCGCGGCGGCGGCGTGAGCGCGGGGCGGGGCGGTGACGGTGGTGCGGGCTTGGGCGGGGCGGACGGGCGGGCGCGGGGCGGACGTGCGGGCGCCGGGCCGGGCGGTGGTGAGTACGGTGGGCCGCGTGACCCTCGCACTCACCGTACTCACCACCACCGACAGCCCGGCCAAGGCCCAGGAGCTCGCGCGCGGGGCGGTCGAGGCCCGCCTCGCCGCCTGCGCGCAGGTCTCAGGACCGGTCACCTCCGTCTACCACTGGCGGAAGGCGATCGAGACCGAGGAGGAGTGGCAGGTCCTCTTCAAGACGACGGAAGCGCGCTACGAGGAGCTCGAGGCCCACCTCCTCGCCGCGCACGACTACGAGACCCCGGAGGTCCTCGCCACCCCGGTGGTCCGCGCCTCGGCCGCGTACCTGGCGTGGCTGGAGGCCGAGACGACCGACGCTCCGGACGCCGCTGCCGCCGAATGACCGAACTGCCCTTCTTCGTCTACGGCACGCTGCGGCCGGGCGAGTACAACCACGACCGCTTCCTCCTCGGCCGCACGGCCCGGGAGGAACCGGCGCGTCTGCCGGGCGCGCTGCTGTACGACGGCCCCGGCTACCCCTACGTCGTGCCGGGCGAGGGCCTGGTCGCGGGCGACCTGGTGACCGCCGCGCCGGACGCGTACGCCGAACTCCTCGCCGTACTCGACCGGGTGGAGCTCCCCGCCGGGTACGAGCGGGCGGAGCGCGCGGTGGTACGGGTCGGGGACGGGGCGACCGTACGGGCCTGGGTCTACTTCGCTGCCGCCGGCACCCCGTACGGGCCGCTCATCAGGGGCGGGGACTGGCGGGCTCGACCCGGACCGCGCACGTCTTGAACTCGGGCATCCGGGAGACGGGGTCGAGCGCGGGGTTGGTGAGGGTGTTGGCGCGGCCCTCGCCCGGCCAGTGGAACGGCATGAAGACCGTGTCCTGGCGGATGGCCGTGGTGATCCGCGCGGGCGCGACCGCCCGCCCCCGCCGCGACACGACGGCGACCCGCTCGCCCTCGGCCACCCCGATCCGCTCGGCGAGCCGCGGATGCAGCTCCACGAACGGCCCGGGCGCGGCCGCGTTCAGCTCGTCGACGCGCCGGGTCTGCGCCCCGGACTGGTACTGCGCGACGACCCGCCCGGTGGTCAGCACCACCGGGTACTCGGCGTCGGTCTCCTCGGCCGCCGGGCGGTGCGTGACCGCCACGAACCGCGCGCGTCCGCTCGGCGTCGCGAACCGGTCGAGGAAGAGCCGGGGGGTCCCGGGGTGGTGGCCCGCGCCTGCCGACCCCGTGGGCCCTGCGCCTGCCGGCCCCGTGCCTGCCGGCCCCGCGCTCTCCGGGCAGGGCCAGAAGACGCCGTTCTCCTCGCGCAGGCGGCGGTAGCTGATGCCCGAGTAGTCCGCGGGGCCGTCCGCAGACGCGCGGCGGAGCTCGTCGAAGACCTCCTCCGGGTCCGTCGGGAAGCCCTTCTCCCGGCCGAGGAGAGCCGCGAGCGCGTGCAGGACCTCCAGGTCCGTGCGGACCCCTTCGGGCGGGGTGATCGCCCTCTGCCGCAGCAGCACCCGCCCCTCCAGGTTGGTCGTGGTCCCCGTCTCCTCCGCCCACTGGGTGACCGGCAGCACCACGTCCGCCAGCTCCGCCGTCTCCGACAGGACCACGTCCGCGACCGCCAGGAAGTCCAGCGAGCGCAGCCGCCCCTCGATGTGCGCGGCGCGCGGCGCCGAGACGACGGGGTTGGAGCCCATGAGGAGCAGCGACTTCACGTCGCCTCCCAGCGCGTCCAGGAGTTCGTACGCGCTCCGGCCCGGCCCCGGCAGCGAGTCGGGGTCCACCCCCCACACCCCCGCCACGTGCGCCCGCGCCGCCGGGTCGTCCAGCTTCCGGTAGCCGGGCAGCTGGTCCGCCTTCTGGCCGTGCTCACGGCCGCCCTGGCCGTTGCCCTGGCCCGTGAGGCACCCGTACCCGCTCAGCGGCCGCCCGGCCCGGCCGGTCGCCAGGCAGAGGTTGATCCACGCGCCGACGGTGTCCGTGCCCTTCGACTGCTGCTCCGGGCCGCGCGCGGTGAGCACCATCCCGCTCTCCGCGTCGCAGAACATCCGCATCGCGTCCCGCAGCAGCGGCACGGGCACGCCCGTGATCCGCTCGACCAGCTCGGGCCAGTGCGCCATCGCCCCGGCCCTGGCCGCCTCCCACCCCTCCGTACGCTCCCGGACGAACCCCTCGTCCACCCGCCCCTCGGCGACCACGAGATGGAGCAGACCGAGCGCGAGCGCGAGGTCGGTGCCGGGGCGGGGCGCGAGGTGGAGGTCGGCCTGCTCGGCGGTGCGGGTGCGGCGCGGGTCGATGACGATCAGCTTCCCGCCGTTCGCCTTCAGCTCGGTGAGGTAGCGCAGCGCGGGCGGCATGGTCTCGGCCAGGTTGGAGCCGACGAGGATCACGCAGCCGGTGCGCGGGATGTCCTCCAGGGGGAAGGGAAGCCCCCGGTCGAGCCCGAACGCCCGCTGGTGCGCGGCCGCCGCGGAGGACATGCAGAAGCGGCCGTTGTAGTCGATCTGCGAGGTGCCGAGCACGACCCGGGCGAACTTGCCGAGCGCGTACGCCTTCTCGTTGGTGAGGCCGCCGCCGCCGAAGACCCCCACGGCATCGGGTCCGTGGTCGGCGCGGGTCCGGCGCAGCCCGTCGGCGACGGCGGCGAGTGCCTCCTCCCAGGAGGCGGACTTCAGGACACCTGTGTCAGGGCATCGGACCAGGGGCCCGGTCAGCCTGACCCGGGAGGAGAGTACGGCCGGGGCGGTACGGCCCTTGCCGCACAGCGCGCCCCGGTTGACGGGGAAGTCGGGGCGCTCCACCACCTCCACGGTGCCGCCCGCGGGGCGCAGCGACATGCCGCACTGGAGGGCGCAGTAGGGGCAGTGCGTGGGGGTGGTGACAGCCTCGGACATGCGGAAAGCGTGCGACGGGCGTGTTACGGGAGGCGGCGCGCCGCATTACAAGTCCCGCGCGTTCTGCTCCTTGGGAGGGCGCGCGAGGGGTGAGGAGCGGGGCGGTGCGAGGCCGGGCGGTGCGAGGCCGGGCGGTGACGGGCCGGGCGGTTGAGGGTCCGGGTGGTTGAGGGCCGGGGCGGTGAGGGCCCGGGTGGTTGGTTGGGGGGAGAGAGGCCGGGGCGGTGAGGGCCCGGGCGGTTGAGGGTCCGGGTGGTTGAGGGCCGGGGCGGTGAGGGCCCGGGCGGTCATCGGCCGCGGCCGTTGGGTCAGCCCGCCGAGGCGAGCGCCTCCGTCACGCCCCGCTCGCGTTCGCCGAGGAAGTGGGGGTCGGGCCGCAGCGTCGCGTCCACGGCGGCCTTGCCCGCCGCGACGAGCTCCCGGACACCGCCGTAGTAGAAGACGGAGTCGTGGGGTTCGACGACCTTCACCCCGTACGAGTCGATGCCGGCCGCCCGGCAGAGCGCGACGGCCCGCTTGATGTGGAAGTCCTGGGTGACGAGCACGGCCCGGTGGACCCCGAAGATCTTCTTCGCGCGGACGCAGGAGTCCCAGGTGTCGAAGCCCGCGTAGTCGCTGACGATCCGGCCGTCCGGCACCCCGCGTTCGGTGAGGTACGTCCGCATCGCGTCGGGCTCGTCGTACTCCACGCGGCTGTTGTCGCCGGTGACGAGGACGACCTTGACCTTGCCCGCGCGGTAGAGCTCGGCGGCCGTGTCGAGCCGGTGCGCGAGGTACGGCGTCGGCCGCCCCTTCCACAGGCCGGCGCCGAAGACGACGGCGACGTCCTGCGCGGGCACCTCGGCGGTGGTGCGCAGCCGGCTGTCGGCGACGGCGTGCGTCCAGGTGGCGGGGGCGAGGGCGAGGACCGTGCCGAGCATGACGGCCTGGACGGTACGGCGGCGGGCCCGCGTGGAGCGCGGCAGCGGGGAGAGCCGCGTGAGCCCGTGCGTGACCCGCTTCAACCGGAGCGGCACCCGCTGCAGCGGGGCGGGTACGCGAACGCGTCGCAGGCCGCGCATGGATGAACCTCCGTGGATCTTGACTGTCCCGTCACCCTGTTCGACGCGAACGCGGGACGTTCGGTTCGCTCCGGCCGTACAGAACCGTGGCGAGCGCGACGCCGACGAGCGCGCCGAGGAGCTGTGCCCCGACGAAGCCGGGCAGCGAGGCGGGGGCGATGCCGGTGAAGGAGTCGGAGAAGGAACGGCCGACCGTCCCGGCCGGGTTGGCGAAGGAGCCCGAGGAGGTGAACCAGATCGCGGCCAGCAGGTATCCGGCCACGGCGACCGGGGCGAGCGAGGAGCGGCCGATGCGGCGCAGCCCCTGGACGAGCAGGACGAGCCCGGCCGTGGCGACGGTCTCGCCGAGCAGCAGATGGACGTCGGAGCGGACGGCGGTGGACCAGGTGCCCGGCGCCCGCCCGAACATGGCCTCGGCGAGCAGGGCCCCGGCGACGGCCCCGGCGAACTGGGCGGCGACGTAGACGGCCACCTCGCGGATCCCCGGAGCGCCGTCCTCGCCCCGCCGGGCCCACCACTCGGAGAGGGTGACGACGGGGTTGAGGTGGCCGCCGGAGAGCGGGCCGAGGAGCGCGATGAGCAGGCCGAGCCCGAGGGCGGAGGCGAGCGAGTTGGCCAGCAGCCGCACCCCGACGTCCTGGCTGAGCGCGGCCGCCTGGATGCCCGATCCGACGACGACGGCCACCAGCGCGGCGGTGCCGACGAGTTCGGCGAGGGCGCGCCGGGGCAGCCCGGGGGAGGGAGAGGGAGTCATTCGCATGGTGGAAAAGATATTCCGCTAGATAAAAGAATGAGAGAGGATAAAAGAATGAGAGGGGAAGGGGTAAAGCCGTACGATCCGCAGATGATCAGCGAGGCTGCCATCAACAACGCGGAGTGGTGCGACGCGATGTGCCGCGCGCACGGCCACCCCGGAAACTTCGGGCGGAGCGCCTGGACCAACGGCCGCCGCACGCCGCTGTACTACCCGGACGCCGTGACGCTGTCCGCCGACGCGTCGGTACGGGACGTCCTGGACGGCATCGACCGCAGCACCCCCGGGGCCTCGGTCAAGGACTCCTTCGCCTGCCTCGACCTGACCGCCGAGGGCTTCCGGCCGCTCTTCGAGGCGCGTTGGATCCACCGGCCCGGGTGGCTCCCCGCCCCCGAGGTCGCCGTGCCGGCGGACACGTCGTGGCGCCCGGTCCGCGACGCGGCGGAGCTCGCCGCCTGGGCCATGGCGTGGAGCGGCGGGGACGCGGACGAGGCGGCGCTCTTCCGCGCCGAACTCCTCGCCGACCCGGCGACGAAGGTCGTCGCGGGGTACGGCGCCGACGGCCGGATCACCGGGGGAGCGGTGCTCACCGACAACTGGCGGGTGACCGGCGTCTCCAACCTCTTCGCCGCCGAGGGAACCGACCCGGTCGAGGCCTGGGCCGGCTGCCTGAGCCTCGTCGACGCGGGCAGCCCGGTCGTCGGCTACGAGTCCGGCGACGACCTGCCGCCCGCGCTGGCCGTGGGCTTCGAGGAGCTCGGCCCACTGCGGGTCTGGCTGGCCACCGACGCCTGACAGCCGCGTCGGGCGGACCGTGAGCCCGTGGAAAACACTCGTGACGCCCGCGCAACGGGGAGGCAACGCGGCGCGGTCACGATCGGTGCATGACGGAGCGGGACAGTACGTTCGACAGCACGGCCGAGCTGCTCGGCATGATCACGACGCGGCTGGGCGCGCAGCTGAGCCACGTCCATCGCAACGGTGTCCGACGCGACCGCCCCACCCTCGTCGCCGTCGGCCACGGCAGCCGCGACCCGCGCGCCCGCGCCGCCCTCGCCGACCTGGTCGAACGGGTCCGCGAACTCCGCCCAGGCCTCGACGTCCGCCTCGCCCACATCGAACTGAACCCCCCTCTCCTCCCGGACCTCCTCACCGACCTCACCGGCCCCACGGAGGCAGACGCCGCGCCGGCCGGGGTGCCGCTGGGGCCGGGACCCGCGCTGCCGACCGGGGTTTCCGCGGCCGCCGGACACGCCGGGCCGAACCGGGTGCCCGCGGGCGACGGACATGCCGGGCCGGCCGGTGGTTCCGCGGTCGACGGACTCGCCGGGCCGCCCCGGGTGCCCGCGGCCGCCGGACATGCCGGGCCGCCCCGGGTCTCCGGGGCCGACGGACTCGCCGGGCCGCCCCAGGCTTCCGCGGCCGACCGACACGCCGTGGCCGGCGGGGGCCCTCCGGCCGGGCGACGTGCCGTCCTCGTGCCCCTGCTCTTCGGGCCCGGGTATCACGTCAAGTACGACCTGACCGCCGCTGCCGCCGCCGTACCCGACGGGCGTGTCCGGATCGCCGCGCCGCTCGGTCCGCACCCGCTGCTCGTCGAGGCCCTCGCCGACCGGCTCGCCGAAGCGGGCTGGACCTCCGCGGACAGTGCCTCGCGCTCCACCGGTGTCGTCCTCGCGGCGGCCGGCTCCCGCGACCGCGAGGGGCTCGCCGCCGTCCGCCGGATCGCCGCCGCGCTCTCCGAGCGGCTCGGCGGGGTGCCCGTCGTCCCCGCGTACGCCTCCGCCGCCACGCCCACCGTCCCCGAGGCGCTGCGCGTGCTCGCCGCCCGGGGCCGCCACCGGGTCGCCGTCGCCTCCTGCTTCACCGCCCCCGGTCTCTTCGCGAGCCGCGCCGCCGCCCACGCCCCCTGGATCGCCTCGCCCCCGCTCGGCGCCCACCCCTCCCTCGCCCGCCTGGTCCTCCACCGCTACGACGAGGCCCTGGCAGCCCTGACGGCGTCCGCCCCCGCAGCTACACCTCCCTCCTCCACATCCACACCCGCACCCACTCCCACGAACGCGCCCGCTCCCCACCCCGTGCCCACCTGGCGAGAACTCGCCTCCGCCTAGACCTCCGCCCAGAGCTCCAACCAGTCCTCCACCCAGCCCGCAGCCGAAAGACACCCGTCGAGCGCCCCACTGTCCGTCCCGCCCGTTACCTTCGGTGCATGGAAGGCTTCACGGACACCCCAGGCATCACGGACACCCCCGGCTACGACGACGCCGCCACCGAGCGCTGGGCCGCCGAGCCCGACAAGCGCCCGGGGCGGACCGCCTTCCAGCGGGACCGCGCGCGCGTGCTGCACTCCAGCGCCTTGCGCCGGCTCGCGGGCAAGACCCAGGTCGTCACCCCCGGCTCCCGGAGCCACGCCTGGGACGCCAGCCCCCGCACCCGCCTCACCCACTCCCTGGAGTGCGCCCAGGTCGGGCGCGAGCTCGGCGCCGCACTCGGCTGCGACCCCGATCTCGTCGAGGCCGCCTGCCTCGCCCACGACATGGGCCACCCGCCCTTCGGGCACAACGGCGAGGTCGCGCTCAACGAATTCGCCAAGGACTGCGGCGGCTTCGAGGGCAACGCCCAGTCGCTGCGCCTGCTCACCCGTATCGAACCCAAGCGGTTCATCGCCGACGCCACCACCGGCGAGCCCGTCAGCGTCGGCCTCAACCTCACCCGCGCCGCGCTCGACGCCGCCACCAAGTACCCCTGGCCGCGCGGCGGTCACCCCGAGAACCCCGACTCGTCCAAGTTCGGGGTGTACGAGGACGACCTCCCCGTCTTCCTGTGGGCCCGGCAGGGCGCTCCCGCGGACCGCAAGTGCTTCGAGGCCCAGGTCATGGACTGGTCCGACGACGTCGCGTACTCCGTCCACGACTTCGAGGACGGTCTGCACGCCGGCCACATCGACCCGAACATGCTCTTCTCCGAGCCCGAGCGCGCCGACATCTGGCGCGTCGCCATCGGCCGGTACGTCCCGCACGACACCGACCCGCAGGAGCTCGCCGACGCCCTCGACCGGCTCGTCGACCAGGACTGGTGGCCGCACGGCTACGACGGATCGGCCGTCGCCCAGGCCCGCCTGAAGGACGCCACCAGCCAGCTGATCGGCCGCTTCGCCCTCTCCGCCGAAGGAGCCACCCGGCAGGCGTACGGTTCAGGACGCCTCACCCGGTACGCGGCCGAGCTCGTCGTCCCCCGCGAGACCCGCAACGAATGCGCCGTCCTCAAGGCCGTCGCCGACCGGTACGTCATGCAGCGCGCCGAGCAGGAGGCCCTCCGGGCCGACCAGCGCATCGTCCTCGCCGAGCTCGCCGAGGCGCTCACCGCCCGCGCCCCCGAGGGCCTCGACCCCCAGTTCCGCGCCCTCTTCGACACGGCGGACGACGACAGGTCACGCAAGCGGGTGATCATCGACCAGATCGCCTCCCTCACCGACGCCTCCGCCCGCACCCTCCACTCCCGCCTCAGGCACGGCCGCCCCTAGGACCTGTCCGGCGGATCATGGCCGGGGCCGCGGCTATCCGACCCTGATCCGCCGGACAGCCCCTAGGACCTGTCCGGCAGTCCCCAAGGCGCCCCCGCCGGGACCCGCCCTCTTTCGTCATCACGCTCCGTGCGGGACGCTCGGCTCAGGGCCCGAGGCGGAACGGCTCGCCGAACGCCCGGAGGCGTAGCGTAGAACCGGTCGCAACGAGGAGGCATCAAGTGGTCGACGCAGATCAGACCTTCGTCATCGTCGGCGGAGGACTGGCCGGTGCCAAGGCGGCGGAGACGCTCCGCTCCGAGGGGTTCACCGGCCGGGTGATCCTCATCGGCGACGAGCGCGACCACCCCTACGAACGCCCACCGCTCTCCAAGGGCTACCTCACCGGCAAGGAGGAGCGCGACAGCGTCTTCGTGCACGAGGCCGCCTGGTACGCCCGCGCCGAGGTCGAGCTCCACCTCGGGCAGCCCGTCACCGCCGTCGACCGCGAGGCCCGCACCGTACGCCTCGGTGACGGCACCACCATCCGCTACGACCGGCTGCTGCTCGCCACCGGCTCCGAGCCGCGCCGCCTCGACGTCCCCGGCACCGGCCTCGCCGGCGTCCACCACCTGCGCCGGCTCGCCCACGCCGACCGGCTGCGCCACGTCCTGGCCTCCCTCGGCCGCGACAACGGCCACCTGGTGATCGCGGGCGGCGGCTGGATCGGTCTCGAGGTCGCCGCCGCGGCGCGCGGTTACGGCGCCGAGGTCACCGTCGTCGAGTCCGAGCCCACCCCGCTCCACCAGGTCCTCGGCCCCGAGCTCGGCCAGCTCTTCGCCGATCTCCACACCGAGCACGGCGTCCGCTTCGTCTTCGGCGCCCGGCTCGCCGAGATCGTCGGCCAGGACGGCATGGTCCTCGCCGTCCGCACCGACGACGGCGAGGAGCACCCCGCGCACGCCGTCCTCGCCGCGATCGGCGCCGCCCCGCGCACCGCCCTCGCCGAGGCCGCCGGACTCGCCCTGGTGGACCGCGCCCACGGCGGGGGCGTCGCAGTCGACGCGTCGCTGCGCACCTCCGACCCCGACATCTTCGCGGCCGGCGACGTCGCCGCCGCCCACCACCCGCTCCTGAACACCCGGCTGCGCGTCGAGCACTGGGCCAACGCCCTCAACGGCGGCCCGGCCGCCGCCCGCGCCATGCTCGGCCGGCAGGTCTCGTACGACCGCGTCCCGTATTTCTTCTCCGACCAGTACGACCTCGGCATGGAGTACTCGGGCTGGGCCCCGCCCGGCTCCTACGACCAGGTCGTGCTCCGCGGCGACGTCGGCAAGCGGCAGTTCATCGCCTTCTGGCTCAAGGACCGCAAGGTCCTCGCCGGGATGAACGTGAATGTGTGGGACGTCACAGACCCCATCCAGAAGCTCATCCGCGCCCAGTCCCCCGTGGACCCCGACGCCCTCGCCGACCCCTCCGTCCCCCTGGAGAGCCTCGTCGACTAGGGGGCCGGTCGGTTCCCCGCCCACGTAGACTTCCTGCGTGGCAGGCAGGATCAACGATGACGACGTGAAGGCGGTACGGGACGCGGTCCCGATCGACGCCGTCGTGTCCGAGTACCTCCAGCTCCGCAACGCCGGCGGCGGCAACCTCAAGGGCCTGTGCCCCTTCCACGACGAGAAGTCCCCCTCCTTCCAGGTCAGCCCGAGCAAGGGCCTGTTCCACTGCTTCGGCTGCCAGGAGGGCGGCGACACCATCGCCTTCGTGATGAAGATCGACCACCTCTCCTTCTCGGAGACGGTCGAGCGCCTCGCCGCCAAGGCGGGCATCACCCTGCGGTACGAAGAGGGCGGCTACAACCCCGGCCACCAGCGCGGCGAGCGCATCCGGCTGGTCGAGGCGCACAAGGTCGCCACCCAGTTCTACATCGACCAACTCGACTCGCCCGAGGCCGAGATCGGCCGGAAGTTCCTCGCCGAGCGCGGCTTCGACCAGTCCGCCGCCGCGCACTTCGGCGTCGGCTACTCCCCGGCCGGCTGGGACCACCTCACCCGCTTCCTGCGCGGCAAGGGCTTCTCCGACAAGGAGCTGATCCTCTCCGGGCTCTCCCAGGACGGCCGCCGCGGCCCCATCGACCGCTTCCGGGGCCGGCTGATGTGGCCGATCAGGGACGTCGGCGGCGACGTCGTCGGCTTCGGCGCGCGCAAGCTCCGCGACGACGACAACGGGCCGAAGTACCTGAACACGCCCGAGACGCCGATCTACAAGAAGTCCCAGGTGCTCTACGGCATCGACCTGGCCAAGAAGGACATCGCCAAGGTCAGCCGGGCCGTCGTCGTCGAGGGCTACACCGACGTCATGGCCTGCCACCTGGCCGGCGTCACCACCGCCATCGCCACCTGCGGCACCGCCTTCGGCGGCGACCACATCAAGATCCTCCGCCGGCTCCTGATGGACAACGGCTCGGCCCGCGTGATCTTCACCTTCGACGGCGACGCGGCCGGCCAGAAGGCCGCCCTGCGCGCCTTCGAGGACGACCAGAAGTTCGCCGCCGAGACGTACATCGCGATCGCCCCCGACGGCATGGACCCCTGCGATCTGCGGCTAGCCAAGGGCGACCAGGCCGTCGCCGAGCTGGTCGAGCCGCGCACCCCGCTGTTCGAGTTCGCGCTGCGCCAGATCGTGAAGCGGTACGACCTGGAGACCCCGGCCGGCCGGGCCGCCGCCCTCGACGAGGCCGCGCCGATCGTCGCCAGGATCAAGAACGTCGCCTCCCAGCACGAGGTCGCCGTCCAGCTCGCCGGCATGCTCGGCATCCTCGACACCCCGTTCGTGGTCAAGCGCGTCGCCCAGATCGCGCGCTGGCAGCGCGACCGGGGCGGCCGGGGCGCCCCGGGCCCCTCGACCCCCCAGCATGGGGGTGCCTCCGCTGCCCGAAGGGCCACGGGGGAGTACGAGTCCCTCCAGGCGCCCGCCGCGAGCGGCGGCCCCGCGCTGAACCTGCGCAGCCCCGCGCACCGCACCGAGCGCGAACTGCTCAAGCTCGCCCTCCAGCGTCCCGAGCTGGTCTCCCCGGCCTTCGACGCGTACGGCGCCGACGAGTTCACCGCCCCGCCCTACGCGGCCGTCCGCCAGTGCGTCCAGGACGCGGGCGGCGCCACCGGAGCCCCGGCCGACTACCTCTCCGCCGTCCGCGAGGCCGCGCCCAACGACACGGTCCGCGCGCTCGTCACCGAACTCGCCGTCGAGACGATCTTCGCCAAGGTCGTCGACGAGATCTACGCGGGCGCCCAGCTCGTCCAGGTCCGCCTGCGCGCCGTCGACCGCCGCGTCCGCGACATCCAGGGCACCCTGGCCCGCCTCGGCGCGAACGGCGACCCGACCCAAGCGGCCGCCGTACAGAACGAGTTGTGGGTCCTCACCCAGTACGCCCAGTCCCTCCGCACCAACGGCGCAGCAGCCCTCTAGAGCAGGCTCTGACGTTCGGTCACCTCCCGAACTCAAAAAGTCACCGCACGCCCCTCGTGGCAGTGATGTGTCGTACCCCACACTGGGAAGCGGTGCCTGAGCCCCCGGAGCACCGGCAGCGATCACCCTGGAGGTCGCCCCCGTGCAGACCCAGACCCTGTCCCCGACGGACGTCGTGCCCGGGCAGCGCCCGGCCGCCCACCATCCGGAGGCGCCCACCCCGGCCGCCCCCGCCGAGCCGGCCGAGGGAGCCGATCCGCCGGAGCCCACCGAGTTCGTGGACGACACACCCGAACCGGAGCCGGTGCCGCGCCGCGTCACCGATCTCGGCGGGAGCGGGCCCTCCTCCGACCTGTTCCGCCAGTACCTGCGCGAGATAGGCCGCATCCCCCTGCTCACCGCCGCCGAGGAGGTCGAGCTCGCCCGCCGCGTCGAGGCCGGGCTCTTCGCCGAGGCGAAGCTCGCCGGCACCCCCGACCTGGACTCGCAGCTGGCGCTCGACCTGGACCGGCTCGTCGTCCTCGGCCGGATGGCGAAGCGCCGGCTCATCGAGGCCAACCTGCGGCTCGTCGTCTCCGTCGCCAAGCGGTACGTCGGGCGCGGACTGACCATGCTCGACCTGGTCCAGGAGGGAAACCTGGGCCTGATCCGGGCCGTCGAGAAGTTCGACTACGCGCGCGGCTACAAGTTCTCGACGTACGCGACCTGGTGGATCCGCCAGGCGATGTCCCGGGCCCTCGCCGACCAGGCCCGGACGATCCGCGTCCCCGTCCACGTCGTCGAGCTCATCAACCGGGTGATCCGGGTCCAGCGCCGCATGCTCCAGGAACGCGGCTACGAACCCACCCCCGAGGAGGTCGGCGCCCAGCTCGACCTGGCCCCCGAGCGGGTCGGCGAGGTCCTGCGCCTCGCCCAGGAACCGGTCTCCCTGCACGCCCCCGTCGGCGAGGAGGACGATGTCGCCCTCGGCGACCTCATCGAGGACGGCGACGCCACGAGCCCCGTGGAATCGGCGGCGTTCCTGCTGCTGCGCGAGCACCTGGAGGCCGTCCTCTCCACCCTCGGCGAGCGCGAACGCAAGGTCGTCCAGCTCCGCTACGGCCTCGACGACGGCAGGCCCCGCACCCTGGAGGAGATCGGCCGGCTCTTCGGCGTGACGCGCGAACGCATCCGCCAGATCGAGTCGAAGACCCTCAACAAGCTGCGGGACCATGCCTTCGCGGACCAGCTCAGGGGCTACCTGGACTAGTCCGCCGAGTCCGGCCGGCCCGGTCAGTCGACCTCGGCGACCGCCTGTGCGAACTGGGCCGCGTACAGCCGCGCGTACGCGCCGCCGGACGCCAACAGCTCGTCGTGCGTGCCCTGTTCGACGATCGAGCCGTTCTCCATCACCAGGATCACGTCCGCGTCCCTGATGGTGGAGAGCCGGTGGGCGATCACGAACGAGGTGCGCCCGTGGGCGAGTCGGGCCATCGCCTTCTGGATGAGGACCTCGGTACGGGTGTCGACCGAGCTGGTCGCCTCGTCCAGGACCAGGATCACCGGATCGGACAGGAACGCCCGCGCGATGGTGATCAGCTGCTTCTCGCCGGCGCTGACGTTGCCGCCCTCGTCGTCGATGACGGTGTCGTAGCCGTCGGGCAGGGTCCGGATGAAGCGGTCGGCGTGGGCCGCCCGCGCCGCCTCCTCGATCCGCTCCCGCGTGATCTCCCCGCTCGCCCCGTACGCGATGTTGTCGGCGATCGTCCCGCCGAAGAGCCAGGTGTCCTGGAGGACCATGCCGATCCCGGACCGCAGCTCCTCGCGGGACATCGCCGAGATGTCCACGCCGTCGAGGGTGATCCGGCCGCCGGTCACGTCGTAGAACCGCATCAGCAGGTTCACGAGCGTCGTCTTGCCCGCGCCCGTCGGGCCGACGATCGCGACCGTGTGACCTGGCTCCACCGTCAGGGACAGCTCCTCGATGAGCGGCTTCTCCGGCTCGTAGCGGAACGACACCTCCTCCAGGGCGACCTTGCCCTGCGACTCCGACGGCCTCTCGCTCGCCGGGGAGTCCGGGGTCTGCTCCTCGGCGTCGAGGAGCTCGAAGATCCGCTCGGCGGAGGCGATGCCCGACTGCACCAGGTTCGCCATCGACGCGACCTGCGTCAGCGGCATCGAGAACTGGCGGGAGTACTGGATGAACGCCTGCACGTCACCGATCGACAGCGTGCCGCTCGCCACTCGCAGTCCGCCGACGACGGCGACGAGGACGTAGTTGATGTTCGAGATGAAGAACATCACCGGCTGCATCACACCGCTGTTGAACTGGGCCTTGAAGCCGGCCTCGTACAGCGCCTGGTTCTGCTCGCGGAAGTCGGCGGCCGACTCGTCCTGCCGCCCGAAGACCTTCACCAGGGCGTGGCCGGTGTACATCTCCTCCACATGGGCGTTGAGGGTGCCCGTGGACTTCCACTGCTGCACGAAGTGCGGCTGCGAGCGCTTGCCGACCTTCGTGGCCACGACCACCGACACCGGCACGGTCACCAGCGCGACCAGCGCGAGGAGCGGCGAGATCCAGAACATCATCGCCAGGACGCCGACGATGGTCAGCAGCGAGTTGATCAGCTGGCCCATCGACTGCTGGAGCGTCTGGGAGATGTTGTCGATGTCGTTGGTGGCCCGGCTCAGCACCTCACCGCGCTTGGCCCGGTCGAAGTACGACAGCGGCAGCCGCGCCAGCTTCGCCTGGACGTCCTCCCGCATGCGGTAGACGGTCCGGTTGATCACCTTGATCGACATCCGGGTCGACACCAGCATGAGCAGACCGGCCGCCACATAGATCGCCAGGACCCACAGCAGCACCTCGCCGACGGCCGTGAAGTCGATGCCCTGCCCGGGGGTGAAGTCCACCCCGGACAGCATGTCCGCCATCCCGCCGTCGCCCTTGGCCCGCAGGCCCTCGATCGCCTGCGCCTTCGTCGTGCCGTCGGGCATCGGCCGCCCGATCACGCCCGCGAAGATCAGGTCGGTCGCCTTGCCGAGGATCTTCGGGCCGACCACCGAGGCCGCCACGCTGAGCACACCGGCGATCAGCATCAGCCAGAGCGCGCCCCGCTCGGGCGCCAGCTGCCGCAGCAGTCGCTTGCTGGAGCCCTTGAAGTCCATCGACCGCTGGTCGGGGCCTCCACCGGCCATCATTCGTCCACCAGGACCGGCCATCAGGCTGCCTCCGCCTCGGTCAGCTGGGAGAGCACGATCTCCCGGTACGTCTCATTGCCCGCCATCAGCTCGTGATGGCGTCCGGTGCCCACGACCCGGCCCTCGTCGAGGACCACGATGCGGTCGGCGTCCCGGATGGTCGACACCCGCTGGGCGACGATGACGACGGTCGAGTCCGACGTCTCCGACTTCAGCGCCTCCCGCAGCAGCGCGTCGGTCCGGTAGTCGAGCGCCGAGAACGAGTCGTCGAAGAGATAGATCTCCGGCCGCTGCACCAGCGTCCGGGCGATCGCGAGCCGCTGCCGCTGACCGCCGGACACATTGGTCCCGCCCTGCGCGATCGGCGCGTCGAGCCCGTGCTCCAGCTTCTTCACGAAGTCCGCCGCCTGCGCGACCTCGAGCGCGTGCCACAGCTCCTCGTCGCTCGCGTCGGGCTTGCCGTACCGCAGGTTCGTCGCGACCGTGCCCGAGAAGAGGTACGGCTTCTGCGGCACGAGCCCCACGGTCCGCGCCATCAGCTCCGGGGCCAGCTTCCGTACGTCCACGCCGTCGACGAGAACCTCGCCGCCGGTCACGTCGAACAGCCGGGGCACCAGGCCGAGCAGCGTCGACTTGCCGCTGCCGGTCGACCCGATGATCGCTGTCGTCTCGCCCGGCCGCGCCACCAGCTCCACGTCCCGCAGGACCGACTCCTCGGCGCCCGGGTAGCGGAAGTCCGCGCTCCGGACCTCCAGGTGACCGCGCCGCCCCAGCTCGCGCACCGGCTCGGCCGGCGGCACGACGCTGCTCTCGGTGGCGAGTACCTCCTCGATGCGCTCGGCGCAGACCTCGGCGCGCGGCACCATCATGAACATGAAGGTGGCCATCATCACGGCCATCACGATCTGCATCAGATAGGCGAGGAACGCGGTCAGCGCGCCGATCTCCATCCCACCGCTGTCGATGCGGTGCGCTCCGAACCAGACCACCGCGACGCTGGAGATGTTCACGACCGTCATCACGGTCGGGAACATCAGCGCCATCAACCGGCCCGTCGCCATCGAGACGTCGGTCAGCTCGGTGTTGGAGACCTTGAACCGCTCCCGCTCGTAGTCGTCCTTCACGAAGGCCCGGATCACCCGGTTGCCGGTGATCTGCTCGCGCAGCACCCGGTTCACCGTGTCGAGCCGCTCCTGCATCGTCCGGAACAGCGGGCGCATCTTCTTCACGATCAGCGAGACCGCGATGCCGAGCACCGGCACGACCGCGATCAGCACCGCCGACAGCGGTACGTCGAGACTCAGCGCCATGACGATGCCGCCGACGCACATGATCGGCGCCGAGACCATCAGCGTGAACGCCAGCAGGACCAGCATCTGGACCTGCTGGACGTCGTTGGTCGTACGGGTGATCAGCGACGGGGCGCCGAACTGCCCGACCTCGCGGGCGGAGAAGGACTGCACCCGGTCGAAGACCGCGGCGCGGACGTCCCGGCCGAGGGCGGAGGCGGTCCTCGCCCCGTAGTACACGGCACCGACGTTGCAGACGACCTGGATCACCGAGACGGCGACCATCAGGGCGCCGAACCGCAGGATGTAGCCGGTGTCCCCGTTGACGACACCGTTGTCGATGATGTCCGCGTTCAGGGTCGGCAGGTAGAGGGACGCACAGGTCTGCAGGAACTGCAGCAGAACCAGCAGACCGATGGGCTTCTTGTACGGTCGAAGGTGGGTTCGGAGAAGTCGTAGGAGCACGGGTTCTACTATCGCCCGCGCCCCCACGACGTGACGACTGTGTTTTGTCGAGTCTTGAACGGACTCCGCTACCAGCCGAATCCGCTGTCGCTACGAACCGAACGCGCCGGGGTGGATCTGCTCCCGCGTGGCCACGTACTGCTGCCGTACCGCCTGACCGACCGCCAGCTCCTCACCCGGCTCGAAGATCTGCGCCGAGGCGCCCTGCCAGGCCGGGGGAGCGGCGGGCGACAGCGTGCCCCGGGCGACCCCGAGCGCCCACGCGGCCTGCCGGGCGGCGCCCAGGGCCGCGTAGTCCGCGGGCTGCGGCACGACGACCTGCGCGCCGAAGATCGCCGGGGCGATCGCCTGGACGGCGGGCAGCCCGGCCACCGCACCGAGCAGGAACACCCGGCGCACCTCCACCCCACGTCCGCGCAGGACGTCCATGGCGTCGGTCAGCGAGCAGAGCATGCCTTCGAACGCGGCCCGGGCGAGGTGCTCGGGCTTCATCGACTCGCGGCGAAGCCCGCTGAGCGTGCCGGCGGTGTGCGGCAGCTGCGGGGTGCGCTCGCCCTCCAGGTAGGGGAGCAGGACGAGCCCCGAGGCGCCGGGAGTCGACTTCAGGGCCAGCGCCGACAGCTCCTCCAGGCTCTCCGTGCCGAGCATCTCGGCGGTGCCGCGCAGCGCCCGTACCGCGTTGGAGGTGTGGACGACGGGCAGGTGCATCCCGGCCGCGTCGGCGAAGGAGGTGATCAGGCCCTGCGGGTCGGCGAGCGCCTCGTGGTGCACGGCCATGACCGAGCCGGAGGCGCCGAGGGAGACGACCGCGTCGCCGTGCCCGAGGCCGAGCCCGAGGGCGGCGGCCATGGTCTCGCCCGTACCGGCGGAGATCAGCAGGCCCTCGGGGGTGGTTCCGGCGGCCTCGGCGGGGCCGAGCACCTCGGGGAGCACGGCCTGGTGACCGAGGGCCAGCTCGACGAGGTCGGGGCGGTACGCGCCCGTGCCCGCGGACCAGTAGCCGGTGGCGGAGGCGGCGCCGCGGTCGGTGGTACGGCGCAGGGGGCGGCCGAGGAGCTGCCAGACCAGCCAGTCGTGCGGCTGGAGGAGCATCGCGACGCGCTGGGCGTGCTCGGGCTCGGAGCGGGCCAGCCAGCGGAGCTTGGCGACGGGCTGCCCGGACTGCGGTACGGAGCCGACGGCCTCGGCCCAGGCCTGCCGTCCGCCGAAGGCCTCGACGAGGTCGGCGGCGGCCACCTGCGCGCGCTTGTCGTTGCCGACGAGCGCGGGGCGGACGAGCCCGCCCTGCGCGTCGAGCGGCACGAGCCCGTGCTGCTGGGCGGAGACCCCGATGGCCTGCACCCCTTCGAGCAGCCCGCCACCGGCCGCCTCGCCGAGCGAGAGCAGCCAGGCCTGCGGGTCGACATCGGTGGCCTTGGGCTCACCCGGGTGCGGGGCGTACCCCTGACGCAGTACGGCACCCGTGTCCGCGTCGCAGACGACGATGCGTGTGAACTCGGCAGAACTGTCCAAGCCGGCGACTATCCCCATGGCAGGAGATTCTGCCCCACGCGGAGGAGTAAGGGGAGCGCGTGCGGGGTAGGGGATGCGTTTTCGGGCACCGCCTTGCGATGGAGACGCCCGGATCCCACCGACCGAACGCGCCGGTCAAGCCGACCCGGCTCGGCCGGCCAGCCCGGATCGGCCGTCTCGCGCAGCTCGCCTGGCCCGGCCGTCTCGCGCAGCCCGCCTGGCTCGGCCGCCTCGCCCAGCTCACCCGTCTCGGCCGGCCCGCCCGTCTCGGCCGGCTCGCGCAGCCCGCCCGTCTCACCTAGCTCGCCCAGCCGACCCGTCTCGGCCGCTCGGCCCGGCCGAGCTCTGCCCTCCGGGCTGCCCTCCGGGCCCGGCTCAGGTGTTGCTCACGCCCCACTCGTCCTCGGTCACCTGGCCGTTGTGGTGGCGGAGGGAGTGGATCCGGTCGGTGACCGAGGCGGGGAGCTTGTCGCCCACCTTGTCGCTCACCGCGTGGAACGCCTTCCCCGCGACCTGGCGGCCGGTCTGCGCCGCGGACTCGGCGGCGTTGCGGACCGCCGGGTTCTGGGAGAAGTCCCTGGCCGACTTCTTCATCTGCTCGTAGCGCTCGCGCCCGGCGCGCGTGCCGATGACGTAACCGAGGGCCAGCCCCACCACGAACGTCAGCTTGTACCGCACGGCGGCACCACCTTCCCTTGAGCTTCCCTGTTGCCTCACTGGTGCCCACGAGCGCCCACGGCATACCGATTGGCGGAGCACCCCCCTGCTTGCGCTAATGTATGTGTCGCAGCGAACGCGCGCCGCCTGGGAACACCCGAGGTGGATCCGTTCGGTGCAACCGCAGCAATCCCCTGTAGCTCAATTGGCAGAGCAGCCGGCTGTTAACCGGCAGGTTACTGGTTCGAGTCCAGTCGGGGGAGCGCGATCCCCTGTAGCTCAATTGGCAGAGCATTCGGCTGTTAACCGGAGGGTTGCTGGTTCGAGTCCAGCCGGGGGAGCAAGCGAAAGAGGACCCTTAGGGGTCCTTTTTTGTATGCCCGGGAACCATGCGCCACGCTGCGCGGTCCTCATGGTCGAGCAGTCCGCAGCAGACGCCGACCATCCGGAGCAGGAGATCGTATGAGCGGCTATGCTGCGGCAGACGGCGCGCACACATGTACGCGCCACGCGGTGAGGGGCGGTAGCTCAGCCGGTTAGAGCAGCGGACTCATAATCCGTCGGCCGTGGGTTCGAGTCCCACCCGCCCCACCACCGCATGGTGAAGCAGAATCGTTCTGACCAGCACGTCCTGCTGGTCGGACGATTCGCCACCGACTTCGCGACGGCTTTCGGCCGCGCTTTCCCCCCAGTGTGGGGACAGATTCGGGACACGGAAGCCGCGACACGCCCGAGTCACCCGGATGACCCACCGCCGGTATCGACCGGCCCCTCTGTCGGTCCCTCTGTGAGCCGGACCACAGGACCGATCGCGCGCCGGGCCGCACCCGCCTCCGTACCCCCCGTACCGCCGTGAATCGGCCGGGTGGCCGGATCTTGTTCCCCGGCGTGCGGGGTGTCGGATGCGCCGTCGAATGCCGCAACTCCCCCAGCGCCGTACAACAGCGGATCGAGTGGCTCCGGTACGTGTCGACACCTCCCGAGGACCTCTACCCCTCGTTCATGTTTTCTCCGTCTCTGCTTCACCGGTCCGTGTAGCCACCAGCGCCCAGCGCCGTGATTGTCATGCGCGCAGCTACGTCCGCGGGGTCGATTGTCGGCCACGCGTGGGGTCCGGGCGAAGGGGGCGGTTCCTAGGCGCCGCACGAGTGGACGCCCGGCGAGGTCAGCGCGGAAGCCGTGAGCCGGCGGCTCGTCGGCGCCGACAGCCATGAACTCGGGCGCGGACCCGACCTCCACGGCGGACACAACGCCTGCTCCGCGGCCGTCCGGCGGCTGCGCGACGGGCTCGACCGCGCGGTCCCCCTCGTCGGCATGGGCGCCACCACCGGCGTCTGGAGCTGGCAACTCGCCCTGGACGAGCGGTGCGTGGCCGTCGCCGCCCTCACCTTCAGGCGCCGGCGCGAGTGCCGCCACAGCCTGCAGCTCTTCCTCGTCGCCGCCGCCGAGGGCAGCTCGCTCGCCGACGCCACCACCCCGATCGGTGCCACCACCGAACCGGGCACGCCCATGGCGCTGCTGACGATCCCCCAGCTCGGCGTGAAGGAGGTCGTCCGGGAGGGCACCTCCGCGGAGGTGCTGGCCTCGGGCCCCGGGCGCCGCCGCGACACCGTGCTGCCCGGCCAGGCCGGCAGCAGCATCGTACGGAGGCCATGTTCGGCAGCCCCGCGACCCGTGCACGGCGGACTACGTGGAGGGCCGCTTCGGCTGACCGGATCAGGGGAAACGCGCCGAGGGCCCGTACGCGTCGGGGGACGCGTACGGGCCCTCGGCCGTACGGGGGGTCTGGCCGGCCTTACTCGACGACGAGCTCGACCTGGATGTTGCCGCGGGTGGCCTTGGAGTACGGGCAGAACGCGTGGGTCTTCTCGAGCAGCTCGCGGCCCGGCTCGCCCTGGAGGTGGTCGGGGAACTCGGCGCGCATGACGACCGCGAGGCCGAAGCCGCCGTCCGTCTCGTCCTTGCCGATGGAGACCTCGGCGGTGATCGAGGCGTCCGTGATGTCGATCTTCTCCTGGCGTGCCACGAGGCCCATCGCGCTGGCGAAGCAGGCGGCGTACCCGGCGGCGAAGAGCTGCTCGGGGTTGGTGCCCTGACCGTTGCCGCCGAGCGCCTGGGGGTGGGCGAGGGGGAGGTCGATGTGGCCGTCGGAGCTGACGGCACGGCCTTCGCGGCCGTTGGCGGTGGCGACGGCGGTGTAGATCGCGTTCATGGGGTCCTCGTTTTCCGTTCCGTGCTCGGTCGGGGTCTGGGGTAAACCGTAGCGTGCAATTCAGTTGTGCACAACTCAATGGCTCGCGATGCGCGGTCCCGTACCCTGGAGCCATGGCGACGCTCGACACGACCCCCGACACGGACCGGGACGCGGACTTCCTCCGGCTCGACCACCAGATCTGCTTCTCGCTGCACGCCGCGACCCGCGCCTTCAACGGCGTCTACCGCGCCGCGCTCAAGGAGCTCGGGCTCACCTACCCCCAGTACCTGGTCATGCTGGTGCTCTGGGAGCACGGAGAGCTGCCGGTCAAGCGGATCGGCGAGCACCTGCGCCTCGACTCCGGGACGCTGTCGCCGCTGCTCAAGCGGCTGGAGGCGGCCGGCTACGTCGAGCGCAGGCGCAGCCCCGAGGACGAGCGCTCGGTGACCGCGCGCCCCACCGAGGCCGGGACCGCCCTGCGGGAGCGGGCCCTCGGCGTCCCGAAGCGGATCGCCGTTGCGACCGGCCTCGACCTGGCGGAGATCAGCGCCCTGCGCACCCAGCTCAACGCCCTGTCCGCCCGCCTCGACGCCGCCGACCCGGAGGCCCTGGGCGGCCTGGGGTAGATCGGATGTCCCCGACGTTCAGGCAGGGTCGTCGGGGTGCGGGAGCCGTCGGGGTGCGGGAGCGTGGCTCGGGAGCCCGATCGCCCGGACCGAACGGAAGACCGATGGAGCACGTCACCCTGAACAACGGCGTCAGGATGCCGATCCTCGGCTTCGGCGTCTAGCAGAGAGCCGGGGGCCGCTAGGGTCTTTCGTTTGGATCAGGCCGGATCAGGGTGCGGTGCCAGGGCCCGCGAGCCCGGCATGATCCAAACGAGAGGCCCTAGGGCTTCTCGGAGGCGTCCGAGGCGATCCGTGGGACGCCCCGCAGCAGCACGAGCACCAGCACCGCCGTCAGGAGGGCGAAGCCCGCGCTCAGGGCCGACGCCGACTGGAGGGCCGTCGTGAACGACTCCCGGGCCGTCGTCAGGAGCCCCTCGTCCGCCACGGCCGCCGCCCCGCCCAGGGACTCCCGCGCCGCGGCCGGGGCGTCGCCCGGGATCCCGTTCCGATAGACCGCGACCGCCACGCTGCCGGTCACCGCGATCCCCAGGGCCAGACCCAGGTCGTACGCCGTCTGGCCGGTCGCCGCCGCCGCGCCCGCCTTCTCCGGCGGGGCCGCGCCCACCGCGAGGGCGGTGCCGAGGACGCTGATCGGGGCCGCCCCGAACATGATCACCGTGAGCCCCAGGGAGGCCGCGGCCACCCCGGTGGCCAGGGCGACCGCCGCGTACCCGGTCAGCGAGACCAGCAACCCGCCCACCAGCACGTACGCCGGACGGAAGCGGCGGGCGAGCGGCGGGGTCAGCTGCGAACCGGCGATCAGCCCCGCCGCCCCCGGCAGCAGCCACAGGCCGGCCGCCGGCGGCGAGAGCCCCGCGACCGCCTGGAGGTACTGCGGAACGAGGTACTCCACCCCGTTGAGCGCGGTCATCCCGAGCAGCAGGGTGAGCAGCGCCCCGGTGAACGCCCGGCTGCGGAAGAGCCCGAGGTCGAGCAGCGGGGTCGCCAGACGGTTCTGCCGGCGGACGAAGAGAAGCGTGAAGGCGATACCGGCGGCGAAGGCCGCGCCCGCCTCCGCCGTCACGCCGTGCGCGGCAAGCGACTTCACCCCGTACACCAGTGGCAGCACCGCGAGCAGGAAGAGCGCGGCGCTCGGCAGGTCGAGCCGGCCGGGGCGCGGATCGCGGTACTCGGGGAGCAGCACGGGCGCCGTGACCAGCGCGACCAGCATGATCGGGAGCCCGATCAGGAACACCGACCCCCACCACCAGGACGCGAGAAGCACCCCGCCGACGATCGGGCCGATCGCCAGACCGACGGAGAGCGCGGTCACCCACATCGCGATCGCCGTGGCCCGCTGGCGGGCGTCCGCGAACATATGGCTGATGAGCGCGAGCGTCGAGGGCAGGACCGCCGCCCCCGCCACGCCAAGGAGGGCGCGGGCCGCGATCAGCGTCCCGGCGTTCGGGGCGTACGCGGCGAGCAACGAGGCGAGCAGGAAGCCCGCCGAGCCCGCCATCAGGAGCCGCCGCCGGCCGAGCCGGTCGCCGAGCGTGCCCATGATGACGAGGGTGGAGGCGGTGAGGAAGCCGTAGATGTCGGTGATCCACAGCAACTGGGCGCCGCTGGGCCGAAGATCGGCCGCCAGGTACGGGGTGGCGAGCCACAGCACGCCGAGGTCGGCCGTCATCAGGGTGACGGGCAGGAGGAGGACGGCGAGTCCGAGCCAGTGGCGGGCACCGGCCTTCGCCGGAGCCGCCTCGGTCACGGTGTCGGTGGTCGTGCTCATGGCCGCGGCCCTCCGTCCAGTGCCGCGTCGACCTCGGCGAGCAGCTCCCGCACGCGCTCCGGGCGCAGGGCCTTCGGTACGCCGGAGAGTTCGGTGCCGTACACGATCCGCACCGACGTGTCCCGGATCCCGCAGTACTCGGAGACGCCGACGCGCAGTTGGGTGTCCAGGACGGTGTCCAGGCCCAGCTTCTCGATCTCCTCCAGCGGGTTGCCCATCAGCGCCAGCCACACCATCCGCTTCTCCGCGAGGCGCGGCTTGCTGCGGCCGTAGGCGAAGCCGTAGTTCCACACCCGGTCGATCCAGCCCTTGAGGACGGCGGGCGGCGCCATCCACCAGACCGGGAAGACGACCACGATGTCGTCGGCGGCCAGGATGCGGTCCATGTGGGCGTGGACCTCGGGGGTGTACACCTTCTCCCGGTCCTCCCAGTCCGGTTCGTCGGCCGGGCGCAGGACGGGGTCGAACTCCTCGGCGTACAGGTCGAGTACGTCGACGGTGCCGCCCGCGCCCGTCAGTCGGCCGTGGACGAGCGCGGCGGCCTGGGCGGTCAGCGAGTCGGAGCGGGGGTGGGCGTGGACGAGGAGGGTGTGACGGGCGTGGGACATGAGGCTTCCTTCGCGGAGAGTGTGAGGGCGTGGCGGCGTGAGGGCGTGACGGGGTGGTGGGGGGCGGGGTGGGTCAGAGGCCGAGGCCGGAGCCGCCGCTCGCGTCGATGTTCTGGCCGGTCACCCAGCGGGCGTCGTCGGAGGCGAGGAAGCCGACGACATCGGCCACGTCACCCGGCTGCCCGACCCGGTCGAAGACCGAGAATCCGGCGGCGTGCGCCTTGGCGGCCGGGTCGGCCATCCACGGGTGGATGTCGGTCTCGATCGTGCCGGGGGAGACCGCGTTGACGGTGATGCCCCGGGAGCCGAGGGTCTGGGCGAGCGTCAGGGTCAGCACCTCGACCGCGCCCTTCGAGGCCGCGTACGAGGTCATGCCGGGGAAGGCGACCTTGGTGACGCCTGAGGAGATGTTGATGATCCGACCGCCGTCGCGGAGCCGGCCGAGGCCGTGCTTGACGATGAAGAAGGGGGCCTTGGCGTTGACCGCGAACACCCGGTCGTAGTCGGCCTCCTCGACCTCGTCGATGGTGCCGGGGCCGGCGATCCCGGCGTTGTTGACCAGGATGTCGACGCCGTCGGCGTGCGCGTCGAAGGCCTTCCAGAGGGCCTCGGCGTCGCCGGGGACGCCCAGTTCGGTGCGGATCGCGAAGGCCGAGCCGCCGGCCTGCTCGATCGCGGCGACCGTCTCCTTCGCTGCGGTCTCGTTGCTCGCGTAGTGGACGGCGACGCGGGCGCCGTCGGCGGCGAGCCGGAGGGCGATCGCGCGGCCGATGCCCCGGCTGCCGCCGGTGACGAGGGCGGTCCTGCCGGTGAGGGAGGTGGTGGACATGAGGTGCTCCTCGGGGGCTGGTACTGGCTGGTTTCGGCTGGTGTCGGCTGGTGACGGGGATGACTCTGCGGGCCGGCGGTTCGGGTTCGGCTCGGGTCGGGTTCGGGTTCGGCTCGGGCCCTGTTCGGTCCGCTTCGGACGGGGTTACGGCGCTGGTCAGGCCGGGGGTTACGGTGGCCGCATGCGATTCGCGGTGCTGGGGGAGACGGCCGTACTGACCGAGGACGGGCGGGTCGTCCGGGTCCCGGAGCTGAAGGTGCGGGCGTTGCTGGCCTCGTTGCTGGTCGACCCGGGGCGGCCCGTGGCCACGCACCGGCTCGTGGACGACCTGTGGGGCGAGGAGCCGCCCGGCAACCCGGTGCGGGCGCTCCAGGCCAAGGTCTCCCAGCTCCGCCGCGTCCTGGAGGAGGCCGAGCCGGGCGGCCGCGAGCTTGTCGCCACCCGCGCACCCGGCTACCAACTGGCCCTTGCAGAGGGTGCGTTGGACGCGGACCGGTTCACCGCTCTGGCCGCACGCGCGCGTGCCGAGGCCCGACCGGCGCGCCGCGCCGCGCTCTTCGCCGAGGCGCTGGAGCTGTGGCGCGGGCCCGCGTTCGCGGACTTCGCGGACGAACCCTTCGCCCGGGCCGCCGTCAACCGGCTGGAGGAGAAGCGGCTCGTCGTCCGCGAGGAGGCCGCGGAGGCCCGCCTGGAGAACGGGGAGCACGCGCTGCTGGTGGGTGAGTTGGCCGAACTGGTCGAGCTGCATCCGCTACGGGAACGGCTGCGCGCCGCCCACCTGCGCGCCCTCTACCGCTCGGGTCGTCAGAGCGAGGCCCTGGCAGGCTACGAATCCCTCCGTACCCGTCTCGCCGAGGATCTGGGTCTTGACCCGAGCCCCGAACTGGTCGCCCTCCAGCGGGCGATGCTCCAGCAGGACCCGACGCTGGAGGCGGCGCTCCCGTCCCAGGCCCATGCCGAGCCCTCGCCGGTACTCGCCCCGTCCGTGCGGCAGCCGCCCGTACAGCCCCCGCCCGTGCCCGAGGCCCCGCCGGGTGAGGGGCGGGGGAACCTGCCCGTCCCGCTCGTGGGACTCGTGGGCCGGGAGGAGGCCGTCGGCGAGGTCGGCGGGCTGTTGGCGGCGCGGCGGCTCGTGACGCTCACCGGTCCCGGCGGGGTCGGGAAGACGCGGCTCGCGGTGGCGGCGGCGCGGCAGGCCCAGGGGCACTTCCCCGACGGCGCCTGGCTCGTCGAACTCGCCGGTGCCCGGGGCGACCTGGCCGAGGTCGTGGCCGCCGCCCTGGAGCTGCGCGACGACGGCTGGGGCATCCGCCCCGAAGGCCCGACGGGTGGTCCCCAGCGCCTCGCGGGCGTCCTGCGCGGCAAGCGGCTCCTGCTCGTCCTCGACAACTGCGAGCACGTGATCGACGAGGCCGCCGAGCTGACCGAACTGCTGCTGCGCACCGCGCCCGGACTCGTCGTCCTGACGACGAGCCAGGAACCGCTGGCCCTCGCGGGGGAGATCCTGTGGGCCGTACCGCCGCTCACCCCCGACAGCGCCGTCGAACTGTTCACCGCCCGCGCGTCGGCCGCCGCGCCCGGCCTCGTCCTCGACGCGGACGGCCGCGCCGCCGTCGAGGCCGTCTGCCGCCGCCTCGACGGGATCCCGCTCGCCCTCGAACTGGCGGCCACCCGCGTCCGCGCCCTCGGCGTCCACCGGCTGCTGGAACGGCTCGACGATCGGTTCCGGCTGCTCAGCGCCGGACAGCGGGGCGCGCCGGCCCGCCAGCAGACCCTGCGCGCGGTGATCGACTGGAGCTGGGAGCTGCTGCCCGAGCCCGAACGGACCGTCCTGCGGCGTCTCGCCGTCCACGCCGAGGGCTGCACCCTGGACGCGGCCGAGGAGGTCTGCGGGGGCGACGAGATCGAGGTCGAGGACGTACTCGGCCTGCTCGCGCGGCTCGTGGACCGCTCCCTCGTCGTCGCCGTCGACACCAAGGACGGGCCCCGCTACCGGCTGCTCGAATCCGTCGCGGCGTACTGCCTGGAGAGGATGGCGGAGGCCGGCGAGAGCGGCGCCGTGGAGGACCGGCACCTCGCGTACTACACGCGCCTCGCCCGCACCGCCGAACCGGAACTGCGCGGGCACGGGCAGCGGGAGTGGCTGGCGCGCCTCGACGCCGAGAGCGCCAACCTGCGCGCCGCCCTCGACCGGGCGGTCGCGCACGGCGCGGCACGGGAGGCGCTCTCCCTCGTGGACGCGCTGGCCTGGTACTGGGTGCTGCGCGGGCGGCTCGGCGAGGCGATCCGCTCGGCGACGGCCGCCCTGGGAACCACCGGGGGCGACGCGTTGCTCCGCGCCCGGGTCGAGGTCTGGCGAACCGGCCTCACGGTCATGGGCGGCAACGGCACGGACCGCAGGCGGCGGATCGAGACCGCGCTCGCGCGGTACGACGCCGTGACGGGCCCCGACGGCCCGGCCCCCTGGCCCCGCTGGTTCCTGGCCCACGCGCTGTGCGGGACCGGCGACCAGGGCGCGGGCGAGGCGCTCACCGGGGAGGCCCTCGACGGCTTCCGGGCCGCGGGCGACCGGTGGGGCGAGGCCGCCGCGCAGGCCGACCGGTCCGTGCAGCGGCTCCTCAGGGGCGACCTGGCCGGCGCGAAGGCGGACGCGGCCTCGGCGGCCGAGCTGTTCGGGCGGCTCGGCGACGCGTGCGGAGGGCTCTGGTCCGTCTACCCGCTGGCCACGGTGGCCGAGGTGAGCGGCGCGTACGAGCAGGCCGCGCGGCTCAAGCGGGCCGGTCTGGAGACCGCCCGGAGCTTCGGGATCACGACCGAGGTGCCCGACCTGCTGTCGGGGCTCGGCCGGACCGCGCTGCTCACGGGGGACTTGGCGCAGGCCCGCGCGTACCACCGGGAGGGCCGGGAGAAGGCGATCGAGGTCGGCTTCCGGGCGGGCGAGATCAACGCGGTCCTCGGCCTCGGGCTCGGCGCGCGCCGCGAGGGCCTGCTCGCGGAGGCCGAGGGGCACCTGCGGGAGGTCCTCGACTGGCACCGGCTGGTCGGGCTCGACGGCGCCAACGCGCTGATCCTCGCGGAGCTCGGCTTCGTGGCGGAGCTGCGGGGCGACGGCGCGGGGGCGCTCGCGCTCCAGGAGGAGGGGTACGCGACGGCCGCGACGACCGGGGATCCGCGGGCGGTGGCGCTGGCCTTGGAGGGTCTGGCGGGCGCGCTGGCCCTGGCCGGGCGGGGCGAGGGGGCGGGCCTTCTGCTCGGCGCGGCGAGCGCGCTGCGGGCGTCCACGGGGGCGCCGTTGCCCGTGGCGGAGCGGGCGGACGTGGACCGGGTGAGCACGTCGGTCCGCGGGGCCGTCGGCGACGAGGCCTTCGAGGCGGCCTTCGAGCGGGGTGCCGGCCTCGCCCCGGAGGCCGCCGTGCGCGAGGCCCACGTGCCGTCGGGGCCGGCCCTGCGGACGGCCCTGCAGACGGCCCGGCGGACGACCCCGTAGACGCGCCGCGAGGGCGGTCGAACGGGCAGTGGCGGTTCACGAACGTGCACGCCATCGGCGTGAACCAGCCCATCCCGCCCCGCTCCCCGCGTTCTCCCGGGATCCGGAACCAGCCTGCCGGCATGACAGATCCCAAGCCCAGGACGAGCCGTCGTCCGCTCCTCGTCCTCGGCGGACGGGGAAGGGCCGGAATGCGGACTGTAAGGGACTCGTCCCACCCCCGCCCCTATACTCGCCCCATGTCCCTCTCCATCCGGCGGGCCACCGCCGACGACTCGCGTCGCCTCACTCGGCTCGTCCGGAAGTCCGCCGCCTACCGGGGTGACTACGCCGGCATGGTCGACGGCTACACCGTCGGTGGGACGTACATCGAGCACCACCCCGTCTTCGTCGCCGTCGACGCGCACGACCGGGTCCTCGGGTTCTACGCCCTCCTCCTGGACGAGGCCGAGCTCGATCTCGCCTTCGTCGCCGACGAGGCACAGGGGCAGGGCATCGGGCGGCTGCTCATGGACCACATGGTGGAGCAGGCCAGGGCCGCGGGGCTCGGGTCCGTACGGGTCGTCGCGCATCCGCCTGCCGAGGAGTTCTACCTCCGTACCGGCGCCCGCCGCACCGGCACCGTCGAGCCCGCCGGGCGGATCCACTGGGCCCGCCCCGAGCTCCGGTACGACGTCGCGTGAGCGCCCCCGAGAAGGCCGAGGACGCCCAGGAGGCAGCGGCGGCCGCGCGGCCCGACCGCCGCCGCGTCTTCGCCGACCTCACCCCGCTCCGTACCTCCGCGCACTACCGCCGCCTCTGGTTCGGCAACACCGTCTCCTGGGTCGGCCAGGGCATGACCGCGCTCGCGGTCTCCCTCCAGGTGTACGAGATCACCCGCTCGCCGTTCTCCGTCGGGCTCGTCGGTCTCTTCTCGCTCGTGCCCCTGATCGTCTTCGGGCTGTACGGCGGCGCCATCGCCGACACCGTCGACCGCCGCAAGCTCGGCCTCGCCAGTGCCACGGGATCCGCCGTGCTGTCCGCCGCCCTCGCCACGGCCGCGTTCGCCGGCTTCCACACGGTGTGGTTCCTGTACGCGATCGTGGCCCTGCAGTCGGTCTGCGCCGCGCTCAACTCGCCCGCCAGGACCTCGATGATCCCGCGCCTGCTGCCGCCCGAGCAGCTGCGCGCCGCCAACGCGCTCAACTCGATGACGATGACCTTCGGCACGCTCGTCGGGCCGAGCCTCGGCGGGCTCATCGTCGGCGTCGGCGGCTTCCAGACCGCGTACCTCATCGACGCCGTCGCCTTCTCCGCCGCGCTGTACGCGATGTGGCGGCTGCCCTCCATGCTCCCCGAGCGGACCGGAACCAAGCGTGCCTCCGTCCTCGACGGGCTCCGCTTCCTCGCCACCCGGCCCAATCTGCGCATGACGTTCTTCTCCGACTTCTGCGCGATGATCCTCGCCCACCCCCGCGCTCTCTTCCCCGTCGTCGCCGTCCTCTGGTACGACGGCGACGCCACCACCACCGGCCTGCTCGCCGCCGCGCCCGCCGCCGGGGCGCTCCTCGGCGGCGTCCTCAGCGGCTGGCAGGGGCGCATCCGGCACCACGGGCAGGCGATCCTGCTCGCCGTCGCCTGCTGGGGCACCGCCATCGCCGTCTTCGGGCTCACCCGCGAACTCTGGCTCGGGCTGCTCCTGCTCGCGCTGGCCGGGTACTCCGACACCGTCTCCATGATCTTCCGCAACACGATGATGCAGGTCGCGGCCCCGGACGAGATGCGCGGCCGGCTCCAGGGCGTCTTCATCGTGGTCGTCGCGGGCGGGCCGAGGCTCGGCGACTTCCTCGCCGGTTCCGTCGCCGATCTGACCTCCCCGGCCGTCGCCATCACCGGCGGCGGTATCGCCTGTGTGCTCGCGATCGGGGCACTTGCCCTGTACGGTCGCGGTTTCCGCCGATACGACGCCCTCAACCCGACTGCCTGAACTGGCGGTTGGCCGCCACGGCACATAGCCGCCAGTCATTGCCGTATTCAACGGCCTCCGGCCGGAACAGACTCCTCGCGGCGCCCGGAACCACCCCTTCCCCCGGGTGCCGAGGAGTTCGTCGATGATCAGACCTTCCGCAGGAGGAAGGGCCGGGCTGCTCGCCGCCGGCATCTCCCTGGTGCTGCTCACGGCGGGGCAGACCGCCGCCGCCGGTGGAGCCACCGCCCCCGCCGTACCCGACACGTTCACGAACGCCGCCGCGCGGAGCGCCACCGTCACGCTCGTCACCGGCGACCGGGTCACCGTCACCGAGCTGGGCGGCGGGAAGAAGACCGTCACCGTCGACCGTGCGGCGGGCGCCACCGGAGCCGTACGCAGCGAGATCTCCGACGGCCGCGTCACCGTCGTCCCGGACGAGGCCCGCCCCTACCTGGACTCGGGCGTCCTGGACGAGCGGCTCTTCGACGTCAGCGGGCTCATCGCGCAGGGCATCACCGACGAGCTGCCGCTGATCGTCACCCACGGCAAGGGCGCCCGGGCCGCCGCGCCGCGCGGCACCGAGACCGTCCGCGCGCTGCCCAGCATCGGCGGCGCGGCGGTGGAGGCGACCGACCAGGCCGCGTTCTGGCGGTCGTTCACCTCGCCCGCCACCCGCTCGGCGGGCGGCAAGGTCTGGCTGGACGGCCGGGTCGAGGCCGCCATGGCCGAGTCCAACGCCCAGATCGGCACCCCGAAGGCCTGGGAGGCCGGGCTCACCGGCAAGGGCGTGAAGGTCGCCGTCCTCGACACCGGGGCCGACCTCGGCCACCCCGACCTCAAGGACCGGGTCGGCGAGTCCAAGTCGTTCATCGCGGGCGAGGAGGTCGCCGACCGCAACGGCCACGGCACGCACGTCGCCTCCACCGTCGGCGGCAGCGGCGCCGGTTCCGAGGGCAACGCCGAGAAGGGCGTCGCGCCCGGCGCGACCCTCGCCGTCGGCAAGGTCCTCAGCGACGAGGGCTCCGGCAGCGAGTCCGAGATCATCGCCGGCATGGAGTGGGCCGCCAAGGACATCGACGCGAAGATCGTCTCGATGAGCCTCGGTTCGCGCGAGCCCAGCGACGGCACCGACCCGATGGCCCAGGCCGTCAACACCCTCACCGCGGAGACCGGCGCGCTCTTCGTCATCGCCGCGGGGAACAGCGGCGCCCCCGGCTCCATCGGTTCGCCCGGCGCCGCCGACTCGGCGCTGACCATCGGCGCCGTCGACTCCGCCGACAGGCCCGCGTACTTCACCAGCGAGGGCCCCCGCTTCGGCGACCAGGCCCTCAAGCCCGACCTCTCCGCGCCCGGCGTCGACATCCTCGCCGCCCGCTCCCAACTGGTCACCGGCAGCGGCCTCTACACCTCCATGAGCGGTACGTCGATGGCGACCCCGCACGTCGCCGGCGTCGCCGCGCTGCTCGCGGAGAAGCACCCCGACTGGACCGGCGCGCAGCTCAAGAACGCCCTGATGTCCTCGTCGAAGACGCTCACCGACTCCTCCTACGCGCTCGGCGCCGGGCGGGTCGACGTGGCCGCCGCGATCACCGCGAACGTCACCGCCACCGGCTCCGCCGACCTCGGCTTCTTCGCGTGGCCGTACGAGTCGAACGAGCCGGTCACGAAGACGGTCACGTACACCAACCACTCCGACGCGCCCGTGGAGTTGAACCTCGCCGTCGAGGGGATGCCCACCGGCGTCGCGACCCTCGCCGACAGCACGCTCACCGTCCCGGCCCACGGCACCGCGCAGACCACGGTCACCGGTGACGGCACGAAGGCCCCGGTCGGCAACGCCTCGGGCCGGATCGTCGCCTCGGCGGCGGGCGCGCCCGTCGCGCACACCGCGCTCGGCCTGGTGAAGGAGGAGGAGCGGTACAACCTCACGGTCCACGTCAAGGACCGTGACGGCGCCCCGACCTCGGCCAACCTGGGCGTCAAGCGGCTCGCCCCGGGCTACGACCCGTTCCCCGCGGCCGTCGGCGAGTCCGGCACGCTCGAACTGCGCCTGAAGCCGGGCACGTACACCGTCTCGTCCTTCCTCGACGTCCGTGGCTCCCAGGGCAAGGACTCGCTCGGCCTCGGCTTCCTCACCGACCCCGAGATCGTCCTCGACCGCGACCGCGAGATCACCCTCGACGGGCGGCAGCTCAACGAGATCCGCGCCGAGGTCGAGAAGCGGACCGAGACCCGTCAGCTTCTGATGGAGTTCGACCGGGACGCGAACGGGGCCTCCTTCGGCGGCGCCGTCCAGCTGCCGGTGAAGTACGACTCGATCTTCGCCGCCCCCACCCGCAAGCCCGCCACCGGCACCTTCGAGTACCGGACCGTCTGGCGCCTGGGCAAGCCGCTCCTGGAGGCGAGCGCGGACGGCCACCGGCTCTCCGGCGCCACCGTCCAGCCCGGCACGACCATGCTCGAAGGCAGCAAGCGCCTCGGCCTCGTCGACGTCGGCACCGGTACGGCCGCCGAGTACGCCGGGAAGGACGTGAAGGGCAAGGCCGTCCTGGTCCGCGCCGGAGCGCTGACGCCCGTCGCCGTGGCGCAGATCGCCCAGGACGCGGGCGTCGCCTTCCTCTTCGTCACGGACGAGACCCCCGGCCGCCTCAACACCTGGTTCGGCACGGCGGAGTTCGAGGACAGGCCGCTGGCCGTCGCGACCGTGAACGCGGCCGACGGGGCCCGGCTCGCCCAGACCGCCGCACGGAAGAAGACGGTCGAGCTGACCGGCACGCGCTACACGCCGTACGTCTACGACCTCTCCGAGGGGCACCCCGGCGCGATCCCGTCCGACCTGGTCTTCCGGCCCGACGAGGACGAACTCGCCACCGTACGCTCCACGTTCCACATGCCCACCGGCCGCAAGGAGACCGGCGGCGAGTTCCGCTACTCGATCACCGACACCTTCCCCATCGGCTTCGGCTTCAAGGAGTACATCGCCTTCCCCGCCGAGCGCACCGAGTACGTCTCCACCGGGCGCGGCCAGGGCTGGCACGAGTCCGTCGACCTGGCCGACTCGCTCGAAGAGCGCGGCGGGATCCTCTCCTACCGGGGCGACAGCACGACCCACCGTGAGTGGTTCAAGCCGGTCTGGCACCCGTGGCTCGGCACCGGGCTCGGCTGGGGCCAGCAGCGGGTCGGCAACGACCTGCGGTTCAACACCCCCGGCTGGGGCGACTCAGGACCCGACCACACCGGCTTCGGCAACGTGTGGAACGACGACTCGATGACCCAGTTCACCGAGGTGTACGTCAACGGGACCCGGGTCGACCGCAAGATGAGCTCCGGCGCCTACGCCTGGGACGCCCCGGCGGAGGAGGCCCAGTACAAGGTCGTCACCGACACCACGCTCGACCCGGCGCGCTGGCGCCTGTCGACCAAGGGCCACGCCGAGTGGACCTTCCGCTCCAAGGAGACCCCCTCCGACCGCGAGACCTTCCTCCCGCTGATCAACCTCGGCTTCGACGTCGACACCGACCTCAAGGGCGATGTCAGGGGCGGCGGCCGGGTGGAGATCGGGATCTCGGCGGAGTACGTCGTGGGCGCAGCCGACACCGGTCGGATCGGCGGCGGCACGCTGGACGTCTCCTACGACGACGGAAAGACCTGGCAGAAGGTCACGCTCAAGAAGGCGTGGCGCGGAACGTCCTGGACGGGTGAGCTGCGGGTGCCGCACGGCGCGCAGTACGTCTCGCTCCGGGCCGGAGCGTCCGACGACCGCGGTGGCGCGGTCACGCAGGAGATCATCCGGGCGTTGGGCGTGAGGTAGCGCGACCGGACGACGGACGGGCACCCCGGGGAAGACCCGGGGTGCCCGTCCGCGTTCCTGGCCCGGTCGGGTGGGTGACGCCCCCTCGGATGGGGCATCGCGTGCCCCGAACGCCCGTCAGCGTTTGCCGCCGGCCTATGCCGTGGTCAGGCTCCGAGGGTGAGCAACCCCGCTCCGCTCGTCAGGAGGTTTTCCATGCGCAGGACCCTTGCCACGTTCGCCCTGGCCGCCGTCGCCGTTCTCGGCGGCTCGGGTGTGGCCCTCGCCCACACCGGCCCGGACTTCGGCGGCCCGGACTTCAGCAACGACAACGACGTGGTCGTGGTCGACCACACGGTCGTCGTCTGCGGCGACTTCAGCTTCTGCGCGGGCGACTGACCCTCGCACGGCGCGCACCACGAAGCCCCCTCACTCCGAGGGGGCTTCGGCCTGCCCGACGATCCCGCGCACGACCCCCAGGTCCACCAGGTCCTGGGGGCGCAGCCGGAGCTGGTCGGCGGTGACCGGCGCCTGGTCGGGGGAGCGCTTGAGGATGGCCGAGGCGAGTTCGGGCGCGATGACGGAGAAGTAGCCGTCGGGCGTGGCCCAGGTGTTGTTCCGCGCGGCCAGGGCGAGGGCACCGCCCGAACCGCCCTCGCCGACCAGGAGCGAGGTCACCGGAACCCGCGCATCGGCGACCGCGGCGAACGCCTCCGCGATCGCCGGGCCCGCCCCCGCCCGCTCCGCCTCGGCGTCGTTGGCGGCGCCCGGGGTGTCGATCAGGGTGAGCACCGGGATCCCGAGCCGGTCCGCGAGCCGGATCAGCCGGGCGGCCGTCCGGAACCCGGCCGGGCGGGTCGCGGTCCCGCCCTGCGCCGCGTACGCGACCGGCCTCCCCGCGCGCAGGCCGAACCCGCACTCCACGCCGTCGTCCACCCCGCCGGCCCGGTCGCCCCTGACGGCGGCCCGGACGTCGAAGTAGGCGTCCAGATAGGCCCCGGCGCGGGGCCGGGCGGCCGAACGGGCCCGGACGACCGCCTCCCACCCGGTGCCGGGCGGGGCGGCCTCGGTGAGGGCGTGCGGCGGGGGAGCGGGGACGGGCGGCTGCTCCCCGGCGCCCGTCAGGAGCCGTAGCCACAGACCGAGCGTGCGCCGCAGGTCGGCCGGATCGACGAGCGCGTCCACATGCCCGTGCGCGTACTGCCCCTCCGCCGTGTACGCGGACGGGTCGGCGTCCCGCGGCCTGACCCGGGAGCCCGCGAAGGCCACCTGGGCGGAGGGGAGGGCGAGGACCACGTCCGCGCCCGCGCCGACCGTGGCCCAGCCGCCGCCGGTCGACGGGTCGCGCAGGACCGTGACATGGGGGACGCCCGCGCTCCGCAGCCGTACGGTCGCCTCGGCCACGCGCTGGAGCTGGGTCAGGGCGATCATGCCCTCCTGCATCCGGCTGCCGCCCGTCGCCACGAGCGACACCAGCGGCACCCGGTCGGCGACGGCGGTGCGGTACGCGGCGACGAGCCGGTCACCGGCCGCCTGCCCGAGCGAGCCGCCCAGGAAGCCGAACTCGAAGGCGACCAGGACCACAGGACGGCCGTCGACCGTCGCCCTGCCGTACAGGACGGACTCCTCCTCGCCGGTCTTCTCGGCGGCACGCGCGCGTGCGGCGTCGTACCCGGCCCAGCCGATCGGACCGTCGGAGCGCGGCGACCCGCCCGGGGCCTCCGCGGCCGGGGCGGGCAGCGCCGCGAAGTCGTCGGCGACGAGCGCCACGACCTCGCGGGCCGTGCGCCGCTCAGCCACGGCGGGCCTCCGCGAGGGCGTCAGGCAGCGCCTTCTTCAGGAGCTTGCCCATGTCGTTGCGGGGCAGCGCGCCGAGGAAGTGGACCGTGCGCGGGCGCTTGTGCGGGGCGAGGAGAGCGGCGACATGGTCCGCCAGCTCCTCCGCCGTCGGCGGCTTCTCCGCGTCCGCCGCCACCACCCAGGCCACGATCCGCTCGCCGAGATCCGCGTCGGCCTCCCCGGTCACGGCGGCCTCGGCCACCGCCGGGTGGTCCAGGAGCGCGTTCTCGATCTCGCCCGCGCCGATCTTGTACCCGCCGCTCTTGATCAGGTCCGTGGCCTTGCGGCCCACGATCCGTACGTACCCGTCGGGTTCACGGACCGCCATGTCACCCGTGCGGAACCACTCCCCGTCGAAGGCGGCGGCGGTCGCGTCCGGCCGGTTCAGATACGCGCTGAACAGGTTCGGGCCCCTGACCTGGATCTCGCCCACGCTTTCCCCGTCGTACGCCCCGAGCTCCGTGCCGTCCTCCTCCACAAGCCGCAGCCCCACGCCCCGCAGGGGCAGCCCCACGGACCCGGGGCGCGGTGGGGAACCCACGGGGACGGCCGTGTTCATCAGGGTCTCGGTCATGCCGTACCGCTCGACCACCGTCCGGCCCGTCGCCGCCGCGATCCGCTCGTGGTCGTGGACCGGCAGCGCCGCCGAACCCGAGACGAGCAGCCGCGCCTGCGCCAACGCCCGTACCAGCGCCGGATCGCCGTCGAGCGCGTCCGCGATCCGGTGGTACATCGTCGGTACGCCGAACAGCATCGTGCCGCCGCCCGCGCCCAGCTCCCGGGCCACGCCCTCGACGGAGAACGCGCCGAGGTGGCGCACGGAGCCGCCGCGCCGCAGCGGCCCGAGGATCCCCAGGATCAGTCCGTGCACGTGGAAGAGCGGCAGCGCGTGCACGAGCACGTCGTCCGCCGTCCACGCCCAGGCCTCCTCCAGCGCGTCGAGCGAGGCGGCGACCGCCCGGTGGGACAGCACGACGCCCTTGGGCGGTCCCGTGGTGCCGGAGGTGTAGACGATCAGGGCGGCGGACTCGGGGTCGTCCGGCCCGTCGGCGACAGCGGGGGCGGCGGATGCGGGGGTGTGGTGCGCGACCGCCGTCTCGACGTCGATCCGGGGCAGCTCCGCGAGCCCCGCAGGCAGGACGTCGTCCGGGCCCGCGAGGACGAGCCCGGGGGTGCTGTCGCCGAGGATGTGCGCCAACTCCCGTTCGCCCGTGCGCGGGTTGAGAGGGATCGCCGGTACGCCTGCCAGCAGCGCGGCCGTCACCGCGACCGCCGTCCGGGCGGTCGGCGTGGCCCAGACGGCGACCCGCCCCGCGTCGCCGATCCGCACCGCCAAGGCACCGGCCGCCCTGCCCAGTTCGTCGTACGTCAGCGTCTGGGCGCCGAAGCGCAGTGCGGGCCGGTCCGAGCCGGCCTTCAGGGCCGGGAACAGCGCGTTCACGGGTCGTCCTCCTCGCGTAGCGGGATGCCGAGAGGCATTCTGCCCGCGACTCAGGGGCGACGTGCTGCGACCTTGCTCACCTCAGGGGCTCCGTCCTCCTCCGAGCTGGGCCGGATCGACCGCATCCGGCCGTACGCGTACACGCAGCCCGCGAGCGCGAGGTCGGACAGGAGCATGAATCCGATCGAGTACGAGTCCTTGGCGCTGTAGATCGCGCCCATCACCAGCGGCGGCACGAACCCGCCGAGCCCGCCCATCGCCCCGACGATGCCGGTGACGCTGCCGACCTGCGGCTGCGGGGTGACCTGCGAGACCAGCGCGAAGACCGAACCGCTCGCCGTGCCGAGCCCGGCGGCCATGCAGAGCAGGGCGATCGTGCCGCCCGGGTTCAGCGGCGGGTCGAAGGCCTGGACGATGGCGAACAGGGCGACGAAGCCGAGCGCGCCGGCCGTGACGAGGGCGGGGTGGGACCGGTCCGAGAGCCAGCCGCCGATCGGCCGGAAGACGACGGTGACCAGGGCGAACCCGGCGGCCTTCGTCCCGGCGTCGGTCGGGTCGAGCTCGTACCAGGTCTTCAGGTACGTCGGCAGGTACACCCCGAACGCGACGATGCCGCCGAAGCCGATCGCGTACAGCGCCGACAGCTCCCATGTCACCCGCAGCCGGCCCGCCTTGCCGAGCCGGCTCGCGAGGGAGGCGGTGGGGACCGGCCGGTCGGGGCGGTCGGTGATCAGGAACACGGCGAGGACGGCGTACGCGGCGAGGGCGAGGGCGACCACGACGAACGGCAGGTTCTCACCGTGCTTGGCGATGCGCGGGGTGAAGTACCCGGACAGCGCCACACCGCCCATGCCCATGCCGAAGATCCCGAGCGCGAGGCCCCTCTTGGCGGGCGGGAACCAGGAGTTGACCAGGGGGATGCCGATCGCGAAGGTCGTGCCGCCGAGACCGAGGAGGAAACCGACGGCGAGCATCGCGCCGTACGAGTTCTTCGCCGGAATCAGGAGCAGGACGGGCACGATCGTCAGCGCCGACACCACAGGGAACATCAGCTTGGCGCCGTAGCGGTCGGTGAGCGCCCCGACCGGGATCCGGCCGAGCGAACCCACCAGGACGGGGACGGCGACGAGCAGCGACTGCTCGAAGGAGCTGAGCTCCAGCCGGTCCCCGTACCAACTGGCCAGCGGCGCGATCAGGTCCCACGCCCAGAAGGTGAGCGCGAACCCGATCGTGGCCATGACCAGGTTCCGGTAGGCGGCGCCGGAGGGTTTCGCGAGGGTGTCCACGCGACCAGTCAAATTCGAGCGGCCGGTGGGGGCGCGCGGGACTGGGCCGTACGGGGCCCTGAGGAACGATCTACGGCCAGTCCACGGTCGTCGGTGGGCGGCCGTCGTCCGTGACCCGGAGGCGCGGGCCGTCCTGTGTCGCCGTCACCTCGACGCGGATCGCGGCCACGCCCGGCCGGCGGTGGGCCGCCGCGAGCGCGGAGCGCAGGGCGGCGAGCAGCCGGTCCCCGTCGGCGGGCTCGACGAGGGTGTCGACCGCGCCGGTGAAGTGCACGGACGGCTGGAAGCCGAGGAGCACCGCCGCGCCGCCGGTCTCGCGCAGCACCCGCCCCCGGAAGGTCGTCGGGGCGTCGGCGGGCGGCTGCTGGAGGGCGAAGATGGCCGTCCGTACCTCCTGGATGGTGGAGTCCAGCTCGTCCACCGCCCGCCCGAGCAGCGCGGTGTCGTCCACGGAGTCCGGGTCGGGGGTCGATGTGCTCTCGGCGGGCGTCTCGCCCGTCCGTGCGTCCAGCGCGCGTCGGCGGGTGGACTCCAGCATCATCTCCGTCGCGAAGAGCCGCTGGACCACGAGATCGTGCAGGTCACGGGCGATCCGGTCGCGGTCCTCGTACACCGCGAGCTGCTCCCGGTTGTGCTGCGCGTCCGCCAGGACGAGCGCGAGGGCCGCCTGGGAGGCGAACTGCGAGGCGAGCAGTCGCTCCACCGCCGTGTACGGGCGTCCGCCGTGCCGCCGGGGGAGCGCGAGCGTGCCGATGAGCCGGCCGCCGCTCTGCAGCGGCAGCATCATCGAGGGCCCGAACCGTGACCGTACGTGCGTCGTCATCCGGGGATCGGTCGCCGAGTCCTCGACGAACACCGGCTCCCCGCCGAGCAGTTGCTCGAGGACCGGCGAGCCCGGCGCGATCGTCGTCCCCACCAGGTCACCCGGGTCGTCCACCGTCGAGGCCGCCACGATCTCCATCCCGCCCTCCTCGTTGGGCTGGAGGACGACCCCGGCCGAGGCGTCGGCGAGTAGCCGCGCCCGCTCGGCGACCGTCATCAGCGCGTCCGCCGCCGGCTCCCCGGCGAGCAGCGCCGTCGTCACCGCCGCCGCCCCCTCGATCCAGCGCTCGCGCTGCCGGACGGTCTCGTACAGGCGGGCGTTGCCGATCGCGATCCCGGCCTGGGCGGCGAGGACCCGCAGCATCGACAGGTCCCGGTCGGTGAACGGGCCGCCCTGCTTCTCGGTGAGGTAGAGGTTGCCGAACACCTCGGTGTGGACGCGGATCGGGACCCCGAGGAAGGAGTGCATCGTGGGGTGGCCCTCGGGGACCCCGCCGGAGCGCGGATCGGCCGTCAGATCGTCCAGACGCAGTGGCTGGGGGTCCTCGATGAGGACGCCGAGGAGCCCGCTGTGTCCGTCGGGCAGACGGGGGATCCGCTCCCGCTCGGCGTCCGTCATCCCGGCGGTGAACAGCTCGGTGAGCCGGCCGCGCTCGGGGTCCACGACCCCGAGCGCCCCGTAGCGCGCTCCGATCAGCTCCGTCGCAGAGTCCACGATGTGCTGGAGCGTGGCCCGCAGTTCGAGGTCGGTGCCGACACTCAGGACCGCCTGGAGCAGCATCGGCAGACGGGGCACCGGGTCCGGTTCGTCGTCCTGGTCCATGAGTGACATGGGAGCATTGTCAGGCAGAAGGGTCGGGCGGAACGGTCATTCCGCCTGGGCCAGCGGGTCGAGCACCATCGGCTGGATCTTGCCCTCCAGCATCGCGCCGAGCCCCAGGATCGCGCACACGTCGGGACGTTCGGCGATGTGCACGGGCATCCCGGTCGCCTCGCGCAGCATCTGGTCGAGCCCGGGGAGCAGCGCGCTGCCGCCGACCATCATGATGCCGCGCTCGGCGAGGTCGGCCACCAGGTCCGGCGGGCAGTCGCGCAGGATCTTGCCGATGCCGTCGAGGACGGCGGTCAGCGGGGTGTGGATCGCCTCGCGTACGGCGGCGGTGTCGACGGTCACCGAGCGGGCGAGCCCCGTGGCGACGTCCCGGCCGTGGATCTCGGTGTAGCTCGGGCCCTGGAGGGTCAGGCCGTTGCCGCTGAGGGCGAGTTGCAGCGGTCGGACGGACTGGCTGGGCAGCATCAGTTCGTGCTGGTGGCGCAGGTGCTGGATGACCGCGTGGTCGATCGCGTCACCGCCCACCGGGATCCGCTCGGCGGTCACGATGGACCCCAGCGACAACACGGCGACCTGGGTGGTCGCCGCCCCGCAGACCATGATCATGGTCGCGGTGGGCTGCTCGACGGGGAGTCCGCAGCCCACGGCCGCCGCGATCAGGGTGTCGACCAGCTCGACCCGGCGCGCGCCGAGGCCGACGAGGGTCTCCACGGCGGCGCGCTGGGCGAGCGGGTCGCTGTCGTGCGGGGTGCAGGCGGCGGCGCGCAGCCGGGGCTTGCGGCGCAGCTGGCGGCGGAGCTTCTCACCGAGGAGGTGACGGAGCATCCGCTGGGCCATCTCGATGTCGACGACGGTGCCGCCGGAGACGGGTCGGGCGACCCGGATGTAGTCGGGGGTGCGGCCGGTCATCTTCTCGGCCAGGGCGCCGACGGCGATCAGCGCCCCGGTACGGGTGTTCACGGCGGCGACACTGGGCTCGTCGACGACGAGCCCGGCGCCCTTGACGAAGACCCGGGTCCGGGCGGCGCCCAGGTCGACGGCGAGATGGCAACGGCGCAGCTGCTCAAGGCTGACGGTCACGGCAGATCCTCCGGAGTGCGGTGCTGGCACGGAGCGAGGTGGGTGGACGCGCGTTCTGTTCCGGCGGTCCGGCTCGGTGTTTCTGAGCGGCGTTCTGTGGGGCGTTCTGTTCGGCGTTCGTTTCGGCGTTCTGTTCGCATCGTGCGACCGGCTCAGGCGCGGCGCGCGCTGGGATGCGCCGCCCGGGGGTGTCCGGGGGCGTAGGGAGTCCTGACGTCGGGTCAGAGCAGACGCTGCAGCAGGCCCCAGGTGAACTCGGCGGCACCCGGGGTGCCGCCGGGGAGGGTGAAGTCCAGGCGCAGCCGGGTCGGAGCGCTGCCGTCGCGCGCCGAGGCCGGCGGGAAGGCGTTGCCGACCTCGGCGACGGTGCAGCCCCAGGGCCGTAGATCCGCCTCGGTGCGCAGCTCGGGGGTGTGGGAGCCGGGCGCGCGGACCAGGCCGCAGCCCCAGACGTCCGGCGACCGGCGGCCGAGCGGGCCCACCAGGACCTCCCAGCGCAGGTCCGGCCAGAGCGGCAGCTCCCACTGGAGGATCTCGGAGTCGTACCGCTCCACCCGGCGCCGCGCCACGGGCTCACCGAGCGCCGCGCGGTAGCGGGCGAGCTCGCCCGGGCCCCGGCGGGCGTGCGCGCGGGCCTGCCAGCGCCGGTTCGCCTCGCGCATCGCGGTCCGCGTGGCGCCGAGCGCGCGGACGGCGTCCTCGACGAGATCCGGCTGGTGGTCGGCCATCCGGCGGAGCAGGACGAGCTGGAACTCGGTGGGCCCGAAGGGCTCGATCGAGGTCATGCGACCATCCTGCCCGAAGCGGGAGATTCGCGACGACACGCCGTCGACCTGGGGTTTCCTCACAGGATCCTCACGTTCCCGCCTACCTGTGGTGTCCCGTCGACACATACTCTGCGGCAGCCATGGACTACTGCCATCAGTGCCGACGGCATCTCAACGGCGCCCTCGCCTGTGCGGGGTGCGGTACGCCGGTGGAGGAGCTGCGGTACGAGACCCCTCGCGCGACCGAGTACGCGGCCGAGGCCGAGCACGTCTACGAACTGGACGTCGTCGAGCCTCCGCGCCCCGCCTCGGGTGGCGGGCGTGCCGCCAGACGGGCCGCCGTGGCGTCGGCCCCGTCCGGCCGCGCGGCCTCGCGCAAGGGGCGCAGGGCGCGCAGCCGCAAGGGGCGAAACGTTCTGGTGGGCACGCTCGGGCTCGTCCTCGCTGCCGGGGCGCTGAGCCTGACGAAGGCGGCCCTCGACCCGCCGGACGAGGGGGGCGCGGCCAGCGCCGTCCAGGAGGAGGAGGTCGTCGAGACCTCGCTGCCTCCGGTCCCCTCCGAGACCGTGCGGCCGACCGCGACCCGTGGCCCGGTCCGGGTGTCGACCTCGGCCTCCCCGGTCGACAAGGACACGCCCGCACCCGGGCACACGGGCATACCCGGCGGGGGCTCCGGCGGCGGATCCGGGTCGGGCGGCGGCGGGAACGGCTCGGGGAGCGGGGGCGGGACCGGGCAGGGCTCGGACGGTGGTCAGGGCGGGTCGCCGAGCGCCACGCCGTCGGGCTCGCCGTCCGCCTCGCAGCCCGGTGCCACACCGACGGCCACGGGCAGCGGCACTCCCACGCCGCCCGGTTCGCCGACGCCCAGTCCCCCGCCTGCCACGCCGAGCCCGGAGCCCGAGGAAGACTGCTGGCTCATCATCTTCTGCTAGGTCGTGTCCGGAAGTCCGGCCTGGCTCGCGACGCTCGCCAGGGCCGCCAGGGCCGCCAGGGCGGTCACAGCGGTCACCGCACGTCTTCGCCCAGCATCCGCTTCAGCAGGTCCCGCAGGAGCGTCCGCTCGACCTCCGTGAGCTGCCCGAGCGGCTCGCGCGCGAAGTCGAGCGACTCCCGCAGCCTGCGGGCGGTCTCGAGCCCCTCGGGCGTGGGCGCGGCCAGCTTGACGCGGCGGTCGGCCGGGTCGGGGCGGCGCTCGACCAGGCCGCGCGCTTCGAGCCGGTCGACGATCCCCGTGACGTTCGACGGCTCGCATCTCAGCTTCTCGGCGATCTTCCGCATGGCCACCGGCTCCAGGGACAGGAGTCCGAGGACCCGGGCCTGGGCGCCCGTGAGCGCGTGCTCGGAGGCCGCCTGCTCGTACTCCTCGTGGTACCGCGCCACGACCGTGCCGATCAGGTCGACGACTTCGACGGTCAGGGGGTCTGTGCGTGAGGTGGCCATGGGCACCATCGTACCCAGATACTTGACAACATGAAATATCCAAGCGCATTGTTGTTTCAGGTAGTGAAGTAATTCTCGTTCCAGGAGGCAGAGCCGATGTCCGTACTTCCCGCGTCCAGCCGTGAGTGGCACCTCGTCGCACGCCCGCACGGCTGGCCCACCCCGGCGGACTTCGCGCTCCGTGAGACCCCGGTCGCCGCGCCCGCCGAGGGTCGGATCCTGGTCAAGAACCTGCACTTCTCGGTCGACCCGTACATGCGCGGCCGGATGAACGACGTGAAGTCGTACACCCCGCCGTTCAAGCTGGACCACCCCATGGACGGCGGCGCCGTCGGCGAGGTCGTCGCGTCGAACGCGGAGGGCTTCGCCGTGGGCGACCACGTCCTGCACCGCCTCGGCTGGCGTGAGTACGCGGACGTCGCCGCCGAGCACGCCGTCAAGGTCGACGCGAGCCTCGCCCCGCTCTCCACCTACCTCGGCGTCCTCGGCATGACGGGCCTGACCGCCTACGCCGGCCTCTTCGAGGTCGCCTCCTTCAAGGAGGGCGACACGGTCTTCGTCTCCGGCGCGGCCGGCGCCGTCGGCAGCCAGGTCGGCCAGATGGCGAAGATCAAGGGCGCCGCGCGCGTCATCGGCTCCGCCGGTTCCGACGAGAAGGTCAAGCGCCTCGTCGAGGAGTACGGCTTCGACGCCGCCTTCAACTACAAGAACGGCCCGGTCAAGGACCAGCTCCGCGAGGCCGCCCCGGACGGCATCGACGTCTACTTCGACAACGTCGGCGGGGACCACCTCGAAGCCGCGATCTCCTCGCTCAACGTGCACGGCCGCGCCACCATCTGCGGCATGATCGCGCAGTACAACGACACCGAGCCGGTCCCCGGCCCGCGCAACATGGCCATGATCATCGGCAAGCGGCTGCGTCTCCAGGGCGTCCTCGTCGGCGACCACTACGGCATGCAGCAGCAGTTCGTCCAGGAGGTCGGCGGCTGGCTGCGCTCCGGCGAGCTCAAGTACGACGAGACGGTCGTCGAGGGCATCGAGAACGGTGTGGAGGCCTTCCTCGGCCTGCTCCGCGGGGAGAACACCGGAAAGATGATCGTTTCCGCGACCCGTTAGTCTTCCCTCAGCCGTCGCGATCGTGGGCGCGAGTCGCGGCGAACCAGCAGAAGGAAGCACCAGATGTCCATCCAGCACTCTGACGTCCTGTACACCGCCGTCGCCACCGCCGAGAACGGGCGGGACGGCCGGGTCGCGACCGACGACGGTCAGCTCGATGTCGTCGTGAACCCGCCGAAGGCCATGGGCGGCTCGGGCGAGGGCACCAACCCCGAGCAGCTCTTCGCCGCCGGCTACAGCGCCTGCTTCCAGGGCGCGCTGGGCGTCGTTGCGCGCAACGAGAACGCCGACATCTCGGGCTCGACGGTCACCGCCGAGGTCGGCATCGGCAAGAACGACGACGGCTTCGGCATCATCGTCAAGATCTCGGCGACCATCCCGAACGTGGACGCCGAGACCGCGAAGAGCCTGATCGAGAAGGCCCACCAGGTCTGCCCGTACTCCAAGGCGACCCGTGGGAACATCTCGGTCGAGCTTGCCGTCTGAGTTACGCGTAGGCTGAAGAGGGCCGCACCCCGACCGACCGGGGTGCGGCCCTCTTCGTACCGGCCCGCGCGGGGCGCCCGATAGGGTGATCGACATGCGCGATTTCGGGGCCGGCTTCGGTTTTCTGGTACAGGGGCAGAAGTGGGTGGCCCGGCACGGGCGGTGGTTCGGGTTCGGACTGCTGCCGGGGCTCGTGACCCTCGTGCTGTACGTGGGCGCCCTCGTCGGTCTCGGCTACGGAGCCGACGACCTGACCGCCTGGGCGACGCCGTTCGCCGATGACTGGACCTCCCCCTGGCAGGGGCTCTTCCGGGGCTTCCTCACCGGCCTCGTCTTCGCCCTCGGGCTCTTCCTCGCGGTCATCACCTTCACCGCCGTGACCCTGCTGGTCGGCCAGCCGTTCTACGAGTCGCTCTCCGAGCAGGTCGACCGCACCGAGGGCGGCGAGGTCCCCGAGTCCGGCCTGCCGCTCTGGCGCGAGCTGTGGATCTCCGCGCGTGACAGCCTGCGCGTGCTCGCACGGGTCGCCCTGTACGGCATCCTGCTCTTCGCCTGCGGCTTCATCCCCGTCGTCGGCCAGACGGTCGTCCCGGTCGTCGGCTTCTGCGTCTCCGGTTTCTTCCTCGCCCAGGAACTGACCTCCGTCGCCCTCCAGCGCCGGGGCGTCGAGCTGAAGGACCGCCTCCGGATGCTCCGGGGCCGCCGGGCGCTCACCCTGGGCTTCGGCGTCCCCGTGGCCCTCTCGTTCGTGGTCCCGTTCGTCGCCGTCTTCCTGATGCCGGGCGCCGTCGCGGGCGCGACGCTGATGGCCCGCGAGCTGACGGGCGAGGCAGGGACGGGCAAGGACGGGAACACCGCGCAGCCCGTACCGACGGACGCCCCGCAGCCGCACCCGTACGCGCGGCCGCAGGCGCACCACCCCCGCCCGTAACGCCGCCCGGGCGGTTCAGCCCACCTCGGCGAGGGCGAAGCCCTCGCGGTCCGGGCCCGCGTCGGCGATCCGCTCGCCGTCCGGGCCCCAGGCGCCGCTGAGGCCCGGGCACGTGCCCGCCTCGCTCTCGCCGAAGACGTTGGCCAGGACGACGTAGAGCCCGAAGTCCCTGGCCCGCACCGGATACACCTTCTCGAACGAGTCGTTCGCGACGTCGAGCACCGAACTCGCCAGATAGACCGTGCAGTCGTCGGCCACGGCCCGCTCCGCCAGCTCGGGGAAGCGGTTGTCGTAGCAGGTGGCGAGCGCGAAGCGGGTGTCGTCGAGGGTGAAGCGGCCGTCGGCAGTGCCCGGGGCGAAGACCTCGTTCTCGACGCCGTGCAGATGGATCTTGTCGTAGCGGGCGAGCAGGCCACCGTCCGGGCCGATGACGAGGGAGGTGATGGCCGGCCTGCCGTCCCCGGTGAGGACCGGCCCGTTGACGACCGCCGCCGCACCCGTCGCGCGGCAGGCCTCCCGTACCGGATCGAGCCGTGCGTCGTCCTCGGTGAGACAGACGGCGGGGTTGTCGCGGATGAGGGCCGGCTCGTAGCCGGTGAGGGCGAGCTCGGGGAGGACGACGACCCGGGCGCCCTCGGCACCGGCCGCCCGGATCAGGTCGGCCGCCGTACGGACATTGGCCTCGACGTCCCCGGCGACCGGGGCGAACTGCGCTGCTGCGACGATCATGACCGCCATCATCCCGCCCGTCCGGCCCGCGGGAAACCCCTGGACCCCGGCAGCGCCTCGGCCGTCTCGCGGAGCACCCCGAGGAACGCGAGGGCCGCCACCGTCGCCCCCGCCGGGGTCGCCGCGCAGACCCGGCGGTAGGGCACGTCGTCGGGGTGGACCCTGACCAGCGTGACGTCCCGCCGCACGGACGCCGCCGCGAGGGCCGGCACGAGGGTGACGCCCAGACCGGCCGCGACCGCCCCGAGCTTGGCGATCCAGTCGGACGCGATCAGTCCGGTCCGCGGCCGGAACCCGGCGGCGACCGGACGGAAGAGCGTGTCCTCCAGACGCTCGCGGCCGACGATCCACTCCTCGTCCGCCAGCTCGCCGAGCCGCAACGCCCGTCGGCCCCCGAGCGCGTGGCCCCGGGGGAGCGCGACCAGCATCGGTTCGTCGAGCAGCGGATGCAGCGTCACCCCCTCCGGCACGGCGGCGCCGACGGCCGGGGCGACCACCGCGAGATCCTCCTCGCCGGCGACGATCAGCCCCAGGTGCTTGGCCGACGGGCCCTCGGTCCGGGTGACGGCCACGCCCGGACACCGCTCGCGGAACACGGCCTGGGCGCGGGGCACGAGAGACGCCGTGGCGCTGGAGAACGCGCCGAGCCGCAGCAGCCCGCCCTCCAGGGTGCGCAGCGCCTCCAGTTCGGTACGGGCCAGGCCGAGCCGGTCGCGTACCGCCTCGGCGTGCGGCAGCAGCACCCGCCCGGCGTCGGTGAGCCGCACCCCGCGCGGCAGCCGCTCGAAGAGGGCCGCCCCGATCTCGTCCTCCAGGGACTGGACCTGGCGCGAGACTGCGGACTGGGTGTAGCCGAGCGCGCGGGCCGCGGCCGTGAAGGAGCCGTCCCGGGCGACGGCGAGGAAGACCTCGTACAAGCCATGATTCTGCGGCATGGGAGCCATGCTAGACATTCGCTTGTTGCATGGCTCCTCCCTGCCTAGCGTCGAAGTCATGGACAGCAAGCAGAAGATCGCCTTCCTCGGGCTCGGCGGCATGGGCCTGCCGATGGCCCGCCGCCTCCTCGCCGCCGGACACCCGCTGACGGTGTGGAACCGTACGGCCGCCAAGGCCGATGCCCTGGTCGGCGCAGGCGCCGTCCGCGCCGCGACCCCCGCCGACGCCGTCCGGGACGCCGATGTGGTCCTCACGATGCTGGCCGATCCGCCGGCCGCCCTCGCCGTCGCGGACGCGATGCTGCCGGCGCTGCGCCCCGGCACGTACTGGGTCGACACCTCCACCGTCGGCCCGGACACCGTCCGGACCATGACCGGCCGGCTCCCCGAGGGCGTCACTCTGATCGACGCCCCGGTCATGGGCAGCGTGGACCGGGCCGAGGTGGGGGAGCTGCTGATCTTCGCGGGCGGTGACACCGCGCCGGTACGGGGCGTCCTCGACCGGCTCGGTACGACCACCGTGTGCGGTGGGCCGGGGACGGGCGCCGCCCTCAAGCTCGTCCTCATCAACGCCGCCATCGGCGGGGTCGCCCTGGTCGGCGAGGCCCTCGCCCTCTCCGACGCGCTGGGACTGCCGAGGCGGTCGACGCTCGACGCCCTGGCCGCGGGACCCCTCGCGGGCGCCGTCGCCCGGGCCACCGCGACCGGCGCGCACTTCCCGGTCGCGCTCGCCGCGAAGGACGTCGCCCTGGCCACGGCGGTGGCGAAGCTGCCCGTCCTGGAGGCGGTGCACCGGGCCCTGACCGAGGACCCGGCGCTCGCGGGCGAGGACCTGGCGGCGGTCGCGCGTTAGGGCCCGGCGGCCGTCACGCGATAGGGCCCGGCCGCCGACGCCCGCCAGTCGCCGTGCGTCAGCCGCCGTGCGCTAGGAGTTCGCGGCCGCCACCGCGACGATCGCCCTGACCTGGGCGATGATGTCGAGCCGGTTGCGGACGAACTCCGGGTCCGTGACCGTGCCCGACGCAGGGTCCGTGTTGCCCGCGCCGAACTCCAGTACCGGCGTATGGACATGGCCGCCGGGCAGCCCCGGCAGGCCGAGCCGGTCGCGCAGCAGGGTCGCGCGGTAGGCGATCTCGTTGGAGAGGTAGTTCCCGCCGCCGCCCGCGCGGGCCGTGGAGCCAGGCGTCGGACCGGCCGGGCGGTCCACGGGCCCGGCCCCGCCCGCCGGGATCTCGGTCACGGCCGTGTTGTCCCGTACCGGGAAGCGCCCGGTGTCCGCCGCGACGATCGAGGCGTACGGCAGGGTCGTCGCCGTCCACTGGGGCCGCGTGGCCGGGTCGTCGACCGGGACGGTCTCGGTGCGGGAGACGTTCTCGTTGTCCGGGAAGCCGCCCCGCCAGGCCCCGTTGAACCGCTCGATGTCGAAGCGGCCGATCCGGCCCTGGCTGACGGTGGTGAAGAGGTCCACCCTCGGCAGGTGCCCGCGCAGCGTCCGCTCGACCGTGCCGTCGGCGAAGTCCTGCCAGCGGACGGGGAAGACGGCCGTCTCGATCCGGGCGAGGCCACCGTCCGCCGTACGGATCCAGGTGCCGTCCAGGGCCAGCGCGGTGGCCCCCGAGGGGTTGCTGATCCGGACGTCCCGGTCGAGCGTGAACGGGTCGAAGCCGGTCAGCAGGATCCGCTTCACGCCCTTGCCTGCGGGAAACCGGATCGCGTCCTGGCCGCGCGAGGAGCGCTCGAGACGGTCGAGCAGCCGGGCCCGCCCCTCCTCGCCGAGCGTGAACTCCGGCTTCCAGCTCCGCAGTTCACGGGTCATCGCGAGACGCGCCCAATACAGCGGGCGGTCGTCGTCCACACTGAGGTCGCCGCGCACCCGGCGCCCCTGCGCCCGATCGACCGCGTCCCGCCAGAGCTGCCCCCCGTGCCGCGCGACCGCCCGCTCGGCCTCTCCGTACGACTCCGCTCCGGCCAGCGCCCGGGCGAACTCCGGTGCCACGGAGGCGAATCCACCGCGCCGCAGGATCTCCTGGGGCACGGCCCTGCCGAGCCGCGCCTCCTCCACGGTCACGGAACCCGCCGCGGCCGTGGCGGGTGGTGCGCCGAGTGTCAGGGTGGCGGTGATCAGCGCGAGACCGAGCGCTGCGTGACGTATCCGGGAGAGCACGGGCGGGACCTCCGTCGAGTCGGAAACCGGCCCGCGCAGTATCCCGGCTCACCCGCAACTCCCGCTACGGTGCCCTCACTTGCCGCTCGTGTCCCCAAGGTCCCCGGGAGCCCCGCCGCCCTCGCCGTCCCTGCCGTCCCCGCCGTACAGCAGCCGCAGGAAGTCCCGGAACGCCGCCGGCATGTCCACCGCCGCCGGGTCGAGCAGCCACTGGTACTGCAAGCCGTCCATGACGGCCGTCAGGATCGGCGCCGCGCGTTCCGGCGTCAGCCCGCTCGGCAGGCGCTCGCCGAACTCCAGGCGCAGCACGGTCGCCATCTCCGTACGGACCTGGGTGTAGCGCTCGGTGAAGAACCGGCGCGCCGGATGGTCCTCGGTCACGCTCTCGCCGAGCAGCGCCGAGAAGGTCTGCACGATCCCCGGCCGCATCGCGTTGTACTCGACGAGCGAGTCGATCAGGTCGAGCCGCCAGCCCTCGCGCGAGCCCGCGCCGCTCGTGTCCCACTTGTCGCGCTCCGCGAGGACCGCCACGAGCAGGGTCTCCTTCGTGGGGAAGTAGTGCAGCAGCCCCTGCTGCGTCAGGCCGACGCGCTCCGCGACGGCGCCGAGCGACGCGCCCCGGTAGCCGCGCTCGGCGATCACCTCCAGGGCCGCGCGCACGATGTCCGCGCGCCGCTCCTCGCTCCTGGCCCGCACCATCGCCGTGGCCCCCTTCCCCTGCTGTCCGTCCGCCGAAGGTCCCTCGTCACGAGGACCGTACGGCATCCTAAGATCACGAAACAATAACGTAACCTACCGATCTACAGGCAAGAGGTCCACCATGGGCCGCACACGACTTCAACGAGGAGGTACGGCCATGGCGGAGAACAGCGCGGAAACCGTCCGTGAGCAGGCCGTCGAGACGGCACTCGGCAAGCTCGACCTGGATACCAGGACCCGGCTGCTCGGCGGCCAGGACATGTGGTCCCTGCCCGCCGTGCCCGAGATCGGACTGCGGTCGATCGTGATGTCGGACGGTCCGATCGGCGTCCGGGGCGTCCGCTGGACCGCCGACGACCCCTCCGTCGCGCTGCCGTCCCCGACGGCCCTCGCCGCCGCCTGGGACCCGGCCCTCGCCCGCCGCGCCGGCCGCCTGCTCGCCCAGGAGGCCCGCCGCAAGGGCGTCCACGTCCTCCTCGCCCCCACCGTCAACCTGCACCGCACCCCGCTCGGCGGCCGCCACTTCGAGGCCTACAGCGAGGACCCGTACCTCACCGGCGCCATCGGCACCGGATACGTCCAGGGCGTCCAGGACGGCGGCGTCGGCACGACGGTCAAGCACTTCGTCGCCAACGACGCCGAGACCGACCGCTTCACCGTCGACAACAAGGTCGCCCCGCGCCCGCTGCGCGAGCTCTACCTCGCGCCCTTCGAGGCCATCGTCAAGAACGCCCACCCCTGGGGCATCATGACCGCCTACAACCAGGTCAACGGCGTGACCATGACCGAGCACCACGAGCTCGTCAACGAGGTCCTGCGCGGCGAGTGGGGCTTCGACGGCTACAACGTCTCCGACTGGATGGCCGCCCGCTCCACCAAGGGCGACATCGAAGGCGGCCTCGACGTCGCCATGCCCGGCCCGCAGACCGTCTACGGCGAGGCGCTCGCCGCCGCCGTCAGGGCCGGCGAGGTCGAGGAGTCGGCCGTCGACGCGGCCGTACGGAACGTGCTGCGGCTCGCCGCCCGCGTCGGCGCCCTCGAAGGCGCCCCGCCGGTCGTCACCGAGCCCCCTGCCACGATCGACGGCGACGCGCTCGCCCGCGAGATCGCCCGGCGCGGCGTCGTCCTCGTCCGGAACGAGAACGCGGTGCTGCCCCTCGGGAGCGGCACGGTCGCCCTCTCCGGCGCCGCCGCCCGCGATGCCCGGGTCCTCGGCGGCGGCTCCGCCCAGGTCTTCCCCGACCACACCGTCTCCCCGCTCGACGGCCTCACCGCCGCCCTGCCCGAAGGCGCCCTCACCTTCTCAATCGGCGCCGACCCGAGCGACGAACTCACCCCGGCCGATCAGGGCTTCACCCTCCGCGCGGTCTGCCGCGACGCCGACGGCACCGTCCTCGGCGAGGGCTCCCTGCCCAACGGCCAGGTCCAGTGGATCGGCGACGACCTCCCGGCCGGCGTCACCCACGAGGCCCTCGCCTCCATCGAGGTCACCGGCACCTTCACCCCGCGCGAGTCCGGCGAGCACTCCTTCGGCACCCGCGGCCTCGGCGCCTTCACCCTCCGCGTCGCGGGGGAGACCGTCTTCGACGGCCTCCAGGCGATGGGCCCCGAGAGCGACCCCTTCGAGGCGTTCTTCGGCTCTCCCGTCGAGCGCGCCAAGGTCGCCCTCACGGCGGGCGAGAGCGTCGAGGTCTCCCTGCTCCACCCGCTGGACAAGGAGTTCGCGGCCCCGCTGCCCGCCGTCATGTTCTCCTTCGTCCACCTCGGGCCGCAGCGCGACCCCGACGAACTGATCGCCGAAGCCGTCGAGGCCGCCCGCGCCGCCGACACGGCCGTCGTGGTCGTCGCCACCACCGAGCGCGTCGAGTCCGAGGGCTTCGACCGCAAGGACCTCGCCCTGCCGGGCCGCCAGGACGAGCTGGTCCGCGCCGTGGCCGCCGCCAACCCGAACACCGTGGTCGTCGTCAACGCCGGCTCCCCGGTCGAGATGCCCTGGCGCGAGGACGTCGCCGCGATCCTGCTCAGCTGGTTCCCCGGCCAGGAGGGCGGCGCCGCGCTCGCCGACGTCCTCACCGGCGCCGACGAGCCCGGCGGCCGGCTCCCCACCACCTGGCCCGTCGCCCTCGCCGACGTCCCGGTCACCGAGGTCACCCCCACCGACGGCGAACTCGACTACACCGAGGGCGTCTTCATCGGCTACCGCGCCTGGGACAAGGCCGGCACCACCCCCGCGTACCCCTTCGGCCACGGCCTCGGCTACACCACGTGGAGCTACGACTCCCTCGAAGTCACCCCCACCGAGGCGCGCGTCCGGATCACCAACACCGGCACCCGCACCGGCCGCGAGGTCGTCCAGATCTACCTGGCGCCGACGGCGGACGCCGTCGAGCGCCCGGCGCGCTGGCTCGCGGCCTTCGCGAGCGTCGAGGCCGGCGCGGGCGAGAGCGTCGAGACCGTGATCCCGCTGCCCGCCCGCGCCTTCGAGATCTGGGACGAGGAGCGGAACGGCTGGGCGAGCATCCCCGGTACGTACGAGGTCAGGGCCGCGCACTCGCTCACCGACGCGCGCCTCACCGCCACGCTCGACATCTGACGTCCGCGGACACCCTCAAGACCGGCCCCGGGGCGGAACCTGACAACCGCCCCGGGGCTTCCACGCCTTCCTCAGCGCGTGCCGAACCGGAAGACGGTCTCCGAGGCGTACACCTCGCCCGGCCGCAGGACCGTCGAAGGGAACTCCGGCCGGTTCGGCGAGTCGGGGAAGGCCTGCGTCTCCAGGGCGACCCCGCCGAGCTCCGGGTTCGCGTACGCCTGCAGCCCGGGTTCGGTGGTCTCCACGGTCACCGCCCGCCCGGTGTCGGGCGCGTACAGCTCGGCGGCCGGCGAACCGTCCCCGTCGAGGACGAAGTTGTGGTCCAGAGGCACCGAAAGCCGTCCGCCCGTACGGAAGTCCAGCTCCGTGCCCGCGACCTCGGCGAACTCCCCGCTCGGGATCCCCGTCGCGTCGGTCGGCGTGTACCGCCCGGCGGCGATCCGCAGCTCCTGCGCCCCGCCGCCCGGCCTCCAGTACGTGTGGTTCGTCAGCGCCACCACCGTCGGCGCGTCGGTCACCGCCCGGTAGCCGATCCGCAGCGCGCCGTCGGCGTCGAGCGTGTACGTCACCGACACGTCCAGGCGGCCGGGGAAGCCCTCCTCGCCGTCCGGGCTCACCCGGGACAGCCGTACCCCGCCCTCGACCTCCTCCGCGTCCCATACGCGCTTGTCGAAGCCGCGCTCCCCGCCGTGCAGACAGTTCGGCCCGCCGTTGCGGGGGAGGCGGTGGGTCGTGCCGTCCAGGGCGAAGGACCCGCCGCCGATCCGGTTGGCGTACCGGCCCACCAGGGCACCGAAGTACGGCTCCGGATGCTTCAGATAGCCCGTCAGATCCGGGAACCCGAGGGCCACCTCGCCCGGAACGCCGTCCCGGTCCGGCGTCACGACCGACTGCACGATGCCGCCGTACGTCAGCACCCGCACCCGCACGGTGCCCCGCTGGAGGGTCCAGCGCGTGACGTCCGTACCGTCGACCGAACCGAAGGGTTCACCCGTGATCCTCATGATCCGGAACCCTACGCGGGCGGCTCAGGCGCCGTCACCTGTCGATGGGCCAGCTCCGCGAGCCGTGCCTGCCCGTCCTTGCTGGGGTGGAACCAGTCCCAGGGGCTCAGCTGCCCGCCGTCGAAGGGGAAGCCGAACACCGCGCCGCCGTCGTACCGGCAGCGCCGGTCCTTCGCGCAGACCTCCTTCAGCGCCTGGTTGTACGCCACGATCCGGTCCCGCACGGCCGTCCGGCGCTTCTCGGCCGAAGGGCTCAGGTCCTGCGCGTCGGCCAGCATCGAGGCGCAGATCCCCAGCTTCCAGACCTGCCGGCCCAGCGCGCTGTCCTTGCCCCGCGCCCAGAGCCGCTTCAGGTCCGGCACGCTCGACACGTACACCTGTGCCTTCGGCGCGGAGGTCCGCAGGCTCGTCAGCGCCGCCTCGAAGTCCGCGCGGAACTCCGCGACCGGGGTCATCAGTTCGGCCCGCTTCCGGCAGGCGTCGTTGGCGCCCATCATCACCGTCACCAGCTCCGGCTTCCTGGCCCCCGCCCGCGCCATCTGCGCGGGCAGCTCCGCCATCCGGGCCCCCGACCGCGCCAGGTTCCAGCTGCGCTCGGCGACCCGCTCCGGGCCGAGGAGCCGCAGGGCGAGGCTGTTGACGCCGATGTCCGTGCCGGTCGCCCAGGACGCCTCCGGGCAGTCCGCCAGGACCGCACAGGCGTCGTACGCGCGGGTGATGGAGTCGCCGACGGCGGCGACGGAGGCCGGCGTGCGGTCCCAGACGGGGGTCGGCCGCGGCGTGGGGGTCGGCTTCGGCGTCGCCGAGGTCCCGGTCCCCTCCGCCTCACACCCCGTCAGGGTGCCCGCGCACAACAGCGCGACGGCCCCCGCGGCGGCGACGGTCGTACGGAAGGGTCGCCTGCCGCGCATCCCCCTGCGTACACCCCCGCGCATCCCTCGGCGCATCCCCCGTGCCCTCCTTCGGCGTCCGTTCGGCGTCCTGGCGGGTGAAAGCTTCGTGTCCACCGGCCCCCGGACCGACCGTACGTCACCCCAAGGGCGGTGCGGCACGGTAGCTTTTCCCCCGTCGAACCAGAGGCACCTTTGCCAATCGGCTCCGGTAAATTACATCACGTCACATGCTGTCCCTTTTTCGGGGTTTTACGGAGTTTTGCCCCCGATGCTGTTTACTGAGGCCGCTGGGAAAGGCGAACCTCGTCCCACACTGGAGGTCCCGGTGACGACACGTGGAGTCCTGTACGTACACTCCGCACCGCGCGCGCTGTGCCCGCACGTCGAATGGGCGGTCGCGGGTGTCCTCGGTGCGAGGGTCCAGCTCGACTGGATCCGCCAGCCGGCGTCGCCCGGCACGTGGAGAGCCGAGTTCTCCTGGCAGGGCGAGACCGGTACGGCCTCCAAACTCGCCTCCGCGCTGCGCGGCTGGCAGATGCTCCGCTTCGAAGTCACCGCGGAACCCTGCCCGACCGCCGAGGGCGAGCGCTACAGCGCCACCCCCGAACTGGGCATCTTCCACGCCGTCACCGGCATGCACGGCGACATCCTGATCCCGGAGGACCGCCTGCGGGCCGCCCTGGCCCGCTCCGTGCGCGGCGAGACGGAGCTGGAGGCGGAGATCGCCAAGCTCCTCGGCAAGCCCTGGGACGACGAACTGGAACCCTTCCGGTACGCGGGCGAAGGCGCCCCGGTCCGCTGGCTGCACCAGGTCGTCTGAGGCCGCCCGTAACCCGGCGGGGGTAGATTCCGCCGGGGGGCGCGCAGGGGGCGCGCGGGGGTGGGGGACGTCATGCGCCACGTCATCGTCAACCGCGTCGCGTCGCCCCCACAACCGTCCGTCTTCGCCCTCCGCTGACGCACGGCAGAGGCCCACCCCGCACACAGCGGGATGGGCCTCGTACGTGACGTCAGGTCACACCGTGCGGAACGCCAGCACCACGTTGTGGCCGCCGAAGCCGAAGCTGTTGTTGATCGCGGCGATCGTGCCCTGCGGGAGTTCGCGGGGTTCGTCGCGGACGATGTCCGCCTCGACCTCCGGGTCGAGCTCGTCGACGTTGATCGTCGGCGGGGCCAGGCGGTTGTGGAGCGCCAGGACCGTCGCGACGGTCTCGATGCCGCCCGCGCCGCCCAGCAGGTGACCCGTCATCGACTTCGTCGCGGAGATCGCGACGTGGTCCAGGTCGTCGCCGAGCACCTTGCGCAGCGCCTTGATCTCGGCGACGTCACCCTGCGGCGTCGACGTCGCGTGCGCGTTGAGGTGGACGACCTCGGAGGGCTTCAGGTCCGTCGCGTCCAGCAGGTTCTGCATCGCGGCGGCGATGCCCCGGCCGGTCGGCTCGGGCTGCGCGATGTGGTGGCTGTCGGCCGACAGGCCCTGGCCGAGCACCTCGCAGTAGATCCGCGCGCCACGGGCCTTCGCGTGCTCCTCGGACTCGAGGATCACCACGCCCGCGCCCTCGCCGAGCACGAAGCCGTCACGGGCCGTGTCGTACGGACGCGAGGCCTTCGTCGGCTCGTCGTTGTTCTTGGACATCGCCATCATGTTGGCGAAGGCCGCGATCGGCAGCGGGTGGATCGCCGCCTCGGTGCCACCGGCCACGACCACGTCGGCCCGGCCGGTACGGATCATCTCGACGGCGTAGCCGATCGCCTCGGCACCCGACGCGCACGCCGAGACCGGGGTGTGGACGCCCGCCCGGGCGTTCACCTCCAGGCCGACGTTGGCGGAGGGGCTGTTCGGCATCAGCATCGGCACGGTGTGCGGGGACACGCGGCGGACGCCCTTGTCCTTCAGCACGTCGTACTGGTCGAGCAGAGTCGTGACACCGCCGATGCCGGAGGCGATGACGGAGCCGAGCCGCTCGGGCGCGATGCTCGTGTCCTCGCCGGCCGGGGCGGTGTAGCCCGCGTCGGCCCACGCCTCACGGGCCGCGATCAGCGCGAACTGCGCCGAGCGGTCCAGCTTGCGGGCGAGCGGGCGGGGCAGAACGTCACCCGGGTCGACGGCGGCGAGCGCCGCGATCTGTACGGGCAGTTCGGCGAATCGTTCGCCCTCAAGGGGCTTGACGCCGGAGCGTCCCGCGATCAGACCTTCCCAGGTCGATGCGGAGTCGCCACCCAGCGGTGTGGTTGCGCCGATACCGGTGACGACCACGGTGCGATTGGTCGGGCTCACAGGAATTCTTTCTCCACGTGTGTGATGGTCGAAATACGGCGCCACCGCCGGGTGGCTGACCGAGTCAGCAGGGGCCGAATCAGCCCTGGTGCTTCAGGATGTAGTCGGCCGCGTCGCCGACCGACTTGAGGTTCTTGACGTCCTCGTCCGGGATCTTGACGTCGAAGCGCTCTTCGGCGGCGACAACGACCTCGACCATGGACAGCGAGTCGACGTCGAGGTCGTCCGTGAAGGACTTCTCGAGCGCGACGTCCTCGGTCGGGATGCCGGCGATCTCGTTCACGATCTCGGCGAGACCGGCGACGATCTCTTCCTGGGTGGCGGCCATGGTGGCGCTCCTTCTGTGATTTGCTGTGGAAATGGGCTTCCGGAAGATCCGGAGTGCCTAGGGGAGAGTAACGACCGTCGCGGCGTAGACCAGACCCGCCCCGAAGCCGATGACGAGCGCGGTGTCGCCGCTCTTCGCCTTGCCGGTCGCCAGCAGCCGCTCCATCGCGAGCGGAATCGAGGCGGCCGAGGTGTTGCCGGTGGTTTCGACGTCACGCGCGACCGTGACGTGCTCCGGCAGCTTGAGAGTCTTCACCATCGAGTCGATGATCCGCATGTTCGCCTGGTGCGGAATGAAGACATCCAGGTCGTCCGCCGAGATTCCGGCGGCGTCCAGCGCCTGCTGGGCGACCTTCGCCATCTCGAAGACGGCCCAGCGGAAGACCGCCTGGCCCTCCTGCGTGATGGCGGGGAACTTGATCTCACCCTGCTCGTTGAGCGGGAGGTTCGAGACGTCGCCGATGTGGAACTCGTTCCACGGCACGGTCTGCTTGATCGTCTCGGACTTGTCGCCCTCCGAACCCCACACCGTGGGGCCGATGTGCGGCTCGTCGGAGGGGCCGACCACGACCGCGCCGGCGCCGTCGCCGAAGAGGAAGGCCGTCGCGCGGTCCTCCAGGTCGGTCAGGTCGCTCAGCCGCTCGACGCCGATGACGAGGACGTACTCGGCCGAACCCTCGACGATCATGCCCTTGGCGAGGGTCAGGCCGTAGCCGAAGCCCGCGCAGCCGGCGGAGATGTCGAACGCGGCGGGCTTGCCCGCGCCGATCTTGTCGGCGATCTCGGTGGCGACGGCCGGGGTCTGCTTGAAGTGCGAGACGGTGGAGACGACCACGGCGCCGATCTGCTCGGGGTCGATCCCGGCGTCGGCGATGGCCTTCCCGGAGGCCTCGACGGACATCGCGGTCACGGTCTCCTCGGGGGAGGCCCAGTGGCGCGTGGCGATGCCGGAGCGCGAGCGGATCCACTCGTCGGACGAGTCGATCTTCTCGAGGATCACCTCGTTCGGCACGACCCGGGTGGGGCGGTAGCCGCCGACACCCATGATCCGCGCGTACGGGGCGCCCTTGCTGGGCTTGATCTTCGACATGCTCTACGGCTCCTTCTCAGGCTGCAGTCTGCTCGGCGACGAGCGTGCGGGCCGCGTCGAGGTCGTCGGGGGTCTTCAGGGCGAGGGTCTTCACGCCCGGAAGCGCGCGCTTGGCGAGACCGGTCAGGGTGCCGCCAGGGCACACCTCGATCATCGCCGTCACGCCCAGCTCCTTGAAGGTCTCCATGCACAGGTCCCAGCGGACCGGGTTGGCGACCTGGCCGACCAGGCGCGCGATGACCTCGCTGCCCTCGGTCACGACCCGGCCGTCCTTGTTGGAGACGTAGCGCACGGCCGGAGCCGAGACGGCCAGCTCCTTCGCGGCGGCCTCCAGCTTCGGCACCGCGGTGGCCATGTGGAGCGTGTGGAACGCGCCGGCGACCTTCAGCGGGACCACCCGGCGGGTGCCCTCGGGCTTGTCCTCGGCCAGGGCGGCCAGCTGCTCCGGCGTACCGGCGGCCACGATCTGGCCCGCGCCGTTGACGTTGGCCGGGGTCAGACCCAGCTTCTCCAGGTGCGGGAGGACCACGTCGGGCTCGCCGCCGAGCAGCGCGGACATGCCGGTCTCGGTGATCGCGGCGGCCTCGGCCATGGCGATCCCGCGCGACCGTACGAGACGCAGTGCGGAGAAGTCGTCGAGGACACCGGCGAACGTGGCGGCCGTGATCTCACCGACGCTGTGGCCCGCGACGGCGCCGGGGGCGAAGCCGGGGACGGCCTCGTCGAGGGCGGCGGCGGACAGCAGACCGGCGGCGACGAGCAGCGGCTGGGCCACCGCCGTGTCACGGATCTCGTCCGCGTCCGCGTTCGTGCCGTAGTGGGCGAGGTCCAGTCCGATGGCCTCGGACCAGGCCGCCACACGGTCGGCGGCACCGGGGAGTTCGAGCCAGGGAGTCAGGAAGCCGGGCGTCTGAGCGCCTTGGCCGGGAGCGACGAGTACGAGCACCCTCACACTCTCTCTTGGGGACGGCTCCCGGCGCCCGTGGGGACTAGGACGAAGAACCGTCGGGGGAATTGTTGGTGTTCGACAAAAGTCTAGGACTGGGTATCTCCGTCGGCCAAGCGCCCCAGAATGAGGGCGATCCGCAGCGTGAAGGCGGACCGAACATCGGAGGGTGACCAACCGGTGACGTCTGTCACACGTCGAAGCCGGTACCGCACGGTGTTCGGGTGCACGAAGAGCATCCGTGCCGCGCCTTCCAGGCTGCTCGCCTGCTCCAGATAGACACTCAGAGTTTCCAGCAGCGCCGATCCCGCTTCCTCCAGCGGTCTGTAGATCTCCTCCACCAACTGCTCACGCGCAGAAGGGTCGGAGGCGATGGCGCGCTCCGGCAGGAGATCGTCCGCGAGGACCGGTCGCGGGGCGTCCTGCCAGGCCGTGCAGGCCTTCAGACCGGCGGCGGCGGCCTGCGCGGACCGGGTCGCCGCGAGCAGGTCGGGGACGACGGGGCCCGCGACGACGGGACCGGCGGCGTACGGACCGATCAGGGCCTTCGCCACGGCGAGGGGGTTGTCGTTGCCGCCGGCGATGACGACGAGCCGGTCGCCGAGGACGCCGGTGAGGACCTGCAGCTTGGCGTGCCGGGCGGCCCGGCGGATCGCCTCGACGGTCAGCTCGCTGTCACCGTCGGGCGCGGTGCCGAGGACGACGCAGACGTGGTCGGGGGAGTTCCAGCCGAGCGCGGCGGCCCGCGAGACGGCGCCCTCGTCGGCCTCCCCGGAGAGGACCGCGTTGACGACGAGGGACTCGAGGCGCGCGTCCCAGGCGCCCCGGGCCTCGGCGGCCTGGGCGTAGACCTGGGCGGTCGCGAAGGCGATCTCGCGGGCGTAGACGAGGAGGGCCTCGCGGAGGATGGATTCGTCGCCGGGGGCGGCGACCTCCTCGATCGCCGTCTCCATGACCTCGATGGTGGTGCGGACCATCTCGACGGTCTGCCGGAGCGTGATGGCCCGGGTCAGCTCGCGGGGCGCGGTGCCGAAGACGTCGGTGGAGATGGCCTGCGGGGTCTCCGGGTGCCGGAACCACTCGGTGAACGCGGCGATACCGGCCTGGGCGACCAGACCGATCCACGACCGGTTCTCGGGCGGCATCGCCCGGTACCACGGAAGCGTCTCGTCCATACGGGCAATGGCGTTGGCGGCGAGCCGCCCGGAGGACTGTTCGAGGCGCTTGAGGGTCGCGGAATGCGGATGAGCGGCGTTCGTGGGTTCAGACACGGGGACAAGACTGCCTTATCGGGACGCCCGGGTGCGGGGTCGGGGCCGTTTCCCCACGAGGGGCCCGTCGCGGGAGGCGTCGCGGGCGGGTGCGTCGCGGGGCGTGCCTCCCCGGGGCGGTCGCCGCGCCCGGCTTGCGCGGGCAAGGCCGGACCCGGACGTCGGCCGCCGCTGCCGCGCGGGGCGGCACCCGCGCGGCGGCGGTGGATACGGGCGCCGCGTGCCGCGCCCGTCGCGGGCTACCGTTTGCCCGTGATTCGTATCCAGCGTGCCGGTGACCGTTACCCCGGGGGCGACCCGGCGGCCGGGATCGAGACGCGGCACGCGTTCTCCTTCGGGCCGCACTACGACCCCGACAACCTCCGCTTCGGCGCCGTGCTCGCCTGCAACGAGGAGCGGCTCGCGCCCGGGGCCGGGTTCGCCGAGCACCCGCACCGGCACACCGAGATCGTCACCTGGGTCGTCGAGGGCGAGCTGACCCACCACGACACGGCCGCGGGCCACACCACGGTCGTCCGCCCCGGGGACGTCCAGCGGCTCAGCTCCGCCGGGGGCGTACGGCACGAGGAGCGCAACGACGCCGACGTGCCCCTGGTCTTCGTCCAGATGTGGCTCGCCCCGCTCGAGCCGGGCGGCGACCCCGCGTACGAGATCGTCCGGGGCATCGCCGACTCCACCCCGTACGCTCTCCCGGAGGCGGCCGCGATGCTCCACGTCCGGCGCCTGGAGCAGGGCGAGCGGACGGCCGTCCCGGACGCGGACCTCGTCTACGCGCACGTCGTGCGGGGCACGGTCCGCCTCGACGGCGAGGAGCTCGCCCCCGGCGACGCGGCCCGCGTCACCGACGCCCGCGACCTCGCCCTCCTGGCCACGTCGGACGCGGAACTCCTCCTCTGGGAGATGCGCCGCACCTGAGCGGGAGTCCCGGGCCGAGCCCCTCGCGTCAGCGTGCCGCCGCGCTCTTCGCGCGCCACTGCTCCCAGCTCACGTTCCACGCGCCGTAGCCGTTGCCCTCCGCCACCGTGCCCTTCGTCTCCGCGCCCGTGATCTCGAAGGGGTCGCCGGGCCGGACCTGGGCGTAGAACCACGCCGCGTCCGCGTCGCTCATGCCGATGCAGCCGGAGCTCTTGTTGGCGCGGCCGAAGTACGCCGCGTTCCACGGCGCCGCGTGCGCGTACATGCCCGACCACGTCAGCCGCATCGAGAAGTCGACCATCTTGTCGTAGGCGTCGCCGAGCCCGACCGTCTCCGAGTTCATGTTGATCGTGCCCTCCTTCGCCATCAGCACCGCCGTCCCCCGCCACGACCGCTTGTCGCCCCCGGGCGTCCCACCCGATACGGGGATCGTGCGCACGGCCCGCCCGTCGCGCTCCAGGACCAGCCGCTTGCGGTCCAGGTCCACTTTGACCACCTGCGCCACCCCGCCGACCGTGAACCCGGTCCGGTAGTCCCGTACGAACCAGCCCCCGCCCGAGTCCGTCCCGTCGAGCGTCGCGTCCAGGTCCACCCGGGTCCCCGGCTTCCAGTACTCCTTCGGCCGCCAGTCCACCCGGTCCTTGCCCGACCAGTCCTTCAGCCAGCCCCACGAGCCGACCGTCCCGTTCGAGGTCGTCACCTTGAGCTGCTTCTCCACCTCGGCCCGGTTCGTCACCGGCCGGTCGAAGACGATCGACAGCGGCTGCCCGACCCCGACCGTGGTGTTCTTCCCCGGCGCCAGCGTCAGCTTGTTGACCCGCGCGGCCGGGACGGTCCTGAACGTCGAGCTGCTCGTCGTCTCCTTCCCGCCCGCCGTACGGGTCGTCGCCTCCACCCGGTACGAGGTGCCCGGCACCGCCTTCCGGTCCGAGACCCAGGACGTCCCGCCGGCGCCGGTACGGCCCACCAGCACACCGCCCTCCGCGTCCACGACCCGCACCGTCCTCAGCGTGCCGCCGGTGGCCGTGACCGTCACGGTCCGCCCCGCGGCCGGGCTCACCACGGTCACCTTCGCCGGGGTCTCCGCCTTCTGCGCGGCCCCCGGGCTCTCCGTCGTACGGGGCGCGCCCACCGCCCCCGCCGAACAGGCGGCGAGCGAGCCGCAGAGGGCGACGGCCGCGAGCGACCGGCGTATTCGGGTGCGTGCGGAAACCACGGGAACCTCCGGAAAAAAGTGTGGGATGCCCGGACTGTAGGCCGCCGAATCGCCCTCCGGGCCTCTGTGACAAGGGGTGGAGAGGAACGGTCATCGTCCGGTCACACACGACGCGCGGCCCCGTCAAGGACGGCTGTGAGCATCCTGTGCGCCCCCCGACCGAGGGGCGGAACAAGGAGGCTCACGTTGTGTCAGCTCTGCTCGTGACGGCCGCACCGCCGCGGACCACCCGCCTTGAGCCCGTCACCGTCGAGACGTACCGTGCCGTCCTCGCCCGGAGCGAGGCGCGCCCCAGCTTTCTCCAGTGCCCCTCCTGGGCCGAGGTCAAGGACGGCTGGCGCCACCAACTCCTCGGCTGGGGACCGGAGTCGGGGCCCGGACCGACCGGCGTCGCCCTGGTGCTGCTGCGCCCCTTCCCCGGCACCCGCAAGTTCTTCGCCTACCTCCCCGAGGGGCCGGTCGCCGACTGGTCCGACCCGGACGTCGACGGCTGGCTCACCCCGCTGCTCCACCACCTGCGCGCCGCCGGGGCCTTCGCCGTACGCATCGGCCCCTCGCCGGCCTTCCGCCGCTGGAACGCAGCCACCCTCAAGGCGCACACCGGTCCGGGGCGGCGGCTCTCCGACGTCCTCGCCGACGAGGTCGACCCGCTCGGCACCGCCGTCGCCGAACGGCTCCGTTCCCGCGGCTGGCGGCGCTGCGGAGGCGACTCGACCGGCGAATCCGACGGCGCCGACGCCCAGCCCCGCCACGTCTACCAAGTACCGCTCGCGGGACGCAGTTCCGACGACCTGTGGAACGGCCTCAACCAGGAGTGGCGACGCAACATCCGCAAGGCCAGGAAGTCCGGCGTCGAGGTCGTCGTCGGCTCGGCGGCCGACCTGCCGGACTTCTTCCGGCTCCTGCGGATCACCGAGGAGCGTGACGGTTTCCGGCTCGGACGCTCCCTTTCCTACTACGAACGTCAGTACGCGGTCCTCAACGCCGAGCAACCCGGACGGATGAAGCTCTACCTCGCCCGCCACGAGGGCGAGACCCTCGCCGCCCACACGATGATCACCGTGGGGAAGCGGGTCTGGTACCAGACCGGAGCCTCCGCCGACCACCGCCGCGAGGTCCGCCCCTCCAACGCCCTGCAGTGGCGGATGTTGCTCGACGCCCACGCGCTCGGCGCGGATGTCTACGACATGCGCGGGATACCCTCCACCCTTGACCCGGACGACCGCGCCCACGGTCTGCTGCGCTGGAAGCTCGGCACGGGCGGGCAGGCCGTCGAGACGCTGGGGGAGTGGGAGACACCGTTGGCCGGCACGACCAACCACGCGCTGTACCGGGCGTTCCAGGCCTACCTGGCCCGCCGATGACGACGACCCTCGCGGAGCAGGGTCCGGGGGCGGGCGCGGGGCCGAGGCACCGCGCCGCCCCGTCCGTGCTGCGCAGCGGCGCACTCATGGCCGCCGGGTCGCTGGTCTCGCGCGCCACCGGATTCGTCCGCTCGGCGATCGTCGCGGCGGCGCTCGGCGTCGGCGGGATCGCCGACGGCTACGCCGTCGCCAACTCCATCCCCACGATCGTCTACATACTGCTCCTCGGCGGCGCCCTCAACGCGGTCTTCGTGCCCGAGCTCGTCAAGGCCGCCAAGGAGCACGAGGACGGCGGCGTCGCCTACACCGACCGGCTCCTCACCCTCTGCGTCTGCGCTCTGCTCGTCATGACGGCGGGCGCGGTGGTCGCGGCGCCCGCGATCATCGACGCGTACACCGACTACAGCGGCGCGCGGGAGTCGATGACGCTCGCGTTCGCCCGGTACTGCCTGCCGCAGATCTTCTTCCTCGGCCTCTTCACCCTGCTCGGGCAGGTCCTGAACGCGCGGGGCAGGTTCGGCGCGATGATGTGGACGCCGGTCCTCAACAACGTCGTCGTCATCGCCGTCTTCGCGCTGTATCTGACGACGGCCGTGACGGGCGCCGACGGACTCTCGGCGGGGGAGACCGCGCTGCTCGGCTGGGGCACGACGGCGGGCATCGCGCTCCAGGCCCTCGCGCTCGTGCCCTCGTTGCGGGGGGCCGGTTTCCGCTGGCGACCGCGGTTCGACTGGCGCGGCAGCGGGCTGACGTCGCCGATGCGGTCGGCGGCGTGGCTGGTGCTGCTCGTCCTCACCAACCAGGCCGCGTACTGGGTGACGACGAAGCTCGCCACGGCGGCCGGGGCGCAGGCGGAGACGCTGGCGGGCGGCGGCGGGGGCGGCTTCGGATTCGCCGCGTACAACAACGCCTATCTGCTGTGGGCCGTGCCGCACGGCATCGTCACCGTCTCGCTGGTGACGGCGCTGCTGCCGAGGATGAGCGGCGCGGCCGCCGACGGCGACCTGGCGGGGGTGCGCCGGGACGTCTCGTACGGGCTCCGCGCCTCGGCGGCGGCGGTCGTCCCCGCGGCCTGCGCCCTGTTCGCGCTCGCGGTGCCGCTGATGAGCCTGGTCTTCCAGTACGGCAGGACCGACGCGGCCGACGTCCGGGCGATGGCGTGGATCCTGATGGCCTTCGCGCCGGGGCTGATCGCCTTCTCGGGCCAGTACGTCTGCACCCGCGCCTTCTACGCGCTGCGCGACACCAGGACACCCTTCCTCCTGAACCTGGTGATCGCGGCCCTGAACGCGGGCCTGTCCCTGACCGCGTACCGGATCCTGCCCGCGACCTGGGCGGTGGCGGGCATCGCGGCCGGCTACTCCCTGTCGCTGTGGGCGGGCTGGGCCCTGACCGCGTACGCCCTGCGGCGCCGGCTGGGGCGCGCGCCGAAGGACGGCGTACGGGACGGGGCCCCCGCGCCCCGGGCCGCCGGCTCCCTCGCGCGGCTGGTTCTCGCCGCCCTCCCCGCCACCGGCTGGGGGCTGCTCGCCACCGACACCACCGCCCCCGCGGGCGCGCTGCCCGCCGCCCTCGCGGGCGGGCTCGCCGTCCTCGCGGTCTTCGGGCTGCTGGCCCGGCCGCTCGGGCTCACCGAGGTGAGTGCCCTGCTGACGACCACCGGCCGGCGCCTGCGCATCCCGCGGCCGCGCCGCGGCTGACCCGGGGCACCCCACCGCTCCCTCTCCTCACCTTGGGATACTGCTCGAATGCCTCGCGTGCTGCTGATAGAAGACGACCCCTCCGTCCGCGAAGGGGTCGAACTGGGGCTGCGGCGGCGCGGCCACGAGGTGCGGGCCGCCGCGACCGGGGAGGCGGGGCTCGCCCTGCTCACCGAGTTCCGGCCCGACCTCGTCCTGCTCGACCTGATGCTGCCCGGCATGAACGGCGTCCAGGTCTGCCACCGGATCCGGGAGACCAGCCAGCTGCCGATCATCATGCTCACCGCACGCGGCGACGACTTCGACGTCGTCGTCGGTCTGGAGGCGGGCGCCGACGACTACATCGTCAAGCCCGCCCGTACCGAGGTCATCGAGGCCCGCATCCGCGCCGTCCTGCGCCGCATCGAGGAGCCGGGGACGGGCCGCCCTGCCGTCGAGTTCCACGGCGAGCTCGCCATCGACCGGGCGGGACTCACCGTCGCCAAGTCCGGCGAACGGCTCGCCCTCGCACCCTCCGAGCTCAAGCTGCTGCTGCATCTGACCGCCCACCCCGAGCAGGTCTTCAGCCGCCAGCAACTCCTCGAACACGTCTGGGAGCACAGCTACCACAGCGACGCCCGCCTCGTGGACGCCTGTGTCCGCCGCCTCCGCAACAAGGTCGAGGACACCCCGGGAACCCCCCGCTACATACAGACCCTGCGGGGCTTCGGCTACCGCTTCGGGCCGCTGTGAAGCGCCGCCTCCGCCCCTTCGGGCTCCGCACCCGGCTCGTCCTCGCCTTCCTCCTGGTCGCCGCCGTCGGCTGTGGCACCACCGCCGCGCTCACCTACCAGGCCGCGCGCAACGCGATCCTCGAACAGGCCCAGGACAACGCCGTCGCCGCCTTCCGCGAGCAGGTCGGGCTGCTGAACATCTCGCTCCCCGTCGACCGGGAGTCCCTGCGCGAGTCGCTCTTCCTGATCGCCAAACAGGGCAAACCGCGCCCCTGGCGGGTCTACGCCGAGTACGGCCCCCTCCGGGTCTCCTCCACGGACCGCCCCATCTCCACCGTCCTCACCCCCGAACTCCGCTCCCGCGCCCAGGGCACCACCCACGGCAGCTTCCAGCGCGTCGTCAAGAACGGCACCGCCTACCTGACGATCGCCGTCCCCGCCCTCCTCAAGCCCGGCCCGGGCGCCGACGGCCGGCCCACAGGACTGGTCCTCTACGCCGTCGTGGACATGAGCGGCGAGCAGAAGAACATCGACGCCATGGTGGCCGCGGCCCGCGGCGGCGTCCTGCCGGCCCTCGCCGTCGCGCTCGTCCCCGCCCTGATCGCCGCCCGGAGCGTGCTGCGACCCGTACGGGACCTCAGGCGCGCCGCGCACAGCATGGGCCGGGGCGAGCTGGACACCCGTATCCAGGCCAAGGGCAGCGACGAACTCGCCGACCTCGCCCGCACGTTCAACGAGTCCGCCGCCGAGCTCGAACGCTCGGTCGCGGAGCTGCAGCGCGCCGAGGCGCGCGCCCGCCGGTTCGCCTCCGACGTCTCGCACGAACTGCGCACCCCGCTCGCCGGAATGCTGGCCGTCACCGAGGTCCTCGACGAGGACGCGGCCCACCTCCACCGGGACACGGCCGCCGCGGTCCGGCTCATCAGCGCCGAGACCGGCAAACTCGCCGACCTGGTCGAGGACCTGATGGAGATCTCCCGCTTCGACGCCCGCGCCGCCGAGCTGCACACGGACGAGGTGGACGTCGCCGAAACGATCCGCCGGACCCTGTCGAGCCGCCACTGGACCGACCCGGAGCAGCTCGTCCCCGACCTCCCGCCCGGCATCCGCGCCCGCCTCGACCCGCGCCGCTTCGACGTGGTCGTCGCCAACCTGGTCGGCAACGCGCTGCGGCACGGCCGCCCGCCGGTGACCGTACGGCTCTTCACCGACGGCCCCTGGCTGGTCACCGAGGTCGCCGACCGGGGCCCCGGCATCGCGCCCGAGGTGCTGCCGCACGTCTTCGACCGCTTCTACAAGGCCGACCCGGCGCGCGCCCGCTCCTCCGGCAGCGGCCTCGGGCTCGCGATCACCCAGGAGAACGTACGCCTCCACCACGGCACCGTCCTGGCCGCCAACCGCCCCGACGGCGGAGCCGTCTTCACGGTGAGGATCCCGCTGTGACCCCGTACCGCAGGATCACGCTCGCCGCCGCCCTGCTCCTCACCCTCGGGGCCTGCGGCATCCAGGGCACCGACGTCGTCGAGTCCGGCGAGGCGGCCTCCGTCGTCGTCCAACCGCCGCCCGCGCTGCGGATGACGCTCTTCTTCGTCGGCGGCGACGGGCGTCTCGCCCCTGTCGTACGGGAGGGCCAGGGCCTGGACCACGGCCCGCCCGACCCCACCCCGACCGGCTCGGGCGACACGGGCAGGGGAGACCTGCGGGAGAGCGACGCGGGCCGGCCCCTGAAGCCGCTGGCCGCCCTGCTGGCAGGACCCGGCGAAGCCGACCGCGCCGCAGGCCTGGGCACCCGGCTCCCCGCGGAGGGGCACGAGCTGTTCGTGAGCGAGGGGGCGATCAAGACGGGAACGTACGGCGTTCCGACGTTCCTGGTGCGGTCCACGGGCCCCGTGAAGACCCTGGAGCCGCTCGCCGTCCAGCAGATCGTCTGCACGGCGGTCTTCGCGAAGGACCCCGCAGGCGTGGTCTCGATCAGCCTCTCCGGCAAGGACGGCACCCTGCCCACCCAGTCCTGCCCGGCATAGCCGGCCGGCCGGCCGCGGGGATCAGGCCCCGGCGCGCAGCTCCGCGAGCACCGCGTCCGTGAACGGCGGCCACGCCTCGACCGCCCACGCCCCGAAGGGGCGGTCGGTCAGCGCGACGCACGCGGCCCGCGCGTCCGGGTCGATCCACAGGAACGTGCCCGACTGCCCGAAGTGCCCGAACGTGCGCGGCGAGGACGAAGCCCCCGTCCAGTGCGGCGACTTGCCGTCCCGGATCTCGAAACCGAGCCCCCAGTCGTTCGGCCTCTGATGTCCGTAGCCGGGCAGGATGCCCGTCAGACCGGGGTACGTCACCGTCATCGCGTCGAGCACCGTACGCGCGTCGAGGAGGCGCGGCGCCTGCACCTCGGCCGCGAACCGCACCAGGTCGTCGACGGTCGAGACGCCGTCCTTGGCGGGCGAGCCCTCCAGCGTCGTCGACGTCATCCCCAGCGGCTCAAGGACGGCCTGGTGGAGGTAGTCGGCGAACGGGATGTCCGTCGCCTTGGCGACGTGGTCGCCGAGCGCCTCGAACCCGGTGTTGGAGTAGATCCGGCGGGCGCCGGGCGCGGCCATGACCCGCTGCTCGTCGAAGGCGAGCCCCGAGGTGTGCGCAAGGAGGTGCCGGACCGTCGCGCCCTCGGGCCCGGCGGGCTCGTCGAGGTCGATCGCCCCCTCCTCGTACGCGACGAGGACGGCGTACGCCGCCAGCGGCTTGGTGACCGAGGCGAGCGGGAACCGCTGTCCGGTGGGGCCGTGCGCCCCGGCCAGGGTGCCGTCCGCGCGGACGACGGCGGCGGCCGCGGTGGGGACGGGCCAGTTCTCGATCAACGCCAGGCTCTGCAAGGACATGGGGCCGAGCCTACTTGCTTCGAGTGCACTCGAAGGTTCTAGCGTGGAGACCATGAGCGTGATCGAGAGCAGCGCCGCCCGCTTCACCATCAGCGAGGTCGCCGCCCTGACCGGGCTTTCGGCGCACACCCTGCGCTGGTACGAGCGGATCGGGCTGACGCCGCACGTCGACCGCTCGCACACCGGGCAGCGCCGCTTCGCGCAGCGCGACCTGGACTGGCTGGCGTTCGTCGGCAAGCTCCGGCTGACGGGGATGCCGGTCGCCGTGATGGTGCGGTACGCGGAGCTGGTGCGCGAGGGCGACCACACCCGGGAGGAACGGCGCGAGCTCCTGGAGACCACCCGCCGGGACGTCCTCTCCCGGATCACCGAGCTCCAGGACGCGCTGGCCGTACTCGATTTCAAGATCGGTCACTACGTGACCAAGACCGGAGGCACCACCTCATGACCAGGATCGACACCGTACGGCTCGGCGGCCAGGACGGACCCGAGATCGGCGTCCAGGGCTTCGGCGCCATGGGCATCAGCGAGTTCTACGGCGACACGGACGCGGCCGCCGCCCGCGACACCCTCGACGCCGCCCTGGAGGCCGGCGTCACCCTGATCGACACCGCCGACATCTACGGCAGCGGCGCCAACGAGGAGTTCCTCGCGCCGTTCCTCGCCCGGCACCGCGACGAGGTCGTCCTCGCCACCAAGTTCGCCATCGAGCGGCGCGCCGACGACCCGCACTACCGGGCCGTCCGCAACGATCGCGCGTACATCCGGCAGGCCGTGGAGGCGAGCCTGCGCCGCCTCGGCATCGAGACGATCGACCTGTACTACATGCACCGGCGCGACCCGGAGATCCCCTTCGAGGAGTCGGTCGGGGCGATGGCGGAGCTCGTACGGGAGGGCAAGGTCAGGCAGCTGGGGCTGAGCGAGGTGACCGGCGCCGAGCTCCGCGAGGCGTACGCGGTGCACCCGATCGCGGCCCTGCAGTCGGAGTGGTCGCTCTTCTCGCGCGACGTCGAACGCAGCGCGGTCGGCGCGGCGGCGGAGCTGGGCGTGACGTTCGTGCCGTACTCGCCGCTGGGCCGGGGCTTCCTGACCGGCGCCTTCGCGGACGCCTCGAAGGACCTGTCGGGCGGCGACTTCCGTGCGCACCAGCCCCGGTTCACCGGCGAGAACGCGGCGCGGAACAGCGCCCTGCTCGCGCCGGTCCACAAGATCGCGGCGGACCACGGCGCGACGGCCGCGCAGGTCGCCCTCGCCTGGGTCCAGCAGCGCGCCGCCGTCCACGGCCTGACCGTCGTCCCGATCCCGGGCACCCGCAAGCGCAGCCGGCTCGCGGAGAACGCGGCGGCGACCCGTCTGACGCTGACCGCATCGGACCTCGCCGCACTGGAGCCGATCGCCGCGCAGGTCGCGGGTGACCGCTACCCGGACATGAGCTCCACCTCGGCGGCGCGCGAGTAGCCACCGCCCCGCGCTCCCGCGCGGACTCACGCGAGACCCAGCGCGAACATCGCGAAGCCCGCCGCGAGGAGTCCCGCCACCGTGCGGCGGGCGGGGCCGGTCCGGGTCCACGGGGACTCGAAGCCGCGCGCGTACCGCCCGATCAGGACGAGCACCCCCGCGAAGAGCGGCATCCACGCCAGCCGGGCGAGGATCCAGCCGACCGAGTCGGGCGCGCCCACCAGGCCCGTGACCTCACCGACGTACGAGGCGGGGATCGCGGCGGCGAGCATCGCCGTCTGGTGCCAGCACAGGATCGTCATCGCGGACAGGTTGACGACCACGACCGGCGCCCACAGCGCGGGCCGCTTCAGGAGCTTCCCGAGCCGGTCGCGGAGCAGGATCGCGGCGCCGCTCTGCGCGGCGGCCAGGGCGAGGACGAGCAGCGACGGCGGGTGGGAGTTGGTGCGGACCTCGCCCGGCACACCGACCATCGACGCCGGGTAGCCGAAGGCGAGCAGCAGCGCGGCGAAAAGCGCGGCGCCGCCGAGCAGCAGCCCCCAGGCGTGGCGCCGGGTGAGCCGCCCCTCGCCCCAGGAGACACCGAGCTGGTAGGCGAAGAGCCAGCCGGGAAGGATGTTCACCAGGCTCAGCCAGGACGGCATGACCTCCGCGTACGGCCCGTAGCGCAGGAGGTCGACGACGGCGACCGTGCCGAGCAGCGGCGCGGCGGCCCACACGCCTGCCCGGCGGGCGGCGCGCACGCACAGCGGGGTCAGGGCCGTGACGACCGTGTACACGCCGACGAACCAGAGCGGTTGGATCACCAGCGTGGACGCCGTCCGCAGCGTGTCGCCCGGCACGCCGAACCCGTAGTGCAGCAGTGGCAGAAGCGCGGCCCACACGGCCGTGACCCCGAGGACCGGCCGGCCGAGGCGGGCCAGACGGCCCTTGAGCCACTCACCGGTGGACCCCTCGTGCCGCCGGTACGACAGGACGGAGGCGTACCCGCCGACCAGGAAGAAGATCCCCAGCATCTGCAGGATCCAGCTGACCGGCGCGAGACCGCCGAAGGCGGCGAGCGGGCTGGCGTTGTGGATCGCGCCGTCGGCGGAGAGCGTGAACCCGCCGAGCAGCCAGTGCCCGGTCGGCACGGCGAGCAGGGCGAGGGCGCGCAGGCCGTCGATCGCGCGGTCGCGATGGGCGGGGGTACGGGACTCGATGCGTTCGACCAGCGTCTTCATCGGACGTCCCCCTCGGCGATGGCGGCGAAGGTACGGAGCGACTGCGTGCCGGGCGCGAAGTAGCCGTTGTGGCCGTGGGCGTCGTCGGCGGGGACACGGCGGGCGCCGAACGCGGGGTCGGTGGGGTCCGCGCCGTGCCCGAGCCCCGCGAACTCGACGTTCGGGATCCGGTCGATCCAGTCGGACGGGTCCTTGGCGGCCCAGACGCGGGCGGAGGTGTTCAGCTCGCCGACGTTCGCGGCCCGCATGCCGGGGGAGCCGAAGACGACGAGGTCCTTGGCCTTGAGCCGGTCCGCGGCGAGACCGCAGACGACGGAGCCGTAGCTGTGGCAGAACACGGACGGCGCGGGCGCCCCGACGGCGGCGAGCCCGTCGGTCAGCCGGGTCAGCCGCTCGGCCCCGACCTCGGCCAGGTCCCCGGTGGCGGCGTCGACACCGACACCGAGGGGCGTGGTGTAGCCGGCCCAGGCGATGACGGCCGTACGGCCGTGGGTGGCGCGGCGCAGTGCCTCGGCCATGTCGGTGAGGGGCCGGACGTTCCCGGCGTCGATGTCGGACCCCGGTACGACGACGGCCACGTGCTCGGCGGTGGCGAGATCGCCGTGGACGAGGGCGACCTGACCGCGACCGCGCGGGTCGGAGGCGAGGACCTGCTGACCGGCGTACTGCCCGCCGAGGGTGCGGGCGTTCGCCTCGTACCGCAGCCGCGGCGGAACGCCGTCGAGGTTGCCGACGACGGAGGGGTGCGCGCGCACCAGCTCCTGCTGCCGTGCGGGGCTCAGGCCGTCGAAGAACGCGGCGACCTCGGCGGGACTCGTCCGCTCGGGATCGGGCAGTCCGTCGGCCCGCCAGGCCTCCGCCCCGACGGGCGCCCCGGTCACGGCCTGCTGCGCACTCCCGGACGCCCATCCCGCGGTCCCGGCCACCACGGTCGTGGCGAGCGCGGCGGCGACCAGGGTCCTCGTGTAGCGACGCATGGGGCGTCCTCCCTCTTCGTGTCTCTCGTCGTTGGCGAGAGGAAGGTAGGAAGACGACGCATGACGGCACGTCACACCGGGGGGCCAAGTCGCACCTGATACCGGAGTAGGGGCGGGACGAGGCGCGAACCCCCACGAGGGGGTGGGGTTTTCCTCGGGGGGTTAACCCCCCTAGGGCCCCGTACGGCGCGCTCTACCGGCCCGCGTCCCCCGGTGTGACCAGGCCCGATTCGTACGCGAAGATAACCGCCTGCGCGCGGTCGCGCAGGTCCAGCTTGGCGAGCACACGGCCGATGTGGGTCTTCACCGTCTGCTCCGCGAGCACCAGCCGGTCCGCGATCTCCTGGTTCGACAGGCCCCGCGCGATCAGCTCGAGCACCTCGGTCTCACGCGGCGTCAGCCCGTTCAACCGCAGCGCCGCGCGGTCCGCCCGAGGCGCGGGACGGGACGCCGCGAAGTCGGCGATCAGCCGCCGCGTCACCGACGGCGCGAGCAACGCCTCGCCGGCCGCCACCACCCGTACCGCCGCGATCAGATCCGCCGGCGGCGCGTCCTTCAGGAGGAACCCCGACGCGCCCGCGCGCAGCGCCTCGTACACGTAGTCGTCCACGTCGAAGGTGGTCAGCATCAGCACCTTCGGACGGTGCACGACCCCCACCGGCGGTTCCAGGATCTCCCGCGCCGCCGCGAGCCCGTCCATCTCCGGCATCCGTACGTCCATCAGGACCACGTCCGGGTGCGCCGACCTGGCGACCTCCACGCCCTGCCGCCCGTCCGGCGCCTCGCCGACGACGTCGATGTCGGCCTGCGCCGACAACAGCGCGGCGAACCCGGCCCGCACCATGGCCTGGTCGTCGACGATGATCACCCGGATGGTCACGAGCCGTCCTCCGTACGCAGCGGTAGCCGGGCCGCGACCCGGAAGCCGCCGTCCGGCAGCGGCCCGGTGTCCAGCGTGCCGCCGGTCAACCGTACGCGTTCCCGCATGCCGACGAGCCCGTGACCCGTCCCGTCCCCGCCCTCCAGCGGCGAAGTGGGCACGGGCGCCGGCCCGTTGACGACCACGACGAGCAGCGCGCCGTCCTCGGACCGTACCGACACCCGGGTCCTCGCGCCCGGCGCGTGCCGGACGATGTTCGCGAGCGCCTCCTGCACGATCCGGTACGCCGACAGATCCACCGCCTGCGGTACGTCGCCGAGTTCGGCCGCGATCGACAGCTCCGCGGGCACCCCCGCCCGCACCGACGCCTCGATCAGCTGCTGCACCCGGTCAAGGCCCGGCTGCGGGGCCCGTTCGCCCTCCGTACCCTCGCTGCGCAGCACCACGAGCAGCCGCCGCATCTCCGCGAGCGACTCCCGCGCGCTCGCCGCGATCGAGGTGAACTCCTCGCGCGCCGCCTCCGGAAGATCCGGGATCCGGTACGGCGCCGAGTCCGCCTGCACGGTGATCACGGACATGTGGTGGGCGACGACGTCGTGCAGCTCGCGTGCGATCCGGGCCCGTTCCTCCAGGAGCGTGGTGCGGGCCCGTTCCTCCTGCGTGCGGCGCTCGGCGTCTCCGCGTTCGCGCAGCGTCGCCGTCAGGAGCAGGACGACCCCGCTCAGGACGAACAGGAGGATGTGGATCCCGTCGTCGTGCTTCGGCGCCACCGCCACGAGCACGAACCCGGCGACGCCGGTGGTCAGCCACACCCCGAGCAGCGCCTTGCGGGACTCGCGGAGCGCGAGGGCGAGCATCAGGGCGAGGTAGCCGACGACGACCATCGGCGTCCACGGCCAGGACCGCTCGTCGAGACCGTCCGCGCCGAGCAGCACGACCGCGCCGAGGACGTCGGCGACGCCGATGATCCACCAGGCCTGCAGGGGGCGGGTGACGGCGAGCAGCAGGGGCGCGGTCTGGGCGGTGGCGAGCGCTCCGGCGAGGGCGCCGTTCACGCCGTAGTCCTGGACGAGGACGGAGACGGTGACGGGGAGGAGCGAGCAGACGAAGGCGAGGGCGACGACGTACGGGAGCAGCCTCAGCCACCGGTTGCGCACATCGGCGAAGAGGGGGGCGCCGGGCCGGGTGGGGGTCGCGAGCGCGACCCCCATCGCGCGCACGGCCGCCCGCGCGGGCGCGATCCGCGTCGCGAGGCCGGGGGAGAGGGGATTCTTGTTCATGGCCCGCCCAGGTTAGGCAGCCCGCACCGCGCCGTACGTCATACCGAGGGTCCGACCCCGGGGTGATACCGGGGTATGAGGCGGGAACTCCCACGGGCGCCGGGCACAGACACCGGCAGCGGCCCCAGGCACCCCTTAAGGCCTCAGGGCCTCGCGGGTGCCCGCCCCCGTGCCTCAGAGCTCCGCGAGCAGCTCCGCCTTCTTCGCCGCGAACTCGTCGTCCGTCACCAGACCCGCCCGGTGCAGTTCCCCCAGGTGCCGGATCCGTTCCGCGATCCCCGCCGGGTCGCGCGCCTCCGGCAGGGCGTCCATCGGGGGCGGCGGCATCCGCCCCGCGCCCCGGATCGCCGCCAGGACCGCCGCGGCGAACGGCAGCGACTTGTGGACCGGGCCGTAGCCGAGGCCGAAGACCACCGCCGCCGGGTCTCGGTCCGCCTGCGCGGCCCGGGGTTCTCCCGAGCGGGGCAGCAGCCGCAGGTACCCGTCGAAGACGTCCGGCGACCGCCACTCGACCCCGCTGAGCTCCCGTACCGTGAACGTCTGGTCGCCGGCCTTCCACTTCTCCGAGGACGCGCCCGTCCAGAACCAGCGGAACGAAACCTCCGACGCGCCGTCGAAGCTCGCCGTCCCGTCGTACGCCTTGAAGGACTGCGGCCCCTGCTGCGCCGCGACCAGGAAACCGCCCACGGGCTCGTCACCCGGGCCGCCGACCAGCCGCTCGCGCAGCTCGTCCCGGTAGTACTCGGCCAGCGTCTCCCGCTCCGCGGGCAGCACCAGACGGTACGGGTCGCTCCCCTCGTGCAGCTGACCCGCGGCCGCCTCCATCAGCGGGTCGGCGCCCCGTCGCGGCTCGGCGTGCAGCACGACCGTGCCCCGCTTGCCCGGGGTGAGCGTCACCGACGCCAACGCCTCGTGCGGGACACGCCGTTCGCCCAGCGCCTGGAAGAGTTTCGGTGTGCGGATCCCCCGTTCGAACCGGATGACGACGGCGTCGCTCTCGAACTCCCAGGTGGCATGAATTCCGGCCAGCACATCACCCATGCGCCTCATCGTATGCGGCGTGCGCCCGCGCGTCGCCCCTGTGCCGGGGTCCGAAATCAGCCGCTCTACGCGCGTCAGGACCCGTCCGCGCCGGAAATCCCGTTGCGGCAGGCGCTGTCGGCGCTCGCGCAGGTCAGGTTCCGGTACGAACCGACCCCTATGGCCGCGAAGTTGTCGAGGCTCTTGGTGCCCGGCTCGAAATAGCCGGTGTGGCCCTTCGCGCCCGCCGCCGAGAGCAGCCTTGCGCCGAACTCCGGCTCCACCGGATCCGCCCCGTGCCCGACCCCGCCGACGGCCAAGTGCGGCACGTCCGCGATCCAGTCGTCCGCGTCCCGCATCGCCCACACCCGGGCCTTGGTGGACAGCTCGGCCGCGCGCTCCACCCGCATCCCGGGGCTCCCGGCCACGACGACGTCCGTCACCCGGGAGGGCAGGCCGGAGGCCGCGACCCCGCACAGCACGGAGCCGTAGCTGTGGCAGAACAGGCTCACGCGCGCGTCGCCGGGCAGTGCGTCCGTCATGGCGCGGAGCCGTACCGCGCCGACCGAGGCGAGCCGCCCCATCGCGGCGTCGATGCCGACCCCGACGGGCGAGGTGTAGTCGGCCCAGGCGATGACGGCCGTACGGGTCCCGGGCGCGGCCCTGCGCTCGGCGGCGTACAGCGACTGCGCCATCCCGACGGGGGCCGAGTAACGGCGGGCCGTCTTCTGGAAGGTGAGGAGATTGGTGTCGACGCCCGGCACGATCACCGAGACCCGCCGCGCCCGCTCCAGATCGCCCATCACCTCGGCCATGCGGCCGCCGCCGGTCGGGTCGAAGGAGAGGATCTGCCGGCCGGGCTCCATGAGCGAGGCGAACCGGTGCGCCCGTCGCACGGCCTCGCGCCGCCCGTCGGCGGTCAGCCGGGCGTTGTCGACCCTGTCCCGCTCGGAGTCCAGGGCCCGCGCGAGGGACACCCGGTTGGCGCGGTAGCGGAGTGTGACCGGAGCGCCGTCGAGGTTGCCGACGACGAGCGGGTGCGCGTCGGCGAGGAAGGCGCCCTGCGTCGGCCCGATCGAGGCGAAGAAGTCGGCGATCGTACGGGAGGGGGCGGCCGGGTCGGGCAGCGCCCGGTGACCGATCCTGCCGTGCGCCCAGGAGGCGAGTGCGGCCTGGCGGGACTCCCCTGGCCCGCGCTGATGGCTGATCGTGGTCCAGCCGGTGGTCGCCAGCATGACGAACACGACGGCGAGCGCGAGCAGCAGGCGCCAGAGGGAGAGCGTGGGGGAGGAGTCGAAGGAAGTCACTGCGCCCCACCCTAGGAGACGGGCACGACGGGCCGGGCTACCGAGTGAGGCGGATCACGCGGGGAGGTGGTTTGTGGTAACGCTCCGTACGCGCGGGCATACGGGCTGGCTCGTATACGGCGTAGGGGACGGCTCGTATGTGACGTACGGGACGGCTCGGCTACGACGTACGGACGGCTTGTGCGCACCGTACGGGCGGCTTCGAGCGGCTCGTACACGACCCAACCGGGCGTGCGGAGGCGTCAGTTCCGCCAGTCCCGCTCCAGCGCGGGTCCCAGGTGGTCCAGATAGTCCTCGGTCAGGGCGCGGATGCCCTCCAGGCTCAGGTCCGTACCCCGGCCCCAGAGCTGGCCCGTCACCCGCATGATGCCGCTGAACGCCGCGACCACGATCCGCGGGCGGGGGTCCTCGTCGATGTCGACGCCCTCGCGCGCGGCGACGAGGCGGGCGACGGCCTCCTCCATCTCCATGGAGCGGCGCAGGTGCGCGGCGAGCAGCGCCGGTGTCGACTCGATCATCTGGAAGGTCCGCAGATACAGCTCGACGGGCACGACCTCCATGATCGCCTCGCCGATGCTGTCCCAGGCGCTGAGCACCGCGTTGCGCAGCGCGTCGAGGGGGCCCTCCTCGGGGGGCCGCTCCGCCAGTGCCTGGACGAAGCGCTCCTCGACCGTCTGCTGGACGGCGAAGGCGACTTCCTCCTTGGAGGTGAAGTAGCGGAAGAAGGTGCGCTGGGAGACCTCGACCGCGTCGGCGATCTCGTCCACGGTGGTCTGCTCGTACCCCTGCGTGGTGAACAGTTCGAGGGCTTCTCGGAGCAGCGCGTTCCGTGTGCGCTGCTTCTTCCGCTCCCGCAGGCCGGAAGTCGTCACCGGCTGGCCCCCTTTCCGTCACTTTCCGTCGCTTCGTGCTGATCAGCGTACCTGTGAGCTAAGTGACAGTTACTGTCGCATGAATTGCTTTGTCAATTGTCAGTCGCTGACACTAGCCTCTTTCGCATGACTAGTCAGACCACCGTGGAAAAGGCCCCGCAGGGTCAGGGGGGTGACCGGAGTCCTTCGCCGGCTCCGGCGAAGGGCCTGCGTGGCCACCCCTGGCTGACCCTGTTCGCCGTCGCCGCCGGCGTGATGATGGTGGCGCTCGACGGCACGATCGTCGCGATCGCCAACCCGGCCATCCAGGCCGACCTCGGAGCCACGCTCGACCAGCTCCAGTGGATCACCAACGGATACCTCCTCGCGCTCGCCGTCGCCCTGATCACGGCCGGCAAGCTCGGTGACCGATTCGGCCACCGTCAGACCTTCCTCATAGGCATCGCCGGCTTCGCCGCGGCCTCCGGGGCGATCGGCCTCTCGGACTCGATCGGGCTCGTGATCGCCTTCCGTGTCCTCCAGGGCCTCTTCGGCGCCCTGCTGATGCCGGCCGCGCTCGGCCTGCTGCGCGCCACCTTCCCCGCCGAGAAGCTGAACATGGCCATCGGCATCTGGGGCATGGTCATCGGCGCCTCGACGGCCGGCGGCCCGATCCTCGGCGGCTTCCTCGTCGAGCACGTCAGCTGGCAGTCGGTCTTCTTCATCAACGTGCCGGTCGGTGTACTCGCGCTCGTGCTCGGGCTGGTGATCCTCAAGGACCACCGCGCCGAGAACGCCCCGCGCTCCTTCGACATCCTCGGCATCGTGCTGCTCTCCGGCGCGATGGGCTCCCTGGTCTGGGGGCTCATCAACGCCGGTGCCGAGTGGGGCTGGACCGGCGGCAAGACCTGGGGCTGCCTGGGCGCCTCCGTCCTGCTCTTCTTCGTCTTCGCCCTCTGGCAGACGAAGGTCAAGGAGCCGCTCATCCCGCTGGCCATGTTCCGCTCCGTCCCGCTCACGGCGGGCGTGGTGCTGATGGTCCTGATGGCCTTCGCCTTCATGGGCGGCCTCTTCTTCGTGACCTTCTACCTCCAGGGCGTCAAGGGCCTGAGCCCGATCGACAGCGGTCTGCACCTGCTGCCGCTGACCGCGATGATGATCGTCTCCTCGCCGCTGGCCGGGGCGCTGATCACCCGGTTCGGCCCGCGCATCCCGCTGGTGGGCGGCATGGTCTGCACCGCCGTCGCGATGTTCGGCATGATGTCCCTCTCCTCGGCGACCGGCACGTTCACGATGTCGCTCTGGTTCGCGCTGCTCGGCCTGGGCCTCGCCCCGGTCATGGTCGGCGCCACCGAGGTCATCGTCGGCAACGCCCCGCTGGAGCTCTCCGGCGTCGCCGGCGGTCTCCAGCAGGCCGCGATGCAGGTCGGCGGCGCGCTCGGTACGGCGGTGCTCGGCGCGGTCATGTCCTCCAAGGTCTCCAGCGCGTTCGCCGACAACTGGACGGCCGCCGGGATCCCGGGCGCGCCCGCTCCGGGTCTCGAGGAGGCCGCCGAGTTCGGCATGGTCCCGCAGGAGCTGGCCAAGGCGCCCAACATGACCCCGGACATGTTCGACCGGATCGGTGGCGTCATCCACGAGACCTTCCTCGACGGCATGGGCCTCGCCTTCACCGTCGCCGGTGTCGTGGCCGTCGTCGCGGCCCTGGTCGCCACGCTGACCAAGCGCGGCGAGAACGCGGAGGCGGGTGCGGGCGCCGCCCACATCTGACCTGGCGTTTTCTGTACGCAGGTGAAAGCCCCGCCGGACCTGTCCGGCGGGGCTTTCACCTGTCCGGGTGAATCAACCCTTGGCCTCTTCCCAACAGGTGGTGACGTCCGTCAGAGTTCTGATTACAGAGAGTGACGAAGCGGGGGGTTCGCCGATATGGAAACGAAGCACGCACGACCGAAGCACGCACGACCGAGGTGCGTAGTCCTGGCGGTACTGGCCGTCACACTGCTGACGGCGGGCACAGGCCTACCCGCCGCTGCCGCTGCCCAAGGCGCTCCCGCACCCAGGCTCGGCGCCTGCGGACCCGGTCAGCTCTGCCTCTGGCCCAAGGAGGACTTCAGGGGCCCGGCCTGGACGCATGAGCTGGCCGACACCGACATCGAGAGCTGTGTCGCCCTGCCGGCGGGCGCGAGCGCCCGGGCCCTCGCCAACCGGACGGGGCGGCCGGTCACCACGTACCAGTCGGTGGAGTGCGCGGAGACGGGGGAGTTCGAGACCTACCCGGGGCGCGGGACGTGGGTGCCGCAGACGCCGTACCAGGTCAGAGCGTTCAAGATCTGGGAGCGCTAGGGGCTGCGGGGACCTCTCCCTGCGGGGGCACGGCGCTCGTTGCGGAAGCCGGGGCGGAGAGTCGGGACACCTCGGCGCGCAGCTGCCGGACCTCCAGGGTCAGCGCCTCCAGGAGCTCGGTCTGCCGGCGCTCGACGGCGTCGTCCCGCTCGAAGCGGGAGATGAACCAGGCGGCGATGTTGGCGGTCACCACACCGAGCAGGGCGATCCCCGACAGCATCAGACCCACCGCGAGGACGCGGCCGAGTCCCGTGGTCGGGGCGTGATCGCCGTAGCCCACGGTCGTCATCGTGGTGAAGGACCACCAGACCGCGTCGCCGAGGGTCTTGATGTTGCCGTCCGGGGCGGACCGCTCGACATGGAGCACGGCCAGCGAGCCGAACATCATCAGCCCGACCACCGCGCCCGCCACATAGGTGGTGAGCCTTATCTGCGGGGCCATCCGGGCCCGCCGGCCCACGAGGAGGAGCGTCGAGACCAAGCGCAGCAGCCGAAGCGGCTGCACCAGGGGCAGCAGCACGGCCAGCAGGTCCAGCGGGTGGTGGCGGACGAAGTGCCGTTTGCTCGGAGCCAACGCCAGTCGTACGGCGTAGTCGAGCGCGAACGCACCCCACACCACCCACTCCACGGCCAGACACAGCTCGTGGATCCACGGGGTGGCATCCGGCGCCACGATCGGTACGGCGTACGCAACGCCGAACGCCACTGCCAGGATCAGCAGTGGCGTCTGGGTGCGCTTCTCCCAGCAATCCTTCATGCCGGGAATCGTATGGGGGGTGCGGGGGCGTACTGCCCACCGCACCCGCACCACACGATGCGCCGTTACGCGTCGGGGCGCGCCGTCACGCGTCGCCGCCCGCGGCCCCCGGGTCGGCGGCCGCGACATCGAGCAGCTGGTAGCGGTCGATGGCCTGCTTCAGGGCCGACCGGTCGACCTTGCCCTCGCGGGCGAGTTCGGTGAGGACCGCGAGCACGATCGACTGGGCGTCGATGTGGAAGAAGCGGCGGGCCGCACCCCGGGTGTCGGCGAAGCCGAAGCCGTCCGCGCCGAGCGAGGTGTACGTGCCCGGCACCCAGCGGGAGATCTGGTCCGGGACCGAGCGCATCCAGTCGGAGACGGCGACGAACGGGCCCTGCGCGGAGGAGAGCTTCTGCGTCACGTACGGGACGCGCTGCTCCTCCTCCGGGTGGAGCAGGTTGTGCCGGTCGACGTCCACGGCCTCGCGGCGCAGCTCGTTCCAGGACGTGGCCGACCAGACGTCGGCGCGCACGTTCCACTCCTCGGCGAGGATCCGCTGCGCCTCCAGTGCCCACGGCACGGCGACACCGGAGGCCATGATCTGCGCGGGGATCGCGCCGGCCTCGCCCGCCTTGTAGCGGTAGATGCCCTTGAGGATGCCCTCGGCGTCCACGTTCTCGGGCTCCGCCGGGTGCTGGATCGGCTCGTTGTAGACGGTCAGGTAGTAGAAGACGTCCTCGGCGTCGGGGCCGTACATCCTCTTCAGGCCGTCCTGGACGATGTGCGCGATCTCGAAGCCGAACGCCGGGTCGTACGCGACACAGCCCGGGTTGGTCGAGGCGAGCAGGTGCGAGTGGCCGTCCGCGTGCTGGAGGCCCTCACCGGTCAGCGTCGTACGGCCGGCCGTGGCGCCGAGCACGAAGCCGCGCGCGAGCTGGTCGGCCATCTGCCAGAACTGGTCGCCGGTCCGCTGGAAACCGAACATCGAGTAGAAGACGTAGACCGGGATCAGCGGCTCGCCGTGCGTGGCGTACGCCGAACCGGCCGCGATCAGCGAGGCCGTGCAGCCGGCCTCGGAGATGCCGTCGTGCAGCATCTGACCGGTCGGGGACTCCTTGTAGGCGAGGAGCAGTTCGCGGTCCACGGCCTCGTACTGCTGGCCCAGCGGGTTGTAGATCTTGGCGCTCGGGAAGAACGAGTCCATGCCGAACGTGCGGTACTCGTCGGGGGCGATCAGCACGAAGCGCTTGCCGATCTCCTTGTCCCGCATGAGGTCCTTGAGCAGCCGGACGAAGGCCATCGTGGTGGCGATCGACTGCTGGCCGGAGCCCTTCTTCACCGCGGCGTAGGTCTTCTCCTCGGGCAGGACCAGCGGCTTCGCCCGCACGACACGGGTCGGGACGTACCCGCCGAGCGCCTTGCGGCGGTCGTGCATGTACTGGATCTCCTCGGAGTTCCGGCCCGGGTGGTAGTACGGCGGCAGGCCGCCCTCCAACTGCGCGTCCGTGACCGGGATGTGCAGCCGGTCGCGGAAGCGCTTGAGGTCGTCGACCGTCAGCTTCTTCATCTGGTGGGTCGCGTTGCGGCCCTCGAAGTTCGGGCCGAGCGTCCAGCCCTTGACGGTCTGCGCGAGGACGACGGTCGGCTGGCCCTTGTGCGCCTTGGCCGCCGCGAAGGCCGCGAAGATCTTCTTGTGGTCGTGACCACCGCGGCCCAGGTGCAGGATCTGGTGGTCCGACATGGACTCGACCATCGAGCGCAGCCGCTGGTCGTCGCCGAAGAAGTGGTCGCGGATGTACGCGCCGGTCTCCGTGGCGTACGTCTGGAACTGGCCGTCGGGCGTGGTGTTCAGCTTGTTGACCAGGATGCCGTCGCGGTCCTGGGCGAGCAGCGGGTCCCAGGAGCGGTCCCAGATGAGCTTGATCACGTTCCAGCCGGCGCCGCGGAACTGCGACTCCAACTCCTGGATGATCTTGCCGTTGCCGCGCACCGGGCCGTCGAGGCGCTGGAGGTTGCAGTTGACGACGAACGTCAGGTTGTCCAGGCCCTCACGGGCGGCGATCGAGAGCTGGCCGAGCGACTCCGGCTCGTCCATCTCGCCGTCGCCGAGGAACGCCCAGACGTGCGACTTGGAGGTGTCGGCGATGCCGCGCGCCTCCATGTAGCGGTTCATCCGCGCCTGGTAGATCGCGCCGAGCGGACCGAGGCCCATCGATACGGTCGGGAACTCCCAGAAGTCCGGCATCAGCCGCGGGTGCGGGTACGAGGACAGGCCGTTCGGGAACTTCGACTTCTCCTGGCGGAACGCGTCGAGCTGGGTCTCGCCGAGCCGGTCGAGCAGATAGGCGCGGGCGTAGATTCCGGGCGAGGCGTGGCCCTGGAAGAAGATCTGGTCGCCGCCGTCGCCCTCGTCCTTGCCCCGGAAGAAGTGGTTGAAGCCGACGTCGTACAGCGAGGCGGAGGAGGCGAACGTGGCGATGTGGCCGCCGACCCCGATGCCCGGACGCTGGGCGCGCGAGACCATCACGGCCGCGTTCCAGCGGGTCGCGTTGAGGACCTTGCGCTCGATCTCCTCGTTGCCAGGGAAGAACGGCTCGTCCTTGGTCGCGATGGTGTTGACGTAGTCCGTGCTGCGCATCTCGGGCACGGCGACGCGCTTCTCGCGGGCGCGCTCGATGAGGCGGAGCATCAGATAGCGGGCCCGTTCGCGGCCTCGCTCGTCCACGGCCGCGTCGAGGGAGTCGAGCCATTCCTGGGTCTCTTCGGGATCGAAATCCGGGACCTGGCTGGGAAGGCCGCCAATGATGATCGGGTTGCGATCGGATCCGGAAGCCACGCTGTTCCTTCGCTGTTCGGTGGAGCCCACGGAGGCCGGACACCGGCCGGGACGTCCATCGTGTACCCCGTCGGTGTCAAACGTCATCTCTACCGAGGGGTAACCCCCGTCGGGCGCCTGGTCGGGTCAAATCGCAACCTTACGCCCAACCCGCGCATGCGTTTCGTCAGGACGTTCGGCAGACTGAAGGCCGTGGAAGCTCGCAAAATAGGACGAAGCGTGTGCCATATGTCACGGAGCGGAGTGGAACCGGCCCGGGAGATGCGGCGAGACGGCCCCAAACGTCACCGTTTCGGCGGTCTCGGCGGCCGGGTACTTGCGCGATTCGCCCAGCCCGTGTGGACTACGGCCAGCGCCACGCGTACGCGCGTGGCCCAGGCATTTTCCGATACATGATCAGGAGGCAAGCCGTGAGCGCGACCGCGGACCACGCGGAGGAGCGGACCAACCCGGCAGCAAGGCTGGGGTTCGAGCCCGGACAGGTGGTCCAGGAGATCGGTTACGACGACGACGTCGACTTCGATCTCCGCGAAGGCATCGAGTCCATCATCGGGTCGGACCTCGTCGACGAGGACTACGACGACGTCGCAGACGCCGTCATCATCTGGTTCCGTGACGAAGACGGAGACCTGACGGACGCCCTGGTCGATGCCATCGGCCTGCTGGAGGACGGCGGGGTCGTATGGCTGCTGACGCCGAAGACGGGCCGTGACGGCTACGTCGAGCCGAGCGACATCAACGACGCGGCCCAGACCGCCGGCTTCTCCCAGACCAAGAGCATCAGCGTGGCAAAGGACTGGGCGGGCAGCCGTCTCGTCGCACCCAAGCGCTGATCAACCGAGCAGCAGGAGCCCCCGCCGGCGAGAGCCGGCGGGGGCTCTGTGCGTCCTGACCCCCGACGGGTCCTAAGCTGGGCCTTCACCCGTCCGGTCCGGTGAGAGGAGCGCAGGCCATGGCGATCGAGGTCGGCACCAAGGCCCCGGAGTTCGAGCTCAAGGACAACCACGGCCGCACCGTGCGCCTCGCCGACTTCCGCGGCGAGAAGAACGTGGTCCTGCTCTTCTACCCGTTCGCCTTCACCGGTGTCTGCACCGGCGAGCTGGGCGAGCTGCGCGACAACCAGCCGCGGTTCGTCAACGACGACACCCAGCTCCTCGCCGTCTCCACCGACTCGATCCACACCCTGCGCGTCTTCGCCGAGCAGGAGGACCTGGAGTACCCGCTGCTCTCCGACTTCTGGAAGCACGGAGAGGCCTCCCGCGCCTACGGCGTCTTCGACGAGGACAAGGGCTGCGCCGTGCGCGGCACCTTCATCATCGACAAGGAAGGCGTCGTCCGCTGGAGCGTCGTCAACGACCTTCCGGACGCCCGTGACCTCGACGACTACGTCAAGGCGCTCGACACTCTCTGAGGATCCGGGCGAATCGTCTGTCCAGGCCGGGAACCCGTCACTAGGATCCAGTCGTTGATCCGAATGCCAACGCACGACGGGGGCGCTGCCCCTGGAAACCACATGGAGGGACTCGTGGGAGTCAGCCTCAGCAAGGGCGGCAACGTCTCGCTGACCAAGGAGGCCCCTGGCCTGACCGCCGTCACTGTCGGTCTGGGCTGGGACATCCGCACCACCACCGGCACCGACTTCGACCTCGACGCCAGCGCCATTCTGGTCAGCGCGGAGGGCAAGGTCCGCAACGACCAGGACTTCGTGTTCTTCAACAACCTGAAGAGCGCCGACGGCTCGGTCGAGCACACCGGTGACAACCTCACCGGCGAGGGCGAGGGTGACGACGAGCAGGTCAAGGTCAGCCTGGCCACGGTGCCCGCCGATGTCGCCAAGATCGTCTTCCCGGTGTCGATCTACGACGCCGAGAACCGCCAGCAGTCCTTCGGTCAGGTCCGCAACGCGTTCATCCGCGTCGTGAACCAGACCGGCGGTGCCGAGATCGCCCGGTACGACCTCTCCGAGGACGCCTCGACCGAGACCGCCATGGTCTTCGGCGAGCTGTACCGCAACGGCGACGAGTGGAAGTTCCGCGCGGTCGGCCAGGGCTACGCCTCTGGCCTGCGCGGCATCGCCGCGGACTTCGGCGTCAACGTCTGAGTCACGCAGCACAGACAGACCGTCTGATCCGTCCGGCGTCGCACGCTCCGTGCGGCGCCGGACGTGCCTCATGGGCAGGATCGACGTGCTCCATCAGCAGAACGACGTGCTCCATCAGCAGGACCGACGTGCCTCATCAGCAGGGCCATCGGCGCGAACACCGCAGTTTCACCGGGGAGGACACACACATGGGCGTCACGCTCGCCAAGGGAGGCAATGTCTCCCTCTCAAAGGCCGCACCCAACCTCACCCAGGTGCTGGTGGGTCTCGGCTGGGACGCGCGCTCCACCACCGGAGCCCCCTTCGACCTCGACGCCAGCGCCCTGCTGTGCCAGTCGGGGCGGGTGCTCGGCGACGAGTTCTTCGTCTTCTACAACAACCTCACGAGCCCCGAGGGCTCCGTCGAACACACCGGCGACAACCTCACCGGCGAGGGTGACGGCGACGACGAGTCGCTGATCGTGGACCTGGTCAAGGTCCCGGCCCACTGCGACAAGATCGTCTTCCCGGTCTCGATCCACGAGGCCGACAACCGCGGCCAGACCTTCGGCCAGGTCAGCAATGCCTTCATCCGCGTCGTGAACCGCGCGGACGGCCAGGAACTCGCACGCTACGACCTCTCCGAGGACGCCTCCACCGAGACGGCGATGATCTTCGGCGAGCTGTACCGATACGGCGGGGAATGGAAGTTCCGCGCGGTGGGGCAGGGGTACGCGTCCGGTCTTCGAGGCATCGCTCTAGACTTCGGGGTCAACGTTTCGTAAAGCCGCGTACTTAAAACGATGGGGTAGACAGTGGTACTGAAAACCTTCGGCTGGTCGTTCGCCGTCACGGCGCTCGGACTGGTCGCAGCGGTGCTCTACGGGGGGTGGGAAGCGTTCGGGATCGTCGCGATCCTGTGCATCCTCGAGATCTCGCTGTCCTTCGACAATGCGGTGGTCAACGCCGGAATCCTGAAGAAGATGAATGCCTTCTGGCAGAAGATCTTCCTCACGATCGGTGTGCTCATCGCCGTCTTCGGCATGCGGCTGGTCTTCCCCGTCGTGATCGTCGCGATCAGCGCCAAGATCGGCCCCATCGAGGCCGTCGATCTCGCCCTCAACGACGCCGAGCGCTACGAGCAGCTCGTGACCGACGCACACCCGTCGATCGCGGCCTTCGGCGGCATGTTCCTGCTGATGATCTTCCTCGACTTCATCTTCGAGGACCGTGACATCAAGTGGCTCGGCTGGCTGGAGCGCCCGCTGGCCAAGCTCGGCAAGGTCGACATGCTGTCGGTCTGCATCGCCCTGATCGTCCTGGCGATCAGCGCCATGACCTTCGCGACCCAGGCCCACCAGCACGGCGGCACGCACGTCGACAAGGCGGCGACCGTCCTGCTCTCGGGCGTCTTCGGCCTCATCACGTACCTCGTCGTCGGCGGTCTCTCCGGCTACTTCGAGAACAAGCTGGAGGAGGAAGAGGAGCGCGAGCACGAGGCCGAGGAGGAGGCCAAGCGCAGCGGCAAGAAGGTCGGTGTCGTCCAGCTGGCCGGCAAGGCCGCCTTCTTCATGTTCCTCTACCTCGAGGTCCTCGACGCGTCGTTCTCCTTCGACGGTGTCATCGGCGCCTTCGCCATCACCAACGACATCGTCCTGATGGCGCTCGGCCTCGGCGTCGGCGCCATGTACGTCCGTTCGCTGACGGTCTACCTGGTCCGCCAGGGCACCCTCGACGACTACGTCTACCTGGAGCACGGCGCCCACTACGCCATCGGCGCGCTCGCCGTGATCCTCATGATCTCCATCCGCTACCAGATCCCCGAGGTCGTCACCGGACTCATCGGTGTGGCCCTCATCGGCTGGTCGTTCTGGTCCTCCGTCCGCCGCAACAAGGCCATCGCGGCGGCCGAGGGAAAAGCTGACTCCTCGGGCAAGACCGAGGTGTCGTCCGGGGTGTGACACCCCCGGCATTGAGGAACGCTTCCTGCGGGGCGGCCGGTGCACCCGGCCGCCCCGCGGCGTACGGCCAGGTTTCGAGTGGGGGGTGGGGCGCATGGGCTTCTGGGACGGCCTGTTTCCGGGGAGGGCGTGGGCGCAGTTCGATTCGGGCAGCGCCGCGAGCAACTCCATCGATCTCACCAAACGACGCCCGACGGTCTCCCTCACCCAGCAGGGCGCCGCCACCGGCAATCTGCGCGTCAACCTCTCCTGGCGGATGCGCACCTCCGACATCGACGGCCGGTCCCGGCAGAGCGGCCAGCTGCTGCGCCACCCCTCGAAGCTCTTCAAGCCCGAGATGGTCCAGGCGCACACCCAGAGCATGGTCAACGTCGACCTGGACCTCGGCTGCCTGTACGAGCTGACCGACGGCAGCAAGGGCGTCGTCCAGCCGCTCGGCGGCTTCTTCGGCTCGCTGAACGCCCCGCCCTACGTGAACCTGAGCGGCGACGACCGGTTCGGCGGCTCGTCCGGCGAGACGATCTTCGTCAACCTCGACCACCGCGACGAGATCAAGCGCCTGCTCTTCTTCGTCTACATCTACGACCAGACCCCGGCCTTCGACCGCACCCACGCCAAGGTGACGCTCTACCCCAGCAACGGGCCGCGGATCGAGATCGAACTCGACGAGCGGGCCCCGCAGGCCCGCTCCTGCGCCGTCTTCAGCGTCGAGAAGGTCAAGGACGAGCTGGTCGTCCGCCGCGAGGTGAAGTTCGTGTACGGCTTCCAGGCGGAGCTGGACCGGCTCTACGGCTGGGGTCTGCAGTGGGGGCGCGGCTACAAGACCAAGGCCTGAGCCGGTGCGCTGCGGCCGCCTACGGGCGGACGAACTGCGGGCCCATCGGCGGCATCCGGAAGTTCGGGTCCGGGGCGGGCGCGGCGGCAGCGGCGGGCTGCGGATAGCCGTACCCGGGCCGGTCGCCCGAGACCGGCTGCGGATACCCGTAACCCGGAGCGGACGCCGGGGGAGTGGTCGGCTGCGGCGGCACGGACACCGGTACGGGGGGTACGGGACCAGGGCCTGCGCCGGGCGAGTGGACGACCGTCGCGTCGAGGTCGCGTGCCGTGGCCGGATCCTGCTCCCGCGCCGGGGAGGAGGCGGAGTCCTGCGGCGTACGGGCGTCCTCGGTGCCCTCGTCGACCGAGATCCCGAAATCGGTGGCGAGCCCGACGAGACCGGTCGGATAGCCCTGCCCGACCGCGCGGAACTTCCAGCCGTCCCCACGCCGGTACAGCTCGCCGCAGATGATCGCGGTCTCCTCGCCCGTCTCCGCCTTCACGTCGAACAGGGCCAGCGGCTCCCGGTCCGCCGCGTTCGCGTCGTACAGCAGAATCCGCAGGTCGGAGACGCGGCGGAAGGTGTCACCGTCCGAGGAGGCCCCGATCACCACCCGGTCGACCGACGGGTCGAGCCCGCCCAGATCGGCCTCCACCGTGTCGGTCAGCGCCTCGGCGACCCGCTTCTTGGGCAGCCGGCGCACCAGGCCGGAGGGGTGGCGCGGCTGGTTGTAGAAGACGAAGTCCTCGTCGGAGCGCACGCGCCCGTCGACGCCGAGCAGGAGCGCCGAGGCGTCCACGTCGGGGACCCCGGGGCCCGGGGTCCAGCGGAGCACGGCCCGTACGGCCGCGGTGTCGAGAGGGACGTTGGAGCCCTTCAGCATCGCGTGCGTCATGACCGTCATCCTGCCTTCCCGGCAGACCGCCGGACAACGCGGGGGCCATACCGATCCGCGCGTCGCGGCATTCGGCGACGTGCGCGGCATGCGCCGGATGCGGACGAGTTACCTGGATTTCATACTCGAAGGGAACTGAGTACACCCGTACCTACGTACTATTACCGGCCACATGTCGTCACGGCCACAGAGGCAGTCGGGGGAGTTACATTGCGTCATTTCGGGCACATCCCGTCCGCCACGCGGGCCGGGCTGTTCCACCAGGAGCCCGCCGAGTTCACGGCGGACTCCCCCGCGAGCACGCTCGCCGTGGCCCTGGGGGCCACCCTCTACAGCCCGGCCACCCGGCCCCGGCTCGCCGACGACGTGCGCAAACAGGCCGCACGAGGGGTCGTCTCCATGGTGCTCTGCCTGGAGGACTCCATCGCCGACGCCGACGTGGAGGCCGCCGAGAGCAACCTCGTCCACCAGTTCGCCGACCTCGCCAGGGGCGGCGCGGCGGGCGAGGCGGACCCGGACGTGCCCCTGCTCTTCATCCGTGTCCGCGAGCCCCACCAGATCACCGATCTGGTCACCCGCCTCGGAGACACCGTCCGCCTGCTGTCCGGATTCGTACTGCCCAAGTTCACCGAGACCCGCGGCCGGGCCTTCCTGGAGGCCCTCACCACCGCCGAGCGGTCGAGCGGCCGAAGACTCTTCGCCATGCCCGTCCTGGAGTCGCCCGAGCTGCTCCACCTGGAGACCCGCGCCGAGACCCTCGCCGGCATCGCCACGACCGTGGACAAGTACCGGCAGCGGGTCCTCGCCCTGCGCCTGGGCGTCACCGACTTCTGCTCCGCCTACGGACTCCGCCGCTCGCCCGACATGACGGCCTACGACGTCCGGCTCGTCGCGAACGTCATCGCCGACGTCGTCAACGTCCTCGGCCGCTCCGACGGCACCGGCTTCACCATCACCGGACCGGTCTGGGAGTACTTCCGGCTCGGCGAGCGCATGTTCAAGCCCCAGCTGCGCCGCAGCCCCTTCCTGGAGGGCCGCGCCGAGGACCTGCGCACCGCGCTCATCGAGCACGACCTCGACGGACTCCTGCGCGAGATCGAACTCGACCGGGCCAACGGCCTGCTCGGCAAGACCTGCATCCACCCCACCCATGTGGTGCCGGTGCACGCGCTCTCCGTCGTCAGCCACGAGGAGTTCAGCGACGCGCAGGACATCCTGCGGCCCGAGCGCGGCGGAGGCGGAGTGATGCGCTCCGCGTATACGAACAAGATGAACGAGGTGAAGCCGCATCGTGCGTGGGCCGAACGGACCCTCATGCGCGCCGAGGTCTTCGGCGTCGCCAAGGAGGACGTCGGCTTCGTCGATCTGCTCACCGCCGGCCTGGCCGGCTGACGGAAGGTGAATCGGAACGTGGTGTGGTCGGGAACGTGGGTCGCCGAGCGACTCGGCGTCGAACTGAACGGCGACGAGAAGCTTCCGGGCCTGTTGGGCCTCGCGCTGCGCCGTAACCCCAGACGGGCGCATCTGCTGGTCTCCAACGTGCTCGGCAAGCACGTGCCGCAGCGGCCGAGCGTCGTCTACGGCGCCGGCTTCTCGCTCGGCCTGCGGGTGCGCGAGCTGCTCGGCCCCGACGAGACCGCCCGGAGCGTCGTCGTCGGCTACGCGGAGACCGCCACCGGCCTCGGTCACTCGGTCGCCGACGGGCTCGGCTTCGCGCCCTACCTGCACTCCACCCGCAGGCCCGTCGAGGGCGTGCCCAGCGCCGGCGGCTTCGAGGAGTCCCACTCGCACGCCACCTCGCACCTCCTGCTCCCCGAGGACCCGAAGCTGCTCGCGGGCGACGGCCCGCTGGTCCTCGTCGACGACGAGTTCTCCACCGGCAACACCGTCCTCAACACCATCCGCGACCTGCACGAGCGCTTCCCGCGCGAGCGGTACGTGGTCGTGGCCCTGGTCGACATGCGCTCCGCCGCCGACCTCGGCCGTCTGGAGGGCTTCGCCGAGGAGATCGGCGCCCACGTCGACCTGGTGACCGGCGCGACCGGCACCGTGACACTGCCGGAGGGCGTACTGGAGAAGGGCCAGGCCCTGGTCGCCGCCCACGAGACGGCCACGGTCCCGGTAGCGCCGCTCCGGACGGCCCGTACGGCTCCTGTGCGGGTCGATCTCGGCTGGCCCTCCACCGTCCCCGACGGCGGCCGTCACGGCTTCCGCGCGCCGCACGCCGTCTTCCTGGACGAGGCGCTGCCGGCCATGAGCGAGCGCCTGGACACGGCCCTCGCCGACGCGGGGCGCGTGCTCGTCCTCGGCTTCGAGGAGCTGATGTACGCGCCGCTGCGGCTCGCCGTCGCCCTGGAGCGCGCCGGACGGGACGTCTCGTACTCCACGACCACCCGCTCGCCCGTCCTCGCGGTCGACGACCCGGGCTACGCGATACGCACCCGGCTGGTCTTCCCGGCCCACGACGCACCCGCCGACGGCCCCGGCGAGCGGTACGCGTACAACGTGGCCGGCGCCGGTTTCGACGCGGTCGTGGCCGTCGTCGACTCGGTCGCCGACACTCCGGAGCTGCACGCCCCGGACGGCCTGCTGGCGCAGCTGGCGGGACACATCCCGCGGGTGGTGCTCGCGGTGGTGCCGTCGTACGTGCCGGATGCGGATGCGGGGGCGAGGGCGAGTGCGGGGGCTCCGGCTCTCGCTTCCGTCACGGAAGTCACGCCAGTCACCGACGTTGTCGAAGCCACCGAAGCTCCCGAAAGGAGCTCCATGCTGCCCGAGCCCCTCCGCGGCCCCGCCTTCTCCTCGTACGCACCCGAGGAGGTCGGCTGGCTGCTCCAGGACCTCTCGGACGTCGAGCTCGAGGCCCCGACCGAGGAGCGCGAGGAGGCGATCCAGAGCGGAGGCGCCCACTACGCGGAGTCGCTGCCGGTCGAGTACCAGCCGAGCGCCCAGTACCAGGAGCTCTTCCACGCCGCCCTGGAGACCTCCGCCGCCCGGATCGCCCGCGCGGTCGGCACCGTCACCGAGACCGTCCTCGCGGAGAAGAAGGGCACGCCCGTGCTCGTCTCCCTCGCCCGGGCCGGCACCCCCGTCGGCGTCCTCATGCGCCGCTGGGCCCAGGCCCGGCACGGCATCGAGCTGCCGCACTACGCCGTCTCCATCGTCCGCGGCCGCGGCATCGACGCCAACGCTCTGCGCTGGCTCGCCGCCCACCACGACCCCGCCGACGTCGTCTTCGTCGACGGCTGGACCGGCAAGGGCGCCATCACCCGCGAACTCGCCGAGGCCCTCCGCGCGTTCCCCGGATTCGACCCGGAGATCGCGGTCCTCGCCGACCCCGGCTCCTGCGTCCGCACCTACGGCACCCGCGAGGACTTCCTCATCCCCTCCGCCTGCCTCAACTCGACCGTTTCCGGCCTGATATCGCGGACCGTCCTGCGCGCCGACCTCGTCGGCCCCGACGACTTCCACGGCGGCAAGTTCTACCGCGAACTGGCCGGCGCCGATGTCTCCAACGACTTCCTCGACGCCGTCGCCGCCCACTACGACGAGGTCGCGGAGGACGTCGACTCGGCGGTCAAGGAGCTCCTCGCCGCCGACCGCACGCCCACCTGGGAGGGCTGGGCCGCCGTCGAGCGGATCAGCGAGGAGTACGGCATCCACGACGTCAACCTGGTCAAGCCCGGCGTGGGCGAGACCACCCGGGTCCTGCTGCGCCGCGTCCCCTGGAAGATCCTCGCCAAGCGCGGCGCGGGCGCCGACCTCGCGCACGTACGCCTCCTCGCCGAGCAGCGCGGAGTCCCCGTCGAGGAGGTCGACGGACTGCCGTACACCTGCGTGGGGCTGATCCACCCCCAGTTCACGAGAGGCGCGACGGGCGCCGACGGAAAGACGGTGGTCTCCCAGTGACTTCGGTGACTTCGGTGAGCAGCACGGTGATGGTCGCGAGCGACCTCGACCGCACGCTGATCTACTCCTCGGCCGCGCTGGCCCTCGGCATGCCGGACGCGCAGGCGCCCCGGCTGCTGAGCGTCGAGGTACACGAGTCGAAGCCGCTCTCGTACCTGACCGAGGAGGCGGCCGGACTCCTCGAGCAGCTGGCCTCCGAGGCCGTCTTCGTCCCCACGACGACCCGCACCCGCAAGCAGTACCAGCGGATCCAACTCCCCGGCGCCGAGCCGACGTACGCGATCTGCGCCAACGGCGGGCACATCCTCGTCGACGGCGTCGCCGACCGCGACTGGCACGAGTCCGTGCTGCGCAGGCTCGCCGAGGAGTGCGCGCCGCTGTCCGAGATCCGCGCGTACTTCACCGCCACCACCGACCTGTCCTGGGTGCGCAAGCACCGGGTGGCCGAGGACCTCTTCGCGTACCTGGTGGTGGAGCGCGAGCGGATGCCGGAGGAGTGGCTGAGGCGGTTCGGGGAGTGGGCCGAGGAGCGCGGCTGGACGGTCTCGCTCCAGGGCCGCAAGGTGTACGCGGTGCCGAAGCCGCTCACCAAGAGCGCGGCGATGCGCGAGGTCGCCCGGCGCTGCGGCGCGGGCCTCGTCCTGGCCGCCGGCGACTCGCTGCTCGACGCGGACCTGCTGCTCGCCGCCGACCGCGCCTGGCGCCCGGGCCACGGCGAGCTGGCCGACACGTCCTGGACCGCCCCGCACCTCGACGTGCTCGCGGAGCGGGGCGTGGCGGCGGGGGAGGAGATCCTCCGCAGGTTCCGTACGGCGGTGTCGGAGCACCGGTCGCCCGGAGTCGGCGCCCTGCCGGGAGCCGCCGTACCCGTACAGCTCAACGGGTCCCCCGCCGCGCTCCCCGACCAGGCCTGAACAGCCGGACCCCGACGAAGGCCAGGACGGCGGCGGCCGCGACGAGGAGCACCGCCTTCGAGTAGACGGACACGTAGCCGGTGACCTCCTCCCAGTTGTCGCCGAGCGCGTAACCGGCAAGCACGAAGGCGGTGTTCCAGACCGCGCTGCCGAGGGTGGTGAAGACGAGGAAGGCGGGCAGCGGCATGCGCTCGACGCCCGCCGGCACGGAGATGAGGCTGCGGAAGATCGGCACCGTCCGACCGAAGAACACCGCCTTCGCCCCGTGCCGGACGAACCACGCCTCCGTCCGCTCGACAGGCTGTTGATCCATGTCTCCATGGCCGTCCACGCCAGGAAGCGGGGGCGGGGCGGCGGACTGATGGCGGCCGCACAAGGGGAGTGCGGTTATCCGCAGTGCGGAGGGTGCAGCGCTGCGGCTAGCGTGACGGATCATGACGAACGCACCTGGTCCCGCCGACGCGCTCGACGGGCCTGATGGCCTCGTCCCGGCGCAGGCGCAGGCGCAGGGCCACGGCCAGGTCCAGGGGCAGGGCCAGGGGCAGGGGCAGGAGCGGGCGCGGCTCGGGCCGTACCTGGTCCGCTGGATCCGGCGGGGGTTCGGGCTGGGTTTCGGGGCCGGGACCGCCGTCCTGGAGCTGCTCGGCTGCGTCCTCGGCGGTCTCGCGCTGCTGCCCGTACTCGCCTGGCCGCGCGGCAGACGGGCCGTCCTGCGCCCGGTGACCGCCGCCGTCCGCGCCCTCACCCGCCTCGAACGCGCCCGGCTCCACCGCTTCCTCGACGTCCGCCTCCCGCCGGTCCACGAGGACGGCGCCGCCACGCGCTACCTCGCCGCTCGCTGGCCGCTGGGCGTCCTCGGCGCGGTCGTGCTCGGCTGTGCCGCGTACGGCCTCGGTCTCGGCACGTTCGTCCTCTACGGCTGGCTGATCACCGAGATCAACCACCCCTGGCTCGTCGCGTTCAGCAGCGTCGGCGGCTTCTTCCTGCTCTTCCTCTCCGCACAGGGGGCGCTCGGCGTCGTCGCCCTGGAGGACGGTCTGGCCCGGCACTTCCTCGGGCCCAGCCACGCCGACGCGCTGGAGGCCCGGATCGCCCACCTCGCGACGAGCCGGGCGGAGGTCATGGACGTCGTGCACGACGAGCGCCGGCGGATCGAGCGCGACCTCCACGACGGCGTGCAGCAACGGCTCGTCGCCCTCGGCATGCTGCTCGGCCGGGCCCGCCGGATCCGGGCCCGGGACCCCGAGGGCGCCGATGCGCTGCTGCTCCAGGCCCACGAGGAGAGCCGGCGTGCTCTGGTCGAACTGCGCGAGGTGGCCTGGCGGGTCCACCCGGCCGTCCTCGACGAGGGGGGCCTGCGGGCGGCGCTGGAGACGGTCGCCGAGCGGAGCCCGCTGCCCGTGGGGCTCGGGTACGCCGTGGAGCGGCCGCTCCCGAGGGCGGTGGAGACGGTCGCGTACTTCCTCGTCTCGGAGGCGGTCACCAATGTGGTCAAGCACGCGGGCGCGACCCGTATCGACGTACAAGTATCCATGGAGGGCGAAGAGTTGAGCGTGCGGGTGAGGGACGACGGGGCAGGTGGCGCGGACGCGTCCGGCAGCGGCCTGAGCGGGCTCGCGAGCCGGACGGCGGCGCTGGACGGGCGGTTCGCGGTGGACAGCCCGGCGGGCGGGCCGACGGTCGTACGGGCGGTCCTTCCGTGCGCGTGATCCTGGCGGAGGACTCGACGCTGCTACGGGAGGGCCTTGTGCGACTCCTGGCGGAGGAGGGCCACGAGGTGACGGCGGCGGTCGGCACCGGGGTCGAACTGCTCGCGGCGGTACGGGCGGACCCGCCGGACGTGGTCGTCGCCGACGTCCGGATGCCCCCGACGCACACGGACGAGGGGCTGCGGGCGGCCCTGGAGATCCGGCGGGAGTGGCCGGGCGTCGGGGTCCTCGTACTGTCGCAGTACGTGGAGCGGCGGTACGCGACCGAGCTGCTGACGGGCGAGTCGGGCGCGGTCGGCTACCTGCTCAAGGACCGGGTGGCGCAGGTGGACGAGTTCCTGGACGCGCTGGAACGGGTGGGCGAGGGGCGGACGGCGTTCGACCCTGAGGTCGTCCGCAGACTGCTCGTCCGCACCACGCACACCGATCCGCTGGCGCGGCTGACGCCCCGGGAGGGCGAGGTGCTCGCGGCGATGGCGCAGGGGCACACGAACGCGGCGATCGCCGGTCGACTCCATGTGTCGCAGAGCGCGGTGGAGAAACACATCAACGCGATCTTCGACAAGCTGGAGCTGACGGGGCGGGGGGAGGGGTACAGCAGGCGGGTGCTGGCGGTGCTGCGCTACTTGGGCAGCTGAGGGGCGAGGGGAGGGCGGCCGGGGTCAGGGCGGGGTCAGGGAGGGGCGCGGCCGACGTGGCTCCTCAGCCGCAGCAGCCGCCACCGCAGCACCCACCGCCACCGCCACCGCCCTGGGAGGAACCACCTTGGGCTTGGGCTCGGCCCTGGGCGGTCCCACCGACGGCGACGGCGGAGAGCAGCTTGACGGTGTCGTCGTGCCCGGCGGGGCAGGAGGCGGGGGCGGACGACTCGGCCATGGGCCGGTTGAGTTCGAAGGTGTCTCCGCAGGAGCGGCAGCGGTACTCGTAACGAGGCATGGGACGAGGTTAACGGTGTCCGCCGCCCCGCTCCTCCCGGATCTGCTCGACGACGCGGGCGGCGGAGGCGCGGATGGCTTCCAGCTCGGTGAGGAAGTGCCAGTAGTCGGGGTGGCGGCCTTCCTCCAGGGACGCGACGGCCCGGTCGAGCCGGGCGACGGCGTCGTCCAGGGGCCGGGCGTGACGGGGGTCGGGGGTGTGGCGGCCGGCCATGGCGAGGCGCTGGGCGTCGCGGACGGCGAAGCGGGCGCGGTCGATCTCGGCCTGCGGGTCCTTGGCGACGGCGTCGAGGCGGCGGAGCCGGTCGCCGGCGGCGGAGACGGCCTCGTCGGTGGAGTTGAGGAGGGCGCGGGCGGTGGCGAGGAGGCTGGTGGCGTCGGGCCAGCGCTGCTCGTCGCGGGCCTTGGCGGCCTCGGTGAGCTTCTCCTCGGCCTGGCGGACGCCGTCGGCGGCCTGGGCGGGGACGTACTGCAGGTCCTGCCAGCAGTCGGCGGAGAAGCGGCGGCGGAGCTCGGAGAGGACGGGCTCGACGCCGCCGGCGCGGGTGGTGAGCGCCTCGGCGCGGGTACGGAGGGAGACGAGGCGTTTGCCGGTCTCGGCGGCCCGCTCCGGGAGGCGCTCGGCCTCGGTGCGGATGGCTTCGGCGTCGCGGAGGACGCGGTCGGCGCGCTGGAGGGTCTCGGCGACGCCGTGGCGGCCCGCGCCCTCGTTGAGCCGGGTGAGGTCCGGGCCGAGGCGGGCGAGGCGGGTGGCGAGGTCGTCGGCGCGGAGCCCGGCCTGGCGGGCGGTGTCGAGAGCGGTGCTCGCGTTCCGGAGCGCCTCTCGCGCCCGCTCGACGGCGGGGACGAGCCGGGCGAGCCGGGTCTCGGCGGTGTCGAGGAGCGGCCCGAGCCCTTGCTCGAACCGGTCGAGCTCGCCCTTGACCCGTACGAGCTCCTCCTTGGCGCGGGTCAGGTCGGCGCGGGCGCGGTTGGCGGTGGCCGCGTCGAGCTCGTCGCGGTCGAGGTCGTGGGCGTCGACGGCGGTGATGTAGGCGTGGCTGACCTCGTCGATCCGCCGGCCGAGGGCGGTGAACCCGTCGACGGCGCGCCGGGCGCCGGGGGAGTCGTCGACGGCGGTGATCGTCTCGATGGAGATCCGTAGATCGCGCTGGGCGGTGTCGAGCTCGTAGAAGGCGGCGGCCGCGTCGTCCTTGGCGGCCTGGGCCTCGGCCCGCTGACTCTCACCGCGCCCACCGAACCAGCGCCGGTTGCCGCCACTGGCGAAGGCGGCGGGAAGGAGGGCGAAGCCGAGCAGAGGCACGACGAGCGCAAGCCGCAGGAACGACGGGGGCGCCGCATCCGCACCCTTTCCGGGTCCCCCCACCCTCACCTCGGCCCCCGTGGTCACGGCGCTCGTGGAACTGCCCCTAGCGTGAGTCGCCGCCACGTCCCTCTCCCGTGCTGTGTCCGCCCTGCCCCGGTCCGGTTCATTCTCCCACCAGGTAAGGACGAACACACGGGCCCGTCAGTTCGCGGTACGGACGACGACTTCCCCGTTGTCGCTGCGCGCGGTCACGACATGGGCGCTGCCCTTACGGGTCGGCACGTCGACCCGGACGCTCCCGTTGTCGCTGCGACCGTCGACGTCGTACGAGGCGTCGGGCAGGGCGATGTCGATCTCCCCGTTGTCGCTGACGGCCTCCACGCGGGTGGGGACGGCGCTCAGGGCGATCCGTACGGCCCCGTTGTCGGAGCGCGCGACGACCTGCCCGGAGGTGGTGCCGCCCTCGACGACGACCTCGCCGTTGTTGCTGGTCAGGTCGAGGGCCCCGGAGGAGTTCCGGACGATGACGGCGCCGTTGTCGGACCGTACCTTCAGGTCGGTGTCGAACCCCTCGGCGGTCACCTTCCCGTTGTCGTCCTCGACGGTGACGGCGACGCCGCGTGGCACCTGGATCCGGTGGACGGAGTCGCAGTCGGAGGCGACGGCGTCGCACTCGACCCGCAGGGTGAGCCGCCCGTCCTTGAGCCCCCAGGAGGCGTCGGGCCCGTCACCCATGAAGACCCACCCGTCGACCTGCCGACTGACGCGCACGTCCTTGATGTCGGCGGGCACGATCTCCACCTCGGAGTCGTCGGAATCGACGACGAGCGTGTCCCCGGAGAAGGCGAAGCTCTTCTTCTCGACGGGCGCACCGTCCACCTCGGCACTCCCGCACCCGCCGACCCCGAGAACCCCGACGAGAACCCCACCGGAAACAAGCAGCGCACGAACGCGACGACGACCGACCATGACAAGAACCCCCAGCTGACGCGGACAGACCGCCCACGCTACGTAAGTCCCCCCACCCACCACGATCCGGCGACCCACCCTCCGATGGTGGGGCTATCCCCCGTGAAGAACCGGTTTGCGGGACACACCCATGGGCCATGTACGCTGTTGCCTCACTCCACGGGTGCGTAGCTCAGGGGTAGAGCGCTGCTCTTACAAAGCAGATGTCGGCGGTTCGAAACCGTCCGCGCCCACCAGTGCAAAGGCCCCCGCAGCTCATGCTGTGGGGGCCTTTGACGGTAGTGATTGACGGCAGTCTCACTCGGGACGGCGCCGGCGGAGCAGCCGGTCCATGTGCCCCATCGCCTCCTTCCGGTGCTCGTCGGAGACGTGGGTGTAGATGTTCATCGTGACGGCGATCTGCGAGTGCCCCAGGATCTCCATCACGACCCGCGCCGGCACCCCGGCGGCGAAGAGGAGCGTGGCGCACCCGTGCCGGGCGTCGTGCAGCCGGATCCGGGGGAGTCCGGCCGCATCCGTGATGCGCTGGAACGAACGGCTGAGGTTCATTGGCTCGACCGTGCGGCCGGTACGGGTCGTAAAGACGTAGTCACTGTCCTGCCAGTCCTGCGCCGCGGCGAGCCGCTGTGCCCCCTGCCGGAGACGCTGCCAGCGCAGCGGCGGCACGCACATGAGGGGGAGAGGGGCCACGCGGGTACGGCGGTTCTTCGTGGAGTCCGCGTACAGCTCCTTCTGCACCCGCTGGATCTGGTTCCGCACTGAGCGGCTCGCACCTCAGGAACAACGTGGTCCGAGCGGCGCTCCTGACCGACGGCGCCGCCCGGCTTGTGACCACGTTCGCCTTGGGCGGCTGGGAGGAGTGCCTTGACCTGCTTCAGAGGGAAGGGCCCGCGCACATGATTGCGCAGGTACGTGAGGCGGAGTTGGCGGACGACACCCTGAGCCGCTGGCCACGCAGCAAACCCCACGACGATGCCTCTGCGATCTACATTCGCCCCTAATAGGGGTGCCCAATCGCGAGAAATTCCTCTGAATATCAGGGGGTATCGCTGGGCGGCGTATCAGAGTCGTCTACTGTGAGTAGAAATGGCCAAGTCAGCCCGGGCTCTCGACGGCGAGGACGACGAAAGCTACGCGTCCATCGACTGAATGCCAGAATCAGCGCCGGAAGCGCTACTGCGGCCAGAAATAGCAGGTATCCGATCCATGCTCCTCGCTCTCCTCGACGAGCAAGGTCTTGGAAAGGACCTAGTGGGAGCGCCAGCAGTCCGCTAGCCTTCACTTTCTCAGCTATTTCGAGTGTGTCATTTACGGCCGGAAGCCCCAAGAAGATAGCCACCACAAGGGCGACCGCAGCAAGCAGGTTGGCCCTTCTGCCACCCCTGATCGACTCGGCAGCAACTGCCAGTTGCTGCAACTGGTCGAGGCTCTCCAGTACATGCCCATATCGCTTGTCTACTCGCCAGCCGCTCAGAAGTCGCTCCGTCAACTCCAAAGCCGTACCATAAGTGATGCCCGAGTCGCGATACTCCCGAAGACCAAAAATTACCTCCAGCTGCAAGTCGCGAACCGCCTTAAGTTTCCCCGAAGTTACCGAGATTCGACTGTCCAAGAGTCGGATTTGCCAATACTGTAGTAGGGCGCTTTCCAGGATAAGGAGAGTCCACAAGTGGTGTTCGAACTCCACTCGTCCCGTACCAGACCAGCGGATCTCAAGCGCGGATGAAGGGTCGCAGTAGAGAGACTTCCCAAGGGTCAATGACCCTTCCTCAGGAATTACCTTCGAGCGGGACTCCGGCCTCACCGTCTCAATGTCAATGGAGCGGGCGATCGCATTGTCCAGCGCAAGCGAGTGGTTCCGCTTGAAGTCTTCCTCCGTCGCACAACATGTGACCTGGTCGACGAAGGTTGCTGGATAGCAGAACCATGATCCATATGATGAGTGCCCCAAGGTTCGAGAGATTGCTACGGCGTACAGCTCAAATAGGTCCGCCACGCTCGCGGGAGATGCGTGCTCCACCATTCGCCAACGCGTCCCGCTACTCACATCATCTTCCCAGTGCCCCGCCAGCTCCTTTTCCCACCCCCTACGTCCCGAGGCCGCCTTTAGCAGAGGTTCCGGGATCGAGGAGACGGAGACAATATTAGAGCCGCCGAAAGAAAACTCGCGATACTGGTCTAGGGTAATTTCGTCCGGCAACCTTAGCGCGATGGTAAGTTGCATCGCTCCTGACCGGTGAATCAGCAGCAAGGCATTTGTGATCACGCCTTCATCCAGGTTCCCTGGAGTACGCAAGGTTCCGCCGCCAAGGCGGGTTAGCCATTGTCTGGCACCTCTAAGATGCAGGCGCAGGTAGGGCTCACTTTGAAGGTAGGACGGATTGAGTAGTTCGTTCTCCATGTAATTCTGAATAGCATTTACGGACTGCTGACGCGCAACCGATTCATAAATGAAGTTCAGGTTCTCTGAGAGGAGTTCAGACGCCGGGGTACCCTCTCGGTCCGCACCCTCCCCACCCCTTGAACCGGTCAAAGCCCGACCGAACAGCCTGGCGGCCCAGATAGGGTGTCGAATCATCCACCCAAATAGGCCACCCTCCTCGGTCACCCTGCCCAAGTCTTGTAGCGTGGCGGTATGACTCACCAGGTCCACTAGGTCTTGATACCTCTGAGCGACGCGAACCTCGCCGTTACGCGGAGAAACAACAGTCTCCGCGATGCCCGCGCGCAAGAGTCGATCTGCTGACTTTCGGATGTCGATGGGCCCGCCAGCATCGAAGGAAAATATGTAGTAATTAACCCCACTGTTGAATACGGCCTCATGTTCCTGCTGCGTTTCCATCCCGCCACCCCCACAACTGTCCGATGCCAAGCCCATGATGGCGTACGCGTGCCCGCCCGCCGCAGGCCTTGGAGCTTCCGGCCGCGGCGGGCGACCCTTGACTTTCCGCCGCCGCGGGGCCTCCTCCGTTCGCGACGCCCGTGGTGGAGTCGACTACGCAAGCTCCTTGCGGCACGAGTAGTGCTCGGGCAGCCCTTCAGGCCCTTTAAGGCTTGCGGGCTGGCCACAGCCGAAGCGGCAGAGCGGGATCGCATGGCCCAGCGCGTCAACCGGAACCTCGGCGGCTTCACTTTCCCGGTTGCGCGACTCCAGGACGATCGTGCGGCTGCCATGTCGCTGCTTCGGTTCAGTCCGCGCCTCCGAAGCAGGACGGTCCTCGGTGCACCTGTCGCGTCGGTCCCCCTGTCGTACGGATGGCTGGTGATCTTTTTCGCCTACGGCGGGCCCGTTCGCGTCGAGGTACTGCTGCCACTGCTGTGCTGGCAGCCAACCATGGTGGCCATCCCGTTGAAACGGGATCCGCTCACCGGCCGCGGCTTCCACGATGAACTGTGTGAGGGTCAGGCCGCTCTCCCCTGTGAAGGCGCTTGACTGGTGGACAGGCACGAGGACGCGGTGCCAGCCCCCGCAGTACCCGGCGTCGGTAGGGTTCTCCGGGTCGAAGGGCTTAAGCGGGCACCGGGTGAGCTTGCCGTCTTGCTTGCACCGGTCTTCCTCCAGGACGAAGTTCCCGTCCCGCACCGGGATGGGGTTCTTCTGCACGCGGATGACGGAGGCCGGAAGGTTCGGCGTGCGGACGTACGGGACAGTGCCGATGCCTGCGTGATCGGGGTCGGCGAAGTCCCACACCGACCGAATACCGCCGCGGCGCCGGAACCCCTCCCGTGCACGCATGCCGCGGGCCGTCTGGGGACTCAGTTGGGGCTCGTAGCCCAGGACAATGCCGTTGGCGCCGTGGATCCGCACATCTAGGCGCGCGTGCCCGTCGCTAGCCAGCGACTCGATGTCGGCGCGGAAGCCATGATCGTCTGAGTCCTTCGCGACACGGTCCTTGCGGGCGAGGTGCTCGTCCGACTCGTGGCTGATGGGCCTCTCCCCGGGTTTGCGGTAGTGGGAGGCGAGCCACACGCCATCCCGCTGGACGAGGTACATGGGAACGCGCCGGCTGCGGATGTCCCGGCAGTCGGGGCAGATGAGTCCGCGCTTCTCGACGGGGACACGTCCTCGCATCCCCAGGAGCACGTTCAGGAGATCTTGACCTTGCGGGACGCCGAGGTCGGGGCGGTCCAGGTCGAGGTTGCGGCCAGCCGGTTCGTAGTAGACGGGGTTACGGAAGAGGTCTTCGTCGCTGTCGATCTGGAGGTCGTTGTCCATTGATGCTCCCGCAGCGCCACGAGTAGGACCCACAACGCTACGGGGAGGGTCTGACAATCCGGGTGTTCCGGTCATGATCTCTACCTCAGCCAGCAGGCGCATGCTGCCGTCCCCCAGAGGCAGAAGACTCCCGTGATCGCACGCCGTGCTCGGAACCCTCGGGCGACGGCCCTTCCGTCGTCGGCCGCGAGGGCTGGGCGGTGTCCTACCTCCGCGTGGGGGGCCGTCCCATCGCGGACAGCTCCACATCGGCGACTGCGCCCTCGCCGGACCCCAAGAAAGCGGCCCCCCGGCCGGACCAGGCTCGCGAAGCGCTGACCGTCGGAGGAATCAGGGCCTGCGAGGTCTGCCGCCCGGACTCCCTCGGCATCCTGGACTGAGATCGCAGTCCGAGCAGGCGTGAGTCGCGCTCCGAGACGCACTGAGTCGCAAGGGGCGCCTCACCTGCACCCCTTCTGACCTGTGCTGAGACACCTTGAGTCGCTTGAGTCGCGATAAATCGGAAACTAGATGGATCATGCTCTGAAGACTGCCGGAATGACAGCCTCCGGTGAATACGCGAGAAGGGTTCAGCGGCGGCGCTCCGAAGCGTGGCGAAGCAGCAGGTCAGCGGCCAGAGGCAGCCGGTGCGGCCAAGTTTCTTCTAAACGCCGAGGTTCTGCGCTGGCTTGACGGCAGTCTGTGACGGCAACGTCGGTGCACTTGAGTGGTCGTGTGCACCGTTCGACGTCTTGGCAGCGCACGCTTTTAAGTGTCGTTGCCAGGCTGGCGACGTGGCTGGGCGAACTTACAAAGCAGATGTCGGCGGTTCGAAACCGTCCGCGCCCACCAGTGAAAAGGCCCCTCGCCGATCATGGCGAGGGGCCTTTGACATCTACTTCTGACATAAATGGGGGCGGCCGATCACGACCGGGGCCGCCTTCTGAGCAGCCGATCCATGTGGTTGACGGCCTTGCGCTGGGTGTCCTGGACGACGTGGGTGTAGACGTTCATCGCGACGCGGGTGAACGAGCGGTAGAGGTTGCGCGGCTCGATGGGCTTGCCGGTGCGGATCGTGAAGACGTCTGCGGTGTGTTCCCGAATTTCTCCTGAACGATCACGGTCAGCGGCCTGCCGCATGACCGCCCCTACTGGTACAGAAAGGGCGCCCGGCCTGAACTTCAGGCCGGGCGCCCTTTCGGCGGGGCGTGTGCGTCAGGGCGTGGAGGAGGTGTTCGTCGCGGGTGTGCCGGCCAGGATCGTTTCCTCCACCGCTTCGTACCGCATGCGCTGGTCGGCCGGGTCGCGTTCATTGAGCACCGTGCCGAGCCAGCCCGCGAGGAAGCCCAGCGGGGCCGAGAGGATGCCCGACGTGGTGAACGGGAACCAGTTGAAGTCCTGGTCCGGGAAGATCGCCTGGGGCGAGCCGGACACCAGGTTGCTGCCGGTCATGAGGATGAACGCGGAGGCGCTGCCCACGATGAGGGTGCAGAGCAGTCCCGTACGGGAGTAGCGGCGCCAGAAGAGGCTGTAGATGAGGGCCGGTGCGACCGCGGACGCGCCGATGCAGAACGACAGGGTGAGCAGTGCCTGAAGGTTCAGATGCCGTGCACCGGCGGCGATCGCGATCGCCACGAGCCCGACGCCCGCCGCGGCGGTCCGGGCGATGGCCATCTCCGCGGAGGCCTTAAGTCGCGCCTTGCGGCGCAGCCCGTGCGTGATGAGGTCGTGCGCCAGGGTGTTGGCGCAGGCGAGGGTGATCCCGGCGACCGAGGCCAGCAGGGTGAGGAAGATGGCTGTCGCCACGGCCGTGAACAGCAGTGTCTCGACGGTCGTCTGGTCCGTGCCCATGACGGCCTGGCTGACCATGAGGAACGCTGTCTTGCCCTGCGGGTCGCCGGCGACGATCCCCTTGTGGCCGACGATCGCCGCCGCGCCGAAGCCGATGACGGCGATCAGCAGACAGGTCACGACGACGGTCGACACGGCCCAGGACATCGAGCGCCGCACGGCTGCCGCGCTGCGCGCGGTGAACATGCGCATGGTGATCTGCGGCAGCACCGCGGCGCCGAGCACGACCGTCAACTGAGTGCTGATCATGTCGAGTTCGTTGCCGCCGAACTGCAGTCCGGAGGCGAGATAGGCGTCTCCCGCCCCGCTGCCGCGCTTGGCGGCGTCCAGCAGGGAGGGCAGGCTGAAGTCGAAGCGGTTGAGGATGAGCGCGGCGATCGCGAGGGACGCGCCGAGCAGGACGACGGTCTTGACGATCTGGATGAAGGCGGTGCCCTTCATGCCGCCGATCGCCGCGTACGCGATCATCAGCAGGCCCAGGAACACGATCGCGCCGGTCTTGAACGCGTCGGCGTCGAAGCCGAGGACGACGGAGAGGAGATCGCCGGCTCCCGCGAGCTGGAAGATCACCAGCGGCAGCAGTGCGGTCAGGGTGACGGCGGCCGTGGTGATCCGCACGGCGGGGCCGGGGAGGCGCCGGGTGAAGACGTCGCCGATCGTGAACCGGCCGGCGTTACGCAGCGGTTCGGCGAGCAGGAACATCATCAGGACCAGCGAGAGCACGGTGCTGAGGGCGAGCGTGATGCCGTCGTAGCCGACGAGCGCGATGATGCCGATGGTGCCGAGCACGGTGCCGGCGGAGATGTAGTCGCCGGCGATCGCGAGGCCGCTCTGCACGGGGGAGAGCGAGCGGTAGCCGGTGTAGAACTCGCCCAGGTCGTCACGGTCGGGGCCGGTCATCACGCACAGCAGCAGCGTGACGGTGATGACCGCGATGAACGCCATCAGCGACATGGTCTGGGCCCCGGAGCTGAAGCTGGTCATGCGCGCGCACCTCCGGTGGGCTGCTGCCACACGGGACGTCCGGAGCGGCTCTGGCGTTCTGGCCGGGGTGCGGCTGCCGCGGCCGCCTGCTCGGCGCGTTCGCGGATCGCCGCGGCGAGCGGGTCGACGCGCTTGCGTGCGATCCGCTCGTACAGGGCGATCGCGGCCAGTGCCACGGGCAGCTGGAGGAGCCCCAGGACCAGACCGGTGGTGAGACCACCGGTGATGTTGCTGGTCATCATCGAGGGGGCGTAGCCGGACAGGAAAAGGAAGATGACGAAGTAGCCGAGCGCGGTGAAGGTGGCGACGCGGCGGAGCCTGCGGTAGGCCGATCCGAGCCGGTGCAGATCGTCACGATCGTCGGTGGCGGCGGGCGGTTGCGGCTGCGGGGACGCGGCCCAGGGCTGTTGCGCGGAGTCCCAGCCCTGCGGCGAGGAGTCCCACGCTCGGGGGGACGAGTCCCAGGCTCGCGGGGACGAGTCCCAGGCTGCCTGTGGATCGGCGTCCCAGGACGGCGATCCACCCTCCCAGGACTGCGACGCCGCCTCCTGGCGGTGCCGCCCGGCATTCCGGTGCTGCGGTACGGGCGGTGGGCCGGGGAAAGGCTGGTGGTACGACATCGATCTTGCTCCTTGCCGCCCCGGGGACGGGTGGGTGGCGCTGATGGTCCGCGTACGTTACTCATGGGTATAGGTTCTGCGTAAGGGGTTTCCGACCGCTCGGTATGTCGGTTCGGTGACGATCCTGTGCGCGTGGCGACGGAACCCGCGGTAACCCCCGTCGTGGATCTTTCCGCAGGTCACGGGTGAGTCTCGGGCCACCCCGCGCACTGCGCCGACCCCCTGACGGCGGCGCCGTTCCGGCAGCGGTGGGTCGGCTCCAGTGGGGGGGCTTGGTGGGCTGTGCCCGGTGGGGTGTGCCCGGTGGGGTGTGGTGCGCCCCGGACGCTCGGTCGGCGAGGCGGGGGCGGGCCAGGGGGCCGGCGACTGGCTCTGTGTGGGGCCCGACTGTTGACGTCGGACTTTTCTTGCTGACTTCGCAGGAGTGTTTCTGCTGGTCGGACCGGCTTGGAGCGCTTGCTTCCTCTTAGTGGAAGACCCTCTTCCTGGTGGGTGGGTCGCTCGTCAGGAAGGCTGATCGCAAGCGATGGGCCGGGCGGTTGCTGCCGCCCGGCCCGTTCGACGGCGAGTTGCTGCTCGCTGCCGTGGTTCCCCTACTCGCCGGAATGGAGGCTCCTCGATGAGCGTAACCGAGGACCGCAGGACCTTCCCTGCCGCTTTGCGCGACTGCCGACGTACTTCGGCGCCACGTACCCGATGTGACGCGATCAGGTGCTAGTGGTGGTCGAGTTGGCCGCCACCCGGCCGGGTGGCGGGCTTCGTCCTTCCCGGATGCCCCTGGTCGGTGGCGTTGTTGACTGTGTGGGGGTGGTGGGGATGTACTCGCGGGATGGTTGACGTGGGGGATGCGCCCGAGGCTGAGGTGGGCGGCGTGATGACGGCAGAGCGGTATGTCGACAGTCGGTTGACGCAGTATCAGGAGTGGTACGACCTCAAGGCCACCAAGATGAAGGCCATGCATCTGCGCATGCGCACGCTGTCCGTCGTCGGTGGTGCGCTCGTGCCCGTGCTCGTCAATCTGGATCTCGGGTTTGCCAAGATCACCGCCACCGTGCTCAGCCTCGTCGTCGTCGCCTCCGTGTCGTTGGAGAGCGTCTATCGGTATCGCGAGCAGTGGAAGAACTACCGGTCCACCGAGCAGCTCCTCGGGCACGAGCGGGTGTACTTCGCCGCCCGTGTGGGGCCTTATCACGGGCTCTCCGAGCGGGACTGTTTCACCCTTCTTGTCGCCCGTGTCGAGAAGGCCATCGCCAGTGAGAACTCCGCGACCCTGAACGTCATGACCCTTGGTGGGCAGGTCAATGCCGATGTCCAGCAGGGTGGTGTGCCTGCCGCTCGGTCGGGCGGGCAGGGCTAGGGAGTGTCCGGAAAGTATGGTCGTCCGCCCGAAGGGCGGGGCTCGCGGCGTCCGGTGCCAGGGCCCGCGAGCCCGGCGTGATCCAAACGAGAGGCCCTAGGCGTCGAAGTCGTACTCCAGTACGTACGACGCCGAGTCCAGCGTCATCTCGTTGAGCTCCACCGCGACCCCCTTGTCCGTGAACGCCGTACGGCCGATCAGGATCACCGGCGTCCCGAACTCCAGGCCCAACCGCTCCGATTCGTCCGACGTCGGCATGCGGCAGCGGATCTCCTCGCGGAAGTGGACCGGCTGGTGGCCGAGTTCGGCCAGTCGGGCGTAGGTGCCGCCCGGGCCCGTGTCCGGGGTCGCGATCGGAGTGTCCTGGGCCAGGGTCGCCGGGAGGTACGAGACCGAGAGCAGCACCGGCTTGTCGTCCAGGACGAAGCGGCGGCTGCGGACGCAGACCGGGGCTCCGGCCGGCAGCCCGAGCGCCCCCGCCACCCGCGCGTCCGCCGTCGCCCCGCCGACCTCGATCTGGTCCACCACCAGGGCCCGGTCCTCGATGTCCGCCGACCAGACCGAGCGGCCCGTGCCCCAGTGGTCCTGCGCGAGTCGGGGGATGCCCCGCCGGCGCAGCGGGCGGAACGTACGGACGAAGACGCCCGCGCCCTTGCGGGCCTCCGCCAGGCCCTCGTTGCGCAGGACCGAGAGCGCCTGGCGGGCCGTCATCCTCGCCACCTCGTATGTGGTCATCAGATCGTTCTCACCGGGGAGCCGGTCGCCGGGGGCGAAGACGCCTGACTGGATGGCGGTTCTCAACTCGTCGGCGATGCGCTGGTACTTGGGCCGACGGCCGCTGTCCTGGTCAGTCATGGGTGGACCACTCCCTTCGTCTGCGGGACACCCTACGGCGCACTCCGGCGAGGTGGTGCACGCGTCTGCGCCGACGTGTGCGAGTGATCCATCCATCGGGGGACATCTCTAGAGATACGTTGACAGTGAGGGGTCAGCGGGCTTCTCTGGGTGTATCTCTAGAGATCTGGAGCTCCGGGACGGAGGGGAATCGTGCAGCCACTGCCCGAGGTCGGCGACCTCGTACGCGACACGGCCACCGGGCTTGTCGGCTTCTACGTCGACAGCGTCGCCGGCCGCTATCTGATCCGGCCCGTCAGCGGCGGCCGCGAGTGGGAGGCCGACCCCCGGGACGTCCAGCTCGCCACGCCCATGCGCGAGCTCCGGGCCCGCGCCGCCGAGATCAACGCGCGGAGTCGGCGCGGTCTTACTTCGTAGCCGGCGGTCTGCTGGTGCGCCGGCGCCTTGTGCCCCGCATGCCCGCGCCCTGCTTCCTCGCGTCTCGCGCCCCGCGTCCTCGTGCCCGTCGTCCTCGCGCCTCGCATTGTCAGTGGTGCGCGCGACACTGGAGGCATGTGCCGCAGCATCAAGACCCTCCGGCCCCCGGTCCTCCCCGAAGAGGCGACCGAGGACGACATCCACGCCGCCGCCCTGCAGTACGTCCGCAAGGTGTCCGGCTTCCACAGACCCGCCGCGCACAACCGCGAGGTGTTCGACCAGGCCGTCGACGAGATCGCCGCCGCGACCGCCCGGCTCCTCGACGGGCTCGAAGTGCGCGGGCTCAAGAAGCAGGAGCCGGTGCGGGAGCCGCAGCCGGACGCCGTATGACGTAGGCCGCGAGCGCCCCCGCCAGGAACAGGGCGAGGACGGACACGCCCGCGCTCACCCAGGTCGCCCCGAGCCACAGCCCGCCGAACCAGCCCAGCGCCACGCTGTAGCTCGCCCAGGCCACCCCCGCCAGGGCCGACCAGGGCAGGAAGTCCACGATCCGGCGCTTCGCCGCGCCCGCGCCCAGGGAGACCACCGAGCGGCCCGCCGGGGCGAAGCGCGCGATCACCACCAGCAGGCCGCCGCCACGCGCGAGGGCCGTGCCGAGACGTTCCTGCGCGCGCGTCAGCCTGCGGGAGCGGGCGATCGCCCGGTCAAGACGGGCCCCGCCGCGCCACGCCAGCCGGTACGCGACGAAGTCGCCGAGCACCGAGGCCGTGGCCGCGACGAGGAGGAGCGGTACGACGGACGGTACGTCCGGGGAGGCCGCGGTGGCGGTCGCCGCCGCTGTCGCGGCCGTGATCACCAGGATTCCGCTCGGCAGCACCGGCAGGAAGACGTCGAGCAGTACCGACGTGGCCACCGCCGCGTAGATCCAAGGGCCCGCGGTGAGCGACCGCAGTGACCCGATGCTGTCGAGCACGTTCACAGCGCTAGAGCGTACGCGGCGGTGGGGGGCGGAAACCGGCAGGGGCCGGAATCCGCCCACGTATGTACGGATGGCGCCCGGCCTCGCCGTTGTGACGGACGATCGCCCGCCGTTGTGACGGACGTTCGCCCGCCGTCTTGACGGATGTTCGTCCGTCGTCGTGACGGCGGGCGTCCGCCGTCGTGGTTACGCCGTGACCGGCTCGCGCCGCTCCTCGCGGGTGCCGCCGAAGACGCGGTCGAGCGCGAGGGCGCCGGGGCCGGTGAAGACGATCAGCAGGAACGCCCAGCAGAAGAGCGCCGAGGCCTCGCCGTTGTTCTCGAGCGGGAAGAGGCCCTCGGACTGGTGGACCGAGAAGTACGCGTACGCCATCGAGCCGGAGGCGAGGAAGGCGGCGCTACGGGTGCCCAGGCCGAGGAGCACCAGTGCGCCGGCGCCCAGCTGGATCACCGCCGCGTACCAGCCCGGCCAGGTGCCGGCCGTGGCGGTGGGCCCGTCACCGAGCACGCCGAAGAGCGAGGCGGCGCCGTGGCAGGCGAAGAGCAGGCCTATGACGATGCGGAACAGGCCGAGCGCGTACGGCTGGGCCTGCTGCAGTCGGTTGGCAAGGGGATTCATGGGGGGTGGGACTCCTTCGGTCGAGTCGGTCCCGGGGAGCCGGGACGCGGGGGGACGGAACCGATGAGGTCGACAGGTTAGGCATCCCTCACATGTACTTGCAACTTCAAACATTCGATGTATCGGTCATCTGTGGCCAGGGTCACGCCCTCGCGCTCTGATCCCGCTCCACTCCCGCTCCACTCCCGCTCCGATCCCGCTCAATTCCCGCTGAGGCTGCGCTCGTCGACCGTCACCAACCGCCCCTTCCCGCGGGCCTGGGTGAGGGTCAGGTGGGCCGAACGGCCGTGCAGGGTGAGCGTCATGAGCTGGTTGCCGAACCACGGGCCGCCCGTCCGGCGCCAGTCGATCAGGGGGCGGCCCGCACGGCCGTGACGGGCCAGCGCGTGGCCCAGGCGGCGGCCCGCGCGGCTCCACCCGAAGCGGAAGCCCAGGCGTACCGAGCGCGGGATCGCGTTGTGCAGCGGCGAGCAGGTCAGCTGCACCACCCGCGCCTCGGGCGCCCCGACCGGACTGGCCGCGCCCTCGGCGCCCTCGGCTCTCGGTTCGCCATCGGGCCGCCACTCGGGCTCCGCCACGTACGCGTGGTGGACGTCCCCGGACAGAACGCACACCGTCGCCGGTGCCTCCGGGCCGCTGCCCGCCTCCGCGAGCAGCCGGGTCAGGGCCTCGAACGACGACGGGAACGCCGCCCAGTGCTCCAGGTCCGCCCGCTGCCGCAGATCCTCCGCGAACCGCGCCCACCGGCCCCCGGGACCCCCGCGCTCGCCGCGGCACAGCGCCGCGTTCCAGGCCTCCGCGTCGTGGATCAGCGGCGGCAGCAGCCACGGCAGCGAGGTGCCGACGAGGAGATGGTCGTACGAGCCCCGGTCGGCGAGCGCCTGTTCGCGTACCCAGGTCGCCTCGGCCGGGTCCAGCATCGCCCGCGCGTTCTCCGTCAGGAGGCGGGCCGCCCGGGTGTCGATCATCAGCAGCCGGGTCCGGCCGAGGTCTTTGCGGTAACTCCAGCGCACGCGGGCCGGATCGGCGTCCGCCTCCGCGGCGAACCGCCGCAGCCGGTCCGTGCCGTCGGGTACGGAGCGGATCTCCGCGTACAGCGGGTCGGCGGCCAGCTCGGCGGGGGAGAGGTTGCCCAGGTGCTGGTACACCCAGTACGACATCAGTCCGCTCAGCACCCGCTCGCCCCACCAGTGGGTGGCCCGCATCCGCGCGAGCCAGGCGGCGCTGGTGTTCCAGTCGTCGATGACGTCGTGGTCGTCGAAGATCATGCAGCTGGGGACGGTGGAGAGCAGCCAGCGGACCTCGGGGTCGCCCCAGGACTCGTCGTAGAGCCGGGTGTACTCCTCGTACTCCCCGACCTCCGACCCCGGCGGGTCGCGCGGGTCCCGCCGGGCGGCGAGCCAGCGGCGGGTGGCGGCCGAGGTCTCGTCCGCGTACACCTGGTCGCCCAACAGGACCAGCAGGTCCGGTCGTTCGGCCGCCTCCGGGTCGGCGGCGAGGTGCGTCGCGAGCGTGTCGAGCGCGTCAGGGCCGACCGGGTCCCTGCCCTCGGCCGGCTTGGCCGCCCAGCGGCACGAGCCGAACGCCACCTTGACGTCGCCGTCGGACCTGGAGGGGGAGGGGGTGCGGATGGTGCTCGGGGGGAAGCGGGAGTCGGGCAGCGGCCAGACCGTGCGGCCGTCGAGCCGTACCTCGTACTCCGTCGTCGTACCGGGAGTCAGACCCGTCACCGTTATCAGGGCGTAGTGGTGGCCCGCTATCTGGAAGGTGCGGGTGGAGCCGCCGACGCCCGAGGTACCGGAGGTGCCGGAGGTGCCGCGTACCTCCGCCGTGCACGGGCGGTCGGTCTCGACCCAGATCGTCGCGGAGTCGCCCGTGACCCCGTCGACGTAGCGCAGCAGTGGTCCCAGCCTCAGTCCGGCCGCCATCGTTCTCCCCGTCCCCCTCTGTCGGTCCAGCCCGTACCGTACGGAACGACAGAGGGGTGGCGGAAGCGATCTCGGCAGCCGACTCGGCAGCCGACTCGGCAGCCGACTCGGCGGCCGTCTCAGGAGCTGGCTCAGCAGCCGTTCAGGATCGACTGCAGGGCGCTCTTCTCGGCGGAGTCGACGCTCAGGCCCCAGTAGTACTTCACGTGCACCCACGCGCGGGCGTACGTGCAGCGGTACGAGGTGCGCGACGGCAGCCACTCGGCCGGGTCCTGGTCGCCCTTGGCCTGGTTGACGTTGTCCGTCACGGCGATGAGCTGCGGGCGGGTCAGGTCGTTCGCGAACTGCTGGCGCTTGGCGGTGGTCCACGAGTTCGCGCCCGAGCGCCAGGCCTCGGCCAGCGCCACCATGTGGTCGATGTCGAGGTCGGAGGCGGCCGTCCAGGTCGCGCCGTCGTACTCGGAGTACCAACTGCCGCTGACGGCCGCGCAGCTGGAGTCCTGGACGACACCCGAGCCGTCGCGCTTGAGGACGACCTCGCGGGTGTTGCAGGCGCCGGACTGGGTGATCCAGTGCGGGAAGAGGTCCCGGCTGTAGCCGGTGGAGGAACCTTCCGCCTTGACCGTGAGCGAGGCGAGGTACGTACGGGCGGTGGCCGCGCTGACGGGCGTGGGCATGGCCGCCTGGGCGGTCGGCGCGGTGGCGAGGAGGCCGGTGACGGAGAGGGCGGCGGTGGCGGCGAGAACGGTCAGGCGGCGGGCTATTCGACGCGTTCGACGCGCGTAGACGTTGGTCATGGGGGTGTTCGGTGCGCTGGCGGCGAGCATGCGGACTCCCTGGGGGGTGGGGGTGGGGCTTGGTCGTGTTTGGCCGTGTGTGGGGGGTGGCTGGGGTGGTGCTTGGGGCGGTGTCTGGCGGGCCCGGCGCCCGTCATCGTGGCGGCGCCAGGTTTCGGTGGGGGGTGCGCCAGGTAACAGAGTGGCGACATGGGCACGTCACATCAAGGGGTGTGACGGAACGACAGTTCCGTTTCCCGGCCCTAGGGTTGGTGTGTGCTTCTGGAAGTGAACGTCACCTTTGGGGTGGTTCTCGCCGTTCTGCTGCTCGTGGCCGCGGGCGTCGTCGCGTACGCCCGGCTCGGCCGCGCCCGCGACTCACTGGTCGCGGGCGGGCGCGCGGCGGTCCAACTGGTCGCGGTCTCGCTCGTGATCGGCTGGGTGATGCGGTATCTGCCGCTGCTGCTGGGGTTCCTGCTGGTGATGTACGGGGTGGCAGTCTGGACCGCCGGACGGCGCGTGGTCCCCGGCGCGGGGCGCGCCTGGTGGTGGGCCGCCGTACCGATCGCCGCGGGCGTCGGGCCGGTCGTCGCGGTGCTGCTGCTCACCGGGCTCGTACCGGTACGGGGCGTGGCGCTGATCCCCGTCACCGGCATCCTCATCGGCGGCGCGCTGACCGCGACGGTCCTGGGCGGGCGGCGGGCGCTGGACGAGCTGGAGACGCGGTGGGGTGAGGTGGAGGCGGGGCTCGCGCTCGGTCTTCCGGAGCGGGAGGCGCGGCTGGAGGTGGCGCGGAAGGCGGCGTCGGACGCGCTGCTGCCGGGGCTCGACCAGACGCGGACGGTGGGTCTCGTGACCCTTCCGGGCGCGTTCGTGGGGATGCTGCTGGGCGGGGCCTCGCCGTGGGAGGCGGGCGCGGTGCAGCTGTTCGTGCTGGTGGCGCTGATGGTGGTGCAGGCCGTGGCGGTGGCGGCGGTGCTGGAGTTGGTGGCCCGGGGCGCGTTCGTGCGGGAGGGCGGCCGGGTGGTGGGTGGCCGGTGAGCTTTGAGGCCGGGGGCTGGGCTGGGCTGGGGGCGGGGGTCCCTGAGGGACGCTTCGGGCCGGCCCGGCCCTACGCCCAGCCGCTCACTCCGCGAACGTCAGGCGGATGCCGTCCTCGGTGGCTTCCACGGTGATCTCCGTGAGGTCCATGACGTGGACGTCCGGGGCGAAGGCCGCAGCCCTCGGGCCCACGCCCACCACGCGCATACCCGCAGCGCGGCCCGCCTGGATGCCGGCCTCGGAGTCCTCGAAGACCATGCAGTCGGCCGGGTCGAAGCCCAGCTCCGCCGCGCCCTTGAGGAAGCCCTCCGGGTCCGGCTTGCTCGCGCCGACGCGCTCGGCCGTCACCCGGGTCTCCGGCATCCGCAGCTCCGCCGCGCCCATCCGGGCCTGCGCGAGAGCCTCGTCCGCCGAGGTCACGAGGGCGTGCGGGAGGGAGGCGATCGCGGCCATGAAGGCGGGGGCGCCGGGGACGGGTATCACGCCGTCGAGGTCCGCGGTCTCCTCCGCGAGCATCACCCGGTTGTCCGCGTAGTTCTGCTCCATGGGCCGGTCCGGCAGGAGGACGGCCATCGTCGCGTACCCCTGGCGGCCGTGGACCACCTTGAGCGCCTCCTCCGGGTCGAGCCCGTGGCGCTCCGCCCAGCGCCGCCAGCAGCGCTCGACGACGGCGTCCGAGTTGACGAGGGTGCCGTCCATGTCGAGGAGGAGGGCGTTGGTCGTGAGCGCGGGCATCAAGGGTCTCCAGAGGGGTGGGAGGAGAACAGAGCGGTCCCGCCCGCCGGTCAGGGGTTGCGGGCGGGGCCACTTTGTTCCTCGACGATACAAAACGAAGGGGCCTCTCCGCCAGTCCGTCCCGTATCGCGGACCTCGGCCGTGGATGACCTCGGCCCGCGGGCGCACGAAGGCGGGGGCGCGAAACGCGGCCCCCTCGGGCCGCGTCCCGCCAGCCTCAGCCGGTGGTCTCCGCCTCCAGTGCGCGACGCGTCTCCGGCCCGTACACGCCCTCCTCGTCGTCCTCGATGTACTGGTACGACTGGTACCACTCCACCGCGCGCCGCACCTGCCGGGAGTACCGGCCGTCGATGTTGCCCTGGTAGGCGTACACCTGTGTGAGCCGCCGCTGGAGTTCCTCGACCTCGGGCCCCGAGTCGCCGTAGCGCAGGGTCGGGCCCGGTGCGGCCTCGGTGGGCGTCCGGGTGGGCGTGGGTGCGGTCGTCGTACGGGTCGCCGAGGGTTGCCGCGGTCCCGTCGGCGTGGTGCTGGGGGTGGCCTGCGCGGGCCGGGTGGAGGCGGACGGCGAGGCCGAGGGTGACGCCGAGCGCGAGGCGGAGGCCGTGGGGGAGGTAGGGGGCGACGACGAGGGGGAGGACGGGGCCTCCGACACCACGACGTTCTCCGAAGCGCTCGCCGTGGGCGTGGGTACGGCCGCCCGGTCGTCCGTCCCGCCGTCGTCGAGCAGGCCCGTCGCGATCGCCGCCGTGGCGACCACGGCGACCGCGACCGCCGCCGCCAGCGCCACCAGGGCGCCGCGACGCCGCGTGGCGGGCCGCTCGGGTTCGTACCACTCCTGCCCGTACGACTCCTGCCCGTACGGCTCCGCTCCGTGCGGCTCCTCGCCGTACGGCTCTTCCTCGTACGGGGCCCCGTGCGGCGATCCGTACGACACCTCCCCCTGAGGCGTCTCCGTGTCCGGGTCGGCGTCCCCGCCCGGCGTCGCGATCCCGGGCAGGAACAGTGGCGCCGTCTCGGCCGGGTCCTGACCCGCCACCGGCGCCGGCGCGGGCGGCAGCGGCGCGCCCGCCTCGGGGCCCGCCCCAGCACCCGCCTCAGCACCCGCCTCAGCGCCCGCCCCAGCGCTCGCGCCAGGGCCCGCCCCAGCACCCGCCTCAGCGCCCGCCCCCGCATCCGCCCCAGCGCCCACGTCAGCGCCCGGCTCGACACCCGGCTCGACACCCAGCTCGAGTCCCGGCCCTCCGACCCCCGCCTCCCCCGAGGCGTCCAGCACCACGTACGGACGGATCCGCAGCGGGTCGAAGTCCTCCGCCGCCGCGACCTCGGCCTGGTAGCAGGCGCAGCCCGGTCTGTGTCCACCGCATTCAGGACATGCGTGTCCGGTCATGGTGGGTTCCCTCCCCAGTTCAACTGGCAGCGATTATGCAGGCCGCCCGCCGGAGCCAGGAGAACAGCTGTGCCCTTCCGCAGGCCGTAACCGGACATTCCGCTCAGGATGGAGGGAATGGCGGGACGGAAGCGAGGAGACGCCCATGGCCCAGGACGAACGCACGGCGGACCTCGGCGGTGGCGGCCCGATGCCAGGGGAGGGCGGGAGTCACCGCTCGGTGATGGTGGCGATCGGTGCCCTGCTCCTCGGCATGCTGCTCGCCGCGCTCGACCAGACCATCGTCTCCACGGCCCTCCCGACGATCGTCAGCGAACTCGGCGGCATGGAGCACCTCTCCTGGGTGGTCACGGCCTACATGCTCGCGTCGACCGCCGCGACCCCGCTCTGGGGCAAGCTCGGTGACCAGTACGGCCGTAAGAAGCTCTTCCAGGCGGCCATCGTCATCTTCCTCGTCGGCTCCGCCCTCTGCGGCATCGCGCAGAACATGCCGCAGCTCATCGCCTTCCGCGCCGTCCAGGGCCTGGGCGGCGGCGGGCTCATGGTCCTGTCCATGGCGATCGTCGGCGACCTCGTGTCGCCCCGGGAACGCGGCAAGTACCAGGGGCTGTTCGGCGCCGTCTTCGGCGCCACGAGCGTCCTCGGTCCGCTGCTCGGCGGGCTGTTCACCGAACACCTCTCCTGGCGCTGGGTCTTCTACATCAACCTGCCCATCGGCGTCGTCGCCCTCTTCGTCATCGCCGCCGTCCTGCACATCCCCGTGCACCGCACCCGGCACCGGATCGACTACCTCGGTACGTTCCTCATCGCCTCGGTCGCCACCTGCCTGGTGCTCGTCGCCTCCCTCGGCGGCACCACCTGGGCGTGGGGCTCGCCGCAGATCATCGGGCTCGCGGTACTCGGAGCCGTACTCCTGGTGTGGTTCGTGTACGTCGAGGGGCGCGCGGCCGAGCCCGTGCTGCCGCTGAAGCTCTTCCGGATCCGGACGTTCACCCTCGTCTCGGTCATCAGCTTCGTCGTGGGCTTCGCGATGTTCGGCGCGATGACCTATCTGCCGACCTTCCTCCAGGTCGTCCAGGGCGTCACCCCGACCATGTCCGGCGTGCACATGCTGCCGATGGTCCTCGGTCTGCTCATCACCTCCACCGCATCCGGCCAGATCGTCTCGCGCACCGGGCGCTGGAAGGTCTTCCCGATCGCCGGCACCGGCATCACGGCCCTCGGCCTCCTGCTGCTCAACGAGCTGACGGAGACCAGCTCCACCTGGGAGATGAGCGTCTACTTCTTCGTCTTCGGCGCCGGACTCGGCCTCGTCATGCAGGTCCTCGTCCTCGTCGTGCAGAACGCCGTCTCGTACCAGGACCTCGGCGTCGCCACCTCCGGCGCGACCTTCTTCCGGTCCATCGGAGCCTCCTTCGGCGTCGCCGTCTTCGGCACGATCTTCACCAACCGGCTCCGCACCAAACTCGACGACGCCCTCGCCGGACAGACGCTCCCGCCGGGGACCGGACCCGAGCAGATCGCCGCCGACCCGCGCGCCATCGCCGAACTACCGGCCGACCTCCAGCCGTCGGTCGTGCACGCCTACTCGACCTCCATCACCGACGTCTTCCTCTACGCGGCGCCGGTCGTCCTCGTCGCCTTCGTCGTCGCCTGGTTCCTCAAGGAGGACAAGCTGCGCGGCTCCGTCACCGCCCCCGACACCAGCCAGACCCTGGCCTCCAACCCCGTGGAGCGTTCCTCGTACGAGGAGTGCGCGCGGGCCCTGTCCGTGCTCGGATCGCGCGAGGGCCGCAAGGAGATCTACGAGAAGATCACCGCGAAGGCGGGGCTCGACCTGCTGCCCGCCGCGAGCTGGCTGGTGCTGCGGATCCGCCGCCACGGCACCGTGGAACCGGCTCGGCTCGCCGAGACCACCCCCGTACCGCTGCGCGCCATCACGGAGGCGTCCCGGCAGGTGGAGGAGCGCCATCTGGCGCGTCGGGAGGGGCTGCAGCTGATCCTCACCGAGGAGGGGCTCGCGACCGCGACCCGCCTGGCGAAGGCGCGCGAGGAGTCGCTCGCCGAGCTGCTCGGCGACTGGTGGGGGCCGGACCGGCCCACGGACCTCGTGCAGTTGGTGGAGGAGCTGACGGCGGAGCTGAGCGGCTCGGACGCGGAGCGTCCGCACGCACCGGAACCGCCCCGCGACCACCACGCGTGACCTGTCAGGCCTGCGGCGCCTGGAGATCCTTCCCGTACCAGATGTCCATGTACGGACCCTCGCAGTACGCCGGGATCTCCCCGTACCCGTGGCGGGTGTACAGGGCGCGGGCCTCGACGAGGTCGAGGCGCGTGTTGAGGACCATCCGCCGCGCGCCCAGCTCACGGGCCGCGTCCTCCAGCCGGCCGAGCAGGGCCCCGGCGCCACCCGCGCCCCGGAACGCGTGGCGCAGGAACACGCGGGTCAGCTCGGCGCGTTCCGCGTCGAGGAGCAGCACACCACCGCAGGCGGCCGCCTTGCCTTCGTACCGGCCCACGAGGAACTGGCCCGTCGGCGGGGTCAGCAACTCCACCCCGTCGTTCGCGAGCCCGTCGTCGACCTCCGCGACGGTGGCGGGCCGCTTCCAGTAGCGGCTCGCGACGTCGTCGTAGTAGTCACGCCGCAGCGCGGTCGCCTCGGGGGTGTGGACGTGCTCGGGCACGAAGGACCAGGTCATGTGCGCCATTGTGTGCTGACGACGGCCCGCGGGCCGCCCCAATTCATCTCCGGCCCGCGACGCGTGGTGTCCGTGCGCGGTGACGCATCCGCACCCCCTAGGTCACTCGCCCTTGGGCGCCGCCTGCTGCACGACCTCGAAGGACCACACCGACGAACCGGTCGCGGCGGGCTTCGGACGCTCGCCGCCACCCTGGTGGGCGGCCTTCATCGGGCCCTCCATCCACGCCTGGAACGAAGCCTCGTCGCGCCACCGGGTGTACACGAGGTACTGGTCGGTGCCCTCCACGGGCCGCAGCAGCTCGAACCACTCGAATCCGTCGGCCCCCTCCACGGCCCCCGCGCGCGAGGCGAATCGCTGCTCCAGGACCTCACGCTGCTCGGCCGGGACGGTCAGGACGTTGATCTTTACGACGCTGGGCACAGGACACCTCTCAGGAAACACAGGCCGGGCGCTGCGCCGAGCCTTGATCACGTACCTGCAGTCTCTTACAACGGCCGGTCAAGGCGGCGTGAGGAGGACTCGAAGGCTTCGCCCGTGGCGCGGCGCGCGGGTCACGTGCGTCACGTGTGTCCCACGTGGTGGCGCCGCTACGCCCGCGACCCGGTACGCCCGCGACCCGGTACGCCTCACGCCTCTACGCCACCACGCGGGCCACGAGCAGTCCGTCGTAGCCCTTCACGCCGACCGTCTGGAACGCGGTCGCGTCCAGGCGGGGCTCGCGTGAGACCAGTTCGAACATGGCGCGGGTGCCGGTGATCGCCGGTTCCGTCGACGCCGCGTCGACGACCGCGCCGCCGCGTACGACGTTGTCGACGACGATGATCGTGCCGGGGCGGGAGAGGCGCAGCGCCCACTCGACGTAGTGCGGGTTGTTCACCTTGTCGGCGTCGATGAAGAAGAAGTCGAACGGGCCGGCACCCTCCGCCTCCAGCTCGGGCAGGATGTCGAGGGCCGCGCCCGTCCGGACCTCGACGGTCTTGTCGAGGCCGGCCCGGGCGATGTTGGCGCGGGCCACGTCCGCGTGGGTCGGGTTGTGCTCCAGGGAGATCATCCGGCCGTCGGCGGGCAGCGCCCTGGCCATCCAGATCGAGCTGTAGCCGCCGAGCGTGCCGATCTCCAGGACCGAGCGCGCGCCCGCCATGGCGACGAGCAGGTTGAGGAGCTTGCCCTGGTTGGGCGCGACGGCGATCTCAGGGAGCCCGGCCGCGTGCGAGTCGGCGAGAGCGGCGGCGAGCGCCTCGTCGGCCGGGGCGAGCAGATCGGTGAAGTAACGGTCGACGGTGGACCATTGATCCTGATTCATGCCGCCGAACGTACCGCAGCCCGCTCCCGCGCACGGCGGATCGCCACGGTGGCGACGGCAGCCCCCGCAGCCGCGAGCAGGACCCCGGAGACCGTCAGGAACCAGACCGGGATCCCGTCGCCGACGGTGAGCAGCCGGTCCCTGTAGATCACTTCCCTGTACGGGGTGTCGGCGACCGCCCGCAGTTCGTGGTCGCCGTCGATCCGCGACGGCTCGGGGAACTCCTGGTCGACGGCGGTCAGGAAGGCCGGGCGGCCGCCGGTGAGCGCGGCGAGCGCGTCGTCCTCCGTCCCCTCGATCCCGCCCGCGAACCTCACCTCGGGGCGCGAGCCGCCGATGTCGTCGCGCGGTTCCATACGGTGGTCGGCGAGGACGTACAGGCCGAGGGACTGCGGGGTCTTCGCCAGTCGGGAGAGCCGCATGGGGTAGACGAGTTCGGTGCTGGCGAAGGTGATCCGGAGCGGGGTGAGTTCGCCGCCGAGGGTGGGGGCGGTGCTCATGCCGGTGGAACCGGTGGAACCGGTGGTGCCAGTGGAACCGGTGGTGCCGGTGGAGCCAGTGGTGTCGGTGGTGTCAGGGGCGAGGCGTACCGCGACGTACTCCCACTTCCGCTCGACGTACGGCGTGAGTTCGGCCGCCAGCCGGTCGGAGAGCTCGAAGCCGTTCTTCTTCAGCCAGCCGCTCAGCGCCGTCGGGTCGGTCGCGGTCAGCCGTGCCACGTCGAAAGGGCCGAGCCGCTCGCGCCCGACGACACCGACGTCCGGCGCGCCCGGCATGGGTGCCCCGGCCGACAGTCCGTCCGAGTCGCTGAGGTCGAAGGGCCAGTCCTTGCTACGCGGCCAGAAGTAGTGCCGCTTCCTGTACTCGGGCCGGGTCAGGTCGTCCAGCGTGTCGAAGAGCTCCGGGTCACCGAGCGTCACGTCCGCGCGGCCTGGTACGGGCATGATCCAGGCGGCCCGTCGGGCGTCGCCGCGCACGGTGAAGCGCATGACGATCTGTTCCGTACGGCCGTCCCAGCGCACCACCGAGGTCTCCCGGTCGACGCCGATCCGCTGGTTCCGGTCCGGGATCATCGCCCCGCAGCCGCAGGCGTACGCCGGCGCGATCAGCGAGCCGAGCTGGAGCGCGAGCAGCGCGACGATCATGGCCAGAATTCGGTGTGTGCTTCGTGGGCTTCGTGTGCCCCGTGTCATCCGTGTCCCCCGCATGCCGGGTCAGACGTGGTGGGGGAGGTTCCGGTTCCGGCGAGCAGATACGGCGGGCGGCGACGGCGGGCGTCAGGTGGCGACAGCAGGCGGCGGGGGCCCCGGCGTAGGGGGGAAGGCCCCCGCCTCCCGGTCTGTCAGGAGCCGGCCCGGACCCGCAACTCCTTGATCCCGTTGAGCCAGGCCGCGCGCAGCCGCCGCGGTTCGCTCACGAGCGTCAGATCGGGCAGCTCGTCCGCGAGCGCGTTGAAGATCAGTTCGATCTCGTTGATGGCGAGCGACTTGCCGAGGCAGAAGTGCGGGCCACCGCCGCCGAATCCGAGGTGCGGGTTCGGGTCGCGCGTGATGTCGAAGGTCTCCGGGTTCTCGAAGACCTCGGGGTCGTTGTTGGCGGAGGAGTAGAAGAGTCCGACCCGGTCCCCCTGGCGGATCTTCTGGCCGCCGATCTCGGTGTCCTGCGTGGCCGTCCGCTGGAAGGACACCACCGGGGTCGCCCAGCGCACGATCTCCTCGGCGGCGGTCGCCGGCCGCTCCCGCTTGAAGAGGTCCCACTGGTCGGGGTGGGTGAGGAAGGCGTGCATGCCGTGGCTGATGGCGTTGCGCGTGGTCTCGTTCCCGGCCACGGCGAGCAGCAGCACGAAGAAGCCGAACTCGTCGGAGGAGAGGTTGCCCTGGCCCTCGGCGGCGACGAGCTGGGTCACGATGTCCTTGGCGGGGCACTCCTTGCGCGCGGCGGCGAGGTTCATCGAGTAGCCGATGAGTTCCATGGCGGCCTCGGCGCCGATCTCCTCCGTGATGGCGTACTCGGGGTCGTCGTACGCGATCATCTTGTTGGACCACTCGAAGATCCGGGAGCGGTCCTCCTGCGGTACGCCGATGAGTTCGGCGATCGCCTGCAGCGGCAGCTCGACGGCGACCTGGGTGACGAAGTCGAAGGTGCCGTCGGTGGCGGCGTTGCGCCGCGCCTCCTCCACGATCGTCCGTGCGCGGTCGCGCAGGGCCGTTTCCAGGGTCCGGATCGCGCGGGGCGTGAAGCCGCGCTGGACGATCTGGCGGACCCGGGTGTGCTCGGGCGGGTCCATGTTGAGCATGATCAGCCTCTGGACCTCGATCTGGTCCCGGGTGATGTGCTCGTTGAAGCGGATGACGGCCGTGTTCTCGGTGGAGGAGAACAACTCGGGGTGCGTGGAGACGTACTTGACGTCCGCGTGGCGGGTGACGGCCCAGTAACCCTCGTCGTCGAAGCCGGTGATGCCGCGCGGCTGGGGACACCACCAGACGGGGGCGGTCTGCCGCAGCTGGGCGAACTCCGGGAAGGGTATGCGGCTCTGGAGCAGATCGGGGTCGGTGGCGTCGAACCCTTCGGGGAGGTGAGGGCAGGGCATCGGCAACACACTCCTGACGGTCCATCAGATGGTGACCGCAAGGTAGTAACGGGTTCTACAAGTCGCAAGGGATGCGGCCGGAACTGTTGCCGGAACCGTTGCGCGTGCTCCGGACGCGCGCGGGTGCGTGCACAACCCTTGCGTACCGGCGGTAGCAGTCATAAGACTTCACTCAGAACTAGAACGCGTACTAGTTCCCCGTACCGCCCCCGTCGCGGAGTGCCGGGACACCCCGCCCGGGCGAGGAGAGGACGAGCTCATGGCCGCGGAACCCGTCATCGTCGAAGCAGTACGCACCCCCATCGGCAAGCGCGGAGGCGCGCTCGCCAACCTCCACCCCGCCTACCTCCTGGGCGAGACCTACCGTGAACTCCTCGGTCGTACCGGCATCAAGGCCGACTGCGTCGAGCAGATCGTCGGCGGTACCGTCACCCACGCCGGCGAGCAGTCCATGAACCCCGCGCGCAACGCCTGGCTCACCATGGGGCTTCCCTACGAGACCGCCGCCACGACCGTCGACTGCCAGTGCGGCTCCTCGCAGCAGGCCAGCCACATGGTCGCCAACATGATCGCCTCGGGCGTCATCGACATCGGCATCAGCTGCGGCGTCGAGGCGATGTCCCGCGTCCCGCTCGGCTCCGGCTCCAAGCACGGGCCAGGAAAGCCCTGGCCGGACGAGTGGAACGTCGACCTGCCCAACCAGTTCGAGGCCGCCGAGCGCATCGCCCGGCGCCGTGGTCTGACCCGCGAACGGGTCGACTCCCTCGGTCTGCTCTCCCAGGAACGGGCCGCGATCGCCTGGTCCGAGGAGCGGTTCAAGCGCGAGACCTTCGCCGTCCAGGTCCCGACCACCGAGGAGGAGCAGGCCGCCGGGCAGGGCATGTGGCGGCTCGTCGACCGGGACGAGGGGCTGCGCGACACCAGCATGGAGGCGCTCGGCCGGCTCAAGCCGGTCATGCCGACCGCCGTCCACACCGCCGGGAACTCCTCGCAGATCTCCGACGGGGCGTGCGCGCTGATGTGGGCGTCCAGGCGGACGGCCCGCGCCCTCGGCCTCAAGCCCCGCGCGCGGATCGTCGCCCAGGCCCTCGTCGGTTCCGACCCGCACTTCCACCTCGACGGCCCTATCGACGCGACCCGCGCCGTGCTCGGCAAGGCCGGGATGTCGCTCAAGGACATCGACGTCGTCGAGATCAACGAGGCGTTCGCCTCGGTGGTGCTGAGCTGGGCGCAGGAGTTCGAGGGGGACCTGGACGGGCTCGCGAAGGTCAATGTCAACGGCGGTGCGATCGCCCTCGGCCACCCGGTGGGGGCCACCGGGGCCCGCCTGATCACGACCGCGCTGCACGAGCTGGAGCGGGCGGACAAGGAGTTCGCGCTGATCACGATGTGCGCGGGCGGGGCGCTGGCCACGGGCACGATCATCCAGAGGCTCTGAGGCTGAGGGCACCTGAAGGTGCTGAGGGCGCCTGAAGGTTTCGGAAACGCCGCAGGCCCCGCTCCTCCGGAAGGAGGACGGGGCCGTGCGGGTGCGCGGGGTGCGGCGGCTGGGAGTCGGTGAGCCGGGGAGCGGGTGAGTCGGAGAGCCTGTGGGCTCTGGTTACTCAGGTGGCTCGGGTGGCTCGGGGTGACTCTTAGTACCAGCCGTTGGCCTGCCAGAAGGCCCAGGCGCCGTTCGGGCTGCCGTAGCGCTCGTTCATGTAGTTGAGGCCCCACTTGATCTGGGTGGCCGGGTTGGTCTTCCAGTCCGAGCCGGCCGAAGACATCTTCGAGGCCGGGAGGGCCTGGACCAGACCGTAGGCGCCGCTGGACGAGTTGGTGGCGGCGGGGTTCCAGCCGGACTCGTGAGAGACGATCTTGCTGAACGACGCGTACTGCGAAGCCGGAACGATCTGCTTGGCAATCTCCTGGGGAGTCGCGGCCGAGGCCGTGGACGTCGTGCCGAGCACCGCACCCGAGGCGCCGAGCAGCACGGCTGCGGTGGCGGCGAGGGACTTCTTGCGGGACGAGACACGGGGGGAGAGCGAGCGGAACACGAAGCGACCTAACGTCGGGGACATGGGGTGCGCCGGGCGATTTCGGCAAGGCGGAACCAGAGCCCGGGGAACCCGGATCCTGTGGGGAATCCGCCTGACCGAGGAGCTGCGCTGGGGCGCTGCTGCCTGGCGACGTCCACCAGAGAAGCAGGGCTGAACGGGCGACGCAACGACCCCCGGTACGAAGCGGAGTCGGACCCGCGCCGAAGGTCCCGGGGGTGGGCGAGGGGGCGTTTTCGCAGGTCGTGAGGGTGTATGGGGGGATTTAGGAGGGTCTTATCCCTCTCCTATTCCACGTCGTACGTGACCTAGGTCCTGTGGGCCGCCTCACCCCGGAGGGCCTCTTTCGAGCCCTCGAATGTGACCTGGGCCTCGAAGTTCGCGCGCCTCGTGGCACGCCGGAGCGCCTTCAGGAGCGTGCCGCCGACGGTGAGGGTGAGGACGACGGTGAGGGAGGCCCGGCCGAGGTCCCAGCCGAGGGAGGTGGCGAGGACGTACGCGAGGAAGCGCACCAGGTTCTCGTGCACCGGGTCCCCCGGCTGGAAGGAGACCCCCGTGCCGAGGCCGCCGACCGTGACCCAGCCGTACAGATTGGTGACGGTGCCGTACGCGAACGCCGCCACGAACCCGTACGCCGACAGCATCAGCAGCTCGCCCCGACCCCGGATCCCCGTTCCGGCCGCGCCCGGCAGCAGACCCGCGCCCATGGTGAACCAGCCCATGGCCAGCATCTGGACCGGCATCCAGGGGCCCACACCGCCCGTGAGCAGGGCGGACGCGAACATCGTGACGGCCCCGAGGACGAAGCCGAAGCCTGGTCCGAGGACCCGGCCGCTCAGCACCATGAGGAAGAACATCGGCTCCAGACCGGCCGTACCCGCCCCGAGCGGGCGCAGCGCCGCGCCGACGGCCGCGAGTACACCCAGCATGGCGACGGCCTTCGCGTCCATGCCGGAGTCGGCGATCGTCGCGACGACGACCGCGATCAGGAGGGGCAGGAGGGCGGCGAAGAACCAGGGGGCGTCGGCGGCGTGCGTGGTGACGGCGGAGTCACTGTCCGCGAGGAGGGGCCAGCCGACGGCGATCAGTCCGACGAGGGAGACGAGGGAGAGGGCGGCGATGGAGCGGACGCCGAGGCGGATGGGGCGGGTGGGGTTGATGGGGCCGGGGTTGGTGGGGTCGGCCGGGGGCTTCACAGGGCCTCCCTGACCTGCTCGACGGTGAGCCAGGGCTGTGGGGCGAGGATCTTGGCGACCTGCGGGGAGAAGGCGGGGGAGGAGACGACGACCTCGGCCGTCGGGCCGTCCGCGACGACCTCGCCGCCTGCCAGGATCACCACCCGGTGCGCAAGCTCGGCGGCCAGCTCCACGTCGTGCGTGGCAAGCACGATCGCGTGGCCGGTGGCGGCGAGATCGCGCAGATGGGCGACGAGCCGGGCCTTGGCGGCGTAGTCGAGACCACGGGTCGGCTCGTCGAGGAGGAGGAGCGGGGGGCGGCCTGTGAGGACGACGGCGAGCGCGAGGGCGAGCCGCTGGCCCTCGGAGAGGTCGCGGGGGTGCGTGTCGTCGGCCACGCCCGGCAGCAGCTCGGACACCAGCGCCCGGCAGGTCCCGGGGATGGCGCCGGCGTCGGTGTCGGCGGCGGAACACTCGGCGCCGACCGTGTCCGCGTACAGCAGGTCGCGGGGCTCCTGCGGCACGAGACCGACGTGGCGGATCAGCTCGCGGGGGTCGGTGCGGTGCGGGGTGCGGCCGGCGACGAGGGCGGTGCCGGAGGTGGGCTCGACGATGCCGACGAGCGCGCTGAGCAGCGTGGACTTGCCGGCTCCGTTACGCCCCATGAGCGCGACGGTCTCGCCGGGGCCGACCTGGAGCTCGACGCGCCGCAGCGCCTCGACGCGGCCGCGGCGGACACCGAGGGCGCGGACGTCGACGAGGGGGTGGGTGGGGGGCGGGGTCGCGTCGCCGCCGGCGCGGGTGGGCCGCCGCCGGAAGAGGGAGATTCCCCCACCCCACCCCTTCCCGAAACCCTGCCGGGGGCTGGTGGCGGGCTGCTCACCGGGGGCCGGCGCCCCCGGGCCCTGCTGCGCGGCGGCTTCGCGCCGTCCGGTCGCCTCCGCTTCGGCTCGCGGGGTGGAGGTGTCCTGACCCTGCCGGGGGCTGGTGGCCCCGTGGTCACCGGGGGCCATCGCCTCCAGCCCCGCCTGCTCCGCGGCGGCTTCGCGCCGCCCGTGCGCCTCCCGCCCTGCCTCCTCCGCGGCGGCTTCGCCGCGCGTGGGGGAGGTGTGCGAATTCAGCCCGTCCGGCGTTTGAGGACCGGGGGGCCGGGGGCGGAGCCCCCGGTTTCGGGAAGGGGCGGGGTGGGGGAGAGGCCCCGCAGGGGCGGCCTGCGCGGTGGGACGAGGGAGAGGCCCCGCAGGGGGGGCCTGCGCGGTGGGGTGGGGGAGAGGCCTCGCAGGGGTGGCCTCCGGGGCGGCCCGCGGGGTACGGCCCGCGGGGGTCTTCGGCAGCCGGTCCTTCAGGCGGTCCCGAAGGGGGCCCGCCGCGCGGCGGGCGTCTCGGACCGTCAAGGGGAGCGGGGTCCAGCCCGCCAGGCGGCCCAGGGAGACCACCGGGGGGTGGATCGGCGAGAGCGTCATGATCTCGGCGGGCGGGCCCATGACACCGTCCGGCAGCAGCAGGACCTGGTCCGCGTACTGGACCACCCGCTCCAGGCGGTGCTCCGCCATCAGGACCGTCGTGCCGAGGTCGTGGACCAGGCGCTGCAGCACCGCGAGGACGTCCTCCGCCGCCGCCGGGTCCAGCGCCGACGTCGGCTCGTCCAGGACGAGGACCTCGGGGTGCGGGGTCAGTACCGAGCCGATCGCCACCCGCTGCTGCTGCCCGCCGGAGAGCGTGGCGATCGGGCGGTCCCGCAGCTCCGCGAGCCCGAGCAGGTCGAGGGTCTCCTCGACCCGCCGCCGCATCACCGCGGGAGCCAGGCCCAGGGACTCCATCCCGTACGCCAGTTCGTCCTCGACCGTGTCCGTCACGAAGTGCGCGAGCGGGTCCTGGCCGACCGTGCCGACCACGTCCGCGAGCTCGCGCGGCTTGTGCGTCCGGGTGTCCCGGCCCGCGACCGTGACCCGGCCGGTCAGCGTGCCGCCCGTGAAGTGCGGGACGAGCCCCGACACCGCCCCCAGCAGTGTCGACTTGCCGACTCCGGACGGGCCGACGAGCAGGACCAGTTCGCCCTCCGGGATCGTCAGGTCGATGCCCTGGAGCGTCGGCGCTGCCTCGTCCCCGTACCGCACCGAGACGTTCTCGAACCGGATCACTTCGACTCCCTCGATACGGATACGGATACGGATGCGGCAGGCGGTATCGGCGCCACCCACGCCGGCACCAGGCCCACCAGCAACGACACCGCCGGCCACAGCGGAAGCTCCGGCGCCTCGAGCGGTACGACGCCGGGGTGCAGCTCCTCGTACGCGTAGCCGTTCGCCCAGATCATCAGCGCCGCCACCGCCACGCCCGACCCGGCCACCAGCCAGGCCCGTGCGCCCCACCGGTCCGGGCGGTACCGGGTCCGTGCCGCCCGTCGGCCGCCGAGGCGGAGGCCCGCCATGGCCGCGACGAGCCCGGCGACGACCAGTGGAAGCCCGTACCCCGCGCCCTCCGCCGCCAGCAGGCCGTACGAACCGGCGCACACGCCGAGCAGCCCGCCCAGCGTGAGCAGGTTCGTCGTCCGCCGTACGGCGGGCGGCACCTGAGCCGTGCGGCCGTAGCCGCGCGCGTCCATCGAGGCCGCCACCGCGATCGAACGCTCCAGCGCGCCCTCCAGGACCGGCAGCCCGATCTGGAGTACCGCCCGCACCCCGCCCGTCGGGCGACCGCGCAGCCGCCGGGCGGTCCGCAGCCGCACCACGTCGGCCACCATGTTCGGCGCGAAGGTCATCGCCACGACGACGGCGACCCCCGCCTCGTACAGCGCGCCCGGCAGCGACTTGAGCAGCCGCGCCGGGTTCGCGAGCGCGTTCGCCGCGCCCACGCAGATCAGCAGGGTCGCCAGCTTGGCCCCGTCGTAGACCGCGAAGACCACCTGCTCCGCTGTCACCCGGCCGCCGATCCGCACGCCCTGCGCCCACTCCGGCATCGGCACCTCGGGGAGCGTGAACAGCTCCACGGTCCCCGGGATCGCCGAGCCGAGCACCACGGAGAACACCACCCGCAGGGCCACCACGAACAGGCCCAGCTTCACGAACGCCCCGTACGAACGCGCCCACGGGGCGTCCGTACGGCGGGCCGCGACGACATAGCCCGCGACCGCGACGATCAGGCCGAGGAGCAGCGGGTTGGTGGTACGGGAGGCGGCGACGGCCAGGCCGAGCGCCCAGATCCACCAGGCGCCCGCGTGCAGCGCGTTGGAACGGCTCGCCTCGGGGGCACGGATCATGCGCGGCGGCGTGCCTTCCAGAGCGCGGCGCCCCCGAGCACGAGCACGGCGGCCCCGCCCACCAGGATCCCGACGGACGGCCCGCCGTCGTCCTCTCCGGTCCCGTCCCCGGCCGCGTCCCCGGTCCCGGTCCCGTCCCCCGTCCCGTCGGCCTTCCCCTGTGGGGAGGGCGACGCCGTGGGCCGGCTCTCGCTCTTCGGCGGGTTCGTCTCCGCGACCTGCTCGCCGCAGCCCTTCGCCGGGTACCCGGCGATCCCGCACAGCAGCGCCGCGCTGTCGTACCGCAGCGGCTTCGCCACCGCGGCCAGCGCCTCCGCGCCCGTCGCGTCCTCCCGGACCTGCGCGCAGCCGGTCCTGACCGCAGGCGTGGGCGGCTTCTCTCCCCGCGGGGCGTCCTGCGGGGTGCCGAAGTCCACGACGACCGCCACCCGCTTGGTGCCGGCCTTCGCTTCCGTACCGCCGCAGATCCCCGTGAAGTCGGGCGCGGTGGAGGGGCGCGCGGCGTCGTTCGCGTCCTCGCTGACCGCGAAGCGGAAGCCGATCGCGTCGCCGTCGGAGGGTCGGGCGGTCGCCGGGCCCTGCGTCGCGTACGCCCACTTCGCGCCGCCGTCGCCCTCCCAGTACGACCAGTACCGGTAGCCGGCGGCCTGGGCGGGTGCGGCGACGGCGAGCGTCAGCGCCACGGAGGCGGCCGCCCCGAAGAGCCGGGAGGACCTCACTTCCGGCGCCCGCTCAGCAGGAAGCCGATCCCGATGCCGACGACCGCGCCGATGCCGATGATCCACCACAGGTCGGTGGTGTCGGAGGAGTCGGAGGCGGCGGCCTTGTCGCCCGCCTTCGCCGTGGGGGACGACGAGGCCTTCGGCGCGGGTCCTGTGGCGGCCAGCTCCTTGAGGAGGTCGGTCGAACCGAAGGCGGTCGGGTCGACGCGCATGGCGTTCGCGGCCAGGATCAGCTGCGCGTACGCGGCGGGGCCGCTCTCCTTCGCCCAGGCGGCGGAGTTCTGCTGGAGCCAGGTCAGCGCGCCGGAGGCCTCCTTCAGGGCACCGGCGGTGGCGAGCGCGACGACGGCGTCGGCGGTGTTGCCGTGGTCGGGCAGCTCCGTCGGGTCGGTGGCGCCCGGCATCGGCGGGGTGTTCAGGTGGCCGGTCTTCGCGAGCGCGGCGGCGAGGTAGGAGGCGCCGTTGAGCGCGGCCCGGTTGATCGTGGGCTTCGCCTCGGCCGTGCAGGCCGGGGTCTGCTGGGGCTCCACACCGCGCGCGGTGATGCCCTTGCCGAGCCCCGCGAGGGTCGCGGCGGCGGTGGCGTCGGCGTTCGCGAGCAGCTTGCCGTCCTTGTCGGGCTGGTACGCGAAGGCGCCCGGGCCCTCCTTGGTGGAACAGGGCAGGGCGAGGGGGAGCAGGGCGTCGTACGGGGTCCTGCCCTCGGCGGACTTCACCTCGCCGGGCTTCTGGCCGAGTGCGATGAGCGCGCTGACGACGATCGAGGTCGAGTTGGCGTCGCTGGGGCTGCCGGGGTTGTAGCCCCAGCCGCCGTCCTTGTTCTGTACGCCCTTCAGCCAGCTCGCACCGGACTCGGCGGCCTTGCCCAGCGCCTCCGGGTCCGCGCCGGCGCGCTTGACCGCGGCGAGCGCCTGGACGGCGACGGCGGTGGCGTTGGTGTCCAGCATGGTGGCCGGGTCACAGGGCTTCGCCGGGTCCGGGCGGTAGGAGGCGAAGGCGCCGTTGTCGCACTGCTGCGTCGTCAGCCAGGCCACGGCCTCGTCGGCGGGCTGCACACCGCTGCTCGTCTGGGCGACGAACGCGAGCGACTGGCGCCACACGCCGTCGTACGTCGGGTCCTTCGTGCCGTACAGACCGGCGGGGATCGTGGGCGCGGGGGTCGCGGAGGGGGAGGGGGCGGCGAACGCGACGGGGGCCATGCCGGTGCAGAGCACCGCTGCGGCTGCGAGTGCGGCTGCGCCGCGGCGGACGATGGTCATGCGTGTGGTGGCCTCTCCTGCGGCCGGGCACCGGCACGTTGAGGCACCAGGCTCGGCTCCGTATTCCTCGACGGTGCCGGCGGTCACGTCCCGGGCGGGGCATTCCGACTGCCGTCCTTCGGAGGCTGGGCCTTCGGCCTTGAGGGCCTCGCGGGGCCTTGCGGGCCTTGGGGGCCTTGGGGCCTTCCGGCTCTTCGGCCTTCCAGTACCTTGCGGCGTTCCGAGGGACGGTCACGGTTGCGGGTCAGTGCCGGATTTGCACCGGCTTCCCCCCGTACGGGTGTGATGACGACTCGCACACTCTACCGGCCCGTACACGGCCCGACCGGGTGGGTGCGAGGGGTCTCACACGCTCGCTGCCGGGGTGCGGGCCCGCTGTGCCATGCTGACCGCTGTTCGCGAGGACGGCGTCTCACGGGGGTGCGGAATGCGGCCGTTGAACGAGACCGATCCGCGTCGGGTGGGCGCGTACCGGTTGCTCTACCGCCTGGGGGAGGGCGGCATGGGCTGCGTCTATCTCGGCCGCTCGCCGGGCGGGCGGACGGTCGCGCTCAAGGTGGTGCACGGCGCGCTGGCCGGTGACCCCGGTTTCCGCAGGCGCTTCGCCCGCGAGGTCAGGGCCGCCCAGTCGTTACGGGGCGCGGGGACCGTACCCGTCCTGGACGCGGATCCGGAGGCGGCGGTGCCCTGGCTCGCGACCGCGTACGTTCCCGGGCCCGCGCTCTCCGAGGCCGTGATCGCCCACGGGCCGCTGCCCCAGGACGCCCTGTGGCGGCTCCTGTCCGGCCTCGCGCACGCGCTGGACGGGGTGCACCGGGCGGGCCTGGTGCACCGGGACGTCAAGCCGTCCAACGTCCTGCTCGCGCAGTCGGGACCGCTGCTCATCGACTTCGGCATCGCGCGCTCGGCCGACGAGACGGCGCTGACCGGAACGGGTCTGGTGGTCGGGTCGCCCGGCTTCATGTCGCCCGAGCAGGCGGAGGGGAAGGAGATCTCCTCGGCCGCGGACGTCTTCTCGCTCGGCGCGGTCCTGGCCTTCGCGGCCACCGGACGCGGGCCGTTCGGCGGCGGTTCGGTCGCCGAGCTGCTCTACCGCCTGGTGCACCACGAGCCGGACCTCGACGGGGTCGACGGCCGCTTCGGGGAGCTGGCGCGGCACTGCCTGGCCAAGCGCCCCGAGGACCGCCCGACGGTCGCCGAACTGGCCGCCGTCGCCGACGAGGCCGGCGGATCCGCCGGATCCGCCGGATCCGCCGGATCCGCCGGGCAAGGGGCGTCCAGCGGCTCCTGGCTTCCGGGGCCGGTCATCGCCGCGATCGCGCAGAAGGCCGAGGAGCTGCTCAACGCGGAGGCGGAGGAAGAGACGGAGACGGAGGCGGGGGAGGGGACGGAGGCGGAGTCGGCCTCCGGGGCGGTGGCGGAACCGGCCGCTGCCACGGAGTCGGCGGAACGCGTCACCACCGTCCTGCCCCCGAGCGCCCCGCGCACCACTCCACCGCCCACAGCGGTCCTTCCGGACCGAGGCACGACCGGTCGCGGGGCCGGGGCCGGGACGGTGCCGCGCGCGCGGGCCGCGTCGGGGCCGTCGTCCGCTCGGGCGCGCGCCGTCAAGGCCCTGACGACCGGGCTCGGCAGGCCGCTGTACGGACTGTTCTTCCTGGTCCCGATGGCGGTCTTCCTCTTCGGCGGGGTCGACCTCATGGACCGGGCCGTCCGGTACCCCTCCGTCTCGGACCAGCAGCAGGGCCCCTTCCGGTGGGCGATGAACGACTGGTGGCGCGTCCCCGGCACCCTGCTCCTGGTCGCCGCCATGGTGGGGCTCCACTCCTACCGGCGGCGCCTGCTGACCGTCCGGCCCGGCACGGTGCGGCTGTGGTCGGCGGGTGTCGGTCTCTTCTGGATCGCGCTGTGCGTGATGAGCGTCCTGCACGTGCTGTGGTTCATGTTCGTCCACAACGGCACGGAGTACATGGACGCCGGCGGCCAGCACTACCTGTGGTGGGTGGCCCTCCCCATGATGGTCCTCGGCGGCGGTACGGCTCCGCTGATCATCGGGGCGTCAGCTCTCCGTATCGCCAGAGCCTGAGGGGGGACCCGGCACCCGGCACCCGGCACCCGGCACCCGGGGCCGCGCCCACCCCCGGCCTCACACCGCCACGTACGTCACCGGCTCCGTACCCGTCACGGCCTCCGCACGGCCCAGCTTCACGAGCCGGCGCACATGCGCCTCGGCCTCGCTGACCGCGATGTGCCGGGAGCCGTACGGGATCTGGTCCCAGGGGCGGTTCCACTCCATGCGCTCGGCGAGCTGCCAGGGGGTGAGCGGGGTCGCGAGGAGGTCGAGGAGCCCGGTCAGCCGCTCCTCGTGGTGGTCGAGCAGCTCCCGTACCCGCCCGGCCGCGTCGGCGAAGGCGTACTGGTGGGCGGGGAGCACCTCGGCGACGCCGAGCCGGCCGATCCGCTCCAGCGAGTCCAGGTAGTCGCCGAGGGGGTCGGTGTCGGAGGCATCGTCCGGGTCCTCGTAGAGGCCGATGTGTGGGGAGATCCCGGGCAGCAGATGGTCGCCGGAGAAGAGCCGGCCGTGCCCGGGAAGTCGGGCGGGGTGTTCCTCCTCCAGGTGCAGGCAGACGTGGCCGGGGGTGTGGCCGGGGGTCCAGATCGCGCGCAGGCGGCGGCCGGCGAGGTCGAGGAGTTCGCCGGGGACGATCTCGCGGTCGGGCAGGGCGGAGCGCAGCCCGGGCAGGGTGCTCGCGCGGCGGCCGGAGGCCCGGGCGGCGAGGAGCGGCGCGGTGTGTTCCTCGGGCGCGCCGACGGCGGCCAGCTTGCGGGCGAGGTAGTCGAGCCACGTACCGGGCTCGGACTCACGGGTGCGGCGGACGACGGCGGTGTCGGCGGCGTGCATCGCGATCCACGCCCCGGACGCCTCGCGGACCTGCCCCGACAGGCCGTGGTGGTCGGGGTGGTGGTGGGTGATGACGACTCCGTGCACGTCCCGTACGGAGGTCCCCAACGCGACGAGACCGTCGGCCAGTTCGGTCCAGGACGCCGGATCGTCCCAGCCGGTGTCGATCAGTACGGGCCCCCGGTCGGTGTCGAGGACGTGGACCAGGGTGTGCCCGAGGGGGTTGTCCGGGATGGGGACCCGGATCGACCAGACGCCTCCGCCGTGTTCGGTCACCTGGCTCATGGGCCCTCATCTCTCCGCGACGGCAAGGCGCTTGCTCGACCATGGCTACTATAACGAGAACTGACGATCAGTCAGAATGGGCGGGAGGGCCGGAGTCGGGTGTCAAGGGTCACTCGCGAGAGCCGTCCTCCTCGTCGATGAGCGCGGCAACGGCGGCGGGGGTCCAGTGCCCCAGCGCGCCGGGGCGCGTGGCGAGGTACTCCGCGATCGCCTCGACGCTCCACGCCGCCGACGCGCGCAGGCCGTCCGCGAGGTGGCGCAGGTAGTCGGCGGACGGCTGACGCAGGGTGACGTCCGCCATCCGCCACGGCGCGGTGAACGTGAGGACCGGTACGCCGTCGAGGACGCCCGCGCGCACGAGCGTCTCGTATCTCCCCGGCCCCCACTCGAACCGCCCGTCGGCGAGAACCGCCGTCAGATCGAGGTCCGCGCCCACGCCGGGATCCCGGTACATCTCCTGCGCCACGATGTCGGAGAACTGCTCGGCCGTGACGAGGTGCGCGACGCCCCACGCGACGCCGTCCGCGCCGGCGTCGTAGAACGCCCGGCCGCCCGTCCAGACCGCGGACTCGGTCGCGAAGTAGACCTGTCCGGGGAGGGTGAGGGCGACCGACCTCGAAGGAGGCGTCCTGTCGCGGCACCCCGGGTACGTGCGCCCCGCGCCGGGCGGGCGGCCGCCGGCGATGTAGTGGTTCAGCCGGGTCAGGTGCATGTTGGAGCCGTACGAGGCGTACCAGATCCGCTGCGGCTGCTCGCCCATCGCACGGCCCTCCGTGGCGCGTCTGCCCTCACCAGCGGCAAAGCGGCTGGTGGGGGCCCATCTCGTCCTGAGCATTGCCCACTATAACTAGAACTGGTATCAGTTCTGATACACAGTCAGAAACATCGCGGGTTCCGGGAGGCAGTCGGTCATGACCGAGCTTGTGGAGCACGGAAAGCTGTACATCGGCGGGGAGTTGACCGACCCGGCGGGCGGTGACGTCATCGAGGTGATCTCGCCGCACACCGAGGAGGTCATCGGCCGGGTGCCGCACGCCTCCCGGGCCGACGTCGACCGGGCCGTCGCCGCCGCCCGCGAGGCGTTCGACAACGGGCCCTGGCCCCGGATGACGGTCGAGGAGCGGATCGAGGTCGTCGGGCGGATCAAGGACGCCATCGCCGTACGGCACGAGGAGATCGCCCGGTCCATCAGCTCCCAGAACGGCTCCCCGTACTCCTGGAGCGTCCTCGCCCAGGCGCTCGGCGCCATGATGGTCTGGGACGCGGCGATCACCATCGCCCGCGAGTTCCCGTACGAGAGCAGGCGCGCCGGGGTCCTCGGGCCGATCATGGTGCGGCGGGAGCCGGTCGGCGTCGTCGCGGCGGTCGTGCCGTGGAACGTCCCGCAGTTCACCGCCGCCGCCAAGCTCGGGCCCGCGCTGCTCGCCGGCTGCACGGTGATCCTCAAGCCCTCGCCCGAGTCGCCCCTCGACTCGTACATCCTCGCCGAGATCGCGACCGAGGCCGGGCTCCCCGAAGGCGTGCTGTCGATCCTGCCCGCCGACCGCGAGGTCAGCGAGTACCTGGTCGGCCACCCGGGCGTCGACAAGGTCTCCTTCACCGGTTCGGTCGCGGCCGGCAAGCGCGTGATGGAGGTCGCCTCCCGCAACCTCACCCGCGTCACCCTCGAACTCGGCGGCAAGTCCGCCGCCGTCATCCTCCCCGACGCCGACCTGGCCGCCACGGTCGCCGGGATCGTGCCGGCCGCCTGGATGAACAACGGCCAGGCCTGCGTCGCCCAGACCCGTATCCTCGCCCCGCGCAGCCGGTACGACGAGATCGCCGAGGCGTTCGCCGCCGCCGCGGGTGCCCTGGTGGTCGGCGACCCGCTCGACCCGGCCACCCAGGTCGGCCCGCTCGTCGCCCAGCGGCAGCGGCAGCGCTCCCTCGACTACATCAAGCTCGGCCAGGACGAGGGCGCCAAGGTCCTGACCGGCGGCGGCCGCCCGGCCGGCCTCGACCGCGGCTGGTACGTCGAGCCGACCCTCTTCGGCGGGGTCGAGAACTCGATGCGGATCGCCCGCGAGGAGATCTTCGGGCCGGTCGTCTGCCTCCTCCCGTACGGGGACGAGAGCGAGGCCCTGCGCATCGCCAACGACTCCGACTTCGGGCTCAGCGGCAGCGTCTGGACCGGGGACGTGGAGCACGGCATCGACTTCGCCCGGCAGGTCCGCACGGGCACCTTCAACATCAACACCTTCAGCCTGGACATGCTCGGCCCGTTCGGCGGCTACAAGAACTCCGGCCTGGGGCGCGAGTTCGGCCCCGAGGGCTTCGGCGAGTACCTGGAGCACAAGATGATCCACCTGCCGGCCGGGTACGAGGGTCCGGGTGGTGCCTGATGGGCGACCGCTGGCACGTGGAGGTCGACCGGAGCGTCTGCATCGGCTCCGGCATGTGCGTCAACCACGCCCCGGACGGCTTCCGGCTCGACTCGGCTCGCCAGTCCCACCCGCGCGAACCGGAGTCCGACGCGAACGAGCGGGTGCTCGCGGCGGCCGAGGGCTGCCCGGTGGAGGCCATCCTGATCACCCTGCTCGACGGCGGGGAACCGGTCTTCCCGCCCGAGGAGTGAGGCCCCCGGGCTCCGAGCCCGAGGCGTGTGTGACACTCCTGCGGCACACGTTCGACAGGGGTGGGGGACATGCGAAGGACCTGGTGGACTTCTCCGGCGGTGGTCGCGGCGGTCGCGGCAGTGCTCGTGACCGGTTGCGACTCCGCGGGGCAGGCGGCCCCCCAGCAGAAACCGGCCACGCCGGCCACGCCGGAAACGTCAGCCGGGCCCGCAGCGTTCGGGCGGGCCGCGGCGCAGGCCGACATCGACGGGGCCACGGCCGCGGCCGGTCTGCCGGCGTCCGGGCGGCCCGAGCCGGTGCCGTCCACCACGCCGACCGGTTCGTCCACGGAGAGGGACAGGCTCAAGGCGCGGGCCGCGGCGTGTTCGGCGCACTGGATGAGCGCCGACGTGGAGCTCCGCGAAATCGACGATCCCCGGGGGAAGTTCGACGCGACCACCGCCGAACTGCTGAAGCGGGGCTGGCGGGTGACGACGGACCGGCGCGAGGACAAGGCCGACGCGAAGGCCGACGACAAGGCCGACGCGAAGAGCAGCACCGTCAGCATCACGCTCAAGAAGAGCGGCTGGACGCTGATGGGTCGGCACCACGACCTGGGATCCGTGGACATGGTGTCCTTCCAGGCCTCCGAGGACGCCTGCATGAACCGGTTCACCAAGCGGGAGTGGGAGTTGATCCTGAACCAGGAGGGGCTGTAGGGCGGGCGGCCGGGCGTGGCGGCCCGGACCGTTCTCACGTGCAAAAATCTTCCCCTGATCACGGGGGCAACAGGCCCGCGTGCACCCAGGATTGGGAGAACGGTGCGCAAGGCGAAGATGGTGGCCGCGGCCGCCGGTGTGGTGCTGCTGGTCGCGGGTTGCGGCAGCGGCGAGGGCGGCTCGGGCAAGAACAAGGGCGGCTCGTCCGCCTCCTCCTCGGGCTCCACGACCGGCGGCGCGGAGGCGGGCGGCGGCGACAGCCCCACCGCGGCCGAGGTGGAGAAGGAGATCGAGACCGCGGCCACGGCGGCGGGCTTCGTCCGGGACTCCTCGGGCGAGGACGTCCCGGCCGGGCTCAAGGAGTGCATGGTCTCCTGGACGCCCGACGCGGAGAAGGCGGCGGACCCGAAGAAGTCCTACGACGCCACGGTGACGGCGCTGACCGGTGGGGGCTGGAAGGAAGGCCAGAGCACCGAGCAGTCCGGCTCCTCCGTCAAGACCCTGAACAAGGGCGGTTGGTCGCTCAAGGCAAGCAACCACGGCGCCGCCGGGTTCGCCATCGTGATGTTCATCGGCACGGACAACTCCTCGAAGTGCGAGGCGCTGTTCAAGGCCGACCTGGAGAAGAACAAGAAGCCGTAGCAGGAACAGTAGCGACAGCCGCTGCCGCAGTATCGGTCCGCCTCCGGCGTCCCGTGGCCCCTCTACGGGGTCACGGGCCCGGCGGTCGACCCCGAACCCTCGGGCATCGTCAGGTCGATCAGTCGGCAGACCGTCTCGATGTCGATCTTCACCTGTGCGATCGAGGCCCGTCCCGACAGCCAGGTGATCAGCGCCGAGTGCCAGGTGTGCTCGATCACCCGCACCGCCGACAGCTGCTGCGGCGTGGGGTGTTCGAGCCCCATCGAGTCCAGGATGATCGCCGTCGTCAGCCGCGAGACGGTGTCCACCTCCGGGCTCACGCTCCGGTCCGCGAACGTCAGCGCCCGCACCATCGCGTCCGCGAGCTGCGGCTCGCGCTGGAGCGCCCGGAACGCCCGCATCAGCGTCTCCGCGACCCGCTCGGCCGAGGTGTCGCCCGCCGGCGGCCTCTTCCGCAGCGTGGTGTGCATGTGCTGGAGCTGGTCCTGCATCGTCGCGACCAGCAGATGGATCTTGGAAGGGAAGTAGCGGTACAGCGTGCCCAGCGCCACCCCGGCGGCCTCGGCCACCTCCCGCATCTGTACGGCGTCGAATCCGCCCCGCCCGGCGAGCTGCGCGCTGGCGTGCAGGATGCGACGGCGGCGTGCCTCCTGGCGCTCCGTCAGGGGTGGCGATGCGGGTCTGTCTTCCGCGGTCATGAAGTCCCGTTCCGTGCGGTGGGCGAGCGGCGGTACGGCCGGAGTATGGCGGGGCTTCCGCCGTGGCGCGAATCACCTGATCCGGCTCTCGCGGCGGGGCTACCTGCCGGTAGATTCTGTGCTCCTTGAACGATCAAGAACGATCAAGTCTGAAACTTGTTCTAGATTAGCGCGAGCGGATACGCTCCCGCGAAACGCAAGCTCGAAGGGGGCCGCGAGTGACCGCTGAGGCCATAGAGGCAGGCCCCCGCCAGGGCGTCACCGGCGCCGGTGACATCCCCCAAGGTCTCGACTGCGCTCGACCAGGGGGGACCCGCATGTTGCGCATCGCTCTCCTCACGTACAAGGGAAATCCTTTCTGTGGTGGTCAGGGCGTCTATGTCCGCCACCTCTCCCGCGAGCTCGCCCGCCTCGGCCACCACGTCGAGGTCATCGGCTCCCAGCCGTACCCCATCCTCGACGAGGGCGTCCCGCTCACCGAGATCGCCAGCCTCGACCTCTACCGCTCGCCGGACCCCTTCCGCACGCCCAAGCGCGACGAGTACCGCGACTGGATCGACGCCCTTGAGATCGCGACCATGTGGACCGGCGGATTCCCCGAGCCGCTCACCTTCTCCCTGCGGGCCCGGCGCATGCTCGCCGCCCGCCGCGGCGACTTCGACGTCGTCCACGACAACCAGACGCTCGGCTACGGACTCCTCGGCGGCCCCCGGGTGCTCGGCGCCCCGCTCGTCACCACGATCCACCACCCCATCACCGTCGACCGGCAGCTGGACCTCGACGCCGCCGACGACTGGAAGCGCCGCGCCTCCGTCCGCCGCTGGTACGGCTTCACCCGGATGCAGAAGCGGGTCGCCCGTCGTCTGCCCTCCGTCCTGACCGTCTCTGGCTCCTCCCAGCAGGAGATCGTCGACCACCTCGGCGTACGCCCGGACCGCGTCCGGGTCGTCCACATCGGCGCCGACACCGACCTCTGGTCCCCCGACCCGTCCGTCGCCGAGGTCCCCGGGCGGATCGTCACCACCTCCAGCGCCGACGTCCCGCTCAAGGGCCTCGTCCACCTCGTCGAGGCCCTGGCGAAGCTCCGTACCGAGAACCCGGCCGCGCACCTCGTCGTCGTCGGCAAGCGCGCCGAGGACGGACCGGTCGCGCAGGCCATCGAGCGGTACGGACTCGAAGGCGCCGTCGAGTTCGTCAAGGGGATCTCCGACGCGGAGCTGGTCGACCTCGTCCGCTCCGCCCAGGTCTCCTGCGTGCCGTCCCTGTACGAGGGCTTCTCGCTGCCGGCCGCCGAGGCCATGGCCACCGGGACCCCGCTCGTCGCCACCACCGGCGGCGCGATCCCCGAGGTCACCGGAGCCGACGGCGAGACCTGCCTGGCCGTGCCGCCCGGCGACGCGGGCGCGCTCGCCACCGCCCTCGCCCGGCTGCTCGGCGACGCCGAGCTGCGCGCCCGGCTCGGGGCGGCAGGCCGCGCCAGGGTCCTCGACCGCTTCACCTGGGCCCGCGCCGCGCAGGGCACGGCCGAGCTGTACCGCGAGGCGATCGCCGCGCGTCAGGGAGCTGGTCAGGGAGCCCGCCGGTGATCCCGCAGGTGACCGCCGTCTCCGTGTTCCACCCCCGCACCACCATCGCTCCGGAAGGGCAGACCTCGTGCTGACCGTCGACTTCACCCGCTTCCCGCTCGCCCCCGGCGACCGCGTGCTCGATCTGGGCTGCGGTGCGGGCCGGCACGCCTTCGAGTGCTACCGGCGCGGCGCCCAGGTCGTGGCCCTCGACCAGAACGGCGAGGAGATCCGAGAGGTCGACAAGTGGTTCGCCGCGATGAAGGAGGCCGGCGAGGCCCCCGCGGGCGCGACCGCCACCGCGATGGAAGGGGACGCGCTCAACCTGCCGTTCCCCGACGAGTCCTTCGACGTCGTGATCATCTCCGAGGTCATGGAGCACATCCCGGACGACAAGGGCGTCCTCGCCGAGATGGTCCGGGTGCTCAAGCCCGGCGGCCGGATCGCCGTCACCGTCCCGCGCTACGGCCCCGAGAAGGTCTGCTGGGCGCTCTCCGACGCGTACCACGAGGTCGAGGGCGGCCACATCCGCATCTACAAGGCGGACGAGCTGCTCGCCAAGATCCGCCAGGCGGGCCTCAAGCCGTACGGCACCCACCACGCGCACGCGCTGCACTCCCCGTACTGGTGGCTGAAGTGCGCGTTCGGCGTGGACAACGACAAGGCGCTGCCGGTGCGGGCGTACCACAAGCTCCTGGTCTGGGACATCATGAAGAAGCCCGCCCTGACCCGGGTCGCCGAGCAGCTGCTCAACCCGGTGGTCGGCAAGAGCTTCGTGGCGTACGCGACCAAGCCCCACCTGCCGAAGGCCGAGGCGGACGCCGTGGACGCCACGCGCGCGGCGGACGCCAAGTGACCTCTCCCGAGCAGATCGCGGAGCACCTGCTCCTCCCCGGGGTCCTCACCGCCGAACAGGCAGCCGAGACCGTCGCCGGGATCCTCGCCGTACAGCGCGAGGACGGCGCGATCCCGTGGTTCCGAGGCCACCACCTCGACCCCTGGGACCACACCGAGGCCGCCATGGCCCTGGACACGGCCGGCGAACACGCGGCGGCGGCCCGGGCGTACGAGTGGCTGGCCCGGCACCAGAACGCCGACGGCTCCTGGTACGCGGCCTACCGCGACGGCGACCCGGACGACGTCACCGACCGCGGCCGGGAGTCCAACTTCGTCGCGTACGTCGCCGTCGGCGTCTGGCACCACTACCTCGCGACCGGCGACGACGCCTTCCTCGACCGGATGTGGCCGGTCGTCTTCGCCGCCGTCGAGTTCGTCCTCGCGCTCCAGCGGCCCGGCGGGCAGATCGGCTGGAAGCGGGAGGCCGACGGCACGGCGGTCGACGACGCGCTGCTCACCGGGAGTTCCTCCATCCACCAGGCGCTGCGCTGCGCGCTCGCGATCGCAGAGGCGCGCGAGGAGCCCCAGCCCGACTGGGAACTGGCGACGGGCGCGCTCGGCCACGCGATCCGCAGCCACCCCGAGCGCTTCCTCGACAAGTCCCGCTACTCGATGGACTGGTACTACCCGGTCCTCGGCGGCGCCGTGACGGGCGCGGCGGCCACGGCCCGTATCGACGCGCGCTGGGACGACTTCGTCGTACCCGGGCTCGGCGTACGGTGCGTCCTGCCCAACCCGTGGGTGACCGGCGGCGAGAGCTGCGAACTTGCCCTCGCGCTGTGGGCGACCGGCGAGTCCGACCGGGCCCTGGAGATCCTCCAGTCCATCCAGCACCTGCGCGCCGAGGGCGGCATGTACTGGACGGGGTACGTCTTCGAGGGCGAGGCGGCCGTGTGGCCCGAGGAGCTCACGACCTGGACGGCGGGATCGCTGCTGCTCGCGGTCGCGGCGCTCGGCGGCGACGAGGCGACGGTGGCGGTCTTCGGCGGGGAGCGGCTGCCGGGCGGCCTGGAGCCGGACTGCTGCGGGGCGTGAGGGGCGGCGGCGAGGCCTCCGCGGAACGTCAGCGGCTGCGGAGCCTGCCCGCCACCGTGTGCCCGACGGCGAGGTAGACGACGGCGGCGAGACCGTAGCCCGCGACGACCCGTGCCCAGGCGTCGTCGAAGGTGAACAGGTCGTGGGACCAGGCGGCCAGCCAGCGGGCGGCGTCCTGGACGAAACTCACCAGTGCGTTGGCCCGGTTGGCCTCCAGCAGGTACATGAGGATCCACAGGCCTATCAGGCCGGCGGCGATGTCGGCGGCGACGGCGATGACCCTGGCCGCTTGCGTCGTACCTCTGTGTGAAGTCATGGGTTTTGTCTTGCCGCTTCCCGCCCGTCGAAACCCGTTCGGAGTCGCCCGGGTGGCGGAGTGGTGGGGGCGGGACGAGGCTGTGGCCAAAGCCCTCTGGGAGGTCGAGCCGTGCCCCGTACCGTTGTCCCTTCCGGTCCGATACGCCGCGGAGTCGTGGCGTTGCTGCTGTCCTGCACCCTGCTCGTGACGACGGCCGCCTGCGGCGGTGACGACGCGCAGAGCGCGAGCGGCAGCGCCACCGCGAGCACGACGGCCGAGCAGCAGAAGCTCGCCAAGACCCGGTTCGTCGCCAACGCGGGCCTGGCGGCCGGCGCCACGTACCAGTGGATCGTCAAGCCGTACCGCGCGGGCAAGTTCAAGAAGGGCGCGGACGGTCAGAAGTTCGCGCTGGTCAAGGCGGGTCTTGCCGGAGCGTTCGCGTACAACAGGCTCAAGGCGGCGGTGAACAACGCCAAGGGCGACGAGCACCTCTCGAAGGCGGTCGCGCCGCTCACGGCGGGCATCGACAAGCTCAAGGACCTCGGCACCAAGCTCCGTAAGGGCGAGGCGAGCGAGGCGGACGTCGGCACGTTCGAGGACGTCATCACCAACGTGAAGGACGCGGGCGCGAGCGCGGGCGCCGTCGTGACGGACAAGGTGCCGAGCACGTCCCAACTGGGCGGCTAGCGGCTACTGATTCAGCTACGCGTTCAGCTCCGCGAGCAGTCGCAGGGTGGCCGGGTCCGGTGCCGTGACGAGCAGGTCCGTCACCGGGCCCTTCCGCCATTCCTCCAGGCGTTCGGCGATCCGCTCTTTCGGGCCGACGAGCGAGATCTCGTCCGCGAAGGCGTCGGGCACGGCGAGCACCGCCTCCTCGCGGCGGCCGGCCGCGAACAGCTCCTGGATGTGCCGGGCCTCGTTCTCGTACCCCATGCGCCCCATCAGATCGGCGTGGAAGTTGCGGCCCGCGTGCCCCATGCCGCCGATGTAGAAGCCGAGCATCGCCTTGACGGGCAGCAGCCCCTCGGCGGGATCGTCGCAGAGCTGCGCCCGGACCATGGGCGCGACGCGGAAGCCGTCGGGCAGCCGGTCGGGGAGGGAGTAGACCTCGGCGTACCGCGCGGGCGACCAGTAGAGCGGCAGCCAGCCGTCGGCGATCCGCAGGGTCTGCGCGATGTTCTTGGGGCCCTCGGCGCCGAGGAGGAGGGGGAGGTCCGCGCGGAGGGGGTGGGTGATCGGCTTGAGCGCCTTGCCGAGCCCGGTGCCGTCCTCGCCGGCGTACGGATGGGAGTGGAACCGCCCGTCGAGCCGGACGGGCGCCTCGCGCCGCAGGACCTGGCGGATCACGTCCACGTACTCGCGGGTCGCGGTCAGCGGGGAGCGGGGAAAGGGGCGGCCGTACCAGCCCTCGACGACCTGCGGTCCGGAGAGTCCGAGCCCGAGCGTCACGCGCCCGCCGGAGAGGTGGTCGAGCGTGAGCGCGTGCATCGCGGTGGCGGTCGGCGTGCGGGCGGCCATCTGCGCGACGGCGGTCCCGAGCCCGATACGGGAGGTGTGCGCGGCGATCCAGGTCAGCGCGGTGAACGCGTCGGAACCCCACGCCTCCGCCGTCCACACCGAGTCGTACCCGAGCCGCTCGGCCTCGCGGGCGAGTTCCAGATGGGTGGGGGAGGGGCCGCGGCCCCAGTAGCCGAGGGCGAGTCCGAGGCGCATGGGCCGGAACCTTTCTGACGGTCCGTCAGTTCATCCGTTCCGGGACTGTACGGCAACGGCCCCTCGCCCGGAAGGGATTCCGGGCGAGGGGCCGTTGCCGTGGCGCTGCGGGCGTCCCGCGACTCAGCCGCGCTGGATGCCGGTGGTGTCCTGGAGGACACCGCGACGGCCGTCCTGCGTCTGGGCGATCAGGCCGGGACCGCGCTGCTCGACCGCCAGGTACCAGGTACCGGGGGCCAGTTCGGCGATCGGGGTCGGCGAGCCGTCCTCCGCGTACAGCGGGCGGGCGACCGGGACCGCGAACCAGAACGGGGCGAAGTCACCGGCGGGCTGCTGGCCCTGCGCCTGCGCCGGGGCCGGCTGCGGGGCAGGGGCCTGGGCGGCCTGGGCCTGCGGGTCGGGCTGCGGCTGACCGCCGTACGGCTGCGGCTGGGCGCCGTAGGGCTGCTGGGCGCCCGGGTAGCCGTAGCCACCGGGGACACCCTGCTGGCCGGGCTGACCCGGCTGCATGCCGTACGGCTGCGAGGCCTGCGGCTTCGGGGCGCTCAGAAGCGGGCCCTTGAGGGCGGGGACCAGCGGGGCGGCGACGGCCGCACCGGCCAGGACCAGGGAGCCGATCATGCCGAGGATGAGGCCGGCACCGGCGTTGTTCGACTCGAACATCCACATCAGCACGTTCCAGGCCGAGGCCACCGTGAACGCGACGCCGACCTGGCCGAGCTCCAGACCCACGATCTTGCGGGGCTGCGGAAGCGTGCGGGAGTAGACGACGAGCGCGGCGCCCGCGATGCCGAGGAAGAAGGCGCCCCAGCCGAGGGGCGAGGCCTCCCAGGAGTTCGTGCTCGGGACCTGGTTGCAGATCTCGGGGCTGGCGTCACAGCCGCTGATGTCGAGGAACGAGGCGATGAACAGCACCACCGCTGCACCGATCAGAACGCCATCGCCTCGAGTGAGGGAGCGGATATTCACGTAAGAATCCTTCGTCGGGTCGTCTCGTCGGGGTGGCGCGAAGCACGGGGGCGGCCCCCTATCGTACGGAGGGAATCTATCGCCCGTCGGTACTACCCCTTGAGGTAGGTCCCGATGCCGTCCGCGATCCCCCGCGCCGCTTTCTGGCGCCATGCCGCATTCGAGAGGAGTGCGGCGTCCTTCGGATCACGCATATTGCCGCATTCGACGAAGACCTTGGGCACGGTCGAGAGATTGAGACCACCGAGATCGTCACGGACGTCCAACCCGGTTCCGCCGCCCAGGTAGTTGGCCGGGGCGGTGCCGGTCGCGCGGGCGAAGTGCCGGGCGATGTCCTCGCCGAGCTCGCGGGAGGGGCCGACGATCTTCGCGGTGTCGGCCGCGCCGGAGTTGACCCGCGCGGGCACGATCACGTGGAAACCGCGGTTGCCGGTGGCGGAACCGTCGGCGTGCACGGAGACCACGGCGTCGGCACGGGCGGCGTTGCCGGTCCTGGCGCGCTCGTCGATGCAGGGGCCGAAGGGGCGGTCGGCGTCGTGGGTGAGGAGGACCTTCGCGCCCTGGGCCTTGAGGAGATCGCGCAGGCGGTGTGAAACATCGAGGGTGAATGCGGCTTCGGTGTAATCGGCGTCCGTGGAGGTGCCGGTGGTGTCGCATTCCTTACGGCCTGTGCCGATATCAACCTTCTGGTTGATTTCCCGGGAGTGACGGAAATTGCCGGGATTGTGACCCGGGTCGATCACGATGGTCCGACCGGCGAGCGGGAGGCCGGGGGTGCCGACGGGCGTGCGGGCGGGGGTGCGCGCGGGGGTGCTCGTCGCGCTCGGCGTCGCCTTGGCGTCGTTCGCGTTCGGGGCGGCGGGCTTCGAGCCGCCGCTGCTGCCGCCGCCGCAGCCTGCGAGCGCGGTGGCGGCGGCGCAGGCGGTGAGGGTTCCGGCGAGGGCGCGGATGGTTCGGTGGTCGTACGGCACCTTGCGACTCTAGTGGGAGCTTCCGGTGCGTGTTCGGCCGACGCGGCGGGACTGTGAAGGCCTCGTGGGGGGTATGGAGAGACCACGCGCACGGACCACGGGGGGAACTGTGACAGCGGATGAGCCGAACGACGCACGTCAGCAGGGAGAACCGGACCCGCGGGAAGTCTCGGAGACACCTTGGGCCTACGGGGCTCCGGGGGCGGCTGGGGCGACGGGGGCGCGTGGGGCGGCTGGGGTTCCTGAGGCTGCTGGGGGATCGGGGGCGCCTGGGGCGCCGGGGGCGGCTTACGGGGCCGGGTCGGTGATTCCGCCGCCGCCCGCGCAGCCACCCGCCGTGCCCACGCCACAGCCGTCGAACCCGGCGCAGGCCGTCCTCGTCGGCCTGTTGAACCTGTCCTGTCTGGGACTCGGATATGCCCTGCTCAAGCAGTGGATCCCGGCCGCCGTCTGCTGGCTCGCGACGGCCGTGCTGCTGCTCGTCGCGCTCCCCGCCGACGTGGACGGAGTGCCGACCGGCGTCCTCGTCGGGTACGGGGTGTTCCTGCTGGCCGCGGCCGTCGACGGCGCCCGGCGCGGTCTGCGCGCCCCGCTCGCCCTGGGCGGCGGCACGGCGACCACGTCGGGGGCCACGGCCGGGGCCGTACCCGCTGCCGGTCCTGGTCCTGGTCCCGGTCCCGGACCCGGGGCGCGGCGGCTCGCGCTCCCGCTCGCTCTCGGGCTGGTCCTGCTCGCGGTGCCGGTCGGCGGCTCCGTCGCCTACGGCGCGGCGCGCGACGAGGCCGTCGAGCAGTCGCTGCTCGCCCGTCTCGCCGGGGCGGACGAGCAGGTGAAGTCGGTGGAGGGGCAGAGCTTCGGCGGGGCTGAGCACACGTACCGCAAGGCGCTCGCCGTCTACCAGGAGCTCGGCACCGAGCACGCGGGCTCGCGGGCGGGCCGCCTCGTCCCCGACCGGCTCGCGGACTACTACGCGTCCGTCTCCGCCCCGTACGAGCAGAAGAAGTACTGCGAGGCCGTCCCCGGGCTCCAGCACCTGCGGGCCCTGCCCAAGACGGTGGACCGCGACCTCCTCGACGGTCTCGTGGGGAAGGCGGACGACCCGCTGGCCCAGTCCTGGTACGAGTGCGGGATCACCGGACTCGCCGGCGCGGGCACGGAGGCGACCGCGGGGGAGCATCTGAACGCGCTGCTGTCGACGTTCCCCGAGTCCAGCCACGCGAAGAAGGTCGAGCCCACGGTCCGCGAGGCCCTGCGGACCCGGTCCGCCGCGATAGCCGCCGGCAGCACGGACCCCTGCGCGGCCGTCCTCGAACTGCAGCGCTTCCGCACCACCGTCGACCTGCTGCCGAAGGCCACCTTCGCCGCCGTCTCCACGGACACGGGCACGGAGATCCAGAAGGGCGACTTCGCCTGCGGGGTCGAGCAGTTCAAGGACAAGGAGTTCGGCGAGGCCGTCTCGACGATGACGGAGTACGTCGAGGAATACCCCGGCAGCCCGCAGGTCGCCCACGCGCGGTCCATCGCGATCGCCGCGGAGATAGCCGACGAGACGCCGGCCGCCGGCAACCGGCTGCCGCCCGCCACGTCACCCGGCGGCTCGCGGATGGTGATGGTCGTGTCCAACGACGGCCCCGGCGAGGTCGAGCTGCTCTACACCGGGCCGGTCACCGGCCGGGTCACGCTGAAGGCGTGCGCGGGCTGCACGGCGTACGGGGACCTGCTCCCGCGGGGCGCGGCCAAGCCCAAGGTGTGCTCGGGACCGTCGTCCAAGTACCCGAAGGCGACGCTGATGCTGCCCGCCGGCGACTACCACTTCCTGCAGAAGCGGTCGGGGACGACGGGTGCGCTGTCGGCGGCGGACAAGTCGAGCACTGCGAAGATCGAGCCGGGGTACTCGTACACGAACTGTCTGTACGTGACGTCCCGATTCGGCGGCCTCTAGCCCGGTCCGGCGGGCCGGACCCCGTGAGGTCCGGTCCCGGCCGCTCCGGTCAGCGGCGGCGCAGTACGCGGAGGGAGTCGGTGACCGAGATCTCCTCGAAGTCGCCGGACTCCAGGGCCCGGAGGTAGATGCGGTACGGGGCCTGGCCGCCGTCCTCCGGATTCGGGAAGACGTCGTGGATGACGAGCAGTCCGCCGACGGCGACCTTGGGCGCCCAGCCCTCGTAGTCGTTGGTCGCGTGCTCGTCGGTGTGCCCGCCGTCGACGAAGACGAGGCCGAGCTCGCCCGCCCAGACCTTGGCGACCTGCGGGGAGCGGCCGACGACGGCGATCACGTGCTCCTCGAGGCCCGCCGTGCGCAGCGTCCGGCGGAAGGTGGGCAGGGTGTCCATCAGGCCGACCTCGGGGTCCACGACGGTCGGGTCGTGGTACTCCCAGCCGGGCTGCTGCTCCTCGCTGCCCCGGTGGTGGTCCACGGTGACCGCGACCGTCCCGGCCTCCCTGGCCGCGTCCGCGAGCAGGATCGTGGAGCGCCCGCAGTACGTCCCGACCTCCAGGAACGGCAGCCCCAGCTTGCCGGCCTCCGTGGCGGCGGCGTGCAGCGCGAGCCCTTCGTCGAGGGGCATGAAGCCCTTGGCGGCCTCGAAGGCGGCGAGGATCTCGGGCGCGGGCATGGGGTCCTCCTACTGGCGGGTACGGCAGGTGCGAGCGCCCATCGTGCCCTACGCACCGCACACGAACCACACCACCGTCCGCCCCTGGGCCGCCCCGACGTCGCCCCGAGGTCGCCCCGCAAAGCGGTGTGATTGGCTTCGAAGCATGGATTCTGACGCGAACGTTCCGACCGGGGCGGTACCGCCCTTCGACCCCGAACTGGCCGTCGTCCTCGCGGCCTTGGGCGACGAGTGGCGGACGCCCGTCACCCCGGAGAACCTCATGGCGGCGCGCGAGCGGGACGCCTCCTCCCGGCCCCGGCCGACGGTCGAGGAGCTGCGCGCCGACGGCCGCTACGAGGTGACGGAGCTGAGCGTGCCGGGGCCGCCGGGCGGACCGGAGGTGACCCTCGTGAGCACGCGGCCCGCCGGACTCGCGGGGCGCCCGCTGCCGCTGCTCTACTACATGCACGGCGGGGCCATGATCATGGGAAACGCCTGGTCCGTCCTTCCGCGCATCCAGAGCGAGTGGGTCCACCCGCTGGGCATGGCCGTCCTCTCGGTCGAGTACCGGCTCGCGCCGGAGACGCCGTACCCGGGAGCGCTGGAGGACTGCTACGCCGGCCTCGTCTGGGCCGCCGAGCACGCGACCGAGCTGGGCATCGACCCGGACAGGATCGTCATCGGCGGCAAGAGCGCGGGCGGCGGGCTCGCCGCGGGACTCGCCCTCCTCGCCCGCGACCGGGGCGGTCCGGCCGCGCTCGGGCAGCTGCTGCTCTGCCCGATGCTCGACGACCGCATGGACACCTTCTCCAACCGTCAGATGTCGGGCATCGACACGGGGGACCTCACCTCCCACGCGACCGCCTGGCAGGCGTATCTCGGTGACCTCTACGGTTCCGCCGACGTCCCGCCCCACGCGGCACCCACCCGCGCCACGGACCTCTCCGGACTCCCCCCTGCCTTCATCGACGTCGGCTCGGCCGAGATGTTCCGCGACGAGAACATCGCCTACGCCGACGCGATCTGGCGGGCGGGCGGCCGGGCCGAACTCCACGTCTGGCCCGGCGCGTACCACGGCTTCGACGGAATGGCCCCCCACGCCGCCCTCAGCGAGGCCGCCCGCGCCACCCGCACCCGTTGGCTCCGCCGTCTCCTCGACCGGCCCGACTCCACGAAGACCGTCATCTGACCTTCCGTCAGATTGGAACGTGTTCTAGTCTGCGGCCATGGGCATCGGAATCACGCAAGAGCAGCGGGAGTTGGCCCGGTCCGTGCGCGGGTGGTTCGCCCGGGCCGTACCGCCCGAGGACGTGCGGAAGCTCCTCGACGCGCCCGCCGAGAGCGGGACCGGGCGGCCCGCCCACTGGGACGGGCTCGCCGGGCAGGGGCTCCTCGGGATCCACCTTCCCGAGGAGTACGGGGGTGGGGGCGGCGATCTCGTCGACCTGGCCGTCGTGCTCGAAGAGGCCGCGCGGGCGCTGGTGCCGGGGCCGTACCTGCCCTCCGTACTCGCCGGGGAGATCCTGCGCCGTGCCGGCTCGGGCGGCCTCGACCCGGCCCTCGTCGCGGAGCTCGCGAGCGGGGCGCGGGTCGGGGCCGTCGCCCTCGGGGCCGGGGGGATGGCCGGGGTCGAGGTCGAGGGCGGGGTGGTGTTCGACGGGAGCGCGCCGCCCGTCCTCGGCGGCGCCCAGGCCGACCTGCTGATCCTGGCCGCGAGCACCGCGCGGGGCGTCGTCTGGGCCGCCGTGGACGCCGACACCCTCACCGTCCGCCCGCACGAGAGCGCCGACCCGACCCGGCCGACCGCCGAGGTCACCGCCGACGCCACCCACGTCCCCGCCGACCGGATCCTGGACCTCGACCCCACCCTCATACCCGACCTCGCCGCCGTGCTGTACGCCGCCGACGCCTGCGGGACCGCCGCCCGCGCCCTGGAGACGGCCGCCGAGTACGCCAGGACGCGCGAGCAGTTCGGGCGGCCCATCGGGCAGTTCCAGGGGGTCAAGCACCTCTGCGCCGACATGCTGGTACGCGTCGAGCAGGCCCGCGCCCTCACCTGGGACGCCGCCAGGTCCACCGACGACGACGCCCGCCCACTCGTCGCGGCCCTCGCCGCCGCCACCGCCCTCGACGCCGCCTACAGCTGCGCCAAGGACTCCATCCAGATCCTCGGCGGCATCGGCTTCACCTGGGAGCACGACGCCCATCTCGCACTGCGCCGCGCCCTCGTCGCCCGCCAGCTCCTCGGCGCCGGCGACACCCACCGGGCACACGCCGCCAGGCTCGCCGCCGACGGAGTCCGACGCGAGCTGCGGCTCGAACTGCCGCCGGAGGCCGACGCGTTCCGCGCCGCCGCGCGCGAGGCGATCGCGCCCGCCGTCGGCCTCGACCCGGGCGCCGCCCGCCGCGCGCTCGCCGCCGACGGATACGCGGCCCCGCACCTGCCCGAGCCGTACGGCCTCGGCGCGGGGCCGCTCCAGCAGCTCGCCGTACAGCGGGAGCTCGACGCGGCCGGGGTCCGGATCGCCGGCCTCGGGATCGCCACCTGGGTCGTCCCGTCCCTCCTCGCGTACGGGACGGCCGCGCAGCAGGAGCGCTACCTCGGTCCCACCCTCCGGGGCGACCTGCTCTGGTGCCAGCTCTTCTCCGAGCCGGGCGCCGGGTCCGACCTCGCCTCGCTCCGTACGAAGGCCGAACGCACCGAGGACGGCGGCTGGCGGATCACCGGACAGAAGGTGTGGACGAGCGCCGCCCAATGGGCCGACCACGGCATCCTGCTCGCCCGCACCGACCCCGACGCCCCCAAGCACAAGGGGCTCACGTACTTCCTCGTCGACATGAAGAACACACCGGGGATCGACATCCGGCCGCTGAAGGAGATCACCGGCGACTCGCTCTTCAACGAGGTGTTCTTCGACGACGCGCTGCTCCCGGCCGACGCCGTCGTCGGCGAGGTGAACGACGGCTGGCGCGTCGCCCGCAACACCCTCGGCAACGAGCGTGTCCACATGGCCGACCAGGTCGCCTTCGACTCCGGACTCGAAGCGCTGATCGAGCGGGCGGCCGGTGCCGACAGTGCCGTACGCGTACGGATCGGCTCCCTGGCCGCCGAGGCCCACGCGCTCGCCTGCATCGGGCTGCGGACCACCACGCTCCAGGTCTCCGGCCTCGAACCGGGCGCGGGGGCGAGCGTCCGCAAGCTCGTCCAGACCGTCCACCAGCAGAAGCTCGCCGAGCTCACGCTCGAACTGCTCGGCCCCGAGGGCGCCGTGCGGGAGGGCGCGGGGGAGCGGGCGGTCCACGGGCTGCTGATGTCCCGCTGCCTCACCATCGCGGGCGGCACCACGCAGGTCCAGCTCAATGTCGTCGCCGAGCGCCTGCTCGGCCTGCCCAGGGACTAGAGAGAGACTGAGGGGAACCCGAGATGGGGAAGGCGTACATCGTCGGCGTCGGGATGACGAAGTTCGAGAAGCCCGAGACGCGCGACTGGCAGTACTGGGACATGGCCCGCGAGGCGGGGACGGCGGCGCTCGCCGACGCCGGGATCTCGTACGAACAGGTCCAGCAGGTCCCCGTCGGCTACTGCTTCCAGGCCTCCACGGCCGGGCAGCGGGCCGCCTACGAACTCGGCCTGACCGGCGTGCCCGTCTACAACGTCAACAACAACTGCGCGACGGCGTCGACGGCGCTGATGATGGCCCGGCAGTTCGTGGAGGGCGGGATCAGCGACTGCGTCCTCGCGCTCGGCTTCGAGAAGATGGCGCGCGGGGCTCTGGGCGGGGGCTCCGACGGGGGTGCCCGCGGCGGAGCCGCTGATGTCGGGGGCAAGACGTCGCCGGTCGCCCGGCACTACGGGATCATGGCCGCCGGCCACGGCTTCGAGATGTCCCCGCCGACCGCGCAGATCTTCGGCAACGCGGCCCGCGAGCACATGGAGCGGTACGGGACGACGGAGGTCCAGCTCGCCGCAGTCGGCGCCAAGAACCACCAGCACTCGGCGAACAACCCCAACGCCCAGTTCCAGGACGTGTACTCGGTCGACGAGATCCTCGCCGCCAAGACCATCCACCGGCCGCTGACGAAGCTGCAGTGCTCGCCCACCTCCGACGGATCGGCGGCGGCGGTCGTGGTCTCCGAGCGGTTCGTGGTCGAGCACGGGCTGCACGACAAGGCCGTCGAGATCGCGGCGCAGGCGATGACCACGGACACCGAGGACTCCTTCGCGTCCGGTTCCTGCATCGACGCCGTCGGCCGGCCGATGTCCCGCGCCGCGGCCCGGCAGGTCTACGAGAGGTCGGGCCTCGGCATCGAGGACGTGGACGTCGTCGAACTCCACGACTGCTTCTCCATCAACGAGCTGCTGACCTACGAGGCCCTCGGCATGTGCGAGGAGGGCGCGTCCGGGAAGCTCGTCGAGTCGGGTGCGACGACGTACGGGGGCCGGTGGGTCGTGAACCCGTCGGGCGGACTGATCTCCAAGGGGCATCCTCTGGGGGCCACCGGGCTCGCCCAGGCCGCCGAACTGGTCTGGCAGCTGCGGGGCGAGGCGGGGCCGCGCCAGGTCCCGGGGGCGCGCGTCGGCCTCGCGCACAACATCGGGCTCGGCGGGGCGGCGGTCGTGACGATGCTCCGGCGGTCGTGACGGTGCTCCGGCGGCGCTCGGGGGTCGTGACCATGCTCAGGCGGTCGTGACGATGGTCCGGAGGTCCTAGGACCTTTCCCAGGACTGTTCCTAGGACCGATTTCCGATGTACGGGGCAAGGAGTCTCTGCGACCATCACACGCATGGTCAACGCCGAGTCCGCCGAGTCCGCCCACGCGCAGTCCACCGCGATACCCCCGACCCCCGGCCCGCGCACCTGGCTCGTGGTGCTCGCCGCGTGCGCGGGGCAGTTCCTGGTGGTCCTCGACGTCTCGGTGGTGAACGTCGCCCTGCCGTCGATGCGGGCCGACCTCGGCCTCTCGACGCTCGGACTGCAGTGGGTCCTCAACGCGTACTCCATCGCCTTCGCCGGGTTCATGCTGCTCGGCGGGCGGGCGGCCGATCTCTTCGGCCGCAAGCGGATGTTCCTCCTCGGCCTCGGTCTCTTCACGGCGGCCTCGGTCGCGGGCGGGCTCGCGCAGGAGGGTTGGCAACTGGTCGCCGCCCGGGCCGTGCAGGGCCTCGGCGCCGCGGTGCTCGCGCCCGCGACGCTCACCATCGTGACCGCCGCCGTACCCGCCGGGCCCGCGCGGACCCGGGCCATCGGCACGTGGACGGCCGTCGGAGCCGCCGGCGGCGCGGCGGGCGGCTTCGTCGGCGGTGTCCTCGTCGACCTGCTCAACTGGCGCTGGGTGCTCCTGATCAACGTTCCCGTCGGCGTCCTGGTCCTGGTCGGCGCCGCGCTGTGGCTGAGCGAGAGCCGCACCGGCGCCGGCCGACGGCTCGACCTCCCGGGCGCCGTCCTCGTCACCGGCGGCCTCGCCTCCGTCGCGTACGGCATCGTGCAGACGGAGGAGGGCGGCTGGGGCGCCCCGGCGACCCTGGTTCCGCTCCTCGGCGGCCTGGCCCTCCTCGGGGTCTTCGTCGCCGTCGAGGCGCGGACGGCGGCCCCGCTGATGCCGCTGAAGCTCTTCCGTTCGCGGGCCGTCTCGGCCGCCAACGTGTCGATCCTGCTCGCCGGTTCGACCTCCTTCGGCATGTGGTTCTTCATGACCGTGTACGCCCAGAACGTCCTCGGCTACACCCCTCTGCAGGCGGGCCTCGCCCTGGTCCCCAGCTCGGTCAGCGTCATCGTGGGCTCCAAGCTGGCTCCGCGTCTGATGCCGACCACCGGCGCCCGCAACCTCGCGGTCATCGGCGCCCTCGTCGCCGCGACCGGCTTCGGCTGGCAGTCCACGATGACCGCCGACGGCACCTTCCTGACCACCATCCTGGGCCCCGGGATCCTGATGATGGCCGGCATCGGCCTGCTCACGACCCCGCTCGCCACCCTCGCCACGTCGAGCGCCGCGCCCGCCGACGCCGGTCTCGTCTCGGGCCTCGTCAACACCTCCCGCACGATGGGCGGCGCGCTCGGCCTCGCCGTCCTCTCCACCGTGGCCGCCGCCCGCACGGCCGGCGGCACGAGCCCCGAGGCCCTGACGGAGGGCTACGCCGTGGCCTTCCGCACGGCGACGGGCGTCCTCCTCACGGCGGCGCTCCTGATGCTGCTGTGGCTCCCGAGCGACGGGAAGACGCGCTCCGGCAAGGCGTGATCCGGTCCCTCCGACCTCGCGTGCCGGCGGTCGGGGGACGAGGGTGAGGGGCGCCCCGCCGGCGCCCCCTGACGCGCCGCCGTCAGGGGGTTCGGGGGTCCTCGCGGAGTGCGGCCGCGGCGAGGGCCGGGTCGACGACCGTCTCGCCCCGGAGGGCCTGGCGGACGGCGGAGGCCAGCTCCTCCACCGGGCCGTCCTTCACCAGGAACCCGGCCGCCCCGGCCTCCATGGCCCGCCGGAGGTACCCCGGCCGGCCGTAGGTCGTCAGGATCAGGACCCGGCAGTCGGGGACCTCGTCGCGGAGGTCCGCGGCGGCGTCGATGCCGGAGCGGCCGGGCAGGTCGACGTCCAGGAGCGCCACCTCCGGCCGGCTGTCCAGCGCCGCGGCCACCACCTCGTCGCCCCGCCCCACCTGCGCGACGACCTCGATGTCCGGCTCCATCCCGAGCAGCAGCGCGAGCGCGCCCCGCGCCGTGCCCCCGTCCTCGGCGAGGAGGACTCTCACGGACTTGCCCGGGCGGTGGTCCTGAGGCATCTCGTTCACGAGAACAGCGTAGGGCGGAAGGCGCGCCCGCGCCGTCCCGCGACGCGCTCGCGCAGGAGCCCGCCCCACACGGGCGCCACGGGCGCCCGGCGAACTGACGCACCGTCAGTCATCGCCGCCGGAGGGCTTCTCAACTCATCCCCGCTCGGCTATACATGAGGATCACCGACCTAGAACGCGTTCTAGAACGGAGAACGGGCGCGTACGGGACGGTCCCGCACGGCCTCGGTGCGGCCGACGGTGCGGACGGTCGCATCGAGGTCTTCCACACGTCCACGATCCTCACGGATCTCCAAGGAGCAGCATCCCCATGCCCATTGATGCCGCCAAGGCCGTCGCCGCCGAGCCCCGCAGCGCCGAGATCACCTGGGACCACAAGGACGTCCAGCTCTACCACCTGGGACTGGGCGCCGGTACCCCGGCGACCGACCCCGGAGAGCTCCGCTACACCCTCGAATCCAGGCTCCACGTCCTGCCCAGCTTCGCCACCGTCGCCGGCGCCGGCATGGGGGTCGTCGGCGGGCTCTCCGCGCCCGGCGTCGACATCGACCTCGCCGCCGTCCTGCACGGCGGCCAGACGATCACCCTCCACCGGCCGGTCCCCGTCAGGGGCGGCGCCGTCACCACCTCCCGCGTCGCCGCCGTGTACGACAAGGGCAAGGCGGCCGTCCTCGTACTGCGTTCCGAGGTCGCCGACGACGAGGGACCGCTGTGGACCAGCGACGCCCAGATCTTCGTACGCGGAGAGGGCGGCTGGGGCGGCGACCGCGGACCCTCCGAGCGGCTCGAACTCCCGGACCGGGAGCCCGACAAGACCGTCGAGCGTCCCGTACGCGAGGACCAGGCGCTGCTGTACCGGCTCTCCGGCGACTGGAACCCCCTCCACGCCGACCCCGAGTTCGCCGCGCTGGCCGGCTTCGAGCGGCCGATCCTGCACGGACTCTGCACCTACGGCATGACCCTCAAGGCGGTGGTGGACACGGTGCTCGGCGGCGACGTCGCCCGCGTCCGCTCGTACCGCACCCGCTTCACCGGGATCGTCTTCCCCGGCGAGACCCTGCGCATCCGGATGTGGACCGGGGACGGCCGCGTCCAGGTGTCGGTCACGGCCGTGGAGCGCGACGACGCTCCCGTGCTCGCCGACACCCTCGTCGAGTATTCCTGATCGGGCGATTGGAGCCGCACCATGCGCGCAGCCGTACTGCACGAGATCGGCCAGGACAAACTGGAGGTCCTCGACGACGTCGAGGCCGTGGGATTCGGCCCCGGCAAGGTCAAGATCAGGGTCAGGGCGACCGGACTGTGCCACTCCGACGTCTCCGCCATGAGCGGCGTGCTCCCGCAGCCCGCGCCGTTCATCCCCGGCCACGAGGGCGCGGGCGAGATCATCGACGTCGGCGACGGGGTCACCGGGCTGACCGAGGGGCAGCGGGTGCTGCTGTGCTGGCTGCCCGCGTGCGGTGTCTGTCCGGCCTGCAAGCGCGGTCAGACCCAGCTCTGCCTGGCCGGATTCATGAACGCCGGCACCCCCAACTTCCGTAGGCCCGGAGGGGAGGTATTCGGCTTCGCAGGTACGGGCACGTTCACCGAGGAGGTCGTCGTCGACGCCGGCTGCGCCGTCCCGATCCCCGACGACGTGCCCTACGACATCGCCGCGCTCATAGGCTGCGGCGTGACGACCGGGCTCGGTGCGGCCATCAACACGGCGAAGGTGGAGGCCGGTTCCTCGGTCGCGGTCATCGGCTGCGGCGGCGTCGGCATCTCCGCGATCCAGGGCGCCAAGCTCCAGGGGGCCGCCCAGATCGTCGCCGTCGACCCGGTCGAGTCCCGGCGCGAGGCCGCCCTCCGCTTCGGCGCGACCGAGGCAGTCGCCCCCGACGCGCTCGCCGACGCCAAGCAGCGCGTCACCGCCGGCGAGGGCTTCGACTACGTCTTCGAGGTCGTCGGCAAGTCCGCCACCGCCCGTACCGCGTACGAGACGACCCGGCGCGGCGGCACCCTCTGCGTCGTCGGCGCGGGCGCGCTCGACGACTTCCTGCAGCTCAACATGTTCGAGCTGTTCTTCGACGAGAAGAAGATCCTGCCGTCGATGTACGGGGGCGGTGACGTGCTGCGCTCTTACGAGCGGGCCATCGCGCTCTGGCGGGCCGGCCGGATCGACCTGGAGTCCCTGATCACCCACCGGGTGCCGCTCTCCGGGATCAACGAGGCGCTGGAGCAGATGCGTACGGGTGTCGCGCTGCGCACCTGCATCGAGATCTGAGAGGACGCGAATCGATGTCACTCCCTCTTGAGGGGCTGTCCGCGATCGTCACCGGCGCAGGCCGGGGCCTGGGCAGGGCCGAGGCGCTCGAACTCGCCCGGCTCGGCGCGGCCGTGGTCGTCAACGACTACGGGCAGCCGGGGCGCGACGGCTCGGGCGAGGCGTCGGCGGCCCCCGCCGAGGAGGTCGCCGAGGAGATCCGCGCGACGGGCGGCCGGGCGGTCGCGCACCTGGGCGACGTCGCCGACTTCGCGACCGCGCGGAGCCTGGTGGAGCTGGCGGTGGAGGAGTTCGGGAAGCTGGACATCCTGGTCAACAACGCGGGCATCCTGCGGGACCGGATGGTCTTCTCGATGAGCGAGGAGGAGTGGGACTCGGTGATCCGGGTCCACCTCAAGGGCCACTTCAACACCACGCACTTCGCGGCGGTGCACTGGCGGGGGCGGGCGAAGGCGGGTGAGTCCGGCGTGTACGGCCGGATCGTGAACACCTCGTCGGAGGCGTTCCTCGCGGGCTCGGCGGGTCAGCCGAACTACGCGGCGGCCAAGGGCGGCATCGTCGGGCTGACGACGTCGACGGCGCTGGCGCTCGCGAAGTACGGCGTCACGGCGAACGCGATCTGCCCGCGGGCGCGGACCCGGATGACGGAGGACGTCTTCGCGGGCTTCGCGGAGCCGGGGGAGGGGGAGCTGGACGCGCTGGCGCCGGAGCACGTGGCGCCGGTCGTGGGCTATCTCGCGTCCCCCGCGGCGGCGGCCGTCAACGGCCAACTGCTCGTCGTGCACGGCGGGATGGTCGCGATCGTGGAGCGCCCGAAGGTGTCGGCGAAGTTCGACACGGCGAAGGACGCGTTCACGTACGAGGAGCTGGACGGGCTGCTGTCCCCGCACTACGCGGGACGCCCAGCGGGCGAGACGTTCGCGGCGGCGGAGGTCCTGGGGCTCAAGCGGGGGTGAGGACGGGGGGCTCCCCCGGAGACGAGAGCGGCCCCGGAGGGGATGCCCCGGGGCCGTTCTCGTTGGTTGCGGCTGGTCCTGCTCGTCCTTCTCGGTCCTACTGGTCCGCGTCGCGGCGGTGGCGGCCGTGGGGGGAGGACGTGGAGTCCTCCGACGGCGCCGCCTCGCCGCGATGCCTTCCGGAGCCCTCCGGCTCCGAGCCGTCCGTACGCGCTTCCGACATGGTGGAACTCACCCCGTAAAGATCGCTGTTGCCGTGCGGCCGAGATTCTAACGAGCGGCTTTGCGGTCGGCGAGGGGAGCCTGCTGAAGCGGTACGGGGCGGCAGACGCGCGGCTCGACCGTGACCGCGACCGGCTCCGGGTCCGGCGGGACCGTCAGGCCGGCGAGCCCGCAGGGCGTGTCCCGCGTCGCGTACGGAAGCCGCAGCTCGCCCTCCGGCGTCCAGACGCCCGAACCGGCCATCCACCCGGCGGGCACGGCCAGTTGGTGCATCCGGCGGCCGTTCGGCCGCCACATCCCGACCCAGCTCCCGGCCGCCGCGTCGATCCGCAGCGCCACCGAGCAGCTCTCCGGAAGCAGCACCTGCCCGGGCTGTACGGCGAAGGGGGTCACCGCCGCGTCGTCGAGCCGCAGGCACTCGGGGAACCGGATCGGCAGCAGACTGCCGAGGACGCCCCAGCCGAGCCGCTCGTGTCCCGGTGACGGGGCGTCGGAGCGGATGAGCAGCAACCCACTGTCGGGGTCGGCCAGCAGTAGCCGGTCGTCGCTCTCCTCGGTGATCTGGAGCAGCGGCGTCACCTCGCCCCCGCGCTCCAGGTCGACCGCGACCGCCTTCACGGGGGCGCCGTCGAGGCACCGGTCGAGGGCCAGCATCCGTCCCGTGCGGTCCAGCCAGACGCCGCCCGTGCAGCGGCCCTTGACCTCCGCGACCTGCTCGGGGCCGAACGCGCCGCCCGCCACCAGCCAGATCGTGGTGGTGTCCGCCCCGACGCACATCGCGTAGCCGCAGATCCCGTCGGGGGAGGGCGGCAGGAGGACGAGCTCCTCGGCCTCGACTGCGCCCAGGGGCAGTTGGCCGGTCCCGGGCCCCGTCGGGTAGAGCAGCGAGAACGTGTGCCGCCGGCCGTCCACGCGCCGACCGATCAGCACCCGGCCGTCCGCGAGCGGCAGCAGCTGGGTGTGGGCCTCCTCGGGCTGGTCGAGCGGGAGCGGCACGGCGTACGGCTCCGGCCCGTCCAGCGTCCACCGCTCCGCGTACAGGGCGTCCCCCGTGCCGGCGAGCCGCGCCGCGTACGCGCCGTTCGCCGTGATCGTGAATCGCGCCGGCCGCACCGCGCCGCCGTCGTCCGTCGTTGTCTCGATGGCACAGGCTGTCATCGACTCGTCACCTCCGGCCACCGAAGCTAGTTTTCGCACTTCCTGCCGAACAACACGAGCCCGGTCACTTCACACATAAGGGTGGCCGTGAATCGATTCTGCTGAGGGGAGGGGGCCGGGTGTGCTGGAGAGTTGAGTGGTGCGTAAGGTAAGGCGATCCTAAGTGGAGCCTGTGACTCCGGGTGTGGGCCTGTGCCGCGACCGGGCCGCGCACCGGCTTCCGAGCCGCCCTCATCGCATCCGTACAGGAGTCGTCCCATGTCCCTCCGCCGCCGCGGCACCGCCGCAGCCGTCGCCCTCGCCGCCGCGCTCTCCCTCGCGGCCTGCGGAGGTGGCGCCGACGCACCGGCCGCCACCTCGGAAAAGAAGGACGGCGCCGCCAAGAAGGACGTCGCCACGGGCGGCAAGGACTTCGGCGACGCGGCGGCCAAGACCGCGGCCATGGGGACGGACGCCAAGCCCGGCCAGTTCCCGCGCACCCTCACCCACGCGCTCGGCAGGACGGAGATCACCGCCGCCCCCAAGCGGGTCGTCGTCCTCGACGTCGGCGAGCTCGACAACGTCGTCTCGCTCGGGATCAAGCCCGTCGGCTACGCCCCCGCCGAGGGGGACGATGGCATCCCCACGTACCTGCAGAAGGACGCGGGCGCCCCCAAGTCCGTCGGCACGATCAACAACCTCAACCTCGAGGCGATCGCCAACCTCGAGCCCGACCTGATCCTCGGCAGCCAGCTGCGCGCCGCGGACAAGTACGACGAGCTCTCGAAGATCGCCCCCACCGTCTTCTCCATCCGCCCCGGCTTCACCTGGAAGGAGAACTACCTCCTCAACGCCGCGGCCCTGGACAAGACCGCCGACGCGAAGTCGAAGCTCGCCGACTACGAGACCAAGGCGAAGCAGCTCGGTACGGACCTCGGCCCGAACAAGCCGACCATCTCCATGGTCCGCTACCTCCCGGGCAAGATCCGCCTCTACGCCAAGGCGTCCTTCATCGGCACGATCCTCGAGGACACCGGCCTGCCCCGGCCCAAGAACCAGCAGGTCGACGAGCTCGCCGCCGAGATCAGCCCCGAGAAGATCGACCAGGCCGACGCCGACTGGATCTTCACCGGCGTCTACGGCGACCCGAAGGCCACCAAGCGCGACACCGCCCAGGCCAACCCGCTGTGGAAGAACCTGAAGGCGGTCAAGGCCGGGCAGGCCAAGGACGTCCCGGACGAGACCTGGTACCTGGGCCTCGGCGTGACCTCGGCGAACAGCGTCCTCGACGACCTGCGCGCCCAGCTCGTGAAGAAGTAGAGGTCGAAGCCCGGGCAGCGTCCTCGACGGTTGTCCACAGGCAGGACGGCGGGGCGCGGGGGCCAGGTAGCCTTTCCCTCGTGCCCCGTCTGTCTGAAGTCATCGCCGCGCTCGACGCCCTCTGGCCGCCCGAGCGGGCCGAGGAGTGGGACGCCGTCGGCACGGTCTGCGGTGATCCCGACGCCGAGATCACCCGCGTCCTCCTCGCGGTCGACCCCGTCCAGGAGATCGCGGACGAGGCGATCGCGCTCGGCGCCGACCTGATCGTCACCCATCACCCGCTCTATCTGCGCGGTACGACGACGGTCGCCGCCTCCCACTTCAAGGGCCGCGTCGTGCACACGCTGATCAAGCACGACATCGCCCTGCACGTGGCGCACACCAACGCCGACACCGCCGACCCCGGCGTCTCCGACGCCCTCGCCGGCGCCCTCGACCTGCGCGTCGTCGGCCCCCTGGTCCCCGAGAACAACCTCGGGCGGATCTGCGAGCTCGACCACCCCGAGACGCTGGGCGAGTTCGCGGCCCGCGCCGCGAAGCGGCTGCCCGCCACCGCGCAGGGCATCCGCGTCGCCGGAGACCCGGGGATGACGGTCCGCCGGGTCGCGGTCAGCGGCGGTTCGGGCGACAGCCTCTTCGACGCCGTACGGGCCGCGGGTGTGGACGCCTTCCTCACCGCCGACCTGCGCCACCACCCGGTGTCCGAGGCCACCCAGCACGCACCGATCGGACTGGTCGACGCCGCCCACTGGGCCACCGAGTGGCCCTGGTGCGAGCAGGCGGCCGCCCAGCTCGACGAGATTTCCGACCGCCACGGCTGGGACCTGCGCGTCCACGTCTCGAAGACGGTCACCGACCCTTGGTCCTCCCATCACACCTCCCCTGGAGCCCCCAACTGAACGCCGCGCCCGCCGACCAGATCCGACTCCTCGACGTCCAGGCCCTTGACGTCCGTCTCCAGCAGCTCGCCCACAAGCGCAAGTCCCTGCCCGAGCACGCCGAGATCGAGTCGCTGACCAAGGACCTCACCCAGCTGCGCGACCTGCTCGTCGCCGCGCAGACCGAGGAGAGCGACTGCGCCCGCGAGCAGACCAAGGCCGAGCAGGACGTCGACCAGGTGCGCCAGCGCGCCGCACGGGACCAGCAGCGGCTCGACTCCGGTGCCGTCTCCTCCCCGAAGGACCTGGAGAACCTCCAGCGCGAGATCACCTCGCTCGCCAAGCGCCAGGGCGACCTCGAGGACATCGTCCTGGAGGTCATGGAGCGCCGTGAGTCCGCCGCCGAGCGGGTCGCCGAGCTGACCGAGCGCTCCTCCTCCGTCCAGACCAAGGCCGACGACGCGACCGCCCGCCGCGACACGGCGCAGGCCCAGCTCGACGGCGAGGCCGCGTCGATCGGCAAGGAGCGTGAGCTCGTGGCCGGTTCCGTCCCGGCCGACCTGCTCAAGCTCTACGAGAAGCTGCGCGAGCAGCAGGGCGGCGTCGGCGCTGCCCGGCTGTACCAGCGCAAGTGCGAGGGCTGCCACATCGAGCTGAACATCACCGAGCTGAACGAGGTCCGCGCGGCCGCGGCCGACACGGTGGTGCGGTGCGAGAACTGCCGCCGGATCCTGGTCCGCACGTCGGAGTCCGGCCTGTAATGACGGCCAGGAGCGGAGCGGCCCGCGAGGTCGTCGTCGAGGCCGACGGAGGCTCCCGGGGCAACCCGGGGCCCGCCGGTTACGGTGCGGTGGTCCTGGACCCGGTCACCGGGGAGACCCTCGCCGAGCGCGCCGAGTACATCGGCGTCGCGACCAACAACGTGGCCGAGTACAAGGGCCTGGTGGCCGGTCTCAAGGCGGCGCGCGAGCTCTTCCCGGACGCCAAGGTGCACGTCCGGATGGACTCCAAGCTGGTCGTCGAGCAGATGTCGGGGCGCTGGAAGATCAAGCACCCGGACATGAAGCCGCTGGCGGCGGAGGCGGCCCGGATCCTCCCGGCGAGCCAGGTCAGCTACGAATGGATCCCGCGCGAGAAGAACAAGCACGCGGACCGGCTCGCGAACGAGGCGATGGACGCGGGCAAGCGCGGCAAGCAGTGGGAGCCGTCGGCGTCCACGGCCGCCCTGGACACCTCGGCGGCCCGCAACGCTTCCGCGGCGCCGTCCGTCGCCCCCTCGGGCCCGCCCGGCGACGCGACGGCGGGCGCGGCCCGCGCACGGGCGGCCCTGGCGGGCTCCGGTACGAGTGCGGGTACGGGCTCCGGTTCCGTGACGCGTACGGGCTCGGGTGCGGTCCGGTCCGACGACGGGCTCTTCCCCGCCGACGAGACCGTCGCGGCGCAGGCCCGTGCCGCCCTGGCGGCGGCCGGCGCGGCCGAGCGCGAGTCCGCGGCGAGCGGCGACTTCGAGGCAGAGGCGTCGGCGGCATCGGCTCAGCTGTCCGCGCAGGCATCGGCGCAGGCGTCCGCGCCCGGCGCCGCCGCTTCCTCCGCCGCCCCGGGCTGGGGGTCCGCCGACATGGGGGCTCCGGCCACGTTCGTCCTGCTGCGGCACGGCGAGACCGCGCTCACGCCCGAGAAGCGGTTCTCCGGCAGCGGAGGCACCGACCCCGAGCTGTCCACCGCCGGGCTGCGCCAGGCCGACGCCGTCGCCGCCGCACTCGCCGCGCGCGGCACCATCCAGGAGATCGTCAGCTCGCCGCTGAAGCGGTGCCGCCAGACCGCGGAGGCGGTCGCCGCCCGCCTCGGACTCGACGTACGGATCGAGGACGGGCTGCGCGAGACCGACTTCGGCGCCTGGGAGGGCCTGACCTTCGCCGAGGTGCGCCAGCGGTACGCCGAGGACCTCGACGCCTGGCTCGCCTCGCCCAAGGCCGCCCCGACCGGCGGCGGCGAGAGCTTCGCGACCGTCGCCCGCCGCGTCTCGACGACCCGGGACCGGCTGACCGCCGCGTACGCGGGCCGCACGGTCCTCCTCGTCACGCACGTCACGCCCATCAAGACCCTGGTCCGGCTGGCCCTCGGCGCCCCGCCGGAGTCGCTGTTCCGGATGGAGCTGTCGGCGGCCTCGCTGTCGGCGGTGGCGTACTACGCGGACGGCAACGCCTCCGTACGGCTCCTGAACGACACCTCGCACCTGAGGTGACTCCGACCCGGACGTGAGCCGGACGACGTGAGGAGGGGGTGGGGGCACGGAATCACGTGGCCCCACCCCCTCCGTCCGTAGCACCATCGTCGGCATGACGTGGCACTTCACCGAGGACGCCGCCGCCTTCCGCGCCGCCGCCGACGACCACTTCGCCGCCGACCCCGCGCGCAACACCATGCTGCTGACCCTCGGCGAGGGCGCGCGTCGACGGCCCGTCGAGTCCGCCCGGTACGGCTGGTGGACCGATCCGGACGGCCGGGTCACCGGCGCCTTCCTGCTCACGCTGCCCCACCAACCGATTCTCGGACCGATGCCCGTCGTGGCCGCCCGCGCCCTCGCCCTTGTCCTGCCGGACGCGGCGGAGGTGACGACCGTACGGGGCGAGGTGGAGACGGCCGAGGCGTTCGCCCGGGAGCTGTGCCGGGGGTCCGGCAGGGCCTGGAGACCAGCAACGCGCTCTACCGGCGGCTGGGGTACCGCCCCGTGACCGACCACGTCGGCCTGGTGATCAGCTGACGACCGAGCCCCGAACCCCGCGGTCGGCGCGGCAATCCGGTCAGCGGGACCGCAGGCTCGCCGCCTCGCGCGCCAGGGATTCCACCCGGCCCCAGTCGCGGGCCGCGAGGGCGTCGGCGGGCAGCATCCACGTACCGCCGACGCAGCCCACGTTGGGCAGCGACAGGTACGACGGGGCCGAGCTCAGGGAGACGCCGCCGGTCGGGCAGAACCGGGCCTGGGGGAGCGGGCCGGCGAGCGACTTCAGGTACGGGACGCCGCCCGCCGCCTCGGCAGGGAAGAACTTCATCTCGCTCACCCCGCGTTCGAGGAGCGCGACGACCTCCGACGTGGTCGAGACGCCCGGCAGGAACGGCACGCCGGAGGCGTTCATCGCGGCCAGCAGGCTCTCGGTCCAGCCGGGGCTGACCAGGAAGCGGGCGCCGGCGCCGACCGCGTCCACGACGCCGGCCGGCGAGATGACGGTGCCCGCGCCGACGACGGCGTCCGGGACCTCGGCGGCGATCGCCCGGATCGCGTCGAGCGCGGCAGGCGTCCGCAGGGTCACCTCGATCGCGGGCAGACCGCCCGCGACCAGGGCACGGGCCAGCGGTACGGCGTCGGCGGCGTCCTCGATCACCACGACCGGGACGACGGGAGCGAGGTCGAGAACGGAGGGCAGCGCGGAGGTCATGGCCTCATCCTGCCCGCACGCGACAACCTGCGCAACGAGCGTTGCGCAGAGTGCAACGCCCTCCGTCTCCCGCCCTCCGTTCCGACGTCCTAGTGGATCTCGTCCACCAGCACGTCCAGGGCTCCCGCCTTCCCCTCCTCCACCACGTACTTCAGGTCCCGCAGCGCCTCCACCAGCTGCGCCGGGTCCTTCGGGGCCGCGCCCGCCTCCAGCAGGCTGCGGACGATCCGGCCCTTCGTCGCCTTGTTGAAGTGGCTGACCACCTTCCGCGTCGGCGCGTGCAGCACCCGCACCGTCGCCGTCCGCGCCGCCACCTCACCCTTCGGCTTCCACGCCGACGCGTACGCCGAGGACCGCAGGTCCAGGACGAGCCCGTCCCCGGCGGCCTCCGGCATGACCGTCGCCATCGCGTGCCGCCAGTGCGCGACCAGCGCGCCGAGCCCCGGCAGCTTCACGCCCATCGAGCAGCGGTACGAGGGGATCCGGTCGTCCACCCGTACCGCACCCCACAGCCCCGAGAACACCAGGAGCGAGTTCCGCGCCCGCTTCCGGGCCGCCGGGTCGAGCGTCGCCAGGCCGAGCGCGTCGTACAGGACGCCCGTGTAGATCTCACCGGCCGGCCGGGCGCCGGCCGTCCGCAGCTCCGTGTTCTTGGCGACCTCGCCGCGCAGCCCCTCGCTCAGCCCGAGCACCTCGCGGGCCTTCTCCTCGTCGGCGACGCACAGCTCGACCAGCTCCTCCAGGACCGCCGCCCGCGCCTCGGCAAGCCCCGGCAGCGACAGCGACTCCGGCTTGAGCGGCGCCCCGCGCCCCGACGCGGCCTTACCCTCCGACGGCGGCAACAGCACAAGCACGGTGGTTCTCCTCTGTACGACCAGGTGCTGGGGGTGCGGCCCCAGAGCCTTCAGCCTACAAAGTGCCGGGCCCCGCCCTCCGCCATACGCTCGGTCCATGCCCCGCCGCCACCTTCACGTGACCGGCGCAGCCGAGGCTCCGCTGCGGGCCGCCCTGCGCGCACTCCGTACCGAGCTCGCGATCCCCGACACCTTCCCGCCGGCCGTCCTCGCCGAGGCGCAGGCCGCGGCCAAGGCGCCCCGCCTGCCCGGCCTCGACGCCACCGACATCCCCTTCTTCACGATCGACCCGCCGACCTCCACGGACCTGGACCAGGCCATGCACCTGGCGCGCCGCGCCGACGGCGGCTACCGCGTCCACTACGCCATCGCCGACGTCGCCGCCTTCGTCGCGCCCGGCTCCGCGCTCGACGCCGAGGCCCACCGCCGGGTCCTCACCCTCTACTTCCCCGACGGCAAGGTGCCCCTCCACCCCGCCGTCCTCTCCGAGGGCGCCGCGAGCCTCCTGCCCGGAGAACCCCACCCGGCCCTGCTGTGGCGGATCGACCTCGACCCCGAAGGCCGCCGCGTCGCCACCGACGTGCGCCGCGCGCTCGTCCGCAGCCGCGCCAAGCTCGACTACGCGGGCGTACAGCGGCAGATCGACTCCGGTACGGCGGAGGAACCGCTCGCCCTCCTGCGGGACATCGGGCGGCTCCGCGAGGCCCTCGAAGTGGAACGCGGCGGGATCTCCCTCAACGTGCCCGAGCAGGAGATCGCCGAGCAGGACCATACGTACGCGCTCCACTACCGCGCCCCGCTGCCCGCCGACGGCTGGAACGCCCAGATCTCACTGCTGACCGGAATGGCCGCCGCCGACCTCATGACCGCCGCCGGCACCGGGATCCTGCGGACGCTGCCCACCGCGCCCGTCGGCGAGGTCGCCCGGCTGCGGCGCTCCGCGCACGCCCTCGGGGTCGACTGGCCGCACCACGTCTCGTACGCCGACGTCGTCCGCTCCGCCGACCCCACCGACCCGCGCCAGGCCGCCTTCCTCCAGGAGTGCACGACGCTGCTGCGCGGCGCCGGCTACTCCGTCTTCACCGACGGCCATGTGCCCACGCCCGCCGTCCACGCGGCCGTCGCCGACGAGTACACGCACTGCACCGCGCCGCTGCGCCGGCTCGTCGACCGGTACGCGGGCGAGCTCTGCGTCTCCGCGGTGGCGGGGGAGGAGCCGCCGGAGTGGGTACGGGCGGCGCTCCCCGCCCTCCCCGACGAGATGGCCGGGGGCTCGCGGCGCGCCAACACCATCGAGCGCGAGTCCGTCGACATCGTCGAGGCGGCGCTGCTCGCCGGGCGGATCGGCGAGGTCTTCGACGCGTACGTGATCGATGTGAAGGAGCGCGAACCGGCCGTCGGGACCGTCCATCTGGACGATCCCGCGGTGGTCGCCCGGATCGAGGGTGGCACGGCGCCGCTGCCGCTCGGGGAGTGGCTGCGGGTCCGGCTCACGCAGGCGGAACCGGGGTCGGCGAAGGTCGAGTTCGCGCCGGCGTGAGCTTCGGCGTGAGCTTCGGCGTGAGCGCCTGCGCCTGCGGCGGGGTGGGTGCGTCGGCGGGCGCCGGGGCCGGTGTCCGAGTCAGCGCGCGGTACAGAGCCCGGGCGTCGTCGGCGTGGCAGCGCACGATCCGCACCGGGCGGGGCGCGCCGAGGAAGCGGGGTGCGTTCACCGGCTCGGTCAGCTCGATCGTGAGGGAGGTCTGCGAGCCGACGGCGAGGTTCAGCTCCCCTTCGGTCTTCTCGTGGGTGAAGACCAGCTCGTGCCGGATGGAGGCGATCCGGTCGAGCGGGACGAGGACGTCGACGTGGGCGCCCTGCCGCAGCCGGAGCGCGTCGGCGGTGAGGAGGTGCGGGCGGACGACGGAGGCGGCGTGCAGCCCGAGGACGAACAGCACCGTGTACACGTCCAGGACGAGCACGATCGCGTGGACGACGGGCCAGTCGCCGAGCAGGTACGACATGCCGACGGTCTCGACGAGACAGACGAACGCGAAGCCGTACATCAGGGCGGCCTGGTCGCGGGCGTGCGGGAAGACCTGGTCGTCGGGGCGTACGCCGACGCGCCGCCTGCCGAACCACAGGACGAGGCTCGCCATCAGCCGCAGCTCGTGCCCGACGAGCCGGAGCACGGGCTCGGGCACCAGCTCCCCGAGGGCCCGCCGGGCGGAGCGCTCGCGCCGCCAGAGCCGGACGAAGACGACGGTGCCGGTGAGGAACAGGGCCATGCCGGTGAGCTCGGCGGCGGCGAGCGCGGCCGGCGGTATCCGTACCCCGGCGACGAGCAGGACCAGGAGGACGATCTCGGCGGGGAGGAAGGCGTAGGCGAAGCCGCGCATCACGCGGATGACGGCGGTCATCGGGTCCGCTCCCGCAGCACGCGGAAGGCGTGGTGGAGGGCGGCGGCCTGGGCGGGGGAGAAGTCGCCGAAGAAGGCCTCGGTGAGCCGCCCCTGCGGCAGGCCCTGCTCGCCGATGTCCGCGACGAGCGAGTCCGGCAGGATGTCGGCGAGCGCCTGTCCGGCCTCCGCCACACGCGGGTCGTCGATGTCGGTGTCCTCGTCGGCGAGGGCGTCGAGCCGCGTGTAGACGTCGTGGGCGCGGGCGACGGCCTTCGGGTCCTCGGTCATGGAGCGCATCGCGCCGATGAGCCGGGAGCGGTCCTCGTCCGGCGTCACGGTGTCGAGCAGGGCGAGGATCTCCCGGTCCTTGGCGGCCATCGGGGAGTCGGGCACCTCGCCGAGGCCCGCGAACAGTCCGGCCAGCTCGGGCGAGACGGGCCCCTCGGCGGTCAGCCGCCCGGCCCGCGCCTCCCCGAGCAGCTCGGCGAGGCGCGCCCGCCGCTCGCGGATCTCGGTCTCCTGCCGCCCGAGATCGGCGTCCAGCTCCTCCAGGACCTCGACCAGCTCCCGCCCCTCGTCGTCGGCGAGCACGTCCCGGACCTCGTCGAGGCCGAGCCCGAGCTCGGCGAGGCGCCGGATCCGGGCGAGCAGGACGGCGTCGCGGATGCCGTACTCGCGGTAGCCGTTGGCCCGCCGTACGGGCTCGGGCAGCAGCCCGAGGTGGTGGTAGTGCCGCACGGCCCGCGGGGTGATCCCGACGAGCGCGGCGATCTCGCCGATTCGCATGAGCCCAGTACAAACCCTGACGCTGCGACAAGGTCAAGCGGGCGCGGCCGGCCGGGTAGCATGGTCGGCACGGCAGACGAGCCGGGCGGGCGGCCGCGTGGGGATCCTCGGATCCTCCCGAGGAACGTCCGGGCTCCACAGGGCAGGGTGGTGGCTAACGGCCACCCGGGGTGACCCGCGGGACAGTGCCACAGAAAACAGACCGCCGGGGACCTCGGTCCTCGGTAAGGGTGAAACGGTGGTGTAAGAGACCACCAGCGCCTGAGGTGACTCAGGCGGCTAGGTAAACCCCACCCGGAGCAAGGTCAAGAGGGGACACCTCGGTGTCCCTGCGCGAACGTTCGAGGGCGGCCCGCCCGAGTTCGCGGGTAGACCGCACGAGGCCGGCGGCAACGTCGGCCCTAGATGGATGGCCGTCACCCCGACGACCGCGAGGTCCCGGGGTACAGAACCCGGCGTACAGCCCGACTCGTCTGCCCCTCAGTACCGCGGCCGCCCTCGACGCGGCGGGCCGCTAATCGGCCAGCGCCTTCCTGAATTCCTGCATCCTCTTGACCTCGTTGATCTTTTCCGCCCCGGCGAATTGAGCCATGTGGGCCAGGAGCTCGCTCTGGTTCTCCATCCTGAGCAGGAACTCGGCCATTTCCTCCTTCCTGACCGCTTCGCGGAACTCGCCCTCGGTCAGCATCGTCAGGCCGTCATCCTTCGTCGTATCGCTCCGCTCGATCGCGACGATCTCGTAGGGCGCGGCCTGCTTCGCCATCCATCCCTTCTCGGACTGAGACCCCTTCTCCAGATACTTCCGCTTGATCCGGATGGTGAACACGTACGCGAACCGGGATTCCGAAGCGAAGATGGTGGCGACCTTGGGATCCGAGGTGAACTCGATCAGCTGGGCCGTTTCCTCGTTCCTGGTCTGATGCAGATATCCGTCGACGTGCTCGCGATCGGGCTTCGTGGCGTTCTCGTCGGGTTCCTTGAGGATTTTCTGGAAGCTGACGAAGGAGCCTCGGATCATCTCCTTCACGAGCCACTTCTTCTGTGTGGGCGTCACGCCCCGCTTCAGATAGACCTCCTCCTCGCTGTCTCCGGACAGTCCGGCGACGTGGTCCTCACCGCTGGAACCAGGAACCTCGTCCTGCAGATCGAACTTTCGACCGCCCTCGGCCTGCCCGTCCTCAGGAGCCGCGGGCATCCGCTGTACGGCCGAGGAGCCGGAGTGGCTGTGGCCGTGGGCGTGTGCCCCGTGGGCGTGGGCTCCGACGGCGTGCGCGTCGGCCTGCTCGGTCGCGTGCCTCTGCACCGGAGCCGACATGACCTTGGTCGCGGTCGCCTCGGCCTCGCGCTCGAAGCGGTCCGACGGATCCGAGACGCGCAGGCCGTCACCGTGGTCGGTGCCCGACACCGGGCCCGAGCTCTGCTGGATGACGTGGGTGAGCTCGTGCGCGAGGGTGTGGTCGTCGGATCCGCCGTCGCCGACGACGATGTGGTTGGCGCTGGTGTAGGCGCGGGCGCCGACCTCGGCCGCGGAGGCGCGGGCGGCGGAGTCGTCGTGGATGCGGACATGACTGAAGTCGGTGCCGAAGCGTGTCTCCATGTCGGCGCGGGTGGAGTCGTCCAGCGGTTTGCCCGGCTTCCGCAGGACGTCGTGGACGGTCGACCGCTGCACATCGGTTTCCTCGGCCGGAAGTTGGCCGGAGTCGCGCAGCATCTGCACCACGGCCGCATTGCCCAACGTGGTCTGGAGGCCGAGCAGACCGTGGGGATGGTCGTGGGCTTCGGCGGAGGGCGAGGAGGCGCCGTGCTTCTTTTGGCGGGCGTTGTCCTCTTCGTGGGCGCGCATGGTGAGTCTCCCCGGACGGCATGATGTGTGACGCCGAGTTGACGACAAGTCTCGGCGGCGCGCCAGGTACGCGGGGGCAGCGTCGGGGGCAGCGTCGGTACCCCTCCTGTGCGGACGCCTGATCGCCGAGGGACGTGGTCCCGCCGCCAGGGGATCAGAAGAGCGGCAGCGTCTCTTCCGGTGCCATGCCCGTCGGGTCGCCGGAGCCGGACTGCAGCTCCAGCTGCCAGGCGGTCGCGTGGGCGAGCGGCAGGTGGGTCTCCGAACCGGCGCACAGCACCAGGGACTTCCGCTCGCGCTTGTGGTCGACGACCACGCCGTGGCCCAGTCTCTTCGTGGGCATGAGGGCGACGGCGCGTCCGCAGACGGGGCAGGCAGCTCGGGGTAGGGGCATGGCACCAGGATGACGTACGGGACTGACAGCGGGCCGGTCAGGCGGTGCGTCAGGCGGGAGTCACGCGGTGCGTCCGTCGGTGCGTCAGGCGGTGACTCAGGCTTCCAGGGAGCGTTCCGCCACCCGCCGGACGTGGCCCGCGAAGACCTCCGGCGCGTCCGGGGTCAGCGTCCGCAGCGCCACCATCGCCGTGATGATGACGTCGCACAGCTCCGACTCGACGTCCTGCCAGGTGTGGGTCGTGCCCTTGCGCGGGTTCTGGCCCGTCGCGCCGATGACGGCCTCCGCCACCTCGCCGACCTCCTCCGAGAGCTTCAGGACGCGCATCAGGACGTCCTGTTCCGGCGGGAGGGTGTGATGGGCGGAGATCCAGGAGGCGAGGCGGTCGATGGTGTTCCACGGGTCGGTCATGGGGCAGAAGCCTGCCAGCTCGTCCAGGTGGCCGAGTGCCGCCACCGGAGCGCGCCACACCTCCGGCCCGGGTACCCGGCGATCGGGGCGCGGCGGTGTACGGGTAGGGCCATGACGATCCCCGTGGACCGACTCAGCGACCCCGCCGTGCGTGACTTCGTCACGGCCCTCAACGCCAACGACCAGCAGGCCTTCCTCGCGGCCCTCACCCCCGACGCCACCATGTCCGACGACGGCTCGGACCGGGACATCGCCGAGTGGACCGAGAAGGAGATCTTCTCCTCGCGCGGCCACATGGAGATCGAGTCCGAGAAGGACGGCGGGCGCGCCCTCGTCGCCCGCTACCGCAACGACACCTGGGGCGAGATGCGGACCGGCTGGCGCTTCGAGGTGAAGGACGGAAAGATCGCCCGCTTCGAGACCGGGCAGGCGTAGCCCCCGTCAGGGCGGAGCCCCCGGCTCCGCCCCACCTCCGGGCCTGGGGCCTGTCCGGCGGATCAGGGTCGGACAGGCCCTAGCCCCGCCCGATGTACGGCATCGTCGTCGCCATCACCGTCGCGAACTGCACGTTCGCCTCCAGCGGCAGGCCCGCCATGTGGACCACCGTGGCCGCCACGTCCGCCGCGTCCATCACCGGCTCCGCCGCCAGCCGGCCGTCGGCCTGCAGGATGCCCGTCTGCATCCGTGCCGTCATCTCCGTCGCCGCGTTCCCGATGTCGATCTGGCCGCAGGCGATCCGGTACGGTCGCCCGTCCAGCGACAGCGACTTCGTCAGGCCCGTCATCGCGTGCTTCGTCGCCGTGTACGCGATCGAGTGCGGGCGCGGCACGTGCGCCGAGATCGAGCCGTTGTTGATGATCCGGCCGCCCTGCGGCGACTGCTCCTTCATCGCCCGGAAGGCCGCCTGGGCGCAGAGGAAGGAGCCCGTCAGGTTGACGTCCACGACCGAGCGCCAGGTCTCGTAGGACAGCTCCTCGACCGGGGTACCGCCGCCCGCGAACGTACCCGCGTTGTTGAAGAGCAGGTCGACCCGGCCGAACCGGTCCCGTACCGACTCGAAGAGTGCCGTCACCGCCTCCGGCGACGTCACGTCCGTCGGGACGCACAGGACGTCGGACGGTGACGCGGACGCCGCCGCCGTCTCCTCCAGGGGCTCGCTCCGGCGGCCGGCGAGCGCCACCGACCAGCCCGCCCCCGCCAGGGCCAGGGCCACACCCCGGCCGATGCCCGACCCCGCTCCCGTCACCACTGCGATGCGCGACTCAGTGCTCATGGGCGCGCAGCGTACGGGAGATCGGTGCACAGGGAACTCATCCGTCCGACACGCGGATGTTCTGTACCCGACAACCCAGGGTCGTTCCGCCCCACTCCAATGCCTCACGGACAACATCCGTCAGGGGAGGGGCATATGACGCACGCGCAGATACCCACAGGTTCCGTACCGGCCCATACCGACGAACTCCGCGCCGCCGCCCGCCACTTCGGCCGCCGCCGCTTCCTCACCGCCACCGGCGCCGCCGCCGCGCTCGCCTTCGCCGTCCAGCTGCCCGCCGCGGGCGCCGCGAGCGCCGCCGAGCTGAACCCCCGCCGGATCACCGAGAACCCGTTCACCCTGGGGGTGGCATCCGGCGACCCGCTGCCCGGCTCCGTCCTCCTGTGGACCCGGCTCGCGCCCCGCCCCTTCGAGCCCGACGCCGGACTGCCCCGCACCCGGGTCGCCGTCCGCTGGGAGCTCGCCCACGACGAGCGCTTCACCCGGGTCGTACGGCGCGGCAGCGCCACCGCGCACCCCGAGTTCCACCACAGCGTCCACGTCCCCGTCGACCACCTCGACACGGACCGCGTGTACTACTACCGGTTCCTCGTCGGCGACTGGACCAGCCCCGTCGGCCGCACCCGTACCGCCCCCGCCGCCGGGGCCCGGCTCTCCGAGCTCAGGATCGCCGCCGTCTCCTGCCAGGCGTACCACGACGGTTACTTCACCGCGTACCGGCACCTCGCCCAGGAGGACGTCGACGTCGTCTTCCACCTCGGCGACTACCTCTACGAGTACGCCGTCAACGCCACCGGCGGCGCCCGCGCCTACACCGACCGCAGGCTCCCCGCCGTCTTCAACCGGGAGACGATCACCCTGGAGGACTACCGGCTGCGGTACGCCCTCTACAAGTCGGACCCCGACCTCATGGCCGCCCACGCCGCGCACCCCTTCGCCGTCACCTGGGACGACCACGAGACCGAGAACAACTACGCGGGCGGCACCCCCGAGAACGACGTGCCGCCCGAGGAGTTCCTGCTCCGCCGGGCCGCCGCCTACCGCGCCTACTGGGAGAACCAGCCTCTCCGCAGGCCCCAGCAGCCCGAGGGGCCCGACATGCGGCTCTACCGTCGGCTCCGCTTCGGGCGGCTCGCCCAGTTCGACATCCTCGACACCCGTCAGTACCGCTCCGACCAGGCGTACGGCGACGGCTGGCGCGTCCCGGGCCCCGAGTCCGAGGACCCCTCGCGCACGATGACCGGCGCCACGCAGGAGCGGTGGCTGCTCGACGGCTGGAGCGCCTCCCGCGCGCTGTGGAACGTCGTCCCGCAGCAGGTCGTCTTCGCCGAGCGGCGCGACGTGCCGACGGCCGCCTTCAAGCTCTCCATGGACTCCTGGGACGGCTACCCGGCCTCCCGGCAGCGGATCCTGGACGGCGCGGCGGCGGCCGGCGTCGAGAACCTGATGGTGCTCACCGGCGACGTCCACGTCGGCTACGGCCTCGACATCAAGGCCGACCACCGCGACCCCGCCTCCCGCACCCTCGGCACCGAGATCGTCGCCACCTCGATCGCCAGCGGCAAGGACGGCGCCGACCGGCCCGCCAACTACGACAATCTCACCGCCGCCAACCCGCACCTGAAGTTCTACAACGGGCGGCGCGGCTACGTGACGGTCGCGCTCGGCCAGGACAGCGCCCGCGCCGACTTCCGTACGGTCGCGGCCGTGACGACCCCGGGCGCTCCGGTCACCACGGCCGGCTCCTACGTCACGGAGGCGGGGAACCCCGGGCTCAAGCCCGCATAGCGAGTTCCTGGGGGTAGCGGACGCCGATGCGGTGCCGTACCGCGTCGAGCGTCCGCATCACCGCCAGCGAACCGTCCAGCGGTACGAGCGGGGACTCGGTCAGGCCCTCGCGCAGGCAGCGCATGACCTCCTCCGCCTCCGGGCGGAGGGACTGCCGGTCGCGCTCGGGGGCGTCGCCCTCCAGCACGAACTCCTCCGGCTCCTCGCCGTGGCGCCGCAGCGTGAACCGGTCGGGGAAGAAGAAGCCGTGCGGGAGGTCGATCCTGCCCTCCGACCCCGTCACGGACGCGGTCATCGGGGTGTCCGCCACGACCGAGCAGGACAGCAGGGCGGAGGCGCCAGACGACCAGCCGAGGAGGATCCCCGTGTTCAGGTCCACGCCCTCGGGCGAGAGCAGCGCGTGCGCCTGGACGGTGTCGGGCTCGCCGAGCAGCAGCTGCGCGAAGGAGACCGGATAGACGCCGAGGTCCAGGAGCGCCCCGCCGCCGACCGCCGGGTCGCGCAGCCGGTGGTCCGGGGCGAACGGGCCGGCCAGCCCGAAGTCCGCCTGGACGGTCCTGACCTCACCGATCGCCCCGTCCGCGACCAGCTCCGCGAGGCGCCGGACCAGCGGGTTGCAGTACATCCACATGGCCTCCATCAGGAAGAGACCACGGTCCCGGGCGAGCGCGACCAACTCCTCTGCCTCGCGCGCGTTCAGGGTGAGAGCCTTCTCGCAGAGGACCGCCTTGCCCGCCTCAAGGGCCAGCCCGGCGGCCTCCCGGTGCGCGTGGTGCGGGGTCGCCACGTACACCACGTCGACGTCCGGGTCCGCGACGAGCGCGGACCACTCCCCGTACGCCTTCGGTATCCCGAACCGGTCGGCGAAGGCCCGCGCCGACGCCTCCGTACGGGAGGCCACGGCCACCACCTCGGCGCCGTCCGTCGCACGCAGCTCGTCGGCGAACTTCGCCGCGATCCCGCCGGTCGCCAGCACGCCCCACCGCACGGTCTTTCCCATGCCCGACCCCATGCCCGATCCCGTGCCCGACCCCATGTCCCACCCCAGAAAGGTCTCGACCTGTCCCGTCGAGCTGAGAGCATAGGGAAAGTTTCAACGAAATGGAGCAGTCGATGCCGGAGAGCGGCCAGCCCACGAAGCAGGGATCACCAGGACACATATCCGCCGGCCCCGCCGCCTCCGCACGGCGGGCGGGCCTGCTCGTCACGCTCGTCCTCGGCGGTCTCACGGCGCTCCCGCCGCTCTCCATGGACATGTACCTGCCGGCCCTCCCGGAGGTCACCGAGGTACTCCGCGCGCCCGCCGCGACCGTCCAGCTGACCCTGACCGCCTGCCTCGCCGGCATGGCGCTCGGCCAGCTCGTCGTCGGCCCCATGAGCGACAAGTGGGGGCGCCGCCGCCCGCTCCTCATCGGCATGCTCGTCTACGTCGCCGCCACCGCGGTCTGCGCCTTCGCGCCCACCGTCGAACTGCTCATCACCTTCCGGCTGCTCCAGGGCCTGGCGGGCGCGGCCGGCATCGTGATCGCCCGGGCCGTCGTCCGCGACCTGTACGACGGCGTCGAGATGGCCCGGTTCTTCTCCACCCTGATGCTGATCTCCGGCGTCGCCCCGATCATCGCCCCGCTCATCGGCGGCCAGATCCTGCGGATCACCGACTGGCGGGGCGTCTTCCACGTCCTCGCCGTCATCGGCGTCCTGCTGACCCTGGTGGTCTGGAAGTGGCTGGGCGAGACGCTGCCGCCCGAGCGGCGGCACGAGGGCGGGGTCGGCCAGGCGCTGCGCACCATGCGCGGGCTCCTCGCGGACCGGGTCTTCACCGGCTACGTCCTGGCCGGCGGCCTCGGCTTCGCCGCGCTCTTCGCGTACATCTCGGCCTCCCCCTTCGTCGTCCAGGAGATCTACGGCGCCTCGCCGCAGACCTTCAGCCTCCTCTTCGGCCTCAACTCCATCGGCCTCGTCGCCGTCGGCCAGATCAACGGCAAGCTGCTCGTCGGCCGGGTCAGCCTGGACAAGGCGCTGGGCTGGGGCCTCGCCGTGATCGTGCTCGCAGCGGTGGCGCTGCTGCTCATGACGAGCGGGGTCTTCGGGAAGCCCTCGCTCGCGGCCGTCGCCGCCGGACTCTTCGTCCTGATGTCGGCGATGGGTCTCGTCCTGCCCAACACCAACGCGCAGGCGCTGATGCGCACCCCGCACGCGGCCGGTTCGGCCTCCGCGCTCCTCGGCACCTCGTCGTTCCTCATCGGCGCGGTCGCCTCGCCGCTCGTCGGCATCGCGGGGGAGGCCACGGCCGTGCCGATGGCCGTCGTCCAGCTGGTGTGCGCGGCAGGTGCCCTCGCCTGCTTCCTGGGGCTCTGCCGGCCTTGGCGGTCCGCCTAAAATGTGGAGGTGAACGCCTCCACCCCCCTTGCCTCCGGTGACGCGCTGCGCGCCGCGCTCGCCGGACTCCTCGACGGGCTGCCGCCGCGCCAGGCGGCCCAGGCCGTCGACCGGCTGATCGCCAACTACCGGGGGACCACCCCGACGGACACCCCGGTGCTGCGCGACCGTTCCGACGTCGCCGCGTACGCCGCGTACCGGATGCCGGCGACGTTCGAGGCGGTACGGGCTTCGCTCGACGCCCTGCGGGACGCGGCGCCCGCCTGGGAGCCGGCCACGCACACCGACGTCGGCGGCGGCACCGGCGCCGCGAGCTGGGCGGTCGCGGAGGCCTGGGACGGCGCCCCGCGCACGAGCGTGCTCGACTGGGCGGAACCGGCCCTCGCCCTCGGGAAGGAGCTCGCCGAAGGGGCCTTCGCCGCGGAGTGGCGACGGGCCCGGATCGGCGGGGCCCTGCGGCTCGACGCGACGGACCTGGTGACCGTCTCGTACGTACTGAAGGAGCTGACCGAGGCCGACCGGACGGCGCTCGTGACCGAGGCGGCGCGGGTCGCGCAGGCGGTCGTGATCGTCGAGCCGGGCACGCCCGACGGCTACGAGCGGATCATCGCCGCGCGCTCCCTCCTCGTCGAGGCGGGCTTCACCGTGGCCGCGCCGTGCCCGCACAGCGGGACCTGCCCGATCGAGCCGGGCAAGGACTGGTGCCACTTCGCGGCCCGGGTGAGCAGGTCGTCGCTGCACCGGAAGGTGAAGGGCGGTTCGCTGCCGTACGAGGACGAGAAGTTCAGTTACGTGGCGGCCACCCGGTTCCCCGTCGCCCCGGCGGCCTCGCGGGTGGTCCGGAAGCCCCAGACCCGCAAGGGCCTGGTCCTGCTCGACCTCTGCGGCCCCGAGGAGACCGGGCTGACCCGCGAGACGGTCACGAAGCGCCACGGGGCCCTGTACAAGGCGGCCAGGGACACCGAGTGGGGGGGGGGGGGGGGGGGGGGGGGGGGGGGGGGGGGGGGGGGGGCCGGGGGCCGCGCGCGGGCCCCCCCCCGCCCCCCCGCGCACCGCCCCCACACCCCCCCCCCCCACACACCA
>NZ_JBICYI010000004.1:33264-121449 GCF_043200825.1 Streptomyces sp. NPDC048370 | reverse complement strand
GTCGGGGCGGTAGGCGACGACGAGGAGCATGGGCAGCTCCTCGGCGCGGGGCGCGAAGGCGGCGACCCCCGGAGTAGCGGGGCCAGGCGTCGCCCGGCGGCTCAGGGACGCAGCTCCTGGGTGCAGCACTTCACGCTGCCGCCGCCCTTGAGCAGTTCCGACAGGTCCATGCCCAGAGGCTCGAAGCCCCGGTCGCGGAGCGGCTCGAAGAGCCCCACCGCCGCCTGGGGCAGCAGCACGTGGTGGCCGTCGCTCACCGCGTTCAGACCGAGCGTCGCCGCGTCCTCCTCCGTCGCGAGCAGGGCGTCGGGGTAGAGCCGGGACAGCACCTCCTGGCTGCCGGGGGAGAAGGCGCCGGGGTAGTACATGACCTCGTCGCCCTCCGCGTCCAGGACGCACAGCGCCGTGTCCAGGTGGTAGTAGCGCGGGTCCACGAGCTCAAGACCGATCACCGGGCGCCCGAAGAACTCCTGCGCCTCCAGGTGCGAGAGCGGGGTGGAGCGGAAGCCGCGGCCGGCCAGGATCCACGACGAGGTCACGGCGAAGTCGCCCTCGGCCTCGTTCACGTGGTCCGGTACGCGCACCTCCGTGTACCCGTTGTCGCGGAACCAGTCCAGGTGCGCTGCCTCCTCCTCCGTACGCTGCGGGTGGGCGAACCGGGCGCCGAGGACACGGCCGTCCACCACGGTCGCGCCGTTGGCGGTGAAGACCATGTCCGGCAGTCCCGGGCGCGGGTCGAGCAGTTCCACGGTGTGGCCGAGGGCGCGGTAGCGGGCCGTCAGGTCCTCCCACTGGGCGAGGGCGAGCGGCAGGTCGACCGGTTTCGTGGGATCCATCCAGGGGTTGATGGAGTACGTCACCTCGAAGTGCGTGGGTGGGCACATCAGGTAACGGCGGGGCGAGGCCTCGCGCGGGGTCTGGCGCAATGAGAGCTCCTCACGGACGGAGAATCAGTCGTCGGACGGAGCTTATGGTCCGCCTTCGACCGGCGCGGCGCAGTGAACCGTTCGGGTGGTTCCTTCGAACATCAGGCGGGGCAGAGGGGCACTGACACCCGGAAGTAGACGAGACGTGACGTCTCGTCGGCTGCTAGATTGGCACCATGTCCGACAGCAAGAGCCCCCGGGGCTCCGCCGCCAAGGCCCCCGACGCCTCCCGTCGCAGCGAACGTTCCCGCCGCGCCATCTTCGACGCCGCCCTCGCGCTCGTCTCCGAGACCGGCTACGCCAGGACGACCATCGAGGGCATCGCCGCCCGCGCAGGCGTCGGCAAGCAGACCATCTACCGCTGGTGGCCCTCCAAGGCCGCCGTCCTCCTCGACGCATTCCTGGACCTCGCGGCTCAGGCGAACGAGGCGCTCGGCGGCGACGCCGACAGTGAGATCCCCGACACCGGCGACCTCGCCGCCGACCTCAGGTACGTGCTCCGCGCCACCGTCGACGAGCTGAACAACCCCACCTACGACGCCCCCTCCCGCGCCCTCGCCGCCGAGGGGATCGTCAACCCCGAACTCGGCGCCCAGTTCGTCGAGAAACTCCTGGAACCCCAGCTCCAGTACTACGTACGACGCATCGAGGCCGCCCAGGCCGCCGGCGACATCGACCCCGACATCGACCCCCGTGTCGCCCTCGAACTCCTCGTCGGACCCCTGAACCACCGCTGGCTCCACCGCACCCTGCCGCTCACGCACGCCTACGCCGACACCCTCGTCGACTACGCGCTGCGCGGGCTCGCGCCCAGGGCGTAACCCCGTTACGTACCCCGGTTGGGGACTCCGGTCACTTGAAGCACGGGAAGATGCGACGATGGGCAGAGCCGAACGGGCGAGTAACAGGCGAGCGCAGGTGTGAGGGGATAGATGGGCGACGGTATCGGCCGCTACCGCGGCACGGACAGCAGATTCGCGCAGTGGCTGCGCAGGCGCCCGAAACGCACCGCGGCCGAGGACGAGAACCACCGCGAGACACTGCTCCTGGCCACCGCCGCCGCCGGACTTCCCCTCGCCCCCGCCGCGTACCCCGTCGGATACCGCTGCTCCTGCGAGCGCATCGGCTGCCCCACGCCCGCCCGGCACCCCGTCTCCTTCGCCTGGCAGACCCAGTCGACCACCGACCGCGCCCAGATCGAGCGCTGGGCCCGCAACGAGCCCGAGGCGAACTTCGTCACGGCCACCGGCATGGTCCATGACGTCCTCGACGTGCCGCTCGCGGCCGGCCGGGCCGCCCTGGAGCGGCTCCTCGACCAGGGCGTGGAGGTCGGACCCGTCGCCGAGTCCGCCGAGAGCGCGGGCGACGGCGGCCGGATGCTCTTCTTCACCGCCACCCGGGGCACCCCGGAGGACGAGGACGAGTGGTGGCCCTGCGAGCTGGACTGCCATCCGGAGACCATGGACGAGCATCCGGGACTGCGCTGGCACTGTCGCGGCAGCTACGTCCTCGTACCGCCGGCCCGGCTCATCGGTGACGAGGACGAGCAGCCCTCGGTCGCCTGGGTGCGCGGTCCCGAGCACGCCCTGCCGGACCCGCTGAACCTCCTGGAGACCCTCACCGACGCCTGCGCCCGCCACGCGGCGGAGCGCGGCGACCAGCACGCCGAACCCGAGGTCGCCTGGCCGCTGGGCCGCCGCTGAGAGGTCCCGCTAGGAGCCCTTCGCCGCCGTGACGCCCTGGAGGCGCCCTGTGACCGTGACGCCGTCGCGGTCCGTGCCCGCCGGCTTCACCAGGACCGACTGGCTCGACACCCACTCCTTCGTGACGGTGTTCTTCACCTCGCCCGTCATGAGCGCCTTCACGTCGTCGCCGACCTTCGGCCGGTACCCCTTGGCCGCCGTCTGCTGCTCGAAGTAGCGCGTCGCGAAGAAGACCAGCGCCCCGCCGTCCTCGGTCGCGAGGGCGAGCGGCGAGAAGTCCCCGGTGTCCGTGGGCTGGTCGACGTACTGCGTCGCCATGCCGACCCGCTTCGCGCCCTGCCGGCGCTGCTCCCGCCACCCGGTGGTGTGCGGCCCCGCGGCGAACGGGCCCAGCTCCCCGCCCCCGAGGAACGAGACGAAGCCCTTGCCCAGGTCCTTCGGCGCGACCGCGAGGGAGGTCGAGTCCGACGCGACCGGCACCGCGAACCCGCCGTCCGTCCTGAACGCGGGGACCTCGTCCACGGTCATGATCGTCAGATAGGCGGCTTCCCACAGCTGGTCCGGGCCGTTGCGCACGAAGGCCACGAGCCAGCGGGTGTCGGCGCTGCCCTGGTCGGTGTCCCGGTTGGAGTCGGTGTCCGCGACGAACCAGCGTGGCCAGCCCGCCTTCTTGGGGACGACGAACTTCGCGTCGGTGAGCTCCAGCGGCTCGTGCTTCGGGTTGCCCCCGGGCGCGGTGACCGAACGGGACTTCAGACCGGCCTGGTTGATCGCCCCGAGCGGCCCGGTCACCCGGTCCGCGTCCAGGGCGGGGTCGTGCTTCTTGTCGGCCGCGTTGTAGGCGTCGGTGAAGTCCTTGAGGGCCTGGGCCGCCTCCGTCTTCGACGCCGCAGGAAGCAGCTCCCGCTCGCCGTGCACCGTCACGCAGCCGCTCGCCGTCAGCGCGAGCACGCTCGCCGCCGCCGTCGCCACGAACACCCGCGACGGTCGCCCCGGCCCATCGAACGCCCTGGACGGACGCCCCAGCTCAGTGAGTGCCCTCGACGGGCGCCTCGGCCTTCTCATCGGTCGCCTTCTGCTTCTCCACCGGCACGGACGGACCAGACCCTACCGGGGCCGGGAACGGCGCGAGCGGCGGGACCGGACAGTGCGCCCACACCGTGACCTGACGGACCGAAGGGGGGCGGCCGTTCAGGGCGTCGGTTCAGGGCGTCGGTTCAGGGCGTCGGTTCAGGGCGGCTGTTCAGGGCGTTCTCCTCGGTACGACGAGAGGGGCGCCGGTCCGCGGGTGCGCGAGGACCTCCACCGGCTGCCGGTAGACCCGGCTCAGGAGCTCCTCGTCGAAGACCTCGGCCGGCGGTCCGTCGGCGGCGATCCGGCCGGCGTGGAGCACCCCGACCCGGTCCGCGTGCGCGGCGGCGAGGCCGAGGTCGTGCAGCACGACCACCACCGCGACACCGGCGGCGGCGCGTTCGCGGCAGACCCGGAGCACCAGTTCCTGGTGGCGCAGGTCGAGCGCGGCCGTCGGCTCGTCGAGCAGCAGCAGCGGGGTGCGCTGGGCGAGCACGCGGGCCAGGGCGACCCGGGCCCGTTCGCCGCCGGAGAGCGCGGGGAAGGGGCGGTCCGCGAACGGCTCGACCTCGGTGGCCGCCATGGCCTCGGCGACGGCGGCCTCGTCCTCCTCCTCGTACCCGGTCCCGGCCCACGGGGCCCGGCCCATCCGGACCACCTCGGCGACCGGGAACGGGAAGGCGAGCGCGGCCGCCTGCGGCAGCACAGCCCGGCGCAGGGCCAGTTCGGGCGCCGACCAGCCGCCGGCGGGCCGCCCACAGATCCGTACCTCGCCGCCCGCCGGCGCGAGATCCGCGGCGAGCGCGCCGAGCAGCGTCGACTTCCCGGCCCCGTTGGGCCCCACCAGAGCCAGCACCTCACCGGCCCGTACGAGGGTGTCCACCCCGCCGAGGACCTCCCGGCCCCCGAGCCCGACCCGCAGCCCCCGGACCTCGGCGACGACGTCGCCGTGCGCCGGCGGGACGGGAAACTCGCGGGCCCGGCCCGCGAGCCGCAGAAGACCGCTGATCATGCCCAACCACCCTGCCGACGACGGGTCCTGCGCAACAGCCAGAAGAAGAACGGGCTGCCGAAGAGGCCGGTGAGGACGCCCAGGGGGAGTTCGGCCGGGGCCGCGACGGTACGGGCCGCCAGGTCGCCGGCCGCGAGGACCACCGCGCCGCCGAGCGCGCTGCCCGGGACCAGGAACCGGTGGCCAGGGCCGTTCGCCATCCGCAGCAGGTGCGGGACGAGCAGGCCCACGAAGGTGATGATCCCCGCCACGGCGACCGCCGCGGCCGTCAGCAGCGCCACGACCAGGATCAGGACGATCCGCAGCCGCTCGACGTCAACCCCCAGGTGCCGCGCGGGCCGCTCGCCGAGCGCGAGGAGGTCCAGCTTGCGGGCGTGGAACGGGGCGACGGCCAGGCCGACCAGCGCGCAGGGCAGGACGGCGAGCACCTTCGGCCAGGTGGCCTGGGCGAGCGAACCGAGCTGCCAGAAGGTGATCTGGGTGATCTGCGCGTTGTCCGCGAAGAAGATGAAGAGGCCGATCAGCGCGCCCGCGAAGGCGTTCACCGCGATGCCGGTGAGGATCAGCGTCACCACTTCCGTACGGCCCCCCGCACGGGACATCGCGTACACGAGGAAGACGGTGGCGAGCCCGGCCGCGAACGCGCAGACGGTCACGGTCCAGTTGCCGAAGAAGCTGAGGCCGAGCGCGATCGCCCCGACCGCGCCCACGGCCGCGCCGGCCGAGATGCCGATCACCCCTGGCTCGGCGAGCGGATTGCCGAACACGCCCTGCATCAGGGCGCCCGCGCAGCCGAGCGAGGCGCCGACGAGGATCGCGAGGACGACCCGGGGGAGCCTGATGTTCCACAGCACGCTCTCCGCCGACCGCTCCAGGGCGTGGCCGCCGAGGCCGAGGCGGTGCTGCACCGAGGCGAGCACGTCACCGAGCGGGATCTCGTACGCCCCGACGCCGGCCGAGAGCAGCGCGAGGACCACCAGGACGGCGAGGAGGACGAGGGTCAGCGTGGCGGCGGTACCGCGCGGCTTGCGGGCGGGGGTGGCCGCCCTCGGGGTCGGGATCTCCTCGACGGGCTTCGCCGTGTCCGGTCGCGCCGCCGCGCCGTCGGGCGACGGCTGGGTCACCGAGTCGTCGACGGCGGTCACTTGCTCTCCCCGTACAGCTGGCCGACGAGCGACTTCAGCACCTCGTCCGTGCGCGGGCCGTAGTTGAGGAGGACGCCGTCGTCGATCGAGACGACCCGGCGGTCCATCCCGGCCGGCGTCTCCGCGACGCCCGGGATCTTCACCAGGCCTTCGACGCCGCCGACCGACTGGAGGCCCTTGCTCATGACGAGGATCGCGTCGGGCGCGGCGGCCGCGAGGGCCTCGCTGGTCATGGGCGTGAAGTCCTTCCTCAGGCCGGACTCCTTGCCCGCGTCGACCGCTCCCGCCGCCTCCAGGAGCGACGCGGCACCGGACTCGGCGCCGCCGAGGAGGTAGACGGCCGCCGAGCCGCGGACGTAGAGGAAGGCCACACGCGGCCTGTCCTTCGGCCCCTTCTGGACGGGAATTTCCTTGCGGACGGCGTCGATCCGGTCCTGGGTGCGCTGCTTCAGCGCGGTCCCGGCCTCCGGTGCGCCGAGCGCGGCGGCGACCGTGTCGATCCGGGTGGACACGTCCGCCAGCTCCTTCGCGGGCTTCACCACGACGAGCGGGATGCCCGCGTCGAGGATCTGGGCGATCGCCTCGGCCGGTCCCGTGGAGGTGTCGGCGAGCACGAGCGTCGGCCGCAGCGAGAGCACGCTCTCGGCGGAGACGTCGTGGGCGCGGGTCACCACCGGGAGCTTCGCGGCCTGTTCGAAGGTGGCCGTGATGTCCCGGGCGACGACCCGGTCGCCGAGACCGAGGGTGAAGACGATCTCGTTGAGGGAGCCGGTGAGCGGGACGATCCGCTCCGTGGAGGTGACGGTGACCTTCCGGCCGTCCGCCGAGTCCACGGTCGCGGGGAGCGTGGACTTCGGTGCGCCGGGCAGGGGTTCGACCCGGTCGGGAGCGGCCTTCGCCCGTGTGGAGTTCGCCGAGGGGCCGGACTGCCGCGAGGCGCTTCCGTCGCCGCAGCCGGTCGCCAGGAGCGCGAGCGCGAGTGCGGACATCAGCACACCCGCGAGGCGAGTTCTCTGCACGGGGAAGCACCGTCCTGTTCGTTCTGGGCAGCGGTCTGTCGTTTCGGCTCCGCGTAGCTTAGGTTAGCCTTACCTCACTTGCTAGCCCTCGGAGGGGTTCCATGCTGCTGTCCAGACCCGCCCGGGCGTTCACCGTCCTGCTGTTCGCGGCGATCCTCGGGTCCCTGCTCCCGGCCACCGCCGCCCAGGCCGCGGACCGTGCCGTGCAGGGCGGCAGACTCGACTGGGGAATCAAATCCTCCTTCCAGAGTTACGTCACGGGCCCCATCGCCCAGGGCAATTGGAAGCTCACGGGCGGCGCCGCCACCGTCGGCGGCAGCCAGTTCCGCTTCCACTCCGCGCAGGGCTCGTACGACCCCGCGAGCGGCGCCTTCACGGCCGGCTTCACGGGCGGGGTCCGCTTCCTCGGTCACCGCAAGAGCGACGGCACGCACGAGCTGGATCTGACGATCGGTCGGCCGCGGGTACGGATCGAGGGCGGGCGCGGCACGCTCCACGCCGACATGGCGAGCAAGGCCAAGGGATCGGGGCAGGTCACCTCCTCCTCCCAGGTGCCACTCGCCTCCCTCGACCTGTCCGGCATCGACATGCGCGGCGGCGGCAGCCCGATCTCGCTGACCAACGTGCCCGCCACGCTGACCTCGCAGGGCGCGCGGGCCTTCGCCGGCTACTACACGGCCGGGACCCCGCTCGACCCGATCAGCCTCACCGTCGACGTGAAGGCGGCCGCGGAGCCGACGGCCACCACGTCCGCCGAGCCGTCCGCGACGGCCTCCGTGACCGGCTCCGCGGCCCCCGGCGGCTTCCGGGACGGAGCCGTCGACTGGGGCGTGCGCCGTACCTTCCGCGAGTACGTCACCGGCTCCATCGCCCAGGGCAGGTGGACCCTGTCGGCCGGCGCGCAGGACGGCGGCGCGCTGTTCCGCTTCCCGAGCGGGAAGGGCACGTACGACCCGAAGGAGCAGACACTCGACGCCGACTTCGCGGGCTCCGTCCGCTTCACCGGCACCCACATCGACCTCGCCCTCGGCAAGGTCTCGGTCACGGTGACCGGCGGCAGGGGCACGCTCAGCGCCGATGTCACCAGCGCCGGCAGGACCGAGAAGGCGGTGCCCCTGATCACCTTCACGGCCCGGGACTTCGCCCCGAAGAACGGCCTCGCCGTCCTGACCGAGGCGCCCGCCACCCTCACCGAGGGCGGCGCGAAGGCCTTCGGCGGGATGTACAAGGCCGGCACGGAGATGGACCCCGTCTCGCTGGCCGTCGCGGTCGACGCGAAAGCCCAGCTGCCGGCTCTGCCCGACCTGGGCAGCGACACGAAGCCCTCGGCGCCGGCCTCGGCCTCCGCCTCCGGTCCGGCGGCCGCCTCCGCTTCGGCCGATCCGGCCAAGGCGGCGGCCTCGAAGGACTCCTCGGCCACGACCACGGCCACGTACATCGCGCTCGGCGCGGGCGCGCTCCTGGCGGCGGCGATCGCCGTGTACGTCGTCCGCCGCCGCCGTACGACAACCCCCGCGGCCTGAGCCCCACCGTTCCCGGACCCCCGCTCGGGCCTGAGCCCCACCGTTCCCGGACACCCGCTCGGCCCGAGCCCCGCCGTCACCATTCCCGGACAGTCCCTCAGAACCCCGCTGTTCGCCCCACCCTCGCCCCCGATCCCCCTCTCGTAGGAGACCACCCATCATGGCCACAACGACCCCCCGTCGTCCCGTCACCCTCACGGCGGCCGTCGCCACCGCCGCCGCCCTCGGGGCGAGCGTCTTCGCCCTGCCCGCCCTCGCCGCGGACGGGACGGAGAAGGCCGCAGGCGCCCCCGTCATGGAGCTGAAGGAGGGCACGCTGGAGTGGGGCTTCAAGGAGTCCTTCCGCAAGTACCTCGCCTCTCCGATGGCGGCGGGGAGGACCACGGTCGCGGGCGGCGCCAAGCAGGCCGCGGACAACGGGGTGTTCACCTTCGTCGACGGCACCGGTACGTATGACACCGGGATGCACGCCACGGCCAACTCCTTCAAGGGCAGCGTCCACTTCGAGGCCCACCACGGCGTCCTCGACATCACGCTCTCCGACGTGAGGCTTTCGACCAAGGGCACGGCCGCGCCGACCGGCGAGATCACCGCCGACGTGGTCACCAAGGGCAACGACGGGAAGTTCGTCACCCGTGACGACGTCGCGATCGCCGCGCTCGACATGTCCAAGGTGCGGCCGGGGCAGGGCGCGGGCGGCGCGATGGTCTTCAAGGACATCCCGGCGAAGCTGACCAAGGGCGGCGCGGAGGCCTTCGCGGGCTTCTACAAGGAGGGCGACGCGCTCGACGCGGCGACCCTGACGGTGAAGGCGGGCGGTACGCAGCCGACCCCGACGCCCACGCCGACGAAGACCACGACGCCCACGCCCACCCCGAAGCCGACCGCGACGAAGACCACGGCCCCGCCGGCCACCGCCCCCACCACGGCGGCCCCGACCACCGGCACCCCTTCCGTCCTGAACGGCAAGCTCACCTGGGGCGTGAAGGAGTCCTGGCGCTCGTACGTCGTGAGCACCTGCGGCGGCAAGGCCACCACGACCGGCGGCGCGACGAAGAACGGCCCGGTGTACGACTTCGCCTTCGGCTCGGGCGACTCGGACGCGAAGGCCCGCAAGGCCGACGCGGTCTTCAAGGGCACGGTCCGCTTCGAGTGCGCCGCGCACACCATCGACCTGGCGATCAGCGACGTGAAGGTCAAGGCGAACGGGTCCTCCGGCACCGTCGTCGTGGACGTCACCACCGCCAAGGGCACGAAGAACGACGTGACGTTCGCCGACCTCGACCTGGCGAAGGCCGACTACTCGGCGAGGAACGGCGTCGTCACGCTCCTGAACGTCCCCGCCAAGCTGACCAAGGACGGCGCGGCCCAGTTCGCCGGCCCGAACGGCGAGGCCTTCTACAAGGCGGGCGCCGCGATCGACCCGGTGACGGTCGCCCTGACCGTGGACAAGGACGCCTCGCTGCCGTCCACGACCACCGGCGGCACCTCGGGTAGCAGCGGTTCGACCGCCGGTGGCTCGACCGCCGGTGGCTCGACCACGGGCGGTGGCGGCACGGTCGGCGGCTCCGGCTCCCTCGCCGCCACCGGCGCGGGCCTCCCGACCGGCGCGCTCCTCGGCGCGGCCGGCGCCACCGCCTTCGCGGGCGCGGCCGTCGTCTTCGCGGTCCGCCGCCGCACGACGGAGTCCTGAGCCGACGACAGTCGACGGCTCCCGAGCCCGGCTCCCGAGCCCGGCTCCCGAGCCCGGCTCCCGAGCCCGGCTCCTGAGACCGCCACCCCCCACAGGCAGGGCCGCACCCCCGGAAACGGCGGTGCGGCCCTGCCGCGCGCCCGGCTAGCGTGCGGTCCATGAGCCCGAGCCCCCGCCTGCGCCTGCGCCGAGAGAACCTCCCGGGACGGACGTACCGCGCCGACGGCCCGCCCGGACCGCCCCCGCTGCACTGGGAGATGACGGACGGCCGGAGGATGCTGCTCCGCCAGTCCGGACGGCCCGTCCTGCTGGCCCGCGTCGACGAGGACCGGGGCGGGGTCCGGATCCACCGCCGAGCCGGCTACCGCTCGCCCCTGCCGCCGATCCGGGCCGACGAGTCCCGCGCGATGCCCGACTGGTCGCAGCGGTACGCCCGTTGGCTGGCCGACGCCGACGAAGGGCCCCTGCACACGGGGCGGTGGGTGTTCGGGGCGCGTGACGTCTTCCCGCCGTACGTCTGGGGCTCCGACTTCCTGACGGCCTGGCCCGACGGCCACCTGGACTGGGGCGACGGCTGGAACGGTGTCGTTCCCTTGCGGAGGCTGTCGGCCCCCGACGCCCCGCGCGTGAAGGCGTACCGCCGACAGGCAAGGGAGGGCGGCCTCGCTCCCGTACTGCTGTGGAGGGCCGGCGCCTTCGACGGCTGGCTGCTGCTCGACGGGCACGACCGGGCGGCGGCGGCACTGGCGGAGGGACGGACGCCCCGCACGATCGTGCTTGCCCGTGGAGAGGACGAGGACACCGTCGCCGAGTTCCTCGCATCCCTGCCCGGCGCGTACGAGCGGATGATGGCGGGAGGCTTCGGCGGTCCCGACCCGGAGCGGCAGCGGGAGGCGGTCTCGCGCGCCCTCTCCGACGTCGCCGCCTTCGCCCCGTACGAGGAAGCCCGCACCCGGGCCTGGCCGATTCCCGGGGGACCGGCGGAATGGGACGCGTGGATGCTTGAATTCCGCCATGAACACGACCGCGACGAGTAGCGTCACCGACATCGACGTCCTGCGTGTCTTCTGCGCCGGTGACGGCCGGTACGGCAACGCACTGGGTGTCGTACGGGACGGGCGGCACCATCCCGACGAGGCGTCCCGGCAGGCGCTCGCCAAGGAGCTCGGGTTCAGCGAGACCGTGTTCGTCGACGACCCCGAGCGCGGGCACGTCGACATCTACACGCCCGGAGTGCGGCTCCCGTTCGCCGGTCACCCGCTCGTCGGGACCGCCTGGCTGCTCGACCTGGAGGTCGTCCGGCCGCCCGCGGGCGAGGTGTGGGTGCGCGGGGACGGGGAGTTCACCTGGATCGAGGCCCGCGCCGAGTGGGCCCCGCCGCGGACCCTGCGGCGGTACGGCTCCGCCGACGAGGTCGACGCGCTCGACGTGCCGGAGCCGGGCGAGTGGGTCTACGCCTGGGCCTGGGAGGACGAGGCCGCCGGGCGGGTCCGGGCGCGGGGCTTCCCGGGGCGCGGGGACGGCATCGACGAGGACGAGGCGACGGGCGCGGCGGCCCTGCTGCTCACGGCCGAACTCGGCCGGGCCCTGAACATCACGCAGGGCCGGGGGTCGCAGATCCTGACGGCCCCAGGCCCTGACGGTGTCATCGAACTCGGCGGAAGGGTCCGCCTGGAACGGGCCCTGCCCCTCACGCGCTGACGATCACGCGGTGACGGTGACGGTGATGAGGACGCTCACGCGCTCAGCGGGAACTCGGTTCCCAGCTCCCGGAACACCGCGCCGTTGAAGTCGAACGCGCGCTTGCACTCGTCGATGATCCGCTGCTTCTCCAGGTCGTCCGCGTTCACCCCGTCGAGCAGCTCCCGGTAACCCCGCTTGAAGGCCGCCGGGTTCGCGATCTCGTCGAAGACGTAGAAGCGGACGCCGTCGCCCTTGCGCGCGAAGCCCCATGTGCGCTCCGCCTTGTCGCGGATGATCTGGCCGCCCGACAGGTCGCCGAGGTAGCGCGTGTAGTGGTGCGCCACATAACCGGCCGGCCACTCCCGCGCGCACTCGGCCACCCGCGCCGCGTACGCGGCGGTGGCCGGCAGCGGGGAGAGACCGTCACGCCAGTCCTGGCCCCGCAGATGGGCGAGGTCCTGCTCCAGAGCGGCCGTGCGGAACAGCTCCGGCTGTATGAACGGCCCGGCCACCGGGTCGTTCCTCAGTGCCTCGGCGCCGTCTTCCAGGGCGCGGTACACGAACCAGAGCTGCTCCGTGTACCGCGTGTAGGCCTCGACGGCGAGCCGGCCGCCGAGGAGGTCGCTCATGAAGGTCGACGTCTCGGCCTCGGTGTGCTGCTCGTGAGAGGCCGTGCGGATGAGCGTCGAGAAGGGCGTGTCCAAGGCGTGCCTCCGGAGCCGATGGGGACGGGAACCTGTTGAGATATTGCTACTTAGGCTTACCTAAGTCAACTGGTTCCCGACGACCTGTCGGTAAAAACGGTACCCCGGAGAGGGGTCAGGGCAACGTCAGAATCTCGGTACCCGTCTCCGTCACCACGAGCGTGTGCTCGAATTGCGCCGTCCGCTTCCGGTCCTTGGTCACGACGGTCCAGCCGTCGTCCCACATGTCGTACTCGTGCGTGCCCAGCGTCAGCATCGGCTCGATGGTGAACGTCATGCCGGGCTGGATGACCGTGGTGGCGTGCGGGGAGTCGTAGTGGGGGATGATCAGCCCGGAATGGAACGACGAGTTGATGCCGTGCCCGGTGAAGTCGCGCACGACGCCGTAGCCGAAGCGCTTGGCGTACGACTCGATGACCCGGCCGATGATGTTGATCTGCCGGCCGGGCTTGACCGCCTTGATGGCCCGGTTGAGCGACTCACGGGTGCGCTCCACGAGGAGCCGGGACTCGTCGTCCACGTCGCCGCAGAGGTAGGTGGCGTTGTTGTCGCCGTGGACCCCGTTGATGTACGCCGTGACGTCCAGGTTCACGATGTCGCCGTCCTTGAGGACGGTGGAGTCGGGGATTCCGTGGCAGATGACCTCGTTGACCGAGGAGCAGAGCGACTTCGGGAAGCCGCGGTAGCCGAGGGTGGAGGGGTACGCGCCGTGGTCGCACATGAACTCGTGCGCGACCCGGTCCAGCTCGTCCGTGGTGACCCCCGGCGCGATGTGCTTGGCGGCCTCCTCCATCGCCTGCGCGGCGATGCGGCCGGCGATCCGCATCCGCTCGACGGTGTCGGAATCCTGCACCTCGGGCCCCGTGTACGGGGTGGGCGCGGGCTTCCCGACGTACTCGGGACGGCGGATGGCTCCCGGAACGGAGCGGTGGGGGGAGAGTTCCCCCGGTACGAGAAGCGACTGGCCAGACATGTCAGCGAGTCTAACGACCAGGTCTGGGGCAGCATGGCCTCAGAGGAAGGAGCCGACGATGGCCCTGTTCAAGAAGCGTCAGGTGGGCAAACCGGGCGAGTGGTACTACTGCCTGGTGCACCACAAGGTCGAGGAGGGCCCGGACTGCCCCGCCAAGGACCGCTTCGGCCCGTACGAAAGCCCTGAGGAAGCGACCCGCGCGATGGAGACCGCGCAGGAACGCAACCTGGAGTGGGAGAACGACCCCAACTGGCACGACGCCCCTAAGGGCGCCCCGCAGGACGCCCCGAAGCCGGACGAGACGCCCGACTAGACGCCTGACCGGACGCGGCTGACCGGGGGCGCGGATCCCCTCAGGCCGGGGCCCCGGCGGCCCCGGCCTTCTGCTGTGCCTCACGTTCCGCCTGTGCCGCCTTGTGGCGCCGCGCGTCCTCGTCCGTCTCGGAGTCGTACGTGAGCAGCTTCGGCAGCGTCAGGCAGAGCAGCCCGACCGCCGCCACGCAGGCCACGCCACCGCTCCAGACCGCCGCCCGCGTGCCCGTCCAGCCCGCCATGGCGCCCGCCCTGACCTGGCCGAGCTGCGGGCCGACGCTGTACGAAAGGACCTCGATCCCGGCGAGCCGCCCCCGCAGCTCCTCCGGGATCGTCTGGTTCCAGATCGTGGAGCGGCCGAGTCCGCTCAGCATGTCGCCCGCGCCCGCGAAGGCCAGGCAGATCAGCACCAGCCACACGTTCCCGAACCAGCCGGCCGCCGCGATCGCGAGCCCCCAGCCCGCCGCCCCGAACACCACGAGCAGCCCGTGGCGGCGGATCCTCGCGGTCCAGCCGCTGGTCATGCCGAGGACGAGCGAGCCCACCGAGCCTGCCGCGTACATCAGGCCGAGCGACCACTCCGCGTCCAGCTCCGCCGCCAGGAACGGGAAGATCGCGTTCGGGAAGGCGAAGAACATCGCCGCCAGATCGATCGCGTACGTACCGAGGAGCACCGGCCGCGACCAGGCGTACCGCGCGCCCTCCGCGATGCCGCGCAGCGAGGGCTTCTCGGCGTCGTGCGCGGGCGGGGCGGGGGAGAGGCGGCGGCACAGCAGGACGGAGAGCGCGAAACCGGCGAGGGTCACGCCGTACGCCGTCGCCTGCCCCGCGTACGCCACGACAAGACCCGCGAGCGCGGGGCCCGCGATGGCGCCCATCTGCCAGCGCAGCCCGTTGAGCGCGGCGGCGGCCGTCATCTGGTCGTGCGGGACGATCCGGGCCAGGAGCGAGTCGAGCGCGGGCCGCTGGAGCCCGGACAGGGCGGAGACCAGGGCGGCGACGACGTAGAGCGGCCAGAGCAGCGGTTCCGACAGCAGGGAGTTGAGCAGCAGGATCAGGGCGAGCAGCCCGAGCCCCGCCTCGGTCGCGACGATCACCTTCCGCCGGTCCACGGCGTCCGCGAGCGCGCCGCCGTACAGCCCGAACACCACCAGCGGGACCAGCTCGACGGCCCCCATCAGACCCACGGCGAGCGGCGAACCCGTCAGCTCCATGATCTGCAGCGGCAGCGCGATGAGCGCCATGAAGCTGGCGAAGACAGTCACCAGACCCTGGATCCACAGCAGCCGGAAGTCGTGGGAGGAACGCCACGGCGCGAGATCGGGCAGCAGGGCGGAGAGCTTCGAGGTCACGAGCGACCATGCTCCGTCGGCCGCGCGGCGCCGGGCAACCGATTTACGGGGCCACGGAGCCCGGGTCACGGAGCCCGGGTCACAGGGCGTCGGGCCCGGGCTACCAGCCCGGCGGCGGCGGTGACGTCAGATGGTCCGCCAGGAGCGAGAGGCGGTCGCGGAGGCGGCGGCGGCCGCGCGGTGGCGGGAGGCTGTTCTCTCCGGCCGCCGCGGCCACCAGGTGCTGGACCGTGTCCAGGTCCACCTCCGCGCCCGCCCGCACCGCCAGCGCCTCGTGCGCCAGGCCGTGGACCTCCGGATCGCCGTCGTCGAGCGAGAGCACCGTCGCCCCCGCCCGGCGCGCGTCGTGGACCCGCTCCAGGAGCCCCGCGTCGGGTCGCTCGGGCGCCACGACCAGCAGCGTCGCCCCGCGGCGCGCCGACTCCAGGCGCCCGAGGCCGACGGCCAGGTGCGCCGGATCGCCGGGCCGCACCCGGTGCCGTACCAGCGTCGGCGCCAGCTCCGGCTGCCCCGACCAGGCGGCCTCGTCCACCAGGTGCGCCGCCAGGTGCCAGGGCTCGTACCCCTCGGTCCCCACAAGCAGCAGCCCGCCCCCGTGCGGGACGACGGAGGACCGGAGCGACCCCGCGAACCGACGGGCCTGCCTCGGCCACTCCGTCCCGGCGAGCACCTCGCGCAGCAACGCGACCCGTACGGCATCCATGGCGCCGCATCCTGCCCCAGCCGGGCCGCGTCCGCAGGGCGGTTGCCGAGGTTCCACCCGTACGGGAACGGACGGGGCGACCGGCCAGTAATGTCGAGGCCATGACTACGACTGACAGCAAGCCCGCCCCCAAGGACCCCTGGGACCTCCCCGACGTGTCCGGCCTCGTCGTCGGCGTCCTCGGCGGCACCGGCGACCAGGGCCGCGGCCTCGCCTACCGCCTCGCCAAGGCGGGCCAGAAGGTGATCATCGGCTCCCGCGGCGCCGACCGCGCGCGGACCGCCGCCGACGAGCTGGGCCTCGGCGTCGAGGGCGCCGACAACGCCGAGTGCGCCCGCCGCAGCGACATCGTGATCGTCGCCGTGCCGTGGGACGGGCACGCCAAGACCCTGGAGTCGCTGCGCGCCGAACTCGCGGGCAAGCTCGTCGTCGACTGCGTCAACCCGCTCGGCTTCGACAAGAAGGGCGCCTACGCCCTCAAGCCCGAGGAGGGCTCCGCCGCCGAGCAGGCCGCCGCCCTACTGCCCGACTCCCGGGTCACGGCCGCCTTCCACCACCTCTCCGCGGTGTTGCTCCAGGACCCCGCGATCGACGAGATCGACACGGACGTCATGGTTCTCGGCGAGGAGCGCGCCGACGTCGAGATCGTCCAGGCACTCGCCGGCCGCGTCCCCGGGATGCGCGGTGTCTTCGCGGGCCGGCTCCGCAATGCCCACCAGGTCGAGTCGCTCGTCGCCAACCTGATCTCGGTCAACCGCCGCTACAAGGCCCACGCGGGGCTCCGGGTCACCGACGTCTGACCCGGCCCGGCCGACCGCGTGCCCGGACGCGCGGGGGCATGGGGGACACTGGACGGGCACCGTCAGCCGTATCCGGACAGGAGCCGTCCCCCATGCCCCGCCTCGCTCTGTACGCCCTCGCCGTCTGCGCCCTCGCCGTCGTCGCGGCCGTCGTCTCGTTCGCCGCGGGCATGTGGCTGGGGATCGTCTGGGTCCTCCTGGCCGGCCTCTCCTCGAACATGGCCTGGTACTACTTCCGCCGCGCGAGGACCGAGGCCGCCCGGGCCGCCGAGGGCGCCTAGGGGGTGTCGTTCGGATCTTGAGCAGAGTGGCTTCGGCGCAGGGAGAGAAGGATCAGCAGCGCGAAGGCGGCGAACGCGGCGCCTGTGCGTGCGTAGTTGAACGCCTCCCAACGAGCCAGGATCTCGGCGTGATCGGCGGGCGCCGAGTTGGCCGCCCACTGCTTGATACGGCCGTTGATGGGGACGTTGCCGAGACGGGTGATCAGGAAGGATGCCAGGGCGAGGAGCCCGGCTCCGCCGGCCAGCCGCCGTGAGGCGCCACGTTTCATGGCGGCGAGCGCGAGGGCGCTGAGCACCGATATGCCCATGGCGCCTTGCATGGTGATGCCGTTCATCTGCATCAACTGGGCGTGGAAGGACAGCCTCATGTCGAGCGGTACGGCGTTGAAGGTGGGGACGAGGTTGGCCGCTCCGTAGCCGAACGCGCCGGCGAGAGCGCCGGTGGACAGCAGGGCGAGGCCCTGGACGAGCCGGACGCGCATGCCGATCACTCCCCCCTCTTCCGTTCGGCGGCGATGACGGACCGTGTGAGCTGCTCGGCTCGTCGCAGCAGGCCGTCGGGTGTGAACTCGGCGAACATGTGGACTCGTGTTGCAACCGGTCCGCCCTTGCGCATCTGGGCGTGGATCGTGAAGCGGGTCGCTACCCGGCCGCCGTCCGCGAACGCTTCGTGCACCTCGAACCGAAACTCTCGCAGGTTCTTGCGTACTGGGCGGAGGTGAGCGAGGAGGCGGTCCCAGTCCAGTGGTACGCCGTCAGCGACGTGAACGACGTCACGGGTGTAGTACCGGGACATCAGCTCGGAGGCGTCCTCCGAGCCATGGACCACGGCGTCGGTGAAGGTCGTGAAGAAGTCGGCGATGAACTGCTCGGGAGGTTTCGTTCGGAGAGGGTTCACCATGCTCCTGCCATGCGTGGGGCTGCACCCTGCAGCAATCTCTTACATGTCTGTAAGATATGGCGAGGCTTCCATTTCTGACAAGGGTGTAAGAGTTGACTGCGTTCGAGACCCCGGGCGACTCGCCGCAGGCGCGGCCTCGCCGTCGCGCCGACGCGGAACGCAGCAGGGCCGCGGTGCTGGACGCCGCGGTCCGACTGCTGGCCGAGCGGCCCGATGCCGGAATGGCCGCCATCGCTGCCGCGGCCCGGGTGACCCGCCAGACCGTGTACGCGCACTTCGGCAACCGTGACGCGCTGATCAACGCTGTCGCCGACCGGATCACGGACCAGGCCATGGCCGCGATGGACGAGGCGGAAGCAAACGGCGGTCCCGCCCTGGACCAGCTGCTGCAGCTCCAGGACATCGGCTGGCGGCTGTTCGAACGCAACCCGGTGCTCCTCCAGCTCGGAAGCGCCCGCGCCGGCTCCGCTGCCGACCATGCCCGCCATGAGCCCGTCGCGGCCCGGCTCGCCCGGCTCATCGAGAAGGGCCAGGCGTCAGGCGAGTTCGACCCCGCACCACCAGCCACCTGGCTGGTGGCCGCAGTCACCGCGCTCGGCCACGCGGCAGGCGACGAAGCCGGGGCACACCGCATGTCGGTGGAAGAGGCGGCAACATGGCTACGAACCGCCACACTCGCCCTCCTGGGGCCTGCCCGGCGGATCTAGCGCAGCCGCCCCTTGGGCCTCGATGCACCCGTGATGGGTGTGCCGAGATGGGGCCCTTCGACCGGTGAGGGAAGATGGACAGCGGCGTGCACGAAGGCTGTGGCCCGGTGCAGGCTCTCTCCCGGGTCATGAGCTGATTCTCGTCAAGAGCCGCAGGGGCCCTGCGGGCGGGGTTGGCGGCCGTGCAGGTGCGGCCCCGTGTCCGGGTGCGTGAACGATCACGCGATTCCCCACCGACAACGTCAGCTTCCCCGCCCAAGTGTGCGATGGGGACAAGCTCACGCGCGTTCATCGATCGGCGGAAACAGCCTCCACGTCGCCTCGCGGGGCCCGTTCCTCTGCTTCCTCTGCGTTGGCCAGCCAGAAGAAGACCGGCGGCAGGCCGAGCTCGATCACCGCCAGCGTGATCTGGAACCACTGCGGCCAGCCGTGCACGGCGAGCGAGAGCAGCCGGCCCACGCCACCCAACAGGAAGACGCCGGCCAGCCACCGCACCGCCCGAGCCGGGATCGGGCGCTGCCGCGCGGCCCAGAGCCAGGCCAGCCCGTAGCCGACGAAGCAGGCCCCCATGAATCGGCCCCAGCTGTCGACCGTCGCCCCGGCGGAACCGGCCCCGGGGATCGCCGCGTTGCCGAGTGCCACGTGGAACAGACCGATCGCCACACAAGCCCAGCCCATCAGCTGTGTGAGTACGCGCAGAGCCCTGGCCATAGTCCCTCCAAGCCGTCCTGGCGGAGCTTAGTTGACATGCGTCTACTACACTGGCGTGCTAGTAGACGCATGTCAACTAAGCTTCATTCGTGCCTCCCCGCCAGCGACTCACCCCTGCCGACCGCCGCGCCCAACTCCTCGCCGTCGGCTCACGGCTCTTCGCCGCACACCCGTACGCCGACGTGCTGATGGAGGAGGTGGCTGAAGAGGCCGGCGTCTCCCGGGCCTTGCTCTACCGCCACTTCCCCAGCAAGCACGCCCTGTTCGCGGCCATCTACCAGCAGGCGGCGGACCAGCTGCTCGCCGAGACGCGCTTCGACCCCGCCGACTCCCTGGTGGAACAGCTCATCCAGGGCATGGACGTCCATCTCGACTACTTCGTGGCGAACCGCAACGCCGTCCTCGCCGCGAACCGGGTCCTCGCGGGCGACCCGGTGATCCAGACGATCATGACGAACGAGCTGGACGCCCTCCGTGCGCGGCTGCTGACCGTACTCCCACTCGCGGACGAGAGCGCCCGCGAGGCCGTGTCCGGCGTCCTGAAGAGCTGGCTGGTCTTCGTCCGGGTCCTCTGCGTCGACTGGCTCACCCACGAGACCTGTCCCCGCACCCAGTTGCGCGACGTCTGTATCGGCGCGGCTCTCGGCGCCCTCCGGCCGCTACTTGCCGAGGACCCGGCCCCCGACTGGCTGCGGCAAGGGCCCGGCACGGGCGCCTAGGTCGTTTCCTTCGGACCGCCGAGAGCGCCTAGACCTGGCAGAGCTCCGGCGTCTCCTGCCAGAAGCGGTAGAGGTTCGAGCCGCAGTAGCGGGAGATCTCCGGGACGCCGAGCGCCCGCATCAGCGCGTCGATCGTGTCGAAGAACGCGCCGTTGATCGCCGGGACGAAGAGCAGCGCGATCACCACGAAGAAGCCGTACGGCGCGTACGGCTCGATCTGCCGCTTGATCCTGTACGACAGCCAGGGCTCGATCACCCCGTAGCCGTCCAGGCCCGGCACCGGCAGGAAGTTCAGGAGCGCCGCCGTCACCTGGAGGAACGCCAGGAACGCGAGCGCGTACTGGAAGGCGAGCGGGACGCCGTCCAGCGCGTCCAGCCAGAACGGCGCCGTGCAGACGATCGCGAACAGCACGTTCGCCAGCGGGCCCGCCGCCGAGATGAGGCTGTGCTTCCAGCGGCCCCGGATCCGGCCCTGCTCGATGAAGACCGCGCCGCCCGGCAGACCGATGCCGCCCATGATCACGAACAGCACCGGCAGGATGATGCTGAGCACCGCGTGCGTGTAGGCGAGCGGATTGAGCGTCAGGTACCCCTTCGCGCCGACCGTGATGTCCCCGCCGTGCAGCGCGGTGCGGGCGTGCGCGTACTCGTGGAGGCAGAGCGAGACGATCCACGCCGACGTCACGAAGAGGAAGATCGCCAGGCCGGGGGAGGACGCGAAGTCGCTCCACACCGCCCAGCCGGTGACCGCCATGACGGCGAGGATCGCCAGGAAGACCGGGCTGATCCGGCGCTCTTCCCTGCGGGTGGTGGCCGTCGTCATCGGTGGGACTCCCTCGGGCGCGGCGGGCTGTGTGCGGGAAACGTGCCGGGGGTGGGGTGAGTTCCTGCGAAGATCCCCGGCTCACGGAGAATAGAGCCTGTGCGCTATTCCGTCCTCGGTCCCACCCAGGTCCACACCGCCGACGGCAGCCCCGTCGCCCTCGGCGGCGCGCGGCTGCGGTCGCTGCTGACCGCGCTCGCCCTCCGCGCGGACCGGGTGGTCCCGGTCGGGGTCCTGGTCGCCGAGGTCTGGCCCGACGACCCGCCGGCCGACGAGATCGCCGCGCTGCAGGCCCTGGTCGGCCGGCTGCGCCGGGTGCTCGGCCGGGAGGCCGTGGTGTCCGGACCGGGCGGGTACCGCCTTGCGGCGGCCGACGACGACGTGGACGCGCGCCGCTTCGAACGGCTCGCGGAGGAGGGCGTACGGGCGCTCGACACGGGCGACCCGGCCCAGGCGGCGCGGCTGCTCGACGAGGCCCTCGGCCTGTGGCGCGGGCCCGCGCTCGCGGACCTGCCGGACCGTACGACGGAGGCCGCCCGCTGGGAGGCACGGCGCCTCGACGCCCGACGGGCCCGCTTCGGGGCGGCCCTCGCGCTGGGGGAGGCCGCGTCCGTCCTCCCCGAACTGGCCGCCCTCTGCGGGGCCCACCCCCTGGACGAGCCGCTGCAGGCCCTCCGGATCCGCGCCCTGCGCGCCACGGGCCGCGAGGCGGAGGCGCTCGCCGCGTACGAGTCCTTCCGCCGCGCCCTCTCGGACCGCCTCGGCACCGACCCCTCGCCGGAACTGCGCGCCCTCCACGCGGAGCTGCTCGCCCAGGAACCGGAGGTCCCGGCCCGACCGGATCCCGCGCCGAAGGCCGCCACCGTCCGCCCCGGCAACCTGCGCGCCCGGCTGACCAGCTTCGTCGGGCGGGACCAGGACATCGCCCGGCTCCAGGAGGACCTGCGCGGCAGCCGGCTCGTCACCCTGCTCGGACCCGGCGGGGCGGGGAAGACGCGACTCTCCCAGGAGGCGGCCGAACGGGCCGCCGACGCCGGGGCAGCCTGGCCCGACGGGGTGTGGCTGGCCGAACTCGCGCCCGTCACCGACCCCGAGGCCGTCGCCGAGACCGTGCTCGGGGCCGTCGGGGCACGCGAGACCGTGCTGCGCGGCGCGGGCGCCGAGGGGCTCAGGACCACGGACGACCCGCTCGGGCGGCTGGTGGAGCACTGCGGTACGCGTCGGCTGCTGCTGATCCTCGACAACTGCGAGCATGTGATCGGTGCGGCGGCCGAGCTGGCGGAGGTGTTGCTCGCGCGGTGTCCTGGGGTGTCGGTTCTGGCGACGAGTCGTGAACCGTTGGGTGTGCCGGGGGAGTTCGTGCGTCCGGTGGAGCCGTTGCCGCAGGACAAGGCGGTGCGTCTGCTGGCGGACCGGGGTGCGGCGGCGCGGCCGGGGTTCGATCCGGCCGATGATCCGGAGGCGTGTGCGGAGATCTGCCGGCGCCTTGACGGTCTGCCGTTGGCGATCGAGCTGGCGGCGGCGCGGTTGCGGGTGCTGTCGCCGCGTCAGGTGGCGGACCGGCTCGACGACCGTTTCCGGTTGTTGACCTCGGGGGCGCGGACGGTGCTTCCGCGTCAGCAGACCCTGCGGGCGGTCGTCGACTGGTCCTGGGAGCTGCTGACCGAGCCCGAACGGGCGGTGCTGCGGCGGCTGTCGGTGTTCTCGGGCGGTTGTGACCTGGAGGCGGCGGAGGCGGTCGGCCCGCCCGGCGACGACACCCTCGACCTGCTCGGTTCTCTTGTCGACAAGTCGCTCGTGGTCGCGGCGCCGGGTGACGACGGGGGCATGCGGTACCGGCTGTTGGAGACCGTCGCGGAGTACGCGGGGGAGCGGCTGGACGAGGCCGGGGACCGGGGTGAGGCCGAGCGCCGGCACCTGGTCCACTACCGCGAGCTGGCCCGGCACGCCGACCCCGCGCTCCGCGGCGGCGGCCAGGTCCGGGCGATGGCCTGGTTCCGCACCGAGTACGAGAACCTGCGCACCGCCCTGCGTCGCGCCGTCGCCGCCCGCGACGAGCACGAGGCGCTCATGCTCGTCCACTGCCTCCTCTGGTACTGGCAGATGCGCGACCTCCGCGCCGACGCCCTGCACTGGTCCGAGGCCGTCGCCGCCCTCGGCCCCGACCCCTTCGAACCGCCCGCCGACCCCGTCGTACCGCTCCACGAGCCCTGCACGGCCGCGCCCCCGCCGCTGAGCGAGGAGCAGCTGTGGGAGGCCCGGCGCGGGGTGCGGCTGATCGGGCTCCTCAACATGGACCACATGACGGGCGACTGGACCAGGCCCGAGGGGATCGAACGGCTCAAGCGGATCACCGCCGTCTACCGGCCCGGGCTCCCGCAGACCTGCCGGCTCCCCGGCTCCTTCGCCGTCTTCGCCGTCATCATCATCGGCGAGGCGGGCAGGATGCGGGAGCTGCTGGACGCCACCGTCGACGCCTGCCGCCGCTTCGGCTACGACTGGGAACTCGCCAACGCCCTCACGTTCCGCGCCAACATGCTGGCCAACCGGGTGGACTGGGCCGGTGCCGCGGCCGAGGACGCCGACGAGAGCCTGGAGATCTTCGTCCGCCTCGGCGACTCCTGGGGAGCGGCCGAGGCCCTCTCCGCGCGAGGCGAGGCCCGCGAGCGGAAGCTCCGCTTCGAGGGCGCGGCCGAGGACTTCGCCGCCGCCATCGGTTACGCCGAGCGGATCGGCGCCCAGTCCCAGATGGCGCTGTTGCGCGCCCGGTACGCCGACATGCTCGCGCTGACCGGTCGCGCCGAGGAGGCGGAGGAGATCCTGCGTGAGGTCGTGGCGGCCGACGAGAACCGCGGACACGAACCGGCGCTCGCCGCCCGGCTGTTCCTGGCCATGCTGCTCGGCCGCACCGGCCGTACCGCGGAGGCCCGCACGCACCTCACCGCGCTCCTGGACGACTTCAGCTCCGAGACGCTGTCGATCTTCGGCGGGTTCACTCTCGGCGGCCTCGGCTGGCTGGACAACCTCGACGGTCGGTACGCCTCGGCGCTCGGCCTCGCCCGGGAGGCCCTCGACCGCTCCCTGGGCACCCTGTCGATGATGGTCGCGCCCCAGATGCCCGCCATCCATCTGACCACCGCCGCCTGGGCCCTGGCCGGGCTCGGCGGCCCCGGCGCGGCGCTCGGCGCCCAGCTCCTCGGGGCGCACGAGGGCCTGCTCCCGGAGGGGCATCTGCTCACGCCGCCCGAGCGCGACAACGTGGAGCGCGCCACGAAGCTGGCCCGCTCCGTCCTCGGCGACGAGGCGTTCGAGGCCGCGTACGCCGAGGGCGGCGGCCTCTCCTTGGAAGAGGCCGCCGCCCTGCTCGACAGCGCCGACGCGATCCAGAGGCGCGCCGAGTCCTGAACCCCCGTGGTGCAGTCCTGAACCCCCGTACGGCTCAGGTCTTCTTGCGGAACTTGGCCACCGCGAGCGGCGCCGTCACGGCCGTGATCACCACGGCCCAGCCGAGCGTCATCCACACCGAGTCGCCGACCGGGGTGCCGTTGATCATGGCGCGGGCGGCGTCGGCGAGGTTCGACAGCGGGTTGTAGTCCGTGAAGGTCTCCAGCCAGCCGGGCATCGAGGTCGGAGGGGCGAAGATCGAGGAGCCGAACTGCAGCGGCATCAGAACGATCATGGCCATGCCCTGGACGGCCTGGGCCGTCTTCAGCGCGAGACCGAGCAGGATGAAGATCCACATCAGCGAGGCGCCGAAGACCATGGACAGACCGATTGCGGCGAAGAGGTCCAGGATCGAGCCCTTGATCTCCAGGCCCAGCAGGAAGCCCATGCCGAGCAGGATCGCGGTGGCGATCAGCATCCGGCCGATCTCGACGACGATCTTCGCTATGAGGACGGAGGACCGGGCGATCGGCATCGTACGGAACCGGTCCATGACCCCCTTCTTGAAGTCGTCGTTGATGCCCGTGCCGACGGCCATCGCGATGTTCATGCCCATCATCGCCATCAGGCCGGGGACCACGTAGTTCACGTACGCGTCGTTGTTGCCCTTGCCGGAGATCGCGCCGCCGAAGACGTACACGAAGAGCAGGACGAAGATGATCGGCATCAGGACGACGTCGAACATCGACTCCGGGTCCTGCTTGATCTGCAGTGCGTTCCGCCGGGCCAGGGCGCCGATGTGGCGGAGATTGGCCCGCAGGCCGATCCGGCCCTCGTCGACGGGCGCCCGCTTCACCGGGGAAGGGGTGTCGACGGGAGGCTTGGTGACCGTGGTCGTGGTCGTGCTCATGCGGCGACCTCCTCGGGAATCGTGTCGGAAGCGGACGTCTTCTCGCCCGTGATGGCCAGGAACACCTCGTCCAGGCTGGGCAGGTGGGTGCCGATGTGCGCGATGCCGAAGCCACGCGCGCCGAACAGGCCCACGACGGCGGTCAGCTGCTCGTCGCTGAGGATCGGCACGTACAGCGCGCCCTCGTCGGGGACGATCGTCGAACCGGCGATGCCGTCGAGACCGGACTCGCGCAGCGCCGCGGACATGGCGGACAGGTCCGTCGGGTCCACGGGGCGGACCTTCAGCGTGCGGCCGCCGACCCGGGCCTTGAGCTCGTCGACCTTGCCCTTGGCGATGACCTTGCCCCGGTCGATGACCGTCAGCTCGCTCGCGAGCTGCTCGGCCTCCTCCATGTACTGGGTGGTGAGCAGGACGGTCACGCCGTCGGCGACCATGCTCTGCACCTCGTCCCAGACCTCGTTGCGGGTGCGCGGGTCGAGGCCGGTGGTGGGCTCGTCCAGGTAGAGGACGGCCGGGCGGCCGATCATCGACGCGGCGAGGTCGAGCCGGCGGCGCATACCGCCGGAGTACTGCATGGCGGGCCGCTTGGCGGCCTCCGTGAGGGAGAACCGCTCCAGGAGCTCGTCGGCGCGGCGCCGGGCGTCCGCGCGGGAGAGGTCGAGCAGCCGCCCGATCATGTACAGGTTCTCCCAGCCGGAGAGCTTCTCGTCGACCGAGGCGTACTGGCCGGTCAGGCCTATGGTGCGGCGGAGCTGGCGGGGCTGCTTCACCACGTCGTAGCCCGCGACGGTGGCGGTGCCGGCGTCCGGGACGATCAGGGTGGACAGGCAGCGGACCAGGGTGGTCTTGCCCGCGCCGTTCGGGCCGAGCACGCCGAGGACCGTGCCCTCCCGGACGTCGAGGTCGACCCCGTCGAGGGCCTTCGTCTCGCCGTAGTGCTTCACGAGGCCTCGTACCTCGACGGCGTTGTGAGTGGATCGCGTCATGGGGCCTACTACATCAGGCACCACCGACAACGCACCGACAGCCGACCGACAGGCGGCCCACATCCCGTCGACGGGATGTCGGGGCGGAAGACCGACAGCCCGCCGATGGGGGAAGTCGGCGGGCTGCGGTCCGTACCACTGTGGCTAGTGGAAGGTGTGCTCCTCGGCGGGGAACGCCCCGCCGGTGACGTCCTCCGCGAAGGCCTTGGCGGCGTCGCCGAGGGTCGCGCGGAGGTTCGCGTACTGCTTGGTGAAGCGCGGCACCTTGCCGCCGGTGAGGCCGGCCATGTCGGTCCAGACGAGGACCTGGGCGTCGGTGTGCGGTCCCGCGCCGATGCCGATGGTCGGGATGTGCAGCGAGCGGGTGACCTCGGCGGCCAGCTCGGCCGGGACGAGCTCCAGGACGACGGCGAAGGCGCCCGCGTCCTGGGCCGCCTTGGCGTCGCTGAGCAGCCGGTGCGCGGCCTCGTCGCTGCGGCCCTGCACGCGGTAGCCCATGGTGTTCACGGACTGCGGGGTCAGGCCCAGGTGGGACATGACCGGGATGCCGGCCTGGACGAGCAGCTCGGTCTGCGGCAGCGAACGCTCGCCGCCCTCCAGCTTGATCGCTCCGACGCCCGCGTCCTTGACGAGCCGGGTCGCGTTGCGCAGGGCCTGGACGGGCCCTTCCTGGTACGAGCCGAAGGGGAGGTCGCCGACGACGAGGGCGCGCTTGGTGCCCCGTACGACGGCGGCGGACAGGAGGGTCATCTCGTCCATCGTGACGGGCACGGTGGTGTCGTACCCGAGATGGCAGTTGCCCATGGAGTCACCGACGAGCACGACCGGGATGCCGGCCTCGTCGAAGACGGACGCGGTCATCGCGTCGTAGGCGGTGAGCATGGGCCACTTCTCGCCGCGGGCCTTGGCGGCGGCGATGTCGTGGACCGTGATACGGCGCGTGCCCTTGCCTCCGTACAGCGCCTTGCTGCTGTCGGACGACTGCTGCTGGGCAGGCTGAAGCGTCATGGTGAACGGCTCCTTCGTCATCTCGAGGCGCCCTGACGGCGTCCCCGGACCATGTCCATGGTGGCACTTCCCGCGGCGACGGGGGAAGTGGGGCGAAGTGGCGCTGTTCACACCGCCGTGACACCGGGAAATCGGGGCGTACGTACGAATGTGCGCGTTCTGTCACAGCCACCCCGCCGGGCGCCGACAAGCGGAACCCGCCGCGCCGCGTGGTCGTCCCTCGTGGCAGTACGACGGGCCCGGCATCACCTAGTGTCGACGTCGGGTCGCAGAGCAAGGCAGCACGACGGCAAGGCAGTGAGGACTGAGTGATGGCGCGGGTGGACATGACGGAGACCGAGAACGGCGGCGCCCGGGACGAGCGCTCCGGATCCCGGTTCCGAGCGGCGCTCGACCGCCTGCGCGGCGACCAGGGCATCTGGCGCCGCGGCATCGTCCTGGCCCTCTGCGCGGTGCTGCTCACCCTGCTCATGGTCTTCCACGCCGAGATCCCCAACCGGATCGGCAACCTGGGCAGCCTCACCGAGACCTTCCTGCCCTGGCTGGGCGTCCTCGTGCCGGTCCTGCTCGTCCTGGCCCTGCTGAGGCGCTCCGCGATCGCGCTGATCGCCCTGCTCCTGCCCGCCGTGGTCTGGGTGAACCTCTTCGGCGGCCTGATCACCGACAAGTCGGAGACGGGCGGCGACCTCACCTTCGCCACCCACAACGTGAACGCCGACAACCCCGACCCCGAGGGCACCGCCCGGCAGATCGCCGCGTCCGGCGCGGACGTGGTGGCCCTGGAGGAGCTCAAGGGCGACATGGTCCCGGTCTACGAGAAGGGCCTGGCCGACGCGTACAAGTACCACTCGGTGCAGGGCACGGTCGGCCTGTGGAGCAAGTACCCGCTGCACGGCACAGGACCCGTCGACATCGGGATGGGCTGGACCCGGGCGATGCGCGCGACCGTCTCCACGCCGAAGGCGGAGGTCGCCGTCTACGTCGCCCACCTGCCGTCCGTGCGGGTCAAGATGAATGCGGGCTTCACCGCCAACCAGCGCGACACCAGCGCGAACCTCCTCGGCGAGGCGATCGCCGCCGAGTCCCGCGAGCGGGTCGTCCTCCTCGGCGACCTCAACGGCACGATGAACGACCGCGCGCTCAACGCCGTCACCGCGCAGATGCGCTCGACCCAGGGCGCCTCGGGCGACGGCTTCGGCTTCAGCTGGCCGGCCTCGTTCCCGATGGCGCGGATCGACCAGATCCTGGTGAAGGGCGTGGAACCGGTGTCCTCGTGGACGCTGCCGGAGACGAAGAGCGACCACCTGCCGATCGCGGCCCGCGTCACGCTCTGACCCGAAACCCTTTCTTCACCGGGCGGAAGCCGAGGGGAACATTTCTCCTGAGAGTATTTGTTCAGTCGAAGAACTATTCGTCTGGAAAGGCTCCCCCCATGCCCCTGGCGCTGCTCGCGCTCGCCGTCTCCGCCTTCGGCATCGGCACCACCGAGTTCGTGATGATGGGCCTGCTGCCCAACGTCGCCGACGACCTCGGCACCTCCGTCCCGACCGCGGGACACCTCGTCTCGGCGTACGCGATCGGTGTCGTCATCGGCGCCCCGCTGCTCACCGCCCTCGGCTCGCGCGTGCCGCGCAAGAAGATGCTGCTCCTGCTCATGGCGCTGTTCGTCGTCGGCAACCTGGCCTCCGCGCTCGCGCCCGGCTTCGGCTGGCTGGTCGCGGGCCGGGTCCTCGCCGGACTGCCGCACGGCGCGTTCTTCGGCGTCGGCGCCGTCGTCGCCGCACGGCTCGTGGCCGAGGGCCGGCAGGCGCGGGCGGTCGCCACGATGTTCCTGGGGCTCACGGTCGCCAACATCCTCGGCGTACCGGCGGCGACCCTGCTCGGCCAGCACCTCGGCTGGCGCTCCACCTTCCTCGTGGTCACCGTCATCGGCCTGCTCGCCATGGCGGCGCTCGCCCGGCTCGTGCCGTACGTCCCCGTCGACGAGCGGCAGAGCCTGGGCCGCGAGGTCCGCGCACTCGGCAGGCCGCAGGTGCTCCTCGGCCTGCTCACCGCCGTCTTCGGCTTCGCGGGCGTCTTCGCCGTCTACTCCTACCTCGCCTCGATGACCACCGAGGTCATGGGCTTCGGCGAGTTCTCCGTCACCCTGGTCCTCGCCCTCTTCGGCATCGGCATGACGGCCGGCGCGCTCGCCGCGGGCCCGCTCACCGACCGGGCGCTGCGCCCGACGCTCTACGGCTCGCTCGGCGCCCTCGCCCTCGTCCTGGTCGCCTTCCGCTTCACGATCCACGTGCCGTGGCTGGCCCTGGTGACCGTCGTCGTCCTCGGCGCCGTCGGCTTCATGACCACCACCCCGCTGCAGATGCTGGTCATGAACAAGGCCAAGGACGCCCCGACCCTGGCCTCCGCCTCCAACCACTCCGCCTTCAACCTGGCCAACGCGGGCGGCGCCTGGGCGGGCGGCGCGGCCGTCGCCGCCGGCTGGGGCTGGACCTCCCCGACGCTCGTCGGCGCGGTCCTCGCCGTCGTCGGCCTGGCGATCGCGGCGGTGGCCGGCCTGCTGGACCGTCCGCGGACGGACGAGGGCGCCTCCCGCGTCGTCGCGGGAAGCGCCCCTGGGTCCTCGACCGTCGAGCGGGCCGTCAGTGGCTCGGGGACTCCCGCCAGCGGTTCGTGATCGGCAGTCGGCGGTCCTTGCCGAAGCCCTTCGCCGAGATCTTGGTGCCCGGCGGGTACTGGCGCCGCTTGTACTCCGCCGTGTCCACCATCCGCAGCGTCCGCGTCACCAGCTCCTCGTCGAAGCCGGCCGCGACGATGGCGTCCCGGCCCTGGTCGCGGTCGACGTACAGGGCCAGGATCCGGTCCAGGACGTCGTAGTCGGGCAGCGAGTCGGTGTCGACCTGGCCCGGGCGCAGTTCGGCGCTCGGGGGCTTGGTGATCGAGCTCTCCGGGATCGGCGGGGTCATGCCGCGCTCCTCGGCAGCCCGGTTGCGCCAGCGCGCGAGCCGGAACACGGTCGACTTGTAGACGTCCTTGATGGGCCCGTACGCGCCGACCGAGTCGCCGTACAGCGTCGAATACCCCACCGCGAGCTCGGACTTGTTGCCCGGCGCGAGGACCAGGTGGCCCTCCTGGTTGGAGATCGCCATCAGCGTCGTGCCGCGCAGCCGGGACTGGAGGTTCTCCTCCGCGAGACCGGTGAGACCCAGCGCCCCCATGTACGCGTCGAACATCGGCTCGATCGACACCGTACGGAAGTTGAGCCCGGTGCGCCGTGCCAGGTCGGCTGCGTCGCCGCGCGAGTGGTCCGAGGAGTACTTCGACGGCATCGAGACGCCGTACACGTTCCGCGCGCCGACCGCGTCGCAGGCGATCGAGGCGACGAGCGCCGAGTCGATGCCGCCCGACAGGCCGATCAGCACCGAACGGAAGCCGTCCTTCGCGATGTACGCGCGCAGGCCCACGACCAGCGCCGAGTACACCTCCTCGTCGTCGTCGAGCCGGTCCGCGTAACCGCCCGTCAACTCCCGCTCGTACGCGGGCAGCGGCTCCTCGGAGAGGATCACCCGGTCGATCCGCAGTCCGTCGTCGACGATGCCTGTCGGCGCGTCGGGGGAGGCGGCCGGCAGGTCGAGGTCCACGATCACCGTGCCCTCGGAGAACTGCGGGGCCCGCGCCACGACCTCGCCGCTCGCGTCGACGACGATCGAGTCGCCGTCGAAGACCAGCTCGTCCTGGCCGCCGATCATCGCGAGGTACGCGGTCGTGCAGCCCGCCTCCTGGGCGCGCTTGCGGACCAGTTCGAGCCGTGTGTCGTCCTTCTCCCGCTCGTACGGCGAGGCGTTGATCGACAGGAGCAGCCCGGCGCCGGCGCTGCGGGCCGCCGGCACCCTGCCGCCCTCCTGCCACAGGTCCTCGCAGATCGCGAGGGCCACGTCGACGCCGTGGACCCGGACGACGGGCATCGTGTCGCCCTGGACGAAGTAGCGGAACTCGTCGAAGACCCCGTAGTTGGGCAGGTGGTGCTTGGCGAACCGCAGCACCACCTCGCCGCGGTGCAGCACCGCGGCCGCGTTCTCCGGCGACCCGGCGGGCCGGCCGAGCCGGGGCTCGGCGCGGTCCGAACGGTCGAGATAGCCGACGATCACGGGCAGCTCCCCGAGACCCTCGGCGTCGAGGCGCCCGGCGAGCGCCCGCAGGGCGGCCCGGGACGCCTCGACGAAGGACGAGCGCAGCGCGAGGTCCTCGACGGGGTAGCCGGTCAGCACCATCTCGGGGAACGCGACCAGATGCGCGCCCTGCTCGGCGCAGTGCCGGGTCCAGTGGACGACCGCCTCGGCATTGCCGGAGAGATCGCCGACGGTCGAGTCGATCTGATTCAGAGCGAGGCGTAGTTGAGGCACCCGCCCAGTGTAATCGTCAGACCGACGCTATGTCCTGCGTACGGACGTTCAGGCGAGGGAGGCGCCGTCCTACTTCGTCGGGCCGATCCAGATCGCGTTCTCGTGGTCGAGGATCGTCGGGCTCAGCTCGACCTGCATCTCGCCGGCCGCGGCGGCGGGGAGCGAGAAGGCGAAGTCGCCCTTGGCCTGCTTGCCGGGGAGCACGTTGCCCCGGAACATCGTCGTCGCGTTGCTGCCGTCGAAGATCGCGTCGGCCTGCGCGCCCTGCGCGTCGCTGGCGTCCACCAGGGCGCCGGTGACGTCGAGGGTCTCCTTGCTGCCGTTGACGATCGTGACCGTCACCTGGAAGGCGCTGTTGCCCTTGGTGTGGCCGGCGGCGAACTGGTCGGGCTTGTAGGCGCGCGGCTGGGAGACGGTCACCTTGATCCCGTCCTCGTACGTGAAGGTCTGACCGAACTTCAGCGCCGCCGGGGTCGTCTCGGTGGGCTCGGGCTTCGCGTCGGGCTCGGTGGTGGCGCCGGGCGTGGCGGGGGCCGAGGAGGCCTTCTCCTGCTTGGCGATCTCCTTGTCGAGCTCGTTCTTGAACTCGTCCACGGCGACGACCAGGACGATGATCCAGGCGATGGAGGCGACGAGCGCGACCGCGCCGAGGATGAGGCCGGAGAGGGCCACGCCCTTGTTCGTCGCCTGCCCCTGGCGGGCGCGGCCGTGGCCGATGATGCCGAAGATCAGGGCGAGGATGCCCAGGATCGCGCCGAGCCAGAAGGTGAACGGGAAGACCCCGAAGAGCAGGCCCAGGATGCCTAGGACCAGGGCGGTCACCCCGAGCCCGTTGCGGGGCTGCTGGAACAGCGGCTGTGGCGGCATCCCGGGTATGCCGGGCATCCCGGTCGGAGGCATCCCCGGCATGCCGGGCGGAGTCGGGGCGGCCGTCGGTGCGCCGTCCGGCGTCGAGGACGGAGGACCCCAGGGGTTCTGGTCGGGGCTGTTCGTGGGCGTGGTCATGCGGGTGTCCTCCGGGTGGCGGTGCTCAGGGGCCTGACGTTAGGCCAGCTGATTATGGAGGAGCCACGGATTTTGTGATCAACCGGTGTCCGATGCGGCCGCCGGCGGGCTCGTCGGCAGCCCGCCGGAGGCCCGCCGACGGCCACCGACGACCCGGCCGAGTCGGCACGGACACACCCCGACCACCGGTACGACGCCGTGCCCGAATAGCATCAACTACCACTATGTCCCTTTCCCGGTCCGACGGTGCCGCCGGTGCCGCGCGAGCCATCGCCGCCCTGCTCGTCCTCGGCGCGCTCGCGTACAGCGCGTGGGTCCTCGAAGCCGTCCTCGGGACCGGGCTCGACCCGTTCAGGACGTACGTCTCCGAACTGGCCGCCGTCGACCAGCCCTTCGGCGGCTTCTTCCGCGCGAGCGACCTCACGGCCGGACTCCTGGTCCTCGCGGCGGCGGTCACCGCGCTGTGGGGGACCCGCCGGGCCACCGAGGGGCCCCGGCGTCTCGTGCTCGCCGGCTGGGGCGCCCTCGCGCTCTTCGGGGCCGCCACCGCCGTCGACTCGCGGCTTCCGCTCAGCTGCGCGCCCACCGACGACCCGGCGTGCGCCGCCCGCGAGGCCGCCGGACTGGTCCCGGCCACCCATACGGCCCACGCCGCCAGCTCCACCCTCGCCGTGGCGGCGGCCCTGGCCGCCATGCTCCTGCTGACCCTCGCCGCCCGCCGCCACCGCGCGTGGACCCCGATCGCCAGGACCGGACCCGCCCTCGTCGCCCTCGAACTGGCCGCCACCGTCTGGACCCTCGCCGCCGTCGCCGCGTTCGAGGCGGGCCGGGGCACCTGGGCCCTGGGGGCCGGGCAACGGCTCCAGGTCCTGCTCGTGGCAGTCTGGCTCGCAGTACTCGCCGTCTCCGTGGTCAGGGAGCGACCTTGAGCGTGTTCGTACGGGTCGGGGGCGTGGCCCACCACGTCGTCGTCGAGGGCGCCGGACCCGCCTGCGTGCTCAGCGTCGGCCTCGGGATGAGCTGGTTCGACTGGGACCCGGTCGTCCCGCTGCTCGCCCCCCACCGCACGGTCGTCCGCTTCGACCGCCCCGGCCACGGCCTCTCCGCCCCGGCCGCCGTCGCGCCCTCCGCCACGGGCGAGGCCCACCGCATCGCAGGCCTCCTCGACGCGCTGTCCCTGCCCGGCCCCGCCACCGTCGTCGGGCACTCCATCGCCGGGTTCCACGCGGAGGCCTTCGCCCGGCTGCACCCGGCCCGTACCGCCGGGCTCGTCCTCGTCGACGCGTCCGTCGAGGAGCACGCGCGTACACCCGCGGCCCCCGCCCTCCGCACCGCCGCCGCCCGCGGCCTCGGCGGCGTGCTGTCGGCCGCCGGAGCCCCGGCCGCCCTCGGACCGGCCGTCCGCCGCGCCACCGTACGGCTCTCCCGCTCCGGGGGCGGGGACCCGGCCCCCGGCGACCTCGTACGCCGCTGCTACCGCACCTCACGCGTGCTGCGGGGCGCGCTCCTGGAGAACACCCACTACCGCGCGGTCGCCGCCGAACTCCTCGCCCTGCGCGAGCGCGCGCCCCTGCCGGCCGGCGTCCCCGTCACCGTCCTCGCCGCCCCGGACGGCTCCACCCGCTGGGCGCGCCGGCAGCGGGAACTGGCCCGGCGGCTCGGCGCCCGCTACGAGGCGGTCGAGCCGTCGGGCCATCTTGTGATGCTGGACCGCCCGGACGCGGTGGCCCGGGCGGTACTGGCACCCCGATGAACCGCCTCAGGGTGCGGCGTAGACGCTCTCGCAGAACGACTTGATCTGCTCGTCCGACAGGTGCTGGGCGAGATCGGCCTCGCTGATCATGCCGACGAGCCGCTTGTTCTCGATGACGGGGAGGCGGCGGATCTGGTGGCTCTGCATCTCCTCCAGCACCGCGCCCACGTCCGAACCCGCGTCGATCCAGCGAGGGGTGCCCTGCGCCATCTCGCCGCAGGTGATCTTCGCCGGGTCGTGGCCCATGGCCACACAGCCGACCACGATGTCGCGGTCCGTGATGATCCCGCAGAGACGTTCGTTCTCGTCCGCGATCGGCAGCGCGCCGACGTTCAGGTTGCGCATCATCTGGGCCGCGCGGTCGAGCGTCTCGTGAACCGGGATCCACTGGGCCCCGGGGTGCATGATGTCCTTCGCCGTGGTCATGGGGTGCGTACCTCCGTAGCACGTCGTCGTACGTCCCCGAGCGTCAACCATTGTCCGCGTACGCGGCGGCCCCCGCGACCGCTGGGGTCACGGGGGCCGCGGCGAGGCCGTCGGCGCCGTCCGGCGGCTCAGGTGCGAGGCTTCGCGCCCCGCTCCTTCAGCAGCTGGGTCATCAGCCCGATCTCGGACTCCTGAGCCTCGACCATGCCCTGAGCGAGGTTCTTCTCGACCTCCACGGAGCACTTGTCCACACAACCCTGGGCCATGTGCACACCGCCCTTGTGGTGGTCGATCATCAGCTGGAGGTAGAGGACCTCCGCCTCCTTGCCGCTCGCCTTTCGCAGGCGGTCGAGCTCGGCGTCGGTCGCCATGCCGGGCATCAGCGCCCCGTCGGCCGGACCGGTGTCACCGTGCCCGCCCATGCCCATCCAGGCCATCGGCTCGGTGCCCGACTCGATCTTCGGCAGCCCCCACATGTCCAGCCAGCCCAGCATCATGCCGCGCTGGTTGGCCTGTGTGTTGGCGATGTCGTACGCGAGCCGGCGCACGTTCGCGTCCTCGGTGCGGTCCCGGACGATGAACGACATCTCGACGGCCTGCTGGTGATGGACCGACATGTCACGGGCGAAGCCCGCGTCCGCCGACACCGACGCGGGCGACCCCGACACCTCCTCCTTGTCGGCGGACGCGACCGTGACCGCACCCCCGGCGAAGAGCAGCGCGAGGACGACGGCGGCGATCGAGGCCCCGTGCGTACGGGTCAGCTTCACTGGGTGGCTCCGACGCCACCGGAGCAGGCCGCGCCCGGCTCGGGGGTCTGCGGACCCTGCACGTACTTGGTGAAGAAGGCGTCGATCCGCGGGTCGCTCGCGTTGTCCACGGTCACCTGCTTGCCCCAGGCGCTCAGCATGATCGCGCCGGCCTGGTCGTCGACCGGGCTCATCAGGGTGTACGGGGTCTTGCCGACCTTCTCGGCCAGCTTCTTCACATCGGCCTCGGGGGCCTTCTTGTTGTACGTGACCCAGACCGCGCCGTGCTCCAGCGAGTGCACGGCGTTCATCTCGGCGATCTTCGCCGTGTAGACGTCGCCGTCGCAGTTCTGCCAGACCTGGTCGTGGTCACCGCCGACCGGCGGCTTCATCTCGTACGCGACCGGGGTGGTCACGTGGCTGCGGCCGAGCTTCTTGGCGTCCCAGGACTTCTCGTCCTTGATGGGGGCCTTGGCGGCCGCCTCCTTCTCTTCCTTCTTCTCGGACTGCTGGTTGAGCACGTAGCCGCCGAAGCCTACGAGGCTCAGGACGACCACGGCGGAGACGCCGATGGTGATGAAGCGGTTGCGGCGCTCGCGGGCCTGCTCGGCGCGGCGCATCTCCTCTATTCGGGCGCGGCGGTCGGCGTTGGCGGAGCGGTTGGCGGCCATGGTGGTGTCGTCCTTCTCGGATGTGGGGTGGCGTCAGGCGTCGGGCGTGAGCCGGGGGCGGGGCGGGTGGATGCTGCCCGCCGGCTATGTCCGCAGGACTTGAAGGACGTGCAGGTCCGGCGCGCGCGGCTGCGCGGCGGAGCGGGGTGCCCGACCGGAGTCGTACGCCGGTACGGGACCCATGAGCCGGCCCTCCGCTTGCGGCGGGGGGTCGAGCGGCGGCGCGGTGAGCACCGCCGGGCTGAGCGAGGGGAAGAGGGAGCAGTCGCCGCGGTCGTACGGGCAGACGTACTCGTTCACGACGGCGGTGCCCGGGGCGGTGGGGCCGGCGGATGCGGCGGTGCGCCCGTGGTGCGCGGAACCGGACTCCCCATGGGCCACGGCGGCCGGCTCGCCGCCCCCCAGACAGACGAAGAGCGCGGCGAGGAGCGTCGCCACGGCACTCGCCAGTGCCATGGGACGCGCGCGCCGGGACCGGCGTACGAAAGGAGGGCCCCCCATGGGCGGAGATCGTAGTGGCCGGAGGGCCGCGTGGGGACACTCGGGGGCAACCGCAGAGCGAACAGACGCCCGGAACCGGCCCGTCCCCCGTTACCTGAGTCACACGCGAGCGGGCACTATGGGTGTGCAACGTGCGCGAAACCATGTGGTGGGATGCTCAGGTGCCCTCCGATGTGCCCGAGGCGGTGGGAACAGGCGGCCTGACCAGCAAAGATGGGTGTGGAAATGGACAAGCAGCAGGAATTCGTGCTCCGGACGCTCGAAGAGCGTGACATCCGGTTCGTGCGGCTGTGGTTCACCGACGTACTCGGCTTCCTGAAGTCGGTGGCCGTGGCGCCCGCCGAGCTTGAGCAGGCGTTCGACGAGGGCATCGGCTTCGACGGCTCCGCCATCGAGGGCTTCGCCCGCGTATACGAGTCGGACATGATCGCCAAGCCGGACCCGGGCACCTTCCAGATCCTGCCCTGGCGCGCGGAGGCCCCGGGCACGGCCCGGATGTTCTGCGACATCCTGATGCCGGACGGCTCCCCGTCCTTCGCGGACCCGCGCTACGTCCTCAAGCGCATCCTGGCCAAGACCTCGGACCTGGGCTTCACCTTCTACACCCACCCCGAGATCGAGTTCTTCCTCCTGAAGGACAAGCCGCTGGACGGCACCAAGCCGACCCCGGCCGACAACTCGGGCTACTTCGACCACACCCCGCAGAACGTGGGCATGGACTTCCGCCGCCAGGCGATCACCATGCTGGAGTCGATGGGCATCTCGGTCGAGTTCAGCCACCACGAGGGCGCCCCGGGCCAGCAGGAGATCGACCTCCGCTACGCGGACGCGCTGTCCACGGCCGACAACATCATGACCTTCCGCCTGGTCATGAAGCAGGTCGCCCTCGAACAGGGCGTGCAGGCCACCTTCATGCCCAAGCCGTTCTCGGAGTACCCGGGCTCGGGCATGCACACCCACCTCTCCCTCTTCGAGGGCGACCGGAACGCGTTCTACGAGTCGGGCGCGGAGTACCAGCTCTCCAAGGTGGGCCGCTCCTTCATCGCCGGCCTCCTGAAGCACGCCGCCGAGATCTCGGCCGTCACCAACCAGTGGGTCAACTCCTACAAGCGCATCTGGGGCGGCTCCTCCCGCGCGGCGGGCGCGGGCGGCGAGGCCCCCTCGTACATCTGCTGGGGCCACAACAACCGCTCGGCCCTGATCCGCGTCCCGATGTACAAGCCGGGCAAGACGGGCTCGTCCCGCGTCGAGGTCCGCTCGATCGACTCGGGCGCGAACCCCTACCTGACCTACGCGGTCCTCCTCGCGGCGGGCCTCAAGGGCATCGAGGAGGGCTACGAACTCCCGGCCGGCGCCGACGACGACGTCTGGGCCCTCTCGGACGCGGAACGCCGCGCGATGGGCATCGAGCCCCTGCCCCAGAACCTGGGCGAGGCGATCGCCCTGATGGAGAAGAGCGAACTGGTCGCGGAGACCCTGGGCGAGCACGTCTTCGACTTCTTCCTGCGCAACAAGAAGCAGGAGTGGGAGGAGTACCGCTCCGAGGTCACGGCCTTCGAACTCCGCAAGAACCTGCCGGTGTTGTAGCTGTCGGAAAATCGGCTGCAGGGTGGGTGCGGCGGGTGGTAGCCAGGTCTGATGGATGCGTTGTTGACCGAGCGGCTGGAGTTGCACCGGCTCACCCCCGGTGAGGCCGAGCGGATCGTCGGGAAGATGCCAGGGGCGGCGGACCGGTGGGCCGAGGGGTATCCCGGGGACGGGGACGTCGCCGGGGCGCGGGGGTTCCTCAGCGGGTGCGCCGCGCACGGGGACCCCGGGGTGTTCGGGGCGTACGAGATACGGCGGCGGGCCGACCGGGTCGCCGTCGGCGGGATCGGGTTCCACGGGCCGCCCGACGAGGGGCGGTTCGTGACCGTGGGGTACGGGCTCGTGCCCGGCGTACGGGGGCAGGGGTACGCCACCGAGGCCCTGCGCGCCCTGCTCCAACTGGCCCGCGCGCAGGGGATCGCCGGAGCCAAGGGCGACGCCGACCTCGGGAACGTCGCCTCGCAGCGCGTCATGGAGGCGGCCGGGATGCGGTACGCCGGGGAGGACGAGCACGTGCGGTACTACCAGCTGGAGTTCGCGGCGGGGAAGTGACGGGGGAGGGAGGGGCGACTGGGGCCGCGTGAGGGGGCGTGCGGGTTCTGTCCGTGCCCGTGGCTGTGGCCCGGTGCCCCGCCCGTGGCCGTGGCCCGTGCGCGGGCCCCTGCCCCGCCTCCCCCTCAGCGCTCCGACAGTTCCGACGGGGCCTCCTGGACCACCCAGCCGTTGCCGTCCGGGTCGGTGAAGGTGAGGAACGAGTTCCAGGTCTCGCCCTTGCCGTCCTCCCAGCCCGACGCGCCCACGCGGCGGACCGGGGAGACGTCCACGCCCCGTGCGAGCAGCTCCTCGCGTGCCGCCTCGATGTCGGTGACGCAGAGCTGGAGGCCCTGCAGGCTGCCCGGGGCCATCGGCTTCGTGCCGGGCATCGGGGGCATACCGCTCTCCATCGAGATCGAGCAGCGCGAGCCCGGCGGCGTCACCTGGATGATCCGGATGCCCGGCGCCACCTCGGTGTCGAGGTCGATCGTGAAGCCGCACCTCTCGCCGTAGAACTCCTTCGCCCGGTCCAGGTCGGTCACGGGGACGAGGACGACTTCGAGCGTCCAGTTCATGGAAGGTCTCCTCAGAAACGCCAGCGGGTCTGACCGAACGGCTCGCCCTTGGCGAAGCCGAAGACCGTGCGCGGCGCGACGGCGAACACCAGGGCGGTTCCACCGTCGCCCACGAACGCGCCGTCGCGCACGTCGAATCGCCAGTCCGAGCCGTACTTCTCGACGTACGCGTCGGCCAGCGCCCGCAGCCGCGCCTCATCCGTCACCCGGACGGCCTCGCCCTCCACCACCACGTCGAAGCCCTCGCCGAGGGCCGGCGTCCCCGTGGTGAGGACGACCTCCGCGTTCTCCGCCAGATTGCGCGCCTTGCGCTCGTCGGGGCCGGTGCAGAAGTGCAGCGCGCCCGCCGACCAGACCGCGATCAGCGGTGTGACGTGCGGGCGCCCGTCCGGGCGGACGGTGGTCAGCCAGAAGACCTCGGCCTCGGCCAGCCGGGCGGCCGCCGCCGACCACTCGGCGGGCCCGGCCTTCGGGTCACTGAAACGGGGATCCAGGGTCGCGTCCGGGACGGTCGTCATCGTCGTCGCCTCTCAAGGAAGAGTGCCTACGTACGTATGACCCTGGACCCCGCCCGAACTCATCGCACCGCGGGCGTCCAGTGCAGCCTGCCGTCCAGACCCATCACCGCAACCCCGTCCACGACCCCGCCCGGGGCGCCCGAGAAGAGGAAGTCCTGCAGGGTCCAGATCGGCTGCGTTCCCGTGCCCCCGTTGCCGGAGGTGGCGGGCGCCGTCGCCAGGAATCCCGTACGGGACCGGACCGCGAGCATGCCGGTCCCGGTGCCGCCGCCGATCGGGCCGGGGCCCAGGACCGAGCCCGCCAGCTCGACGGCCGGTCCGACGAAGCGGCCGCCCGAGCCCGGGAAGTCGGCCGTGCGGACGTCGCCCGAGTACGGCTTGCGGAACCAGAGCCGTACGCCGTCGCCCGTCGGCGAGGGGCTCGCGTTCAGGGCCAGCGTCGTCGCCGGCAGACCGGTCGTCCGGGGCCCGCTCAGCGGGGCGCCGGGGCGCGGCTGCGACCAGGTGAGGACGGTCTTCGCCGTGCCGGCGAAGACATGGATCCGGCCCGCCGCGTCCGTCGTCGCCACCGGGTCGCTGTACAGGGGGGAGGTGACCCCGTTGCCGGTCATGCTGGCGGCGCCGCCCACGCTGCCGGAGGCCGCGCGGCCATAGGTCACGGGTCCCGCGGCCGCGGCGTTCGCCGCGCTCGCGCCTGTCCCGGCCGGGGTGTTCGCCGTGCCCGCGACCGTCTCGCCCGCCGCCGGGCTGGGAGTGGCCGCCGCGCCCGCCGCCGTGCCGGCGGGAGCGGTCGTCTTGGCGGTCGTCGTTCCGGCGGGCGCGGGCGCCTTGCCCGCTGCCGTCGGCAGGTGCGGCGTCAGGTTCCGCCACGGGCCCCAGGCGCCGGTCGACTGCTGCTCGCGGGCCGTCAGCCGGTGGGCGCTGTCGCGTACGACCACCGTGATCCGGCCCGTACCGTCGACCGCAGCCGCCGGGCCACTGATGTTCGACATGCCCAGGGCGTCGTTCTGCTCGGGCGTGCCGAGCGAACGCCACGGCCCGAACGCGCCGCCCGGCGTCGACTGCTCGGCGGACACCACCTCACGGCGGTAGTTCCCCGCCGCCGAGCCGATCGTCGTCCGGGTGCCGAAGACGGCGATCCGCCCGTCCGGGAGCCGTACCGACGTCACCCCGCTGTCCAGGCCCGTGCCCGCGAGGAGCGTCGGCCCCTGCCACCCGGCGTGCGCGCCCGAGGACTTCGTCCACACCGCGAGGCGTCCGTCGAGCACCGAGAACGCGTACAGACCGCCGTCCGGGCCGCGCTGCACCCAGGAGGTGGAGTTGCCCCGGGCGTACCGGACGGTCTTCGTCCAGCCGGATCCGGCCGGCCGCGCGGCCACGTTGCGGTCACCACAGCCGACGGGGTCGCCGCAGTCGTTGACCCCGTCCGACCAGGCGTACGTCTTCATCGTGCTCAGCTTGCCCCCGGCCGTCTCCGGGTCGAGGGTGGACGGCAGTCCGCTCGTGGGGTAGCCGAGGTAGTTCTGCACACCGAAGTGTGGGCGGCCCGACTCGGTGGCACGGGCGGCGTACCGCTCCAGGGCGGCCTGTGCGAACCGGGCGCCGTAGAGGTGGTCCTGGTGGTCGGTGAGCGCCCCGGTCTTCAGGTTCCGGCCCGGCGTCGGGTCCTGGATCCGGACGAACGTCGGCCGCAGGCGCTCCAGGATCCCGGTGACGGCGTCGATCACCTGGTCCTTGCTGTACGTGAAGTCCGTGGTGACCGGGGTGCCGGTGGCGCGCTGGGAGGCGAGGGTCTGGACCCGGCCGTTCCAGAGGCCGTTCAGGCTGTTCGGCCGGTCGGCGTTGATCGCGCCCGCCTCGCGTATCTGCATCCAGATCAGGCTGACGTGGGGTGCGGCGCGCAGGACGTCCAGCTGGGCGGCCCCGCCGCCGACGGTGGGTATGGAGACGCGGTCCCAGGGGCTCGTACGGCTGCCGGTGGCCATCTCGGCGTACGCGGCACGTATGCCGTTCTGCCGGGCGGCCGCGTAGCCGGCCTTGTCGGGGACGCCACCGGCGCCGTTGACGCCGTTCGCCTCGCCTGCCGTCAGGTACACCGTGGTCAGCGACTTGCCGGAGCGTATGGACTGGACCAGGTCCGGGTTCATGAAGTACAGGTCGTCGTCCGGGTGGGCGACGATCTGGGCCACGGCGATGTCGGCGGTACGGACCGGCTCCACGGCCGTCCGCGTCGCGGCCGACGCTTCGGCCCTCGTGGCCCCTTCGACGGCCCCGGCGGCGGACGAGGCGTCCGTGCTGCCGGCGGGCTGCCCGCTCCGGCCGTCGGCCTTGGCGGCCTTGTCGGCGGTGGCGGCCCCGGCGCCCTTCGTGGCCTTGTCGGCCCTGCCGGCGGTCGCGCCGGCCGCGGGCACGTCCGCCGCGGCCAGGCTGCTGTCGGGCGCCTCGGTTCCGACCACGGTGCCGGAGGTCAGCTGGAGGATTCCCACGAAGGTACCGGCGGCCGCGACGGCGGTCGTACTCAGCACGGAGACAGAACGGAGGCGGTGGCGGCCAGGCATCGAGTGTGGGTGCGCTTTCGGACGTGGGTGACCAGGGCGAGGGCGAGCAGTGGTGTGGCGATCGGCGGGGAAACGATGGTGGTGCGGTGAACAGTGTGGTGATAGTCGAGGCTGTGATCAAGCTTTTGTGAGGAAGACGGACTTACAAGCAATACGGTTCATCGGCAGCGAATAGTGACGAATGTGCGAGGCATCACGTGTGATCTGTTACGAAACAAAGGTCCGGTCTGAGGTGGTTGGGTAGCCGACGCGCCCCGGGGCGACCCCACCCCGCCCTGCGGATAGGCTCGATCGCGGAGCTCGGAGGAGCCCCGACGGTGGTGGAGGGAGCGGCGGAATGACGGCGGTGCCGGGGCGCAGGAGCAGTACCTTCAGCCGCCTGCTGCGGCACGGCTTCACCGATCCGTCCGGCGCCGAGCGACTGCTCGACCTCCCCGAGCTCACCGCCCTGCGCGACGACTCCGTCCTCCTCGACGCGCTCGGCGCGACCGCCGACCCCGACCTCGCCCTGCGCGGCCTGGTCCGGCTCGTCGAGGCCCAGCCCGACGAGGAGCGCCAGACGCTCACCGCCACCCTGCTCTCCGCCAAGCCCTTCCGGGACCGGCTGCTCGGCGTCCTCGGCGCCTCCGAGGCGCTCGCCGACCACCTGGCCAGGCACCCCAAGGACTGGCAGGTCCTCGTCACCTACGAGGCCGCCGACCTGAACCCCGGGGTCGCCGAGTTCGAGCGCGGTCTCGCCGAGGCCACCGACCCGGTCTCGCTGCGGGTCGCCTACCGCCGCTGCCTCCTCGCCATCGCCGCGCGGGACGTCTGCGGCACCGCCGAGGTCGCCCAGACCGCCGCCGAACTGGCCGACCTCGCCACCGCGACGCTGCGCGCCGCCCTCGCCATCGCCCGGACCGCCGCCCCCGCCGACGCGGCCCACTGCCGGCTCGCCGTCATCGCGATGGGCAAGTGCGGCGGCCACGAGCTGAACTACGTCTCCGACGTCGACGTGATCTTCGTCGGAGAGCCCGTCGAAGGCGCCGACGAGGGCAAGGCGATGCAGGCCGCGACCCGGCTCGCCTCCCACCTCATGCGGATCTGCTCGGAGACGACCGTCGAGGGCACCATCTGGCCCGTCGACGCCAACCTCCGGCCCGAAGGCCGCAACGGCCCCCTCGTCCGCACCCTCTCCTCCCACCTCGCCTACTACCAGCGCTGGGCCAAGACCTGGGAGTTCCAGGCCCTCCTCAAGGCCCGGGCGGTGGCGGGCGATCCGGAGCTGGGCGCCGAGTACATCGAGGCCGTCTCCCCGCTGGTCTGGCAGGCCGCCGAGCGCGAGAACTTCGTCCCCGACGTGCAGAAGATGCGCCGCCGGGTCGTCGACAACATCCCCGCCGCCCAGGTCGAACGCGAGCTGAAGCTCGGCCCCGGCGGACTGCGCGACGTCGAATTCGCCGTCCAGCTCCTGCAGTTGGTGCACGGCAGGGGCGACGCGACCCTGCACAGCGGCACCACCCTCGATGCCCTGAAGGCGCTCGCCGCCGGCGGCTACGTCGGCCGAGCCGACGCGGCCCAGCTGGACGAGGCGTACCGCTTCCTGCGTGCCATGGAGCACTTCATCCAGCTCTACCGGCTCCGCCGCACCCACCTCGTCCCCGAGAGCGAGACCGACCTGCGTCGCCTCGGCCGCTCGCTCGGGCTGCGCACCGACCCGGTCGCCGAGCTGAACAAGGAGTGGAAGCGGCACGCCTCGGTGGTCCGCCGACTGCACGAGAAGCTCTTCTACCGGCCGCTGCTCGACGCCGTCGCCCAGCTCACCCCCGGCGAGACCCGACTCAGCCCGAAGGCGGCCGGTCAGCGGCTCGAAGCCCTCGGGTACGCCGATCCCGCCGCCGCCCTGCGCCACCTGGAGGCGCTCGCCTCCGGCGTCAGCCGCAAGGCCGCGATCCAGCGGACGCTGCTCCCGGTGCTGCTCGGCTGGTTCGCCGACTCCGCCGACCCGGACGCCGGACTGCTCGGCTTCCGCCGGGTCTCCGACGCGCTCGGCAAGACTCCCTGGTACCTGCGCCTGCTGCGGGACGAGGGCGCGGCGGCGGAGAACCTCGCCCGGGTCCTCTCGGCCGGGCGACTCGCCCCCGACCTGCTGCTGCGGGCGCCGGAGGCGGTCGCGATCCTCGGCGACCCGGAGGGCCTGAAGCCGCGCGGCCGCGACCACCTGGAGCAGGAGATCCTCGCGGCGGTCGGCCGCGCCGACGGCGCCGAGCAGGCGGTCACGGCGGCCCGTGGCGTACGGCGCCGTGAGCTGTTCCGTACCTCCGCGGCCGATCTCATCGGCTCGTACGGTACGGAGGACAGCCCCCGCGAACTCGACCCGGGCGCCCTGGTCGACGGGGTCGGGCGGGCGCTCACCGACCTCAACGCGGCGACGATCGCGGGCGCGCTGCGCGCCGCCGTCCGGGAGGGCTGGGGCGACACCCTGCCGACCCGGTTCGCCGTGATCGGGATGGGCCGCTTCGGCGGCCAGGAACTCGGTTACGGCTCCGACGCCGACGTCCTGTTCGTGCACGAGCCGCGCGAGGGCGTCGACGAGCAGGAGGCGGCCCAGGCCGCGAACCGGGTCGTCTCGGAGATCCGCCGACTCCTCGAAGTCCCCACCGCGGACCCGCCGTTGCTGATCGACGCGGATCTGCGGCCGGAGGGCAAGAGCGGCCCGATGGTCCGTACGCTCAAGTCGTACGAGGCCTACTACCGCCGCTGGTCCCTGGTCTGGGAGAGCCAGGCGCTGCTGCGTGCCGCGCCGATGGCGGGCGACATGGAGCTGGCGGAGCGGTTCATCGAGCTGGTCGACCCGCTGCGCTACCCGGCCGAGGGGCTCGGCGAGGAGGCGGTCCGCGAGATCCGGCGGCTGAAGGCCCGGATGGAGACCGAGCGGCTGCCGCGCGGCGCCGACCCGACGCTCCACACCAAGCTGGGCCGGGGCGGTCTGAGCGATGTCGAGTGGACGGTCCAGCTGCTCCAGATGCGGCACGGCTGGGTCGAGCCGGGGCTGCGCACGACCCGCACCCGCGAGGCCCTGGCCGCCGCCCACGCGGCGGGCCTCATCCCGACGGAGGAGGCCCAGACGCTGGACGAGGCCTGGGTGCTCGCGACCCGCGTCCGCAACGCGGTGATGCTGGTACGGGGCCGGCCCGGGGACACCTTCCCCTCGGACGGGCGCGAAGTGGCGGCGGTCGGACGGTACCTGGGGTACGGCCCCGGCCATGTGGGGGAGATGGTCGACGACTACCGCCGCATCACGCGCCGGGCCCGGGCGGTCGTGGAGGAGTTCTTCTACGGGGCGTAGGGAGTGGAGGGCAGGGGTGCGGCGCGGGGCCTCTCAGTCGTCCGCGTTCTCCAGGAGCGCCCGGCAGTGGACCAGGAACGCCTCCAGAGCCAGGTCGAACGCCGCGTCCGCGCGGGCGGGGCCCAGCGCCGCGAGGGCCTCGGCCAGGCGCGGGGTCGTGACCTCGTCGGGGAGCTCCCACATGGCGGCCGGGGCGGCGAGGTCGAGCGCCGAGCCCAGGACCAGGTTCTCCAGCGCGACGATCACCGTCATCACGTCGGCGTTGTCGAATCCGACGGCGAGCAGCAGGGTCACCGCCGCCTCGTACTGGGCGAGCACCTTCGGTGCGCGGACCGGTGAGGTCATCAGCATCGGGATCGCGCGGGGGTGGGCGGCGAAGGCCGAGCGGTAGGAGCGGGCCCAGGCCGCCAGCGCCGCGTCCCAGGGCTCCGCGTCCAGCGTGGAGCCGTCGATCCTCTCGTTGACCCGCTCGCGCAGCAGCTCCACGATCCCGTCCCGGCCGTCCACGTGGTGATACACCGAGGCGGTCTGCACCCCGAGCCGCTTGGCGATCTGCGGGACGCTGAACTCGCCCCGCTCATCGACGAGTTCGAGCGCCACCGTGGTGATCCGCTCGCGATCGAGGAGAGGCTTGCGCGGCCGGCCCATGAATGATTTCCCCCTGGTCAGGTCTTCCCGAATCGTTGAGCGCGAGGCTACATTGCGCGAACCGAAAGCCTTTAGGTTTCCTGCCTCGGAAGGGCTTCCCGTTCCATGTCCTCACAGACCACCACCGCTCCCAAGGGGCTGAGAACCGGCACGCTCTCCACCGCCGACGTCTCCTTCTTCGTCGTCTCCGCCGCAGCCCCGCTCACCGTCATGGCCGGCGTCGCGCCCATCGCCGTCGTCCTCGGCGGCATCGGCGCCCCCGCCGGCTACCTCCTGGCCGGCATCACCCTCGCGGTCTTCGCCGTCGGCTTCACCGCCATGAGCCGGCACGTCCGCAACGGCGGCGCCTTCTACGCGTACATCACCCGCGGCCTCGGCAAGCCCGTCGGCATCGCCGCCGCCCTGCTCGCCATGCTCGGCTACAACGGCATGGAGATCGGCGTCTACGGACTGCTCGGCACCGCCACCGCCGACACCGGCCACGCCCTGTGGGGCGTCGACATCCCCTGGCTCCCCGTCTCCCTCGCCGGGCTGCTGCTCATCTGGTACGGCGGCTTCCGCTCCATCGACTTCGGCGCCAAGCTCCTCGGCGTCCTGCTCGTCGCCGAGACCGGCATCCTCGTCCTCCTCGCGGGCGGCGTCCTGATCGACGGCGGCGCCGACGGGCTCTCCCTGACCTCCTTCGCCCCCGGCAACGTGCTCGTCCCCGGCACCGCCGCCGTCCTGGCCTTCGCCTTCGCCGCCTTCACCGGCTTCGAGTCGACGGTCATCTACCGCCGCGAGGCCCGGAACCCCGAGCGCACCATCCCCCGCGCCACCTACATCGCCGTCGGCTTCCTCGGCCTCTTCTACGCCTTCGTCGTGTGGACCGTCATCCAGGCCTTCGGCCAGGACAAGGTCGTCCAGGCCGCCACCGCCGACCCCGGCGGGCTCTTCTTCGCCGCCATCACCACCTATGTGGGGGCGTGGGCCGCCGACCTGATGCACATCCTGATCGTCACCAGCGTCCTCGCCTCGCTCCTCGCCTTCCACAACGCGATCAACCGCTACGGCCTCGCGCTCGCCGAGGAGGGCGTCCTGCCCGCCGCCTTCGGCCGCGTCCACCCGCGCCACCGCTCCCCGTACGTCTCCGGCATCCTCCAGACCGTCCTCGGAGCCGTCGTCGTCCTCGGCTTCGCGGCCGCCGGAGCCGACCCGTACCAGCAGCTCCTGCTCTGGGTGAACACCCCGGGCATGATCGGCCTGATGGTCCTGCAACTGCTCGCGGCGCTCGCCGTACCGCTCTTCTTCCGCCGGATCAGCCACGACGAGGGCAGGCTGCGCACGGTGGTCGCGCCCGTCACCGCCTTCGTCCTGCTCGCCGGGGCCATCGGTCTCGTCGTCACCCACGTCGACCTCTTCACCGGCGCCTCCACCACCGTCAACACCGTCCTGATCTCCCTCGTCCCCGCCGTCTTCGCCCTCGGGCTCCTCCTCGCGTACCGGCTCCGCCGCACCCGCCCCGAGGTCTACGCGAACTTCGCCGCAGAGCCCGCAGAGCCCGCCGAGCCCGCAGAAGGAGAAATCTCGTGCCCGCCCCCGACCTCGTCCTCGTCAACGCCCGCGTCCGCACACCCGAGCTCTCCGCGCACACCGCTGTCGCCGTCCACGACGGACTGATCACCGCCGTCGGCGACGCCACCGACGCCCGCGACTGGCGCGGACCCGGCACCGAGACCGTCGACCTCGCCGGCGCCACCCTCACCCCCGGCCTCACCGACTCCCACAGCCACCCGGTCTGGGGCCTGGAGATGTTCACCGGCACCGACCTCTCCGCCGTACGCGACCTCGACCAGCTCCGCTCGGTCCTCGCCGGCGCCGAGCGCCGCGACGGCTGGATCCTCGGGTTCGGCCTCGACCACAACGTCTTCGGCGGCCGGCCGATCCACCGCGAGCTGATCGAGGACGTCCTCGGCGACGCCCCCGCCTTCCTGCGCCTCTACGACGGACACTCCGCCCTCGCGAGCGGGACGGCCCTGAAGGCCGCCGGGATCGTAGGCCCCCGTGCCTTCGCCCAGCGCTCCGAGATCGTCTGCGACCAGGAGGGACGGCCCACCGGCCATCTGATCGAGCACGCGGCGATGGAGCTGATGACGCCCGTCCTGCCCGCCAAGACCTATGCCGAGCGGCGCGACCGGCTCGTCGAGCTGCTCACCGCCATGGCCGCCACCGGACTGACCGGCGCGCACGTCATGGACCTCGGCGGCCACGACGTACCCGGGCTGCTCGCCGCCGTGGAGGCCGACGGCGACCTGCCGCTCCGGCTCCGGCTCGCGCCCTGGTGCATGCCGGGCGCGAGCGCCGACGAGCTGGACGAGCTGGTACGGCTCCAGGCGCGGTCCGGGCGGCTGTGGCGGATCGGCGGCGTGAAGTTCTTCATCGACGGCACCGTCGAGGGCGGCACGGCCTGGCTGGAGCACGCCGACTGCCACGGCCAGGGCACCGACGCCTTCTGGCCCGACCCGGCCGCCTACTCGGCCGCCGTACGTCACCTCCACGAGGCCGGCGTCGGCACGGCCACGCACGCCATCGGCGATGCGGCGGTCCGGCACGTCCTGGACACCGTGCAGTCACTGGGCGCGGGCGGCCCCCGGCACCGGATCGAGCACATCGAGACGGTCCCCGACGATCAGCTCGGCCGGTTCGCGGCCCTCGGTGTCGTCGCCTCGATGCAGCCCCCGCACACCGCGTACACCCGCGCCGACCACACCGACGAGTGGTCCAAGCGGCTCGGCGACGAACGGGCGGACCGCGCCTGGCGCTGCCGGGACCTGCGGGACGCGGGCGCCCGTCTGGCGCTCGGCTCGGACTGGCCCATCGCCCACCACGACGCCCGCCAGGTCCTCGCCACCGCCCAGGCCCCGCGCGGCGCGGCCTCCGCCCGGCACGGCCTGACCGGCCTGATGGCCCTGGAGGGCCTGACCACGCACGCGGCCTTCGCGGCGGGCGAGGAACACCTCGGCGGCCGGATCGCCCCGGGTCTGCGGGCCGATCTGACCGCGTTCACCGTCGACCCGGTGACGGCCCCCGCCGACGAGACGGAAAAGGCCCCGATCCGCCTCACGATCGCGGGCGGCCGCATCACGCACCGGGGCTGCTGAAGAGCCGCTAGCGGCTCAGGCGCTCCTTCTCCTGCTCCTTCTCGCGCTCCTTCTCCTCGGCCGCCGTGGGCCGGGAGGAGGGGCCGCCCCGGGCCACCGGGGCCGATTCGACCAGCTCGGGCAGGCCCTTCGGGAGCGAGCCGTACCAGAAGTAGGAGACGGCGAAGCCGAAGGCGAGGCAGATCATGCCGCCCACCGCGTCCAGCCAGAAGTGGTTGGCGGTGGCCACGATCACGACCAGCGTGGCGGCCGGGTAGAGCAGGCCGAGGATGCGCGCCCAGGGCGCAGAGGCCAGGGCGAAGATGGTCAGACCGCACCAGAGGGACCAGCCGATGTGCATCGACGGCATCGCCGCGTACTGGTTCGACATGTGCTTGAGGTTGCCCGAGGCCATCGAGCCCCAGGTGTGGTGGACCAGGACCGTGTCGATGAAGGACTGGCCGTTCATCAGCCGCGGCGGCGCGAGCGGATACAGGTAGTAACCGACCAGGGCCACACCGGTGGTGGCGAAGAGGACCGTGCGGGACGCCGCGTAACGGCCCGGCTGCCATCGGTACAGCCACACGAGCACACCGATCGTCACGACGAAGTGCAGTGTGGCGTAGTAGTAGTTCATCGACACGATCAGCCATGTCACCGAGTTCACGGCGTGGTTGACGGTCTGCTCGAATGCGAGCCCGAGAGATTTCTCGACGTCCCAGATCCAGTCGGCGTTCTTCAGCGCCTGGGACTTCTGCTCCGGTACCGCGTTGCGGATGAGCGAGTACGTCCAGTAGCTGACGCCGATGAGCAGGATCTCGAACCAGATCCTGGGTCGTCGTGGCATGCGGAGGCGGGCCCGCACTCCGCCACCGTCCAGCATGGGTGACGGGCTGGCCGCCGTCCGGCCTTCCAAACTCTTCACGGTCGCTTCACCCATAGGAGGAGAGTCTGCCAGATCCATTCCCCTCGTCCGATCATCCCTCCGACGGGTTCGGGGCGCACATGCTCCGTCTTGAGACGGAGGCACCTACGGGGACCTTCAGGGATTTCCCTGACTGGGGGCGGAAGCGGTTGAACCGCGAACGACCAGCTCAGGCATGAAGACGAACTCGCTGTGCGGCGCCGGGGTGCCCCCGACCTCTTCGAGCAGCGCCCGGACCGCCGCCTGCCCCATCGCCTGCACGGGCTGGCGGATCGTGGTCAGCGGCGGGTCGGTGAACGCTATGAGCGGGGAGTCGTCGAAACCGACCACGGAGACGTCCCTGGGGACCTGGAGCCCCTGCTGCCGGGCCGCCCGGATGGCACCGAGCGCCATCATGTCGCTCGCGCAGACGACGGCCGTGCAGCCGGCCGAGATCAGCGCGCCCGCGGCGGCCTGCCCGCCCTCCAGCGTGTACAGAGAGTGCTGGATCAGCTGCTCGGACTCCTCCGGGGAGAGCCCCAGGCGCTCCCGCATCCCGCGCTGGAACCCCTCGATCTTGCGGAGCACCGGCACGAACCGCTTCGGGCCGACCGCGAGACCGATCCGGGTGTGGCCGAGCGCGGCGAGATGGGTCACCGCCAGCTGCATCGCGGCCCGGTCGTCGGGCGAGACGAAGGGGGCCTGCACCTTGGGGGAGAAGCCGTTGATCAGGACGTACGGGACGCCCTTGCCGCGCAGCTGGTCGTAGCGCGTCATGTCGGCGGTGGTGTCGGCGTGCAGCCCGGAGACGAAGATGATCCCGGAGACACCCCGCTCGACGAGCATGTCCGTCAGCTCGTCCTCGGTGGACCCGCCGGGGGTCTGCGTGGCGAGCACGGGGGTGTAGCCCTGCCGGGTCAGGGCCTGCCCGATGACCTGCGCGAGCGCGGGGAAGATCGGGTTGTCCAGTTCGGGGGTTATCAGCCCGACGAGCCCGGCGCTGCGCTGACGCAGCCGTACCGGACGCTCGTATCCGAGGACGTCGAGTGCGGCAAGCACGGATTCACGGGTGGCCGAGGCCACGCCGGGCTTGCCGTTGAGCACGCGGCTGACTGTGGCTTCACTGACCCCCGCCTGGGCTGCGATGTCGGCAAGCCGCGCGGTCATGGGATTGGACTGTACCGGTCGCACGTCAGATTGCCCACCAAACGCAGGAGTCGGCGGGAACCCGGACGTTGTGCGCATGCGCGGCGCGGTCGGCGAACTCCCCGGCGGGGGAGGGGAGTACGGGATCGCCCGCCTCGCCGTCGGCGACCCGCGCGCTGCTCAGCAGCGCCGAGCCGGTGAGCGGCAGAGCCACCTCCCGCGCCGTCGTGTTCAGGGTGACGAGCACCTCGCCGCCCTCGGACCTCCGGCGGAAGGCGAGTACCCCCTCCGACAGTCCGTCCAGCCACTCCACCCCGTCCCCCGCGCCGAGGGCCGGGTGCTCGCGGCGGAGCCGCAACGCCCGGCGGTAGAGCTCCAGGGTGGAGGACGTGTCGGCGCTCTGCGCCTCGACGCTCAGGCCCGACCACTCAGGCGGCTGCGGGAGCCAGGAACCGCCGGGCCCGAAGCCGTACGACGGACCGTCCGACGTCCACGGCAGCGGGACCCGGCAGCCGTCGCGCAGCCCGTCCTGCCCGTCCCCGCGCAGGAACGCCGGGTCCTGCCGGGCCGCGTCCGGGAGGTCCACGACCTCCGGCAGGCCCAGCTCCTCGCCCTGGTAGACGTAGGCCGAACCCGGCAGCGCCAGCATCAGCAGCGCCCCCGCACGCGCGCGTGCCGCGCTGCCGTACCGCGTGGAGTGCCGTACGACATCGTGGTTGGAGAGCACCCAGGTCGTCGGGGCGCCCACCGAGGCCGTGGCGCGCAGCGAGTCGTCGACGACCGACCGCAGCGCCGCCGCGTCCCACGGACAGTTCAGGAACTGGAAGTTGAAGGCCTGGTGCAGTTCGTCGGGGCGTACGTACAGGGCGAGCCGTTCCGGCGTCGGCGCCCAGGCCTCCGCGACCCCGATCCGGTCGGGGCCGTACGACTCCAGGAGCCGGCGCCAGGCCCGGTGGATCTCGTGCACCCCGTCCTGGTCGAAGAAGGGCAGCCGCTGGGTGCCGATCAGCTTCGCCTGCTGCCCGTGGCCGATGTCCGGCAGGCCCTCCGCCTTGACCATGCCGTGGGCGACGTCGATCCGGAAGCCGTCCACCCCGAGGTCCAGCCAGAACCGGAGCACGGAGTCGAACTCCGCCCGCACCTCGGCGTTCGTCCAGTCCAGGTCCGGCTGCTGCGGCGCGAAGAGATGGAGGTACCAGGAGCCGTCCGCGACCCGGGTCCACGCGGGGCCGCCGAAGACCGACTCCCAGTCGTTGGGGGGCTCGGCGCCGGCAGGGCCCCGCCCCGGCCGGAAGACGTACCGGTCCCGGCCGACCCCCGCGAGCGCCTGCAGGAACCAGGGGTGCCGGTCGGAGGTGTGGTTGGGGACGATGTCCACGATCACCTTCAGGCCGAGCCCGTGCGCCGCGCGCACCAGGTCGTCGGCGTCCGCCAGGTCCCCGAAGACCGGGTCCACCGCGCGGTAGTCCGCCACGTCGTAGCCGCCGTCCGCCTGGGGGGAGGCGTAGAAGGGCGTCAGCCAGACCGCGTCCGCGCCCAGTCCTGCGATGTGCGGCAGCCGCTCCCGTGCGCCGCGCAGGTCCCCGATGCCGTCGCCGTCGCTGTCCGCGAAGGAGCGGACGTACACCTGGTAGATCACGGCGTCCCGCCACCAGCCGGGGCGGGAGGGGCTCTCGCAAGAGCTTGCGGAGTCCGACAACGACGGTGAGGTGAGCTCGTGGGCCATGTGCGGTGTCCCTCTCGGGTGTTCCGGGGGCGGGCTTCGTACTGACAACGAGGTCGGAGCGGCCGTGAAACGGTCCTGCAAGAGATGATGCAAAGACTTGCAGGGCCTGAGAGTGGCCGCAAGAGGGCTTGGAGAGGGGCGGAGCCCGCTGTCAAGCGACTCGTCGGCAACCTTCAGGACACGCCGATGTAACGATCCCCGGTCCTTGCAGAAAGTTCTCGCAAGGTCTTTCGGCTCGTTTTCATCCCTGTTACGTTCCTGGCAACCCGGCGCGCCGCGAGGGAGCGGTCGCATGAGGCAGGTTCCAGCCCCTCGTCACCCCGGGATCAGTTGAAGGAGTTCACATGCGGCGTGGCATAGCGGCCACCGCGCTGGTCGCGGCCCTGGGCGTGACCCTGGCGGCGTGCGGAAGTGACGACGGTTCGGCGAACGGCGGCGGCTCGAAGGGCTCCGGCGAGCTCTCCGGCACCGTCACCTGGTGGGACACCTCCACGGTCGGCTCCGAGGACAAGGTCTTCAAGAAGATCGCCGAGGACTTCACCAAGAAGCACCCCAAGGTCACCGTCAAGTACGTGAACGTGCCGTTCGGCGAGGCGCAGAACAAGTTCAAGAACGCCGCGCAGTCCGGCTCCGGCGCCCCGGACGTCATCCGCTCCGAGGTCGCCTGGACCCCGGACTTCGCCAGCCTCGGCTACCTCCAGCCGCTCGACGGCACCCCGGCCCTGAAGGAGGAGGGCGACTTCCTCAAGCAGGCCGCCGCCTCGACCAAGTTCGACGGCAAGACCTACGCCGTGCCGCAGGTCATCGACTCCATGGGCATCTTCTACAACAAGAAGATCCTCAAGGACGCCGGCGTCGACGTCCCCAAGAGCATCGCCGAGCTGAAGACGGCCTCCGCCACCATCAAGCAGAAGACCGGCAAGACCGGCATGTACCTGCGCGGTGACGACCCGTACTGGTTCCTCTCCTTCCTCTACGGCGAGGGCGGCGACCTGGTCGACGCCGAGTCCAAGACCGTCACCGTCGACGACGCCCACGGCGTCAAGGCGCTGGCCACCGTGAAGGACCTGGTCGACTCCAAGGCCGCGATCACCGACGCGACCAACGGCTGGGACAACATGCAGGCCGCCTTCAAGGACGGCAAGGTCGCGATGATCATCAACGGCCCGTGGGCCGTCACCGACACCTTCGCCGGCAAGGAGTTCGCCGACAAGGCGAACCTGGGCATCGCCCCCGTCCCGGCCGGCTCGGCCGGTCAGGGCGCTCCGCAGGGCGGCCACAATCTGGCGATCTACGCGGGCTCCAAGAACATGGACGCCTCGTACGCCTTCACCGAGTACATGACCTCGGTCGAGACCCAGACGCAGATCGCCAAGGAGCTCAGCCTGCTCCCGACCCGTGAGTCCGTCTACGTCAAGCCGGACGTCGCGAGCAACCAGATGATCGGCTTCTTCAAGCCGGTCGTCGACAAGGCCGTCGAGCGCCCCTGGATCCCCGAGGGCGGCAGCCTCTTCGAGCCGGTCAAGGTCGAGTACGCCAAGGTCCTCACCGGCCAGACCACCCCGGAGGCCGGGGCCAAGGCCATCGGCGAGTCCTACCGCAAGCTCCTGAAGGACTGGAAGTAGAAGGAAGGCAGGCCGGCTGATGGCTGTGGACACCAGCAGCCAGTCGGTGGCGAAGGCCGCGGGCGACAATGTCGCCCGCGGCCGGCGCCGCGGTACTGGTACGTCCCGGGGCCCGTTGAGGCGCTCCCTCTCCACCCACTGGTACGCCTGGGCGATGGTCGCCCCGGTGGTGGTCGTGATCGGCGTGATCATCGGCTACCCGCTGATCCGCGGCGTCTACCTCTCGCTGACCGACGCGAACGAGCGGAACGTCGCGCGTTCCATCGGCGTCAACGAGATCCCCGCGACGTACGAGTTCGTCGGCCTGGACAACTATGTCGAGGCGCTCACCGGCGACCAGTTCCTCTCCACCCTCGGGTGGACGCTGGTGTGGACCGTCGCCTGCGTCTCCGTCACCTTCGGCCTGGGCCTGGCCCTCGCCAACGTGCTCAACCGGAAGATCGCGGGACGCTCGCTCTACCGGATGCTGCTGATCCTGCCGTGGGCCGTGCCCGGCTTCGTCTCGGTCTTCGCCTGGCGCTTCCTCTACGACGAGCGCCGCGGCCTGCTCAACCAGATCCTCACCGGCGGCGGCCTCGACGCCCTGCCGTGGCTCAACGACCCCACCTGGGCCAAGTTCTCGGTCATCGCCGTCAACGTCTGGCTCGGCATCCCGTTCATGATGGTCGCCCTCCTCGGCGGGCTGCAGTCCATCCCCGGCGAGCTCTACGAGGCCGCCGAGATGGACGGCGCGAACGCCTGGCAGCGCTTCCGGCACATCACGATGCCCGGCCTGCGCTCGGTCTCCACGACCGTGATCCTGCTGAGCACCATCTGGACCTTCAACATGTTCCCGGTGATCTTCCTGCTCACCCGCGGCGGTCCCGGTGAGGCCACCCAGATCCTGGTCACCCAGGCGTACAAGTTCTCCTTCGAGATCAGCCCCCGCGACTTCGCCCAGTCGTCCACCTGGGGCGTCATGATCCTCGTCCTCCTGATGGTCTTCGCCGCGGTCTACCGGCGCGTCCTCCGCAAGCAGGGAGAAGTCTGGTGACCACCACGACCCCACAGACCGTGACCAACACCCCGATGCGCGACCGCCGTTCGCCGCTCGCCTCGGTCGGGCTGCACGCCACCCTGATCGTGGCCTCCGTGATCGCCGTCTTCCCGGTCCTGTGGGTCTTCCTGACCTCGATCAAGCCGGCCAAGTACGCGAGCACGACGGACTTCGTCAAGGAGACGACGTTCGAGAACTACACGAACCTGCTGAAGGACACCCCGTTCCTCACCTGGTTCGGCAACTCGCTGCTCGTCGCCGGTCTCACCACGGTCCTCGGCGTCTTCATCGCCTCCACCACCGGCTACGCCGTCAGCCGCTTCCGCTTCCCCGGCAAGCGCGGACTGATGTGGACGCTGCTGATCACCCAGATGTTCCCGGTCGCCGTCCTCATCGTGCCGATCTACAACATCATGTCCTCGATGGGGCTGCTCAACGAGCCCGCCGGCCTGGTCATCACGTACCTCACCATCGCCGTGCCGTTCTGCGCCTGGATGATGAAGGGCTTCTTCGACACCATCCCGCGCGAGATCGACGAGTCCGGCCAGGTCGACGGCCTCACCCCGTTCGGCACCTTCTGGCGGCTGATCCTGCCGCTGGCCAAGCCCGGCATCGCGGTGACGGCGTTCTACTCCTTCATCACCGCCTGGGGCGAGGTCGCCTACGCCTCCGCCTTCATGGTCGGCGACGAGAACCTCACCCTGGCCGGCGGACTGCAGAAGTTCGTCAACCAGTACGGCGCCCAATGGGGGCCGATGTCCGCGGCCTCCGTCCTCATCGCCCTCCCGGCCGCGCTGGTGTTCCTCTTCGTCCAGCGGCACCTGGTGACCGGCATGTCCGCCGGCGCCGTCAAGGGCTAGCAGCCGAGCACCCCGCCGTACGTACGCCATCTCCTTACCGATCAAGGAAGACATGACCCAGCATCTCGCTGCCCCCGCCGCCGCCCCGACCACCGGCACGCACACGGGCTGGTGGAGAGACGCGGTGATCTATCAGGTCTACCCACGCAGCTTCGCCGACGGAAACGGCGACGGCATGGGCGACCTGGAGGGCATCCGCAGCCGGCTGCCGTACCTGAAGGACCTGGGCGTCGACGCCGTCTGGCTCAGCCCGTTCTACGCCTCCCCGCAGGCCGACGCCGGCTACGACGTCGCCGACTACCGGGCCATCGACCCGATGTTCGGCAACCTGCTCGACGCCGACGCGCTCATCCGCGAGGCGCACGAGCTGGACTTGCGGATCATCGTCGACCTGGTGCCCAACCACTCCTCCGACCAGCACGAGTGGTTCCAGCGCGCGCTGCGCGAGGGCCCCGGCTCCCCGCTGCGCGAGCGCTACCACTTCCGTCCAGGCAAGGGCGAGAACGGTGAACTGCCGCCCAACGACTGGGAGTCCATCTTCGGCGGCCCCGCCTGGACGCGCGTGGCGGACGGCGACTGGTACCTCCACCTCTTCGCGCCCGAGCAGCCCGACTTCAACTGGGAACACCCCGCCGTACGCGACGAGTTCCGCTCCATCCTGCGCTTCTGGCTCGACATGGGCGTCGACGGCTTCCGCGTCGACGTCGCCCACGGTCTGGTGAAGGCCGAGGGACTGCCCGACATCGGCGCCCACGACCAGCTCAAGCTGCTCGGCAACGACGTCATGCCCTTCTTCGACCAGGACGGCGTCCACGAGATCTACCGCTCCTGGCGCCAGGTCCTGACCGAGTACGACGGGGAGCGCGTCCTCGTCGCCGAGGCGTGGACCCCGACCGTCGAGCGCACCGCGCACTACGTGCGCCCCGACGAGATGCACCAGGCCTTCAACTTCCAGTACCTGGGCACCCATTGGGACGCCGAGGAGCTGCGCCGGGTCATCGACGCCTCGCTCGCCGCGATGCGCCCGGTCGGCGCGCCCACCACCTGGGTGCTCTCCAACCACGACGTCACGCGCCACGCCACCCGCTTCGCCAACCCGCCTGGCCTCGGCACCCAGTTGCGCGAGCCCGGCGACCGCGCGCTCGGCCTGCGCCGGGCCAGGGCGGCGACGCTGCTCATGCTGGCGCTGCCCGGCTCCGCGTACGTCTACCAGGGCGAGGAGCTCGGCCTGCCGGACGTCACCGACCTGCCCGACGAGGTCCGCCAGGACCCGTCGTTCTTCCGGGCCACCGGCCAGGACGGCTTCCGCGACGGCTGCCGAGTGCCCATCCCGTGGACCGTCGAGGGTTCGTCGTACGGCTTCGGCGGCGGTGGCAGCTGGCTGCCGCAGCCGGCGACCTGGGGCGGGCTCAGCGTCGAGGCGCAGGCCGGCGACCCCGGTTCCACCCTGGAGCTGTACCGCAGTGCGCTCGCGGTGCGCCGCGAGCGACCCGAACTCGGTGCGGGCGAAGGCGTCGAGTGGCTGGAGGCACCCGAGGGTGTGCTCTCCTTCCGCCGCGACGGCTTCGTCTGCACCGCCAACACCACCGGCCGGGCCATCTCCGTCCCGCTGCCCGGCCGGTTCCTCCTCTCCAACGAGCCGATCTCCCACGGGGAAGGCGTCGTGGAGCTGCCCGCCGACACCACCGTCTGGTGGGCGGTGTGACCGTTCCCCTGCCGCGGGGGGGGGGGGGGGGGGGCCCCCCCCCGGCGGGGCCCCCCCCCCCCGGGGGGGGGGGGGGGGGGCCCGGGCCCCCGGGGGGGGGGCCCCCCCCCCCCCCCCCCGCGGCTCGCGGACATCGCGGCCCAGTCGGGCGTCAGCGAGGCCACGGTCAGCCGCGTCCTCAACGGCAAGGCGGGCGTGGCCGGCGGGACCAGGCACCGCGTCCTGGCCGCGCTCGACGTGCTCGGCTACGAACGTCCCGTACGGCTGAAACGGCGCAGCGCGGGCCTGGTCGGCCTGGTCGTGCCCGAGCTGACCAACCCGATCTTCCCGGCGTTCGCCCAGGTCATCGAGCAGGTCCTGGCCGGACACGGCTACACCCCGGTGCTCTGCACCCAGATGCCGGGCGGGGCCACCGAGGACGAGCTGGTCGAGCAGCTGGAGGAGCGCGGGGTCACCGGCATCGTCTTCCTCTCCGGACTGCACGCGGACGCCTCCGCCGACCCGGAGCGGTACGTCCGACTGGCCGCGCGGGGCGTCCCGTTCGTCCTCATCAACGGCTACAACGAGCGCGTCGACGCCAACTTCGTCTCGCCCGACGACCGGGCGGCGGCGCGGATGGCCGTACGGCACCTGGTCGAGCTGGGTCACGAACGGATCGGCCTGGCGATCGGCCCGACGCGCTACGTCCCCTCGCGCCGCAAGGCCGAGGGCTTCACGGCCGAGCTGTACGCGGCGCTCGGCCTGGAGCGGGCGGAGGCCGAACGGTACATCCGGCCCACGCTGTTCGGCGTCGAGGGTGGGCACGCGGCGGCCGACATCCTGCTCGACCAGGGCTGCACCGGGATCGTGTGCGGCTCCGACCTGATGGCGCTCGGCGCGATCCGCGCGGTGCGCGCCCGTGGCCTCGACGTGCCCGGTGACGTGTCGGTGGTCGGCTTCGACGACTCGCCGCTGATCGCCTTCACCGACCCGCCGCTGACCACCGTGCGCCAGCCCGTGCAGGCGATGGCTACGGCGGCGGTGGGCGCGCTCCTTGAGGAGGTGGAGGGCAACCCCGTGCAGCGCACGGAGTTCGTCTTCCAGCCGGAGCTGGTGGTACGCGGCTCCACGGCGCAGCCCCCGGCCGGGCGCTCGCTGCAACTCCTTGCGTAATCGCTTGCGTTGAGGGGTCCAAAGGGTTGACCCGGCCTCGGGGCGCTCGTACGGTCACGGCTGAAAACAGTTGCTGTCAATTTCGGCAACTTCTTGCGACAGGGACGTCGTCAGGAGGAATCATGGCCAGAAGGACCGTGGCCGCTGCACTCGCCTTGGTGGCGGGAGCCGCTGTGGCCGTCACGGCGCCGCCCGCTCCGGCGCAGGCGGCAGCACCCGGCCCGAAGGACGTCACCGCGGTGATGTTCGAGTGGAAGTTCGCCTCGGTGGCCAAGGCCTGTACGGACCAGCTCGGTCCGGCCGGCTACGGCTACGTACAGGTCTCGCCGCCCCAGGAACGGATCCAGGGCACGACCTGGTGGACCGCCTACCAGCCCGTCAGCTACAAGATCGCCGGACCGCTCGGCGACCGCACCGCCTTCAAGGCCATGGTCGACACCTGTCACGCGGCGGGCGTGAAGGTCGTCGCGGACACCGTCATCAACCACATGGCGAACGCCTCGGGCACGGGGACGGGCGGGACCTCGTTCTCCAAGTACGACTACCCGGGCCTGTACTCGGGCGCCGACATGGACGACTGCCGGGCCACGATCTCGAACTACCAGGACCGGGCCAACGTCCAGAACTGCGAGCTCGTCGGCCTCCCGGACCTCGACACCGGCGAGGACTGGGTGCGCGGCCGGATCGCCGCGTACATGAACGACCTGCTCTCGCTCGGCGTGGACGGCTTCCGCGTCGACGCCGCCAAGCACATGCCGGCCGCGGACCTCGCGAACATCAAGTCGCGGCTGAGCAACCCGGGCGTCTACTGGAAGCAGGAGGCGATATTCGGGGCGGGCGAGGCGGTCTCGCCGAGTGAGTACCTGGGCAACGGGGACGTGCAGGAGTTCCGCTACGCGCGGGACCTCAAGCGGATCTTCGGCTCGGAGAAGCTCGCGTACCTGAACAACTTCGGCGAGTCGTGGGGCTACATGAGCTCGGGCTCGGCGGGCGTCTTCGTGGACAACCACGACACGGAGCGCGGCGGGGACACGCTCAACTACAAGTGGGGCGCGACGTACACGCTGGCCTCGGTCTTCATGCTGGCCTGGCCGTACGGCTCCCCGGACGTCCACTCCGGCTACGAGTGGTCGGACAAGGACGCGGGCGCGCCGGGCGCCGGCCAGGTGAACGCCTGCTACGCCGACGGCTGGAAGTGCCAGCACGCGTGGCGCGAGATCGCCTCGATGGTGGGCTTCCGCAACGCGACGCGGGGCACGGCGGTCGGCAACTGGTGGGACAACGGCAACAACGCGATCGCGTTCGGGCGGGGCGACAAGGGGTACGTGGCGATCAACCACGAGGGTTCCTCGCTGACGCGGACGTACCAGACGGGTCTTGCGGCGGGAACGTACTGCGACGTGCAGACGGGGACGCCGGTGACGGTGAACGGCTCGGGCCAGTTCACGGCGACGCTGGGCGCGAACACGGCGCTCGCGCTGCACGTGAACGCGCGCTCGTGCGCGCCGTCGTCGTCGGTGACGGGAGCGTCCTTCGCCGTCACGGCGACGACGACGTCCGGCCAGAACATCTACGTGACGGGCAACCGCGCGGAGCTGGGCAACTGGGCCCCGTCGGCGGCGCTCCAGCTGGACCCGGCGTCGTACCCGACGTGGAAGCTCACGGTCCCGCTGCCGGGGGGCACGACGTTCGAGTACAAGTACGTCCGCAAGGACGCGGCGGGCAACGTGACGTGGGAATCGGGCACGAACCGCGTGGCGACGGTCCCGTCGTCGGGCGGCGGCCCGGTCACCCTGACGGACACGTTCCGCACGTGATGTGACGGTGCGCGTCTGAGGGGGCTTGGGCCGGGGGCGTGCCTTGGGGCCTCGGGCCCGGGTCCGGCGCGAGGCCTTGCGCTTGGGGCCGGCACGGACGGGCCTCGGGCTCGGTGCCGGTGCGATGGGACTCGCGCCGGGGGCCGGGTGCGATGGGACTCGCGCCGGGGGCCGGTGCCGAACGCCCCTGTGCCAGGGGCCCGGCTGAACGGCCTTGTCCCGAGCCCCGCCCCCGTGGGTCGTGCCCACCCGTTCCGCCCTGCGGAACGTATGCCCACAACGGGGGTCGCGATCCTGCGGCGCCCGGCCCGCCAACTGGCGGCGCGAAGCTGCCGCCTCGGCGGCGCGGGGCTCGTGCTGAACGGCCCTGTTCCGGGCGCCGCCCCCGTAGGCACAACGGATGCGGCGCGAAGCTGCCGCCCCCGCGTTGCGGGGCCCGTGCCGCACGGTCCCGTTTCGGGCACCGCCCTCGTGGGTTGTGCCCACCCGTTCCGCCCCTGCGGAACGTATGCCCACAACGGGGGTCGCGATCCTGCGGCGCCCCGCCCGCCAACTCGCGGCGCGAAGCTGCCGCTTCACCCGCCCCGCCCCGGGAGCCCCCGGCAACCCGCCCCGCCCCCCCCACCAGACCCCGGCAACCCGCCCCGCCCCCCCCACCAGACCCCGGCAACCCGCCCGCCCCCCACCAGCCCCCGGCAGGGTTTCGGGGAGGGGTGGGGTGGGGGGCGAACTCGTTAAGGAGAACGTACTTGTTCCGCATCGGACGACCGCGCGCCCTCGGCGTCGCCCTCGCCGCGAGTCTGGCGGTCGGGCTCAGCCCCGCCCTCCCCGCAGCCGCCGCGCCGCCACCCCCACCCCCGCCCTCCGACCGGGCCCTCGCCGCCCAGCCCGCGCGGCACGACCTCACCCGGGAGCAGTTCTACTTCGTCCTGCCCGACCGGTTCGCCAACGGCACCCCCGCCAACGACCGCGGCGGCCTCACCGGCACCCGCCTCCAGACCGGGTTCGACCCCGCCGACAAGGGGTTCTATCAGGGTGGCGACCTCAAGGGGTTGACCAAGAAGCTCGACTACATCAAGGGGCTCGGCACCACCGCCATCTGGCTCGCGCCGATCTTCAAGAACCAGCCCGTCCAAGGCACCGGCAAGGACGCCAGCGCCGGCTACCACGGCTACTGGATCACCGACTTCACCCAGGTCGACCCCCACTTCGGCACCAACGCCGACCTGGAGAAGCTCATCGACCAGGCCCACTCCAAGGGCATGAAGGTCTTCTTCGACGTCATCACCAACCACACCGCCGACGTCGTCGACTACGAGGAGAAGAGCTACGGCTACCTCTCCAAGGGCGCCTTCCCCTATCTCACCAAGGACGGCGTCCCGTTCGACGACCGAGACCTGGACGGTTCCTTCCCGCGCGTCGACTCCGACTCCTTCCCCCGTACCCCCGTCGTCCCCGCCGCCAAGAAGAACCTCAAGGTTCCCTCCTGGCTCAATGACCCGACGATGTACCACAACCGCGGCGACTCCACCTTCGCCGGTGAGTCCTCCCAGTACGGCGACTTCGTCGGTCTCGACGACCTCTGGACCGAACGTCCCGAGGTCGTCGAGGGGATGGAGAAGATCTACCAGCGCTGGGTCCGCGATTTCGACATCGACGGCTTCCGCATCGACACCGTCAAGCACGTCGACACAGCGTTCTGGACCCAGTGGGCCACCGCCCTCGACGAGTACGCCGCGAAGCGCGGCCGCGACGACTTCTTCATGTTCGGCGAGGTCTACTCCGCCGACCCGGCGATCACCGCCCCGTACGTCACCGAGGGCCGCCTCGACGCCACCCTCGACTTCCCCTTCCAGGACGCCGCCCGCGCCTTCGCCTCCCAGGGCGGCTCCGCGGACAAGCTGGCGAACCTCTTCGGCCAGGACTACCGCTACACCACCGACAAGGCCAACGCCTACGAGTCGGTCCCCTTCCTCGGCAACCACGACATGGGCCGCTTCGGCACCTTCCTCAAGCAGGACAACCCGAAGGCCGACGACGCCGAACTCCTCGCGCGCTACCGGCTCGCCAACGAGCTGATGTTCCTCACCCGGGGCAACCCCGTCGTCTACTACGGCGACGAGCAGGGCTACACCGGCGCCGGCGGCGACAAGGACGCCCGCCAGACCCTCTTCGCCTCGAAGACCGCCGACTACCTGGACGACGACCAGCTCGGCACCGACCGCACCCACGCCACCGACGCCTACGACACCGGTCACCCGCTCTACCGGCAGATCGCCGCGCTCTCCGCGCTCACCAAGAAGCACCCCGCGCTGCGCGACGGCATCCAGGAGCAGCGGTACGCCGAGGGCTCCGTCTACGCCTTCTCCCGTACCGACGCCCGCACGAAGAGCGGGTCCGCCGAGTATGTCGTCGCGGTCAACAGCTCCACCGAGGCGAAGACCGTCGAGATCCCGACCGGCTCCGTCGGCACGGACTTCACCGCGATCCACGGCGGTGACGCCCGCGTCACCAGCGCCGGTGACACCAAGGTCAAGGTGACCGTCCCCGCCCTCGGCTCCCTCGTGCTCAAGGCCGAGAAGCCGCTCCCCGCGCCCGCCGCCACGCCCACGATCACCCTCAAGGCGCCCGCCGCCGGAGCCACCGGCACCGTCGAGATCACCGCCGACGTCGACGGCGGACAGCTCAACCGCGTCGTCTTCGCCGCCCAGACCGGCACCGGAAAGTGGCAGGTCCTCGGCTCCGCCGACCACGCCCCGTACAAGGTCACCCAGAAGATCACCGCGCCCGCCGGAACGGCCCTGCGCTACAAGGCCGTCGTCGTCGACAGCGCGGGCCGTACCGCGAGCGCGACCGCCGCGACCACCAGCGGCGCCCCGGTCGTCGAGCAGCCGCCGACCGCCACCCAGCGCGACTACGCGATCGTCCACTACAAGCGCCCCGCCGGGGACTACGACGACTGGGGCCTCTACACCTGGGGCGACATCGCCGACGGCGAAGGCACCACCTGGCCCGCCGGAAAGCCGTTCACCGGCCGTGACGCGTACGGCGCCTTCGCCTACGTCAAGCTCAAGCCCGGCGCCTCCTCGGTCGGCTTCATCGCCGTGAACAAGGACGGCGTCAAGGACACCGACGCCGACCGCGCCATCGACCTCTCCAAGACCGGCGAGGTCTGGATCGAGCAGGGCAGGTCCGAGGTCCTGAACGCCGCGCCCGAGGGCGCGTACCCGCCCCAGGACACGACGAAGGCCGTCCTGCACTACAAGCGCGCCGACGGCCGGTACGACGGCTGGGGACTGCACACCTGGACCGGCGCCGCCAGCCCCACCGACTGGAGCCGCCCGCTGGAGCCGGTGCGCGTCGACTCCTACGGAGCCGTCTACGAGGTGCCGCTCGCGGCCGGCGCCACCTCCCTCTCGTACATCCTGCACAAGGGCGACGAGAAGGACCTGCCCACCGACCAGTCCCTCGACCTCAAGGCCAACGGCCACGAGGTGTGGCTGCTCGGCGGCCAGGAGAAGTACCTGCTGCCGCAGCCCAAGGGCAGCGGCGCCGCGCTCGACCTGACCAAGGCCCATGCCGTCTGGATCGACGGGACGACCCTCGCCTGGAACGGCAGCGACGCCGCCGCGTCCGCCGTGCTCCTCTCCTCCCGCGACGGCTCGATCAAGGCCGAGAACGGGACGCTCACCGGGAACCGGCAGGTGCTGCGCCTCGCCAGGACCGAGCTCACCGACGCCCAGAAGGCCGCCTTCCCGCACCTGAAGTCGTACGGCGCCTTCACCGTCGACCCGCGCGACCGCGACCGGATCCGCGAGGCCCTCAAGGGCCAGCTCGTCGCTGCCCAGTACGCGGCGAACGGCGCCGTCCTGACCGCCACCGGCGTCCAGCTCGCCGGGGTCCTCGACGACCTGTACGCGCCGAAGGCGACCGGCGCCGGCCTCGGCCCGGTCTTCCGCAACGGCCGCCCCACGCTGTCGCTCTGGGCCCCCACCGCCCAGTCCGTCGCGCTCGAACTCGACGGCAGGACCGTCCCCATGCGCCGCGACGACGCCTCCGGCGTCTGGTCGGTCACGGGCACGCGCGCGTGGACCGGAAAGCCGTACCGGTACGTGGTGAAGGTCTGGGCGCCCAGCGTCCGGCAGATCGTCACCAACAAGGTCACCGACCCCTACGCCACCGCCCTGACCACCGACTCGGCCCAGAGCCTCGTCGTCGACCTCGCGGACCCGAAGCTCGCGCCGAAGGGGTGGACGGGCCTCAAGAAGCCCGCCGCCGTACCCCTGCGCGACGCCCAGATCCAGGAACTCCACATCCGCGACTTCTCGATCGCGGACCCCACCGCCCCGGCCGACCACCGCGGCACCTACCTCGCCTTCACCGACGCCGGCAGCAAGGGCTCACAGCACCTGAAGGCGCTCGCCGCCTCCGGCACCTCCTACGTCCACCTGCTCCCTGCCTTCGACATCGGCACCATCCCCGAGAAGAAGTCCGACCAGACCGAACCCGCCTGCGACCTGAAGGTCTACGCCCCCGACTCCGAGGAGCAGCAGGCCTGCGTGGCCGCCGCCGCTGCCAAGGACGCCTACAACTGGGGCTACGACCCGCTGCACTACACCGTCCCCGAGGGCTCCTACGCCACCGACCCCGAAGGCACCCGCCGCACGGTCGAGTTCCGGCAGATGGTCCAGTCGCTGAACGGCGCCGGCCTGCGCACGGTCATGGACGTGGTCTACAACCACACCGTGGCCGGCGGCCAGGCCGACAAGTCCGTCCTCGACAAGATCGTGCCCGGCTACTACCAGCGCCTCCAGGCCGACGGCTCCGTCGCCACCTCCACCTGCTGCGCCAACACCGCGCCCGAGAACGCCATGATGGGCAAGCTCGTCGTGGACTCGGTCGTCACCTGGGCCAAGCAGTACAAGGTGGACGGCTTCCGCTTCGACCTCATGGGACACCACCCGAAGGAGAACATCCTCGCCGTCCGCAAGGCCCTGGACGCGCTGACCCTCGCCAAGGACGGCGTCGACGGCAAGGCGATCGTCCTCTACGGCGAGGGCTGGAACTTCGGCGAGATCGCCGACGACTCCCGCTTCGTCCAGGCCACCCAGAAGAACATGGCCGGCACCGGCATCGCGACCTTCTCCGACCGGGCCCGTGACGCCGTGCGCGGCGGCGGCCCCTTCGACGAGGACCCCGGCGTCCAGGGCTTCGCCTCCGGCCTCTTCACCGACCCCAACTCCTCGACCGCCAACGGCACTCCTGAGCAGCAGAAGGCCCGGCTGCTCCACTACCAGGACCTGATCAAGGTCGGTCTGACCGGCAACCTCGCCGACTACACCTTCACCGACACCTCCGGCCGTACGGTCAAGGGCAGCCAGGTCGACTACAACGGCTCCCCGGCCGGCTACGCGGCGGCCCCCGGCGACGCCCTCGCCTACGCCGACGCGCACGACAACGAGACCCTGTACGACGCGCTCGCCTTCAAGCTCCCGGCGACCACATCGGCCGCCGACCGGGCCAGGGCGCAGGTCCTCGCCATGGCGACGGCGACCCTCTCGCAGGGCCCCGCGCTCTCCCAGGCGGGCTCGGACCTGCTGCGCTCCAAGTCGCTCGACCGCAACTCGTACGACAGCGGCGACTGGTTCAACGCGATCCACTGGGACTGCCGGGACGGCAACGGCTTCGGGCGCGGTCTGCCTCCGGCGGCCGACAACAAGCCCAAGTGGTCCTTCGGGAAGCCGCTGCTCACCGCCCCGGCCCTGACCGTCGGCTGTGCGCAGATCGACGGCGCCTCCGCCGCCTACCGGGACCTGCAGAAGATCCGTACGACCGAGCCCGCCTTCTCCCTCGCCACCGCCGGGCAGGTCCAGGACGCCCTGTCCTTCCCGCTGTCGGGCAGCGGCGAGACCCCTGGCGTGATCACCATGCGCCTGGGCGACCTGGTCGTGGTCTTCAACGCGAGCCCGGAGCAGCAGACCCAGCGGCTCGCCGCCCTGGCAGGGAAGGACTACGCCCTCCACCCGGTCCAGGCGGCGGGCACGGACGCCACGGTGAAGTCGTCCTCCTACGAGCCGACGTCCGGCACCTTCACGGTCCCGGCCCGCACGGTGGCCGTCTTCAAGGCCGGGTGAGCGCCTTCTCCAACAGCGTGACCCCGTAGCGCGTGCCGTCGGCGGCGAGCTTTCCCGGCTCCTCGCCGACGACCCCGTAGCCCGCGGCTTCGTAGTACGTACGGAGTCGCGGGTTGCTCGTCACACAGTCCAGCCGGGCCACCGCCCGCCCACCGGCCGCGATCCGCTCCTCGGCATGCGCCAGGAGCGCGCGGCCGGCGCCGGCGGGGGCGGCCTCCCGGTCGGTCATCAAGCGGTGGACGTAGCCCGCGACCGGGGGCTGCGGGCCCCACGCCTGCTCGTCGTCCCACCACAGCTCGTACGCCCCGACGGCCCGGTCTCCGCAGGACGCCAGCCACACCTCGCCCGTGGAGATCCGCGCCCGGAAGTGCTCCGCGCTCTTGTCGCCCGGCTTCCACTGGTCGATCCCGTGGTGGACCATCCACCGCGCGGCCCCGTCGAACAGGCCGACCAGAAGATCGAGATCGCGGTCGTCGGCCTGCCGGAAGGTCACCTGTGCGTCGTTCATGGCGATCACCGTACGACGCCCTCTAGCGGGCCGTCCGGCCGCCCTGGGCCGGTACCCGCGGTACCAGTGTCATCAGGCGGTCGACCAGCTCGCCGAACGGGCCGTCCACCGGCTCGTCGGCGAGGATCCGGATCAGGATGTCCGCCATCTCCGTGTCGTACGCCGCGCTCACCGCCGACAGCGCCGCGAAGTCGTGCACGAGCTGCAGCTCCAGCTCCGCGCGCGGCACCCGGCGCCCGTCGAGCCAGATCAGCGCCGTCGACTCGGCGAGCGACACCCAGGAGCGGACGACCAGTTCGAGCCGGGCCGAGGGGGTCTCCACCTCCAGGTGCGCCAGGATCTGCTCGTAGGCCGCCTGCCGCACCTCGTCGATCATCGCGTTGGTGGTGGAGGAACCCACCGCGGGGCCGCCCCGCATCAGCGCGGCGAAACCCGGGCCGTGGTCGTCGACGAAGTCGAAGAACCGGCCCATCACCCGCAGCAGCCGCGCGCCCAGCGGGCCCTGCGGCGGCTCCACGAACCGGGCGGCCAGCTCGTCCGCCGCCCGCCGCAGCGCCGCCTCGTACAGGCTCTGCTTGCCGGGGAAGTAGTGGTAGACCAGCGGCCGCGAGATCCCCGCGGCCGCGGCGATCTCGTCGATGGAGACCTCGTCGGGAGAGCGGTGGCTGAACAGCTCCAGAGCCACCCCGATCAGCTGCTGCTTGCGCTCCTCGACGCCCATCCTGCGGCGCACTCCGGTCGTCATGCGAACAGCCTAACGGGCGTCCGTTACGCTCCTTCGACATGAGCACATCCGGTTTGAGCCCGAAGCAGGCACGCCAACTGCGGATAGCGGCGGCCTCCGTTCTGCTGGTCGCCATGGCCGTGGTCCTGGCGATCCGGCTCGCCAGCCGTACGTCCGTCCTCGTCGTCGGCGTGTACGGGCTCGCGATGATCCTCTGCGGCGTCGTGATCGAGCTCTCCCGCAACGGACGCACCCGACTGGGCACCTGGCTCCTGGTGGGCGGCCTCGCGGCCGCGCTCGCCTTCGACTGGCTGATCCTGCCGTGACCTGACGACGACCTCTAGAGGTCCAGGACCAGCCGCTCCCCGGCACACCGCGAGACGCAGATCAGCATCGACCCGGTCCGTTCGGCGTCCGTGAGGAGCTCGTCCCTGTGGTCGATCTCGCCCTCCAGGACGCGCTGTTGACAGGTCCCGCAGAAGCCCTGCTCGCAGGAGTACGCGACACCGGGCACCTGACCCCGGACGGCGGCGAGCACCGACTGGTCGGGCGCCACCGTCAACGTACGCCCGGAGCGGCGCAGTTCGACCTCGAACGGGCCGCCGCCTGCCGTGGCGGCGGGGGAGAAGCGCTCCAGGTGCGGGGTCCTGCCCTCGGGCAGCGCGGCGGTGACCGCGTCCATCAGCCCCTCGGGACCGCAGCAGTACACCATCGTCTCCTCGGGGACCCCGGTGAGGAAGCCGAGGTCGGGGCGGCCCGACGCGTCCTCGGTGACCACCGTCACCCGGCCGCCACCGCCGAGCTTCTCGATCTCGTCGACGTACGGCAGGGTGGCGCGGCTGCGCCCGCAGTACAGCAGCCGCCAGTCGGCGCCCGCCGCCTCCGCCGCGCGCAGCATCGGAAGCACGGGCGTGATCCCGATGCCTCCCGCCACGAAGACGTACGCGGGCGCGTCGACGAGCGGGAAGCGGTTGCGCGGCCCCCGGATCTCGATCTCCGTGCCCACGTGGAGCTGTTCGTGCACCTCGCGCGAGCCGCCCCTGCCGTCCTCGATCAGGCGGGTCGCCACGGTGTACGTGTCGGTCTCGGCCGGGTCGCCGCACAGCGAGTACTGGCGTACGAGCCCGGACGGCAGCACCAGGTCGACGTGGGCGCCGGGCTGCCAGGCGGGCAGGCCGGTGCCTTCGAGTCGGAGCCTGACCACGCCCTCGGCGGGCTCGGTGCGCTCGGTGACCAGGACCCTCCGGGTCACGGTCGCGAGCCGGCCCCGGCCCGAGACCGGCTCGTCGAGGGTGGGCATCGGCCAGAGCGGGGCGGCGGTGATCCGGCGGCGCATGGCCCGCTTGGCGAGGACCGCGGCCCCGGCGATCAGGACGACGGTACGCAGTCGGGGCATGGTCAGCGACCTCCGTTGGCGCCGGGGGAGTTGGCCAGGTACGCGACGGCCTGGGCCGTGTTCCCCTCCTGGGAGGGGTGGTAGGCGCGGCTCAGGTAGCGGGGGATCGCCCGGAGCAGGTCGGGGGTGGACGGCAGCACGCCCTCCCGGCCCTTGCGGACGAGCTGGCCGACGGAGGCCCTGCCGTCGACGAGGGTGGGGTCGTTCTCCATGAAGAAGCGGGTGCCCCGCTGCCAGAGGAAGACCATCGCGGTGAAGGCGGTGGCCCAGGTGCGGGCGCGGCGCCGGTAGCCGCCGTCGAGGTGCATGAACAGCTCGAAGGCGACCGAGCGGTGCTCGACCTCCTCGGCGCCGTGCCAGCGCAGCAGGTCCAGCATGGTCGGGTCGGCGCCCCGGCGGTCCAACTCCTCCGCGTTCAGCACCCAGTTGCCGAGGAAGGCGGTGTAGTGCTCGATGGCGGCGATGAGCGCCACCCGCTCCATCAGCCACCAGCGCCGCGCCCGGCCGGGCGGCAGGGTCCGGTCGCCGAGCAGCTTCTCGAAGAACCAGTCGACCTGGGCGGTGTACGGAGTGGGGTCGAGGCCGAGTTTCTTGAGGTGCGGGAGCACGTCGTCGTGTGCCTGGGAGTGGACGGCCTCCTGGCCGATGAAGCCGATGACGTCGGTACGCAGCCGGTCGTCGGTGATGAACGGGAGCACCTGCTTGTAGACGTGCACGAACCAGCGCTCTCCGGCCGGGAGCAGCAGGTGCAGCACGTTGATGGTGTGGGTCGTGAACGGGTCGCCGGGAACCCAGTGGAGCGGGGTCTCCTCCCAGTCGAAGGAGACCTTGCGGGCCTTGAGTTCGATGTGCTCCGACGCCACCGGTGCAGGCTGCGTATTAGACATGCCGTCAATGTACTGAGGGGTAAGCAGTTGGCAACAGGGTCGTGCACGAGAAATCCCCGCTGCGGCAGCGGGCCCGCCTCCGCCCGCAACCGCAGCGCCCCCAGCGCCCGTCCTCGCCGCCCCGCTACCGCAGCGCTTCTACTTTTACTCCGTTCCTCAGCGTGCCGTCGAGGTCCGCACGCGCGCCCGCCTTCGCGCGCACCGCGAGCAGACGGCCCTCGGCCTCGCCCTTCACCCCGCCCGTGGTCCGCAGCGACGTGAACTCCCCGCTGCCCGCCGCCAGGACGTACCAGTGGCCGCTCTTCGCCTGCCACAACACCCCCGCGAGGACCCTGGGTTCACGAACCCCGCACGCCGGGGACTCCTCGGCCTGCGCCACCACGGCCGCCGCCACCCCCGGCGCCGGGACCTGGAACTGGGCGAGGACCCGGCTCCCGGTGCCCCGCCAGGTCTCCGCCCGCGCGCACACCCAGGCCGCCCGGCCCCCGTCCTCCGGCAGCCGCTGCTCGGCGAACGGCCAGGCGTTCACCGACCGCACCCCGTGCGAGCGGACCGCCGTCAGCCGGCAGGCCGCCCGCGCCCACAGCTCCCGCGCCGCCTTCCCCGTCACGTCCTTCGGCGCCGACGGCGGCCCCGAGGTCAGCCGGGCCGGGGCCAGCTCGCCCAGGTCGGCAAGGAGCCGCACGCCCGTCGCGTCCCGCACCTGGAGCGTGTTCCACGCCGTGCACCCGCGCGCCTGCGCCGGGCTGAGCAGCGGCTCGGTCACCCCGTGCGCGTCCCGTGCGAGCTGCCAGGGCTCCTTGGTCGGCGCCATCAGGTCCCGTACGGCCGTGTCCCGTACCCAAGGCGCCGTCAGATAGCGCACGTTGGCCGTCGTGCGGGAGAGCACGAGCGCCGCCGAGCCCACCGCGTCCGCCCCGTCCGTCCGCGCGAAGTCCAGCGCGGCGCCCGCCGTCCCCGCCATCGGCTCCGCGTACCGCACCGCCCGCAGCCCGTCGTGGAACAGCACCACCCGCGAGCCGTCGACCACGCCCGCGTACAGCAGCTGTGCCGCGCCCATCGGCGGGCCCACCGGCGTCCCCGGAGTCGCCGAGGACCGTACGGACACCCCGGGCCGGGCCCACACCGCGAGCGCCCGCCGCAGCAGCCCCCGGTCGTCCACCAGGGCGCCCCTGGCCGGCCACACCGAGAAGTCCGTCCGCGCCGAGGCCTGCCAGAACCCGGCAGGGATGCGGCGCAGCGTCCCCGGGTCGAGCGCCGCCTCCGCCGCCGGGTTGCGCGCGTACGACGGCGCGGCGGCGCCGCCCGGCCCCCAGCCGTCGCCGGGCAGCCCGAGCAGCGTCCCGCACATCAGGGCGGCCGCCACCGCGGCGAGCGCCGCCCGGCCGTGCTGACGGCGGCGCATCAGATCCGGCGGCCGGACCTGGAGCGAGCACGGATCGAACTCGGGCGAGTCAAGGAGGCCGGCCGTGCCGACCCCGAGCGCCACCTCCACCGCGTCCGCCTCCACCAGGGCCGCCCGCGCCTCCGCCGCCGCGACCCCGGCGGCCGCGAGCACCCGCAGCACCTCCGGATCCCCCTGCCGCTCAAGGCCCCGCAGCACGAACACCGCGCGGGCGGGACCGGAGAGGGCGGAGAGCCGCTGGTCCAGGGCCAGTTCGTCGGCGCCGCCCGCGCGCGGGAAGACCCGCAGCCCCCACACCTGCGGCAGCAGCGGCGGGAACTGCGCCCGCCGGGGCAGCGCCCGGCGCAGCAGCGGCAGCCCCGCGATCAGCGCCTGCCGCAGCACCTCGCCCCGGACGTACGCGTACCCGGGGTCGACGGCGTCCTCGGCGCGGCGCGGGCCGGGGACCCCGGCTCCGGCGGCGGAGATCCTTCGGCGCGGCAGCGAGCCCTGGACCAGCGCGTGCGCCGTCAGCACCCGCCGGTTGCGGCCGAGCGAGGGCGGCAGCACGAGGTACGCGATCCGGACCAGCCGCTGGTAGTGCTCGACGAGCGCGGCCTCGGCCTGTTCGACATCGACCGGATCGAGGGCGTCGGGGTCGAGCGTGGCGGAGCCGTGGGGGGAGGGGTCGAGTTCCTGGGTGCTCACATTCAGCAGAACGAGCGAATGGTGCGATGGTCACCACGGAGGCGTGACCCCGACGGGTCAGGCCTCGTACACCGTCAGCCGCTCACGGATCACGTCCGTCACCCGGTCGGGGACGCCGAGCCCGTCCCGTACGTACGCCTCCATCGAGCCGTGCAGGACCGCCACCTCGTCGAGCGCCGCCGCCAGGTACTCCGGGACGACCCCGATCAGGGCGAGCGCGAGCTCCGGGTCGCCGCCCTGCGCCGTGAACCCCTCGATCATCGGAGCGAACGCCTGCCGCACCGCCGGATTGACCGACAGGTACTCCGTCATGACCGTCTCCTCGTCCGCGCCGAGCAGCGTCAGCACGATCGTCGTCGCCCAGCCGGTGCGGTCCTTGCCGGCCGTGCAGTGGAAGAGCAGCGGGCCGCCGCGCGGATCGCCCAGCTCGGTGAGGAACGCGCCGTAGGCGAGGCGGGCGGAGTCGGTCGACACGAAGGCCCGGTAGGTGCGGGTGAAGGCCTCGTGGGCCCGGCCCCCGCCGAGGGCCTGCTCGGCCCGCATCGGATCGGTGAGCAGGGACTTCAGCTGGGCGGCGGGCGGCAGGCCGCTGGCGGCCAGATGGTCGGCGAGCACGTCCGCGACGAGCAGCCGCCCGCCCACCGGCACGTGGTCGGGCCGTTCCGCGCGTTCGTGCGCGGTGCGGAAGTCGACGACGGTACGGATGCCGAGCGCGGCCACGGGGGGCTCGCTGGGATCGAGCCGGTCGAGCTGGGCGGAGCGGAAGATCCGGCCCGAGCGGACACTGCGGCCGGGGCCGAGGGGGAGGGCGCCCAGGTCACGGAGGTTGGCGACGGTGGCGGCGGGGATGGCGGGCAAGGCGTCGACTCCTCCGGATCGGTACGACATCGGGGCATGACCCACCAAACCGTAACCGATCGGATTCCGCTCACCCTGGCGCGACCGGACGGGCAGGATGGGCGGATGCTGATGCGTACGCGACGAACGGCAGCGGTGGCCGCGATCCTGCTCGCACTCACGGCGTGCGAGTCGGCGCCTGAGGACACGTCCGGGAAGGCGCCGGAGGAAGCGAGCGGCACCCTGGAGCAGATCGCTGAGCGGGCCGGCTGCGCCCCCGACATCCAGACGGACGCGGCCGAGCTGCGCCAGGCGAAGTGCGCGACGGGCGCGGGCGAGGGGACGTACGTCCTGACCACCTTCGCGACCGACCGCGGGCAGCGCGAGTGGCTCAACCAGGCCAAGGACTACGGCGGTTCGTATCTCGTCGGCCGCAGGTGGGCGGTGTCGGGCGAGGCGGGCACGGTGGAGCGGGTACGCGAACGGCTCGGCGGTCGCATCGAGACCACCGAGCCGCACGGGACGCATTCCTCGGGCGCCGGACACCACTAGGGGGAGGGAGGCGGGGCGGGGGCGCGGTGGTGCCTAGGTGCACCGCCGCCCGCTGTTGACGCAGTCCACCACCCTCCGCATCAGCCGTTGGTCGAAGACGTTGATGAAGTCGCCGTGGTCGGTGATCGGCTTGTGCAGCTGCTCGGGGAACGAGTCGACGGCGAAACCGGGCCCGGGCGGCACGTCGTAGACGATCCGCTGCACGAGCTGCGGGATCGCGCGGAAGCCCCTGCCGCACCGGCCGCTCGCCGGGTCGGCGAAGGCCACGTGGGTGCGGTGGTTGGCGCTGTCGGTGTTCCGTCCGTCCCAGCAGCTCTGGAAGCGGAACGTCCGTACGACCTTGCTGCCCTGCGGACAGATCGGGTACTTGTCCTTGAGCTGCCGGTTCTCGAAGCCGGTGCAGGACCACGAGGCGTTGGCGTTCGCGTCGCCGTTGGTGAAGGCCTTGGCGTCGCCCGTGATGATCCGCAGGAAGCGGGGCATCGCGGTGACCTTGGAGACCGGACTGCCGACGAAGTTCAGGGTGACCTGCGCGGGCGTCTGGATCTCGCCGACGTTCTGGTCCTTGCCGCCGCCGTCCGCGTCGGCGTCGGCCTCGGCCTGCCCGTTCTGGAGCCGGAGCACGGGCCAGTAGTACGTCGAACGGTCGCCCTGGTTGCGGCAGGTGGTGCGGCCCCTGGCGAGGTCGTTGTCGCTCGCGAAGGCGTCGTTGGCCTGGTTGCCGACGTAGTCGTGCATGTGGTGGGCGCCGTTGCTCACGCCCGGCGCGACGATGACGTTGTCCGGGTTGAACTTGCCGTTCTGGTTCCGGCCGCAGTCGGTGGCGAACGAGCCGCGCGAGGCGCCCCGGCGCTGCTGGGGGAGTTTCACGTTCGGCTGCACGGTACGGATGTCGACGAAGTCGGAGGCCTCGGGCCCGTTCCCGGACTGCCCCTCCTCGGTCTCCCCGCGGCCGCCGCCGCTCGGCTCGTCGTCGGCGCGCAGGGTGCAGGGCGCGAGACCGTCGAGCGGCTCGCCCACGGACTGCCCGATCCGCTGCAGTACGGGGAGCCGCTCCTCCTGGAGCGGGGCCAGGATCTCCTGCTCGGCGAAGTCCGGGTCGCTCTCCACCCGCTCCCTGTCGTCGGCGAGCCGCTGGTACGCGTCGGTGATCTGGCTGTCCAGGGTGGCGAGTTCACGGTCCACGGAGTCCCGCGCGGACTCCGGTACGTCGGTCAGCTCCTCGGCGGCGTCGGGGCAGTCGATCGTCGAGACCGCGTTCTGCCGGTCGGGCGGCCGGTCGCCCCGGCTCTCGCCCGCCGAGGCGTAGACATTGGCGGCGACCAGACCGCCCGCACCCAGAATCAGGGCGACGGAGGCGGCCACCGCTCGTTTCGCGCGTGTCGAACGTTTTCGTGTGCGTCGCATGGGCCTCCATACGCACGCCACGCCCCATGCGTTCAGCGAACCGGGTGCGTACATTCGTTCGACGCGCTGACCTGGGAGGCGGTCTCCCGCTCTCGGCGACGGGATGTCACCATGGCCGAATCATGACCGATGCCCGCTCGCCGATACGCGCCCTGCGAGCCGCTCTTTTCGCGGCGGTGTGCGTGGTATTGGCCGCAGTGGGGCATTCGTCCATGTCTGCGCACGAGATACCGGCGGAGTCGCTCTACGTGGCGTTCGCCGTCACGGGCGGCCTGGCGTGGCTGGCCGGCGGCCGCAGGCGGGGCGCGTACGCGATCGCCGGCGGACTGGCCGCCGTACAGACGGCGCTGCACCTGATCTTCTCGACGGGCCAGTCGCACGCGGCGACGGCGGGCGGCCACGGAGCGATGGCCGGCGGGGCGATGGACGGCGGGGCGATGGGCCACGGGTCCATGGGCCGCGCCGCCATGGACCACGCCTCCATGGATCCGGCCATGGAGACGGCGGCCACGATGGCCGGCTACTCCACCCTCGGCATGCTCGCCGCCCACCTCCTCGCCGCCCTCGTCTGCGGCCTCTGGCTGGCCAAGGGCGAGGCCGCGCTCTTCGCGCTCGCCCGGACCGTCGGAGCGCTCGCCTTCACACCGCTCCGCCTGCTGCTCGCCGTCGTCCGCGTGCCCGAACCGCCGCAGGCCGTACGCCCCCGCCCGCGCACCCGCCGACTCCACGGCGTCGTCCTCGCGCACACCCTCTCCCGGCGCGGCCCGCCCCGGCTGTCCGTACCCCGCGCCACCGCCCCCGGAGCACCCGTCTGAGCTGACCCGGGGGCCGAACTCCGACCCCTAGGGCAGTCATATGACCATCGACGATCTCGCGCGCCCGGACACCCCCGAGGCGCCACCCGAGAGAACCGCCAACACCACCGGGACCTGGAGCGCGCTCCGCCCGCTCGTCCTGCGCCTGCACTTCTACGCCGGCGTGCTCATAGCCCCCTTCCTGCTCGTCGCCGCGGCCAGCGGCCTGCTCTACGCGCTCTCCTTCCAGGCCGAGAAGGTCGTCTACGCGCACGAGCTGGAAGTCCCGGTCGGCGACAAGGTCCTGCCGCTCTCCGAGCAGGTCCACGCCGCGACCAAGGTGAACCCGAACGGCACGGTCACCGCCGTCTGGCCCTCCGCCGAGGACGGCGCCACCACCCGCGTCCTCATGGCCGACCCCGACGTGGAGGAGGGCAAGTCCCTCGCCGTCTTCGTCGACCCGTACACCGCGGAGGTCCGGGGCCAGCTCCCCAGCTACGGCAGCTCCGGCGCGCTCCCGCTGCGCGCCTGGATCGACGAACTCCACCGCGATCTGCACCTGGGCGACCTCGGCCGCAACTACAGCGAGCTGGCAGCCAGCTGGCTGTGGGTGATCGCGCTCGGGGGCCTGCTGCTGTGGCTCGGCCGGCGCCGCAAGAACCGCCGCGCCCTCTTCGTACCGGAGCGCGGCCCCAAGTCCCGCCGTCGCACGCTGTCCTGGCACGGCACGGTCGGCCTGTGGGCGGTGGCCGGTCTGGTCCTGCTCTCCGCCACCGGTCTGACCTGGTCGCGGTACGCGGGTGAGAACATCGGCGCGGTCCAGGACCAGCTGGGCGGCGCGACGCCGGCCGTCTCCGCGACCCTCGACGGCGGTGCCGGCGGCTCCTCGGAGCACGAGGGCCACGACATGGGCGGCCACACGGCCGCTCCGCAGGGCGCGGACGTCGGTATCGACAAGGTGGTCGAGGCGGCCCGGGCGAAGGGCATCGAGGGCAAGCTGTCCGTCGTCCTGCCCTCTGAGGGCAAGGGGTACGTCGTCAAGGAGACCGACACCCAGTTCCCGGTGCACCTGGACTCGGTGGCGGTGAACCCGGCCGACGGCACGGTCATGGACGAGCTCCGGTTCACCGACTACCCGGTGCTCGCCCAGCTGACCCGCTTCGGCATCGACATCCACATGGGCGTGACCTTCGGCCTGGTCAACCAGCTGGCCCTCGCCGCGCTCGCCCTCGCGCTCATCCTGCTGATCGTCTGGGGCTACCGCATGTGGTGGCTCCGCCGCCCCGGCCGTCCGGTCGCGCGCGGAACGTGGCGGAAGGTTCCGCCGACGATGATGCTGCCGCTGCTCGCGGCGACGGCGCTCGTGGGCTGGTTCGTCCCGATGCTGGGGCTCAGCCTGGTGGCGTTCCTCGTCGTGGACCTCGCCCTCGGCCTGGTGGCGCGGGTGAAGGCGAGGTCACGGGCGGCCTGATCAGGGCGCGTACTTGTAGCCGACCCGCCGCACGGTCTGGATCGTGTGGCGGTGCTCGGCGCCCAGCTTGCGGCGCAGCCGCGCCACATGGACGTCGACGGTCCGCCCGTCGCCCACGTGCCCGTACCCCCAGACCGTCGTGACCAACTGGTCGCGGGTGTGGACCCGGTGGGGATGGGCGACGAGGTGGGCGAGCAGCTCGAACTCCAGGTACGTGAGGTCCATCTCGGCCCCGTCGACATGGGCGACGCGCCGGGCGGAGTCGATGGTGACGGGCCCCTGCTCCTCCTCCGGGGGGACGGGGGCCGCGGCCGTCTGCCGGTCGGCGGGCAGCAGCACGAGATACCCGACCATCGGCGGCCGCCCGGGCAGCGTCGGCAACGCGTGCGGCGGCGCGGGCAGCAGGGTGGCGCCGGGCGGCAGGAACTCGGCGACCTGGGAGAGGTCGACGACCTCGTTGGGATCGACGGCGCGGAGTCGGTGCCGGCCGGGGCGCAGCGGCGTGAGGGAAGCGGTCTGGGCGGTCTGGGTGTGGGCCATGGAAAGCTCAGCTCTTTCGCGCGAGTCGGAGACGTACTACGTCGATCGCGCGTCGGCCGAAGGCCGCAGGGCCGGGTTCGGATCCCGGTCGGGGCGTTAGAGGGCCGACGCGTTCCTCACGCGCCGACAGCACCGGTCGAAGTCGTGGTGCTGCCGGGAAGGCCAGAACGGCTCGAGGTCGAAGCGACCTGTCGCGGTGTCGTTCTGGGTGATGGCCATATCCCTACTCTACTACTCGGGAATGCACGCGACGACCCCCTTACCGGCCTCGACCGGCACCGATCGGTGTGCGTTCGGCCTCATGCGCCGGACGGCCGGGAGGGCGACGAGGACCGCGACGAGCAGCGTCAACGCCGAAAGGGCGCCCCACCGTTCGACGGTGGGGCGCCCCTACGGGACAGCGGGTGCGGATCAGACCTGGCCGGCCTTCTCCAGGGCCTCGCAGCAGGTGTCCACCAGGAGGCGGGTCACCACGTACGGGTCCACGTTCGCGTTCGGGCGGCGGTCCTCGATGTAGCCCTTCTGGTCCTGCTCGACCTGCCACGGGATGCGGACCGAGGCGCCGCGGTCGGAGACGCCGTAGGAGTACTGGTCCCACGGGGCGGTCTCGTGCAGACCGGTCAGACGGTCGTCGATGCCGGCGCCGTAGTTCTTGACGTGGTCGAGCGGCTTCGAGCCCTCGCCCAGCGACTCGGCGGCGGTGATGATCGCCTCGTAGCCCTCGCGCATCGCCTTGGTCGAGAAGTTGGTGTGCGCGCCCGCGCCGTTCCAGTCGCCCTTCACCGGCTTCGGGTCCAGCGTCGCCGAGACCTTGAAGTCCTCGGCCGTGCGGTAGAGCAGCCAGCGCGCGACCCACAGCTGGTCCGCGACCTCGAGCGGCGCCAGCGGGCCGACCTGGAACTCCCACTGGCCCGGCATGACCTCGGCGTTGATGCCGGAGATGCCCAGACCCGCCTGCAGGCAGTTCTCCAGGTGCGCCTCGACGATGTCACGGCCGAAGATCTCGTCGGCGCCGACACCGCAGTAGTAGCCGCCCTGCGGGGCCGGGAAGCCGCCGACCGGGAAGCCGAGCGGGCGCTCGCCGTCGAAGAAGGTGTACTCCTGCTCGATGCCGAAGATCGGCTCCTGGGCGGCGTACTTCGCGTAGACCTCGGCCAGCGCGGCACGCGTGTTGGACTCGTGCGGCGTCATGTCCGTGTTGAGGACCTCGCACATCACCAGGATGTCGGCGCCGCCGCGGATCGGGTCGGGGCAGACGAAGACCGGCTTGAGGACGCGGTCCGAGGCGTGGCCCTTGGCCTGGTTCGTGCTGGATCCGTCGAAGCCCCAGATGGGGAGCTCCTCCAGGGTGGCGCCCGTGCCCGGCAGAATCTTCGTCTTCGAGCGAAGCTTCGCGGTCGGCTCGGTGCCGTCGATCCAGATGTACTCAGCCTTGAAGGTCACGGGCCTCATCCTTTGGCGTGCTGCTGCTGCGGGGAGCGTGCTGCGGCTCGCGACGCTGCGAGAGCTGCGGTGTGTGTGTCTGCGCGCAGCTTGGCAACACGGGATTTCCCGGTCGTTGCCCGAATGTGAACCCCGTGTTACTCAGCCTCCCTGTGTTTCCCGCACCCTCCGCCCGACCTCGTGGGCGTGGAGCAGCGACCCGAAGCCGGCGTTCTCGACCCGCCGTGCGAGCTCGGCGTACGTCGTCCCCAACGCCTCGGCCGTACGCCCCGGATGCCAGTCGCACTCCGCGAGCCGGCGCAGCAGATGGCCGCGCCTGATCTGGTTCTCGGAGAGCCGGAAGGTCTTCAGATAGAGCGTCCGCCCCTTGTGGTCGGCGATCAGCTCGCCGATGTGCTGCTCCTGCCCGCCCCGCAGGAACGGCGGGAGGAAACGGTACAGATCGTACGAATCCATCCGGTACACCCGCTCGAAGGTGTACGACGTCTCCCTCAGGTCCCGCGCCATGAGCCCGTCGTGCGCCTCCGCCCACGACCGCTCCTGCGCCCGGGCCGCCGCCCGCAGGTCCGCGAGCGTACGGACCGAGCCCGCCCCGTCCCGGATGCGGGCCGTGAACTCCGGCACCTCGGCGCCGTAGAACGCGTACTGGTGGATCAGCTCCCCGTACAGGTCCTCGATCAGGGTGGGGTGCAGCGCGCGGTAGTCCTCCGGGTGCGGCACGACGAACGCGGCGGCCAGGGCATCGGCGACGTACAGCATCAGTCCGCACTGCCCCGGGTGGATCTCGAAGATCCGCAGCGCCTCCGCGAGCCCCGGCACGCTCCACCCCGCGTACGCCGCCTCGGCGCGCGGCGAGAGCCCCTGGCGCACCGCCTGCTGGGACCACTCGTCCCAGACGACGGACGGACCGCCGAAGTGGAGCGCCAGATACCCCTCCAGGGCGAGGTGCAGGGGCAGGAACCGCAGCCGCTGCTCCGGCTTCCCGTCCTTGCGCCGGCGCTTGGCGAGGCGGTGGTGGTTGCGGCGCACGGGAACGGCGGGCGGCCCGGCGTCCCCCAGCCGGGTGCCGTACGCCGCCGCCTCGCGCTCCTCGCCGGACCAGTCCGCGACGAAGCCGTGCGGGATGTACGAGGTGTACGTCGTACGGTCCCCGAGGTCGACGGAGCCGTGGGCGGCCCCGTACGCCTCGCGGTGGAGCCGCAGCCCCTCCACCGGCTCGGCGCGGACCAGCGGCACGAGCCGGACACCGCCCCACACCTGCGCCGGCCGGACCTCCAGACCGGTCAGATCGATCCGGGTCACCCTCGCCCCTCCTTCAGGAACAGCTCCACCCTCCGGTCCAGATAGGCCAGAAGCTCCGCGAGCCCCGTCCGCCCCTCCGCGAACTGGGCGATCTCCACGAGCGCCGCCAGATCCTCCGCGTCCCGGATCCCGGCCGTCGGCACGCTCGGCGCGAGACGGCGCACGTCGAATCCGTTCGCGTCGTATACGGGGTTCATGTGGACGGCGCTCGTCCGGCGCTCCGGGTCGAGCCGGGTCCGCCAGACGCGCAGCACCTCGCCCGCGAGACCCGGCGGCGCGTTGTCCCAGCCGTCCGAGACGATCACGAGCCGGTCGAGGGCGCCCGAGGGGCCGGGGCCCTCCAGGGCGTCGAGGATCCGGGTCCCGAGCGGGGTCGGCCCCCAGGGCCGTACGAGAAGCGGATCGGTGGTGCCCGAGGTCCAGTACGCGGTGTACGCCCCCGGCGCGGCGAGCGCGTCGAGGAGGAAGTGGCAGCCCAGGGCCACGGCCAGCGGCCGGCGCCGCTTCACGGCCGAACCGGAGGCGGAGTAGCTGTCGTCGAGCACCGCCGCGACCCGCCCCCAGCTCCCGGCGTACGGCCCCGCCACCCGGCGGGCCGCGGCCCGCAGCGCGCCTGTCAGCTCGGCGCGCCGCGCCACCCTCTCCCCGAAGGGGAGGGAGAGGACGTAGAGCGCGAGCCGGGTCAGCGGCATCACGGTCAGATCGCGCGCCCGCTCCGTCCGCAGCCGCTCGAGCCGGGTCATCCGAGGGGCGATCCGCTCCAGGAACACCTCGCGCGGTACGCCGTGGCGGGCCGCGAACCCCTCGGCGACGGTGAACGGCAGCTCGTACAGCGCCCCCTGCTCGTAGTGGGCACGGCGGTACGCGTCCAGGTACGGATGCTCGTAACGGACCCGGCGGCCGGGCGCGAAGAGGAAGTCGCCCGATTCGGCGCAGGGGAGGGGGAGATGGGTGTGCCGGGCGACGGCCTTCAGGCCCGTGCGGTACTTCACGGCGTCGTGGCCGAGGTCGGCGCGGCCGGCCAGCCAGTCGCGGACGATCGCGCGCGTACGGCGGTTGTTGACCTTGGCGGCCCGCAGGGCGCGGAAGAGGCGGTAGACCCGCTGCGGGGGCAGTGCGGCGAGCCGGGCGGCGATCAGCCGGCCCTCGGCCCGCTTCTCGTCCGCCCCACCGGCCTCGTCGGCGGTGCGCAGCAACTGTTCGACGATCAGGGCCGCGTTGTGGTCGTTGATGTCGAGCGCGAGCGTGGCGGCGTACACGGGACGGTAGTTGACCCGGACGTACTCGTGCAGGAACGCGAGGGACAGCCGCTGCTCCCCGGCGGAGGAGCGGAACTCCCGCTGGCCGGTGGCGGTGACGGCCGCGTTGACGAAGAGCAGGACGTCCTCGGCGGCGATGAGATCGGAGAGCGTGTCCGGCGCCTGCGGCGTCTTCGGCGTCGTCGTCATGGGGTCCTCGCATCGGCAGGGGTGCCGGCCGGGGAATGGGGGCGCGAACAGCGAAAACGTTGCTTCAAAGGCAGGTCCCGGAAGTCGCACCGGAGTCCCGCGGCCGGCCAGGGAAACGTAGCACCGGGGGAGGGCGGGGCCGCCAGTGGATTTCCGGGCCGGCGGGCGTTGTCGGCGGGAGACGGCAGACTGGATCCATGACGATGCGTATCGGCCTCCTCGGCACCGGCCCCTGGGCCGCGCGGACCCACGCGCCCGCGCTCGCCGCCCATCCCGATGTGGAGTTCGCCGGGGTGTGGGGCAGACGGCCCGAGGCCGCGGCCGAACTGGCCGCCGCCTTCGGCACGACCGCGTACGGGGACGAGGAGGAGCTCTTCGAGACCTGCGACGCGATCGCCTTCGCCCTGCCCCCGGACGTCCAGTCCACGCTGGCGCTCCGGGCGGCGGCCATGGGCTGCCATCTGCTCCTGGACAAGCCGGTGGCGACGACGGTCGGGGCGGCGCGGGACGTCGCCGACTTCGCCGACGTGGGCGGGGTCGCCTCCGTCGTCTTCTGCACGCTCCGCTTCGCGGAGCCGACGGCCCGCTGGATCGACGAGCAGGCGGCGGCCGGCGGCTGGTTCCTGGGCGAGGCGCACTGGCTCGGCTCGCTCTTCGCACCCGGCTCGACGAGCACGTACGCGGCCTCGCCGTGGCGGCGCGAGAAGGGCGGCCTGTGGGACGTGGGCCCGCACGTCCTCTCGGCCTACCTCCCGATCCTCGGTGACGTCACCGACGTGACCGCCGTCCGGGGCCCGGCGGACACCCACCACCTGGTCCTGCGCCACACCTCGGGCGCGAGCAGCACGGCGACGCTCACCCTCTCCGCACCCCAGGAGGCGTCGGAGGCCGCCCTGACGCTGTACGGCGAGCGGGGCAGGGTCGCGCTGCCCCGCTGGGACGGCGCGCTGGACGCGTACACGCGGGCGATCGACGCCCTGATCGAGTCGGCCCGCACGGAGGCCCCCCACCCCTGCGACGCCCGCTTCGGCGCCCGGCTCACGGAGATCCTCGCCGAGGCGGAGGCGCAGGTGACGGCTGCGACCGTCCCCGACGAGTAGGACGCGACCACACTTTTCCCTACCCCTGCTGCCCCGGCTCGTCCCCGGTCGCCATGATCTGACGGTCAGCGGGACAGCGCGTCCCGCACGGCCTCGTCGGTCCGCCCCACCACGGCCGTACCGTCGTCGGCGGTGATGATCGGCCGCTGGATGAGCTTGGGGTGCGCGGCCAGGGCCTCGATCCAGCGCTCACGGCTCGCCTCGTCGCGCGCCCAGTCCTTGACGCCCAGCTCCTTCGCGACCGCCTCCTGCGTCCGCGTGATGTCCCACGGTTCGAGCCCGAGCCGCTCCAGCACGTCCTTGATCTCGGCCGGGCTCGGTACGTCCTCCAGATAGCGCCGCACGGTGTACTCGGCGCCCTCCTCGTCGAGCAGATGCAGCGCGCCACGGCACTTCGAACAGGCGGGATTGATCCAGATCTCCATGGCGCCAACGGTACCCGGCGCACGCCCCTCCACCACCCCTCAAAGCCGGTCTGAACAGGGGCGATTGTCAGTGGTGGCGCCTAAAATAGGGGGTGAAGGTGAGGGTCCCGGGGAGGGCCCGCACCCCGCATTCGCCAGGAGGTCGCCCATGGCACTCGCCGTGATCCGGACACCGTCCCTCGAACCCTGGAAGCCCCTCCAGAAGCAGCCGCTCCCCGCGGGCCGCCCCCGCGAGTGGTACGTGAGTCACAACCGCCGCCTGAAGGCCATGCGCCTCGCGATCGTCCTGCTCGACGCGGGTATCCACGACCCGGAGCGGGCGAGCAACGCCAAGATACGGACGACGGCGGAGCTCCTCGGCATCCACCCGCCCTCGGACACCACCTGCCGCATGGTCCGCGCCCTGATCCGCTACGGCCGCTGACCCCGACGCCCGAGAACGGCCCGAGGCCCCGGAGAGCACTCGCTCTCCGGGGCCTCACCGTCACTCGCAGCCGACGCCGTCCCCGTCGCGGTCGAGGTGACGTCCGTAGCCCGGCTGTCCCCGGCGGATCGGATCGGCACCGGCGGCCCGCACGGCGGTGCAGTTCTCGTAGTACACATTGTCCGGCTCGTCCCTGGTGGGAGTGGGAGCCGGGGTCGTGCGGACCGGCTTCGGCTTGGGCTGCGCGGTCGGCGTCGGCGTCGGGCTCGGCGTGGGCGTCTTCGAGGGCGCAGGGCGCAGCTTCGTACCCGTTCCGGCGGGGCACTTCGTGCCCGGCGCCACGAGGTGGACGTTCGCGTCCGCGTCCGCCGGCACGAGCCTGCCGCCTGCCGCCGGGCCCTGGAAGCAGACGATCCAGGTCGCGTGGTTCGCGGGCAGGCTGACGTCCGTGTACGCGCCGGCCGCCCGCAACTCCCCGTCGATCAGCGCCTCCACGGCGGCCTCCGCTTCCGAGAACGCCTTGCCGACGACGTCCGGCATGACGACATCCGCGCTCGGCGTCGACGAAGGGCTCGCCGAGGCAGAGGCCGAAGCAGAGGCCGAGGCAGAGACAGAGGGGGAGGCGGACGCCGCTGCCTTCGCCTTGGCGTCGTCCTTCTCCTCCGCCGGCGGATCGCTGAGGAACGCGAGCAGGAACCACACCCCCGAGAGCACGGTCGCCACGATCTTCTTCGTCCCGCTCCACGGGCTCAGCCAGGCCAGCGCTATCCCGGCGGGCGGCAGCAGGACCAGGGCCGCGATGATCAAGGCCGGATGCTGCCACCAGCGCCGCCGCACCGGCGGGGGCGCCTGGAATCCGTAGGGGTTCGGGTACGGCTGAGCGGGCTGGTTCTGGTACATGGGGCTCCTGGCGGCAGGGACGTTCGACGAGCGGCGAGGAAATGCGGGGGAATCGTAAACTCCATGTGAAGGCCGCCGTACAGGACTTGCACAAACCGAGACCAGGAAAACGCCGAGGCCCCGCCGCTCCGGAAGGAGCAGGCGGGGCCTCGGTCGAGCGGCCGACGGGTCGGGGCGGGCCCGACCGTGCGGTCTAGATGTCGAAGTAGAGCTCGAACTCGTGCGGGTGCGGGCGCAGCTGGATCGGGGCGATCTCGTTCGTGCGCTTGTAGTCGATCCAGGTCTCGATCAGGTCGGAGGTGAAGACACCGCCGGCCTGCAGGTACTCGTTGTCCGCCTCCAGGGCGTCGAGGACCGCCGGGAGCGAGGTCGGGACCTGCTGGACGTTCGCGTGCTCCTCGGGAGCCAGCTCGTAGAGGTCCTTGTCGATCGGCTCGGCCGGCTCGATCTTGTTCTTGACGCCGTCGAGGCCCGCGAGCAGCAGCGCCGAGAAGGCGAGGTACGGGTTCGAGGACGGGTCCGGCGCGCGGAACTCGACGCGCTTGGCCTTCGGGTTCGAGCCCGTGATCGGGATGCGCATGGCGGCGGAGCGGTTGCGCTGCGAGTACACCATGTTGACCGGGGCCTCGAAGCCGGGCACCAGGCGGTGGTACGAGTTCACCGTCGGGTTGGTGAAGGCGAGCAGCGACGGGGCGTGCTTCAGGATGCCGCCGATGTAGTAGCGGGCGGTGTCCGACAGGCCCGCGTAGCCGGTCTCGTCGTAGAACAGCGGGTCGCCGTTGGCCCACAGCGACTGGTGGACGTGCATGCCCGAGCCGTTGTCGCCGAAGATCGGCTTCGGCATGAAGGTCGCGGTCTTGCCGTTGCGCCAGGCGACGTTCTTCACGATGTACTTGAAGAGCATCAGGTCGTCGGCCGCGGCGAGCAGCGTGTTGAACTTGTAGTTGATCTCGGCCTGGCCGGCGGTGCCGACCTCGTGGTGCTGGCGCTCGACCTGGAGGCCGACGTTCTCCAGCTCCAGGGAGATCTCCGCGCGCAGGTCGGCGAAGTGGTCGACGGGCGGGGCCGGGAAGTAGCCGCCCTTGTAGCGGACCTTGTAGCCGCGGTTGTCCTCGACCGCACCGGTGTTCCAGGCGCCGGCCTCGGAGTCGATGTGGTAGAAGCCCTCGTTGGCCGTGGTGTTGAAGCGCACGGAGTCGAAGACGTAGAACTCGGCCTCGGGGCCGAAGTACGCGGTGTCGGCGATGCCGGTGGAGGCGAGGTACGCCTCGGCCTTCTTCGCGATGTTGCGCGGGTCACGGCTGTACTGCTCGCCCGTGATCGGGTCGTGGATGAAGAAGTTGATGTTCAGCGTCTTGTCGCGGCGGAACGGGTCCAGGCGGGCCGTCGACAGGTCGGCGCGCAGCGCCATGTCGGACTCGTGGATGGCCTGGAAGCCGCGGATCGACGAGCCGTCGAAGGCGAGCTCCTCGGACGGGTCGAACGCCGTCGCCGGGATCGTGAAGTGCTGCATCACTCCCGGAAGGTCACAGAAACGGACGTCGACCATCTTGACGTCATTGTCCTTGATGAACTTCTTGGCCTCGTCGGCGTTCTGGAACATCCAACTCCTCCTACTCCCGGCCCGGGGAGGGGCGGGGTTGCAGCTCGTTCGTGCGGCCAGTGCGGGGGCACACGCTGGACCCGACCATAGGCAGACGGGATTTCTCAAGCGTGACCCATTTGTTTCGCCCAAGTTAACCGGCCCGGGTGTGCCCGGCAGCTCGGGATCGCGAGACGGACCCGGGCCGAAGTGATCAAAAACGGGCGCAGTACCGTGGACGCGTGGACAACAGGGAAGCACTCGGATCATGGCTGTCCGGCCCCCGCGCGGCGGCCGAGAACGCAGGCGTCGACTTCGGTTACCGCGGTCAGCAGCTCGGGCTTCCCGAGGAGGGGCCCGGTTCGATCGCCCGCCCCGGCCGCCGGATCGGCGCCCTCGTCGTCGACTGGGCCCTCTGCATGGTGATCGCATACGGCCTCGTCACGGACGGCTACAGCCAGGCGACCGGCAACTGGGCGCTCGTCATCCTGCTCGTCCTGAGCGTGCTGACGGTCGGCACCATCGGCTCCACCCCGGGCAAGCGGATCTTCGGCCTCCGTGTCGCCTCGGTCGCCGGCGGCCGCCTCGGCATCCTGCGCGTGCTCGTCCGCAGCGTCCTCGTCTGCCTCGCCGTCCCGGCCCTCATCTGGGACCGCGACGGCCGCGGCCTCCACGACCGCCTCTCCGGCGCCGTCCAGGTCCGCATCTGAGAAGCCTGCACGCCGGACAACGCGGAAGGGGGGGGGGGGGGGGGGGGGGGGGGGGGGGGGGGGGGGGGGGGGCCGGGGGGGGGGGGGGCGCGGGGGTCTGGGAGGGACGGG
>NZ_JBICYI010000004.1:0-33254 GCF_043200825.1 Streptomyces sp. NPDC048370 | reverse complement strand
CGCCCGGCCCCCCCCAGGCCCCTAATCTCCACCCCCCCCCCCCCCCCCCCCGGGGGGGGGCCCCCCCCCCCCGGGGGGGCCCCGCCCCCCCCCTTCCGCGTCAGTGGTTTCAGCGCATCTTTCCGCCGCGGGGCATCCGCATGCCCTTCGGCATCGGACCCTTCGGCAGCGGCATGTTGCTCATGAGGTCGCCCATCGCCCGGAGCCGGTCGTTGGCCGCCGTCACCTGCGGGCCCGAGAGGACGCGCGGGAGCTTCAGCATGGTCGTACGGACCTTCTTGAGCGGCACCTGACCCTCGCCGTTGCCGACGATGATGTCGGTGACCGGCACGTCCACGACGACGCGGGCCATCTTCTTCTTCTCGGCCGCGAGCAGCGGCTTCAGCCGGTTCGGGTTGCCCTCGGCCACCAGCACGATGCCCGCCCGGCCGACCGCGCGGTGCACGACGTCCTGGCTCTTGTTCATCGCGATCGCCGGGGTCGTCGTCCAGCCGCGCCCGACGTTCTGCAGCACTGCCGCCGCCGCGCCGGGCTGGCCCTCCATCTGACCGAAGGCCGCGCGCTCGGCACGTCGTCCGAAGACGATCGCCATCGCGAGCAGCGCCAGGATGAAGCCCAGAATGCCCAGGTAGACCGGGTGACCGATCAGGAACCCGATCGCGAGGAGGACACCGAGTACGACGATGCCCACGCCCGCGACGACAAGCCCGACCTTGGGGTCGGCCTTTCGGGTCATCTTGTACGTGAGGACGATCTGCTTCAGTCGTCCCTGGTTCGCAGCGTCACCGCTGCCCGTGTTTGCCTTCCTCGCCATGTCCTGAAGTTTACGTGGCCCGGGAAGCGCGGCCAGCCACGGCCTCCATCACATGCTGGGCCTCGACCCGGTCCTTGGCCCGGCGGCGGTCCTCCAGGACCGATGTCCAGGCGTTGCGGCGGGCGGTCCGCTGGCCGCCGGAGAGCAGCAGCGACTCGACGGCCTTCAGGGCGTCGGTGACGGACGGGATGGCGGTGGCGCGGACGTGTGTCGCGGCCTGCATGGCGAGGTCCTCCCTCAAGCATGGATGAGATGAGGTGGGGGGTGGAGCGGAGTGCGGCGCTCACGCCGTGGCGGTGAGTGAAGCCAGGCTCACAGACTGGTGTTACCAGCGCGTGACCCGGTGGTCAAACACTGATGAAACGTTGATGGGGCCATCTGCACGCGTCCGGAAACGCTGACGCGGCCCGTACGAGCCCCCTGACCTGCGGGGCCGTACGGGCCGCGACGGATTCGGCCATTACCGGCCGGTAACTACTTGTGCGCGAGTTCACACAGCCTGGGTGGCGTTGTCGATCGCGCCACGCTTCTCGTCCTGTTGGTCGCGCTCCGCCTCACTACCGCTCCGGTCGAGGGTCCGCCCTCGTTCCTCGGGCGGACCCTCGACCTACGCTTCAGCTCGGCTGCGCTGCTCCATCGCCTGCTGGTACAGGCGACCGGCGCGGTACGAGGACCGCACCAGCGGGCCCGACATCACACCGGAGAAGCCGATCTCGTCGGCCTCCTCCTTCAGCTCCACGAACTCCTGCGGCTTCACCCAGCGCTCCACGGGGTGGTGCCGGACCGAGGGGCGCAGGTACTGCGTGATCGTGATCAGCTCGCAACCGGCCGCGTGCAGCTGCTGGAGCGCCTCGCTGACCTCCTCACGGGTCTCGCCCATGCCGAGGATCAGGTTCGACTTCGTGACCAGACCGTAGTCACGGGCCTTCGTGATGACGTCGAGCGAGCGCTCGTAGCGGAAGCCGGGACGGATCCGCTTGAAGATCCGCGGCACCGTCTCGACGTTGTGCGCGAAGACCTCGGGGCGCGAGGCGAAGACCTCGGCCAGGAGCTCCGGCACCGCGTTGAAGTCGGGGGCGAGCAGCTCGACCTTCGTACGGCCGTCGGCGCGGCCCGCCGTCTGCTCGTGGATCTGGCGCACGGTCTCCGCGTACAGCCAGGCGCCGCCGTCCTCCAGGTCGTCGCGCGCGACGCCGGTGATGGTGGCGTAGTTCAGGTCCATCGTGACGACCGACTCGCCGACCCGGCGGGGCTCGTCACGGTCCAGGGCCTCGGGCTTGCCCGTGTCGATCTGGCAGAAGTCGCAGCGCCGCGTGCACTGGTCACCGCCGATGAGGAACGTGGCCTCACGGTCCTCCCAGCACTCGAAGATGTTGGGACAGCCCGCCTCCTGGCAGACCGTGTGCAGGCCCTCCTTCTTCACGAGGCCCTGCATCTTCGTGTACTCGGGTCCCATCTTCGCCCGGGTCTTGATCCACTCGGGCTTGCGCTCGATGGGGGTCTGGGCGTTACGGACCTCCAGGCGCAGCATCTTGCGTCCGTCGGGTGCGACTGCGGACACGACCGGCTCCCTGTAGCTTCGATTCTTCGGCGCACACCAGGGTACGCCCGTTGTTCATGCGGTTTTGTTTACGCCTGGCCAACCTGTGGCCAGGGCCCGGCATTCCCTAGGCGGAAGCGGCCGCGGAAGCAGCCGCGGAAGGGGCAGCGGTGGGCGCCGCCTCGCGCTCGATCTCGCGCGGCTTCAGCTCCGCGTTCTCCAGGACCGCCCGCAGGTGCTTCTCCACCACCGGCAGGACCTCGTCGATCGTGATGTCCCGGCCCAGCTCGCTCGCCAGCGAGGCCACGCCCGCGTCGCGGATCCCGCAGGGGATGATCCGGTCGAACCAGACGTTGTCCGGGTTCACGTTCAGCGCGAAGCCGTGCATCGTGACGCCCTTGGCGACCCGGATGCCGATCGCCGCCAGCTTGCGGTCCTCGCGGCGCTGGCCGGCGTTGGACGGGGCGTACTCGGGGCCGTTGAGGCGCGGGTCGAACTCCTCGTCGGTCAGCCGGGGGTCGAAGTCCAGGGAGAGCCCGCCGAGCGCGGGGCGCTCCTCGACGGGATCGCCGAGCACCCACACACCGCTGCGGCCCTCGATCCGGGTGGTCTCCAGACCGAACTCGGCGGCCGTGAGGATCAGCGCCTCCTCGAGACGGCGGACGTGCGCGACGACGTCGACCGGGCGGGGGAGCTTCAGGATCGGGTAGCCGACGAGCTGGCCGGGGCCGTGCCAGGTGATCTTGCCGCCCCGGTCCACGTCCACGACCGGCGTTCCGTCCAGGGGGCGCTCGTTGTCGGCGGTGCGCCGGCCCGCCGTGTACACGGGCGGGTGCTCCAGGAGCAGACAGGTGTCGGGGACCTCGTCGGCGAACCGGGCGGCGTGCACCTCGCGCTGCTTGTCCCAGGCCACCTGGTACTCGACGGCGTCCTCGCCGAAGCCCAGACGGACGAATCGCAGCTCACTCACGGCAGTGCCTCCTCCTGTGCCCGAGCCGGGTTCCGGGGATCGTCCCGGGGCCGGCTCGGCACCATGCGTCATTCGCGCCCATGCCACTGTACGGCGGCGCCGCCGTACCGGGTCGGGCAGGTGGAGACGGGCCCCGGGACCACGACGGTCCGTCACCGGGGCCGTCGTCCGGGTACGGAACGTGACGGCGTGTCCCGGCCGAAAGAATCGGTTCGCCGCTCGGGGCCGGCCCTAGCGTCTGCCGCGCAGCGACCCCTCGGCACGGCACAGAGAGGCCAGACCGTCCATGAGCGTTCCCCCTGTTCCCCCGCCCCGCCGCCCCCGGGGCCGGCGCCTCGTCCCCCTCCTCACCGCGGCGCTCCTGACGGCCGGCGCGAGCGCCGCGGCGGCCTACACCCCGAGCGCGGCCGCGGATCCCGCCCGCCCCGGCGAGAAGAAGGCGGTGGCCGTCCTGCGGCCCGTCCGGGTGGAGGGCGCGTGGCGCAGCACGGGACCGAGCGGTGAGCAGTCGGCCAGGGTGCAGTGCCCTGCCGGCCACTACGCGACGGGCGGAGGCGCCGACACCGACGGCGGCTCGCCCCACCTCTCCACCTCGATCGCCGTGCCGCAGCAGACCGACACCGCCAACGGCTGGGCCGTCACCGCGCGCAACTACAGCACCCAGGGCGGCATGAGCATCCGCGCCTACGTGATCTGCGACCAGGCGGCCCACTCCGTACGCCAGACCACGACCTACGGCGTGCCGGGTTCCAGCGTCGGCGACGCGGTGGCGACCTGCCCCGCGGGAACGACCGCCAGCGGCGGCGGCTACATGGCGGTCGGTATCGGCCCCGGCGACCAGTCGGTCTTCCTGATCCAGGACTCGGGCCCCTTCGACAACGACAAGTGGCGGGCCGAGGGGTACAACCACGCGCCCGACGAAGGTTTCATCACCGCGCAGGTGATCTGCTCCACCCAGCCGCACGTCGTACGGTTCGGTGAGCCGTACCGCACGCCGCACAACTACATCGGCAGTGTCATCGCGACCTGCGCTTCGACGAACCAGGTGCCCACCGGCGGTGGTCAGTTCGTCGGCACCCGGGTCTACGCGCAGGAGTCTCTTCCGACGCCCTGGGGCTGGAACGTCGCCGCGCTGAACTCCAGCGGCTCGCCGCAGGACGTCTCCGCCGTGGTGATCTGCCGCCCCCTCGCCTGACGGCCCCCGCTTCCGTCCCGCAGGGTTGCCGCCGGGCACCGGCAGGCGGCAACCCTCCCTCCCGTTCCTCACACGATCGGATGAATGTGGGGCGAAGGAGGCGGTATGGGCGGTGAGGGCCGCTAAATTCACGCCGTTCCATGAGGGTCCACACGGGCTTCCACCCGGGCCCGGAAGGCAGGAGACCGCACAGCTGATGACGGAACGACCCCCGCAGCGCATCCCGAACCGCCAGCTCGCCGCGCTCATCGCGGAAGCCGGGTTCTCCAACGCGGGCCTGGCCAGAAGGGTCGACCAGCTCGGCCTTGAACACGGACTCGACCTGCGGTACGACAAGACCTCCGTGACCCGCTGGCTGCGCGGTCAGCAGCCGCGGGGCACCACGCCCGCCCTCATCGCCGAGGTCTTCACCCGCCGCCTCGGCCGCCGTCTCTCCGCCCAGGACCTCGGTCTCGACGCCTGCGCACCCGTGTACGCGGGCCTGGAGTTCGCCGCCTCCCCCGAGGAGGCGGTCGACATCGTCAGCGGCCTGTGGCGCAAGGACTCCGGCAGCCACGCCGAACTCCGCAAGATCGCCTTCACCCCCGCGGGCCTCGTCGTCCCCAGCAGGGACTGGCTGATCGGGCGCGCCGACGAGCGGGTGGCACGGGGCGAGCCGGCGGCGCCGAACGGACGGCTCGGCCCCGACGGCCGGCTCGCGCAGGACCCGCGCGTCCCGCCACAGGGCCGGCTCTCCGTACCCCGGCAGCGCGGCACGGACCGGGGGCCCGGGCAGCGGGTCTCCAGCGGGGACATCTCCGCGCTGCGCTCCGTCGGCGAACTGTTCCGCACCCTCGACCACGCGTACGGCGGCGGCCACGCCCGCCAGGCCCTCGTGCGCTATCTGGAGCACGAGGCCGAGCCGATGCTGCGCGGCACGTACGGCGAGTCCGTCGGCCGCCGCCTGTTCGCGGCGGCCGCCGACCTGACCCGGCTCGCGGGCTGGACCTCGTACGACATCGCGGCGCACGGACTCGCCCAGCGCTACTTCGTCCAGGCGTTGCGGCTCGCGCAGGCGGCGGGGGACCGGGCGTACGGCTCGTACGTCCTGATCACCATGAGCCGCCAGGCCGTCTACCTCGGCCACGGGCGCGAGGCCGTGCAGCTGGCCCGGGTCGCCCAGCAGGGCGTCGGGTCGGCCGCCCCGCCGGTCGTCCAGGCCATGCTGCACTCGGTCGAGGCGCGCGGGCACGGCGTGCTCGGCGAGGCGCGGGCGTGCGGGGCCGCGCTTGCCCGGGCCGAGCGGGCCCTTGAGGCGGCCAGGCCCGGGGACGACGTGCCGTACTGGGCGCGGCCCTTCGACGAGGCGCAGCTCGCCGACGAGTTCGGGCACTGCCACCGGGACCTCCAGCAGTACCGTGCCGCCGCCCAGCACGCCGAACGCTCCCTCCAGCTCCGCGCCCCCGGATTCGCCCGCAGCCGCCTCTTCTGCCGGGTGGTCCTCGCCTCCGCGCGCCTCGGCCTCGGCGAACTCGACCAGGCCTGCGCCCTCGGCGCCGAGGCGGCCCAGCAGGCCTCCGAGATGCGCTCGGCCCGCGCCCTGGAGTACGTCCGCGACTTCGAGCGCCGCCTGGAGCCGTACCGCGACGCGGCCGCGGTCCGTACGTACCGCGACCGCGTCGCCGCGATCGGCTGAACCGGGCGGCACCGGCCGGCACCGGTCACCGCGATCGGCCGAAGCCAGCAGACGCGGCTACGCCACCGCCTCCGCAGGGGCGCCCTGCGGCGCCCGGACGCCCAGGTCCGTCAGGAGCGCCTGGGCAGCGCGGTGGGCGGAGGTGAGAGCGCCCTGCGGCGTGGCCGTGTCGCGGTGGTCGCCGCAGACGTAGAGGCCGGAGAGCAGCCGGACCGGGCGGCGCGGGTCGTGCGGCGGCGGCATCGCGGGGATCGCGTCGGGCGTGTGGTGGAGCGCGAGCAGCTCCCACTCGTCCGTCGACGTCCCGTACAGCGTCGCGAGGTGCTTGCGCACCCGGCGCTCCATGTCGTCGGGCGGTGCGCCGAGGACCGTCGAGGTGACCAGAACCCTGCCGTCGGGCGCGCGCGTCGGGTCGACGGTGCTCATGACCGCCGAGTGCGCGACCGGGCCTCCCGGGTCGGACTCCAGGAGCAGGACCGGGTCCTGCGCGGGCGCCTCCGGGGCCGTGTGGTGCAGCACCGTCACCGGGTGGAAGGCGGGCACCCGCAGCCCCGGCAGCAGCTCGCCCGCCGTCCGCGCGCCCGTCGCGAGGACGACCGAGCGGCAGCCGAACACCCCGTGCTCCGCCGTCTCCACCCGGTCTATCCCGACCTCCGTGACCCGGACCCCGGTCCGCACGGTGCCCTCCGGCAGCGCCGCCGCGAGCAGCTCGGGCAGCGTCCCCGAGCCGCCCTCGGGCACGGAGACCCGCCCCCGGGCGAACGCGCGCAGCGCCAGGTCGGCGTAGCGGCTGGACGTGCCCAGGTCGGGATCGCCGAGCAGCGCCGCGATCAGGGGCCGTAGCACCCCCTGGACCGTACGGGCGGGCAGCCGGGCCGTCAGGGCCTCGCGCGCGGTCCGCTCCTGACGCGTCATCAGGCGCTGCGCGGGCGTCGCCGCGAGCCGGGCCAGGGACGCGCCGAGGCGGGCCTGGTCCAGCGAGGCCGCCGGATTGCGGGGGGCGCTCGCGAGGGCGCGCGCCACCGTGTACGCGCCCCCCACGCGCCAGGGCATGGAAGGGGAGCGCCAGGACCCGTGCGCGGACCCCCGGCCGTGCGCGAACCCCCGGCCGAGCGGCGCGCGTCGGCGCCCGTGCGGGAACGGTTCGCCGATCCGGACGTACCGGCCGTCGCTGTGCACCAGCGCCCCCGGCGCGAACGGCCTCAGCGTCACCCCGGCGAGCCCCCGGGTACGCAGCAGTTCCGCGTACGACGTCGTGAGCAGCGGCCCCACCCGGTCGAGCCGGAAGCCGTCGACGTCGTCGGTGACCAGTCGGCCGCCGACCCGGGGGCCGGCCTCCAGGACCGTGACGCCGAGTCCGGCGCTGGTCAGACGGTGCGCGGCCGCGAGCCCCGCGATTCCGGCCCCGACAATGACGACGTCCGTGACGACATCCGTATGGCGTGCGGTACTGAGCACGTGCCCCTCCCCAGGTCGGCGCGGCTTGGTGGGAGGCCTATGCCCCCAACCGGCCCCCAAAATGCCCTCGTTCGCATTCAGGGCCTGCCAGCCTCGGACAGCCGTGCCCACCCGCGCCAGCGGCGCGCACCGGGGTGCACGGAGCACGGGGTCGCACACCGCGAAGGGTCAGGCCGCCGCCCGGATCGACTCGTCGATCGTCGGGAACGCGAACGAGAACCCCGACGCCAACAGGCGGCTCGGCAGCACCCGCTGACTGCCCAGCACGTCCGCCGCGAACTCCCCGAGCGCCAGGCGCAGCGCGGGCGCCGGGACGGTCAGGAGCGCCGGGCGGCGCAGGACCCGGCCCATCGCCGCCGACACCTCCCGGTTGGTGACAGGCTCCGGGGCCGTCAGGTTCACCGGCCCCGAGAGGGACTCCGTGTCGACCAGGTGCCGCAGGGCGGCCACCTCGTCGTGCAGCGAGATGAAGCTCCAGTACTGCCGTCCGTCGCCCATCCGCCCGCCGACCCCGGCGCGGAACACCGGGAAGAGCCGACCCCACGCGCCGCCCTCGGCGGCCACCACGAGGCCCGTGCGGGCGTACGCGACGCGGATGCCGGCCTCTTCGGCCGGGGCCGCGGCCGCCTCCCACTCCACGCACACCGAGGGCAGGAACCCCGCGCCCGCGGGCGCGCTCTCGTCGACGGCGCGCGACCCCGTGTCGCCGTAGTAGCCCAGCGCCGTGCCGCACACCAGGACCTTCGGCGGCTCGGCGAGCGAGGCGAGGGCCTGCGCGATCGCCCGCGTACCGAGCACGCGGCTGTCGCGGATCTCCTTCTTGTACGCCTCGCTCCAGCGGCGCTCGCCGACGCCCGCGCCCGCCAGGTGCACGACCGCGTCGACGCCGACGAGCCCGGCCGCGTCCACGTACTGCCGCGCGGGGTCCCACTCGACCTCGTCGGCGGTCCGGGCGGGACGGCGCACGAGGCGGGAGACGTGGTGGCCGTCGGCGCGCAGGGAGCGCACCAGGGCCGAGCCGATGAGTCCGGAGGCGCCGGTGACGGCGATGCGGGAGCGTTGCATGCGCCCATCCTGCCCTTCCGGGCCCGCCCGTGACACAGTGGCCGCCATGATCACGCCGGAGCCGCGCATACGCCAGGCCGTTCCCGCCGACGAGGGTGCCCTCGGGGAGCTGGACCGGACCACCTGGTCCCCGCTGCACGCCGTACAGCCCGCGCCCGAACCCCCGTACCGACCCTTCTTCGACGAGCGCCACCGGCCCGAGGACTACCTGGTGGCCGAGGACGCGGGGGACGGCGCCCGGGACGCGGGCGGCGGCGTGGTCGTCGGCTATCTGCGGCTCGTTCCGGCCACCCCGCTCGCGTGCAACCGGCACGTCCGCCAGATCCAGGGCCTCGCCGTCGCCGAGAGCGTGCGCGGCCGGGGCGTGGCCCGCGCGCTGCTGCGCGCCGCCATGGCCGAGGCCCGACGCCAGGGCGCCCGCCGGATCACCCTGCGCGTGCTCGGCCACAACGCCCCGGCCCGCGCCCTCTACGCGTCCGAGGGCTTCGTCGTCGAGGGGGTCCTGCCCGGCGAGTTCTTCCTCGACGGCAGGTACGTGGACGACGTCCTGATGGGCCGCTCGCTCACGCCCTAGGGCCTCTCGTTTGGATCATGCCGGGCTCGCGGGGTCTGGCACCGCGCCTCGCCGCGTTGTCGTCGGTTGCCATGGCTCCGCCATGACGCCCTCCTCCGCCTTGCGATGCACGGCACCAGACCCCGCTCCCTGATCCGGCCTGATCCAAACGAAAGGCCCTAGGCGTCAGCGGTCCTAGGCGTCAGCCGTCCTGGGCGTCCACGGGCTTGGGTGTCAACGGGCCCAGCCCGCCCATGAGTTCGCGCAGGCAGCGCACCGCGAGCTCGGTCGGGGCGCCCTTGCCGCGGACCGGTGCGTCCGTCTCCGCCCAGGTCTCCAGGGCCACCCGGATCGCGTCCGTGGCGGCCGCCGCCGCGAGCCGTACCTCCAGCGGGTCCGCGTCGGGGCCCGCGAGCTCGGCCACGACGGCGAGCAGCTTCTCCTCCGACTCCTGGTTGACCCGGTACCAGACCGCCCGTAGCGCCGGGTCCTCGGCGGCCGCCCGCAGCAGGCCGCGCGTCCAGCGCAGCCCCTCGGCCGCCTCCTCGTCGGCCCCCGCGAGCGCCTCGGCGATCGACCGTTCGAGGGCGGCCGGCACGGTCGACCCCGGCTCCGCCGCCGCGAGCGACTCCCGCCAGCGGTCCGCGCCGCCCGCGAGGAGCGGGGCGACGGCGTCCTGCTTCGAGCGGAAGTAGCGGTAGAAGGTGCGCAGTGCGACCCCGGCGCGCAGGGCGATGTCCTCGGCCGTCGTCCCGTCCGGGCCGCGCTCGGTGAAGAGCTCGGCGGCGGCGCGTGCGATGTCGAGCTGGGTGGCCGCCTTGCGGCGCTCGGTCAGGGAGGTGGGCCTGGTGGCGGGCTGGGTGCTCACCGTACGAGGGTACGCCCCACCCCTGCCGATCCTGCATTTCATGCAGCTATGACAAAACGTGCCACCTAGGCGTACGGTGTCCTCTACATCAAGACATGAGGGCTCCAAGCCATCAGGCACCAAGACGTCAGGGCGTCGAGAAGCTCGTCATCGAGAGGTCGGACAGGACATGAACCGCTACGAAGGACGCCGCGCACTGGTCACCGGTGGCGGCTCCGGCATCGGCCAGGCCACCGTCCTGCGCATGCTCGCCGAGGGCGGGCGCGTCGTCGCCGCGGACATCAGCGAGGACGGCCTCAAGGACACCGTCGCCAAGGCCGGTGCCGACGCCGAGCGGCTGACCACGGTCGTCGTGAACGTCGCCGACGAGACCTCCGTACGCGAGGGCGTCACCGCCGCGGTCACCGCCCTCGGCGGCCTGGACGTGCTGGTCAACGCGGCCGGGATCCTGCGCTCCTCGCACACCCACGAGACCACCCTCGACTCCTTCGAGCAGGTCGTCCGGATCAACCTCACCGGCACCTTCCTGGTGATCCGCGAGGCGATCCCGGCCCTCCTGGAGGGCAACGGCTCGGCCGTCGTGAACTTCTCCTCCACCTCGGCGATGTTCGCCCACCCGTACATGGCCGCCTACGCGGCCAGCAAGGGCGGCATCCAGTCCATGACGCACGCGCTCGCCGCCGAGTACGCCAAGCAGGGCATCCGCTTCACCGCCGTCCAGCCCGGCTCCATCTCCTCCGGCATGACCGACGGCACCGGCGCCAGCCGGCAGAGCGTCGGCCCCGGCCTGCCCGAGGACGCCGACCTGTCCCTCTTCATGAAGCTGGCCCCCGCCCTCGGCCAGGGCTTCGCCGGGCCCGAGACCGTCGCCGGCGTCGTCGCGATGCTGGCGAGCGAGGACGGGAAGTTCATCACCGGCACCGAGGTCCGCATCGACGGCGGCACCCACTTCTGACGACCGGCACCCACCCCTGACGACGGGAGACCGCGCGCTCAGGCGCGGCTGACAGGCCGGTACGGACCCGGGGTGGGACGGCCCCCGGGTCCGTACCTCATACGTGGTCCCGCGGCCTCACCCGACCGGGGCGCCGAACCGCTCCCACAGGCGCGGGAAGCGTTCCGCGAGCACCGCGTCGTCCGCCAGGTCGAAGGCGGTGCCCTCCGGCTCCGCGGGCTGCGGCGGAATCCCCAGATCCGGCGCCTCCGCGCCGGTGAGCTGCTCGTACGCCTCGTCGGCGGCGAACCCCAGCTCCTCGCCGTCCCCGTCGATCTCCTCGTCGAAGTCCTCGAGCAGCTCGGCGAGGGCGTCCGGATCGTGCACCGCGCCCTCGAAGACCTCCCGGCCCTGCCCGATCAGCCAGCAGCGGAAGTAGTCGAAGGCGTCGTCGCTCGCCCCTTCGAGCAGCACCGCCGCCGCGCCCCACAGATCCCAGCGGTACGCGCGGTTGTAGCGGGCCTCGAAATGGCGGGCGAAATCGAGCACGGAGTCGGGGTCGAGCTGCAGCAGCCGCTCGACGAGCAGGTCGGCGTGTTCCTCGGGATCGCCCTCGGCGGCCTCTCGGGTCGAGTCGATGATCTCCCAGAACTCCGTTTCGTCCATCACGGCATCCAGCATCGACCGTGGGGGAGGGCGGCGCACCCGGAAACAGCCAAAATCAAATCGGACAGGAGATGTCGTACTTTCCTGTCACGCTCCCACCATGGAGACGGAAACGAAGCCGCTGAGCGGCAGGATCGCACTGGTCGCGGGCGCCACGCGGGGCGCGGGACGGGCCATCGCCGTACAGCTGGGGGCGGCGGGCGCCACCGTGTACGTGACCGGGCGCACCACCCGGGAGAAGGTCAGCGAGGTCGGCCGCACGACCGAGACCATCGAGGAGACGGCCGAGCTGGTGTCGGCGGCCGGCGGCGAGGGCGTCGCCGTGCCCACCGACCATCTGGAGATCGACCAGGTCCGCGCGCTCGTCGAGCGGATCGACACCGAGCGGGGCCGGCTCGACATCCTCGTCAACGACGTGTGGGGCGGGGAGCACCTGCTCGTCCCCGCCTTCGGCAAGAAGATCTGGGAGACCGACCTCGACAGCGGCCTGCGGATGCTGGAGCTGGGGGTGAAGACCCACGCCGTCACCAGCGCGCTCGCGCTGCCGCTGCTGATCCGCAACCCGGGCGGTCTGGTCGTGGAGGTGACCGACGGAACGGCCGAATACAACAGCCGGTTCCGCGAGAACTTCTTCTACGACCTCACCAAGAACGCCCCGATCCGGATGGCGTACGCGCTCTCGCACGACCTGAAGGACGTGGGAGGGACGGCGGTGGCGGTCACGCCCGGGTGGCTGCGGTCCGAGCAGATGCTGGACCACTTCGGGGTGAGCGAGGCGAACTGGCGCGACGCGACCGAGAAACTTCCCGACTTCGCGGTCGCCGAGTCCCCGGTCTACGTCGGCCGAGCGGTCGCCGCCCTCGCGGCCGACCCCGACCGGGCCCGCTGGACAGGGCAGTCGCTCTCCAGCGGGCAGCTGGCCAAGGAGTACGGCTTCACGGACGCCGACGGCTCGCAGCCGGACGCCTGGGGCTTCATCATCGCCAAGGAGAAGGCCGGGGAGACGGGCGAGGACGTGTCGGTGGAGGACTACCGGTAGAGCGCCGACAGGCCCTCCGCCGCCGCCGCGAAACGGGCCCGGAGCGACTCGGGTCGGAGCACCTCCGCCTCCGCGCCGAGCGCGAGCAGCTGGCTGAAGGCGACCTCCTCGTTCTCCACGAGGAGCGTCGCCGTCAGCCGGCCCTCGGCGTCCTCGGCGCCGCCCGCGAGCGCCTCCTCGGCCGCCGCGCGGTCCGTCACGTACGGCAGCCGGCGCGCCCCCGCCCCCGAGAGCCGCAGCACGACCTCGGCGCGCAGGATCGAGCGGGCGAACTCCGTCGCGCGGTCCTCCCAGAAGGCCGGCAGGTCGAACTCCCCGTCCCTGTCGAACCGTTCCTCGCCGCGCGCGACCGCCGTGAAGCGGTCCACCCGGTACGTACGGAACGCCGTGCCCGACCGGGCGCACAGGTACCAGACGCCCGCCTTCAGGACGAGGCCGTACGGCGCGAGATCCCGCTCCACCTCGGTGTCCCCGCGGCGGTAGCGGGCCGAGATCATCAGGTCGTCCCAGACCGCCTCCGCGATCGGCGCGAGGAACGGGGGCGTCTCGGGCTCCTGGTACCACCCCGGTGCGTCCAGGTGGAAGCGCTGCGCCGCCGACTCCGGGGCGTCGCGCAGCGAGGGCAGCAGCGCCGCCGAGACCTTCAGCCGGGCCGCCGAGGCCGCGTCCTCCAGGCCCATGTCCCGTAGCGCGCCCGGCAGTCCGGACAGGAACAGCGCCTCCGCCTCACCGCGCGCCAGGCCCGTGAGCCGGGTGCGGTACCCGCCGATCAGCCGGTACCCGCCGGCCCTGCCCCGGTCCGCATACACCGGAACCCCCGCCTCCGAGAGGGCGAGGGCATCGCGGGTGATGGTCCGTTCGGACACTTCCAGCTCCTGCGCCAGCTCGGCCGCCGTCATCGAGGGCCGGGACTGGAGGAGCAGGACCATCTTGATAAGCCGGGCGGCACGCATGACGCCATCATGCGTGCCGCCACTGACAACCGGACGAGAGCCCGGTCTACAGGCCGTAGCGCTCGCGCGCCTCCTTCACGGCCGAGGCCGGGACCTCGCCGCGCCGGGCGAGCTGGGCCAGGGCCGCGACCACGATCGACTGCGCGTCGACACCGAAGTGGCGGCGGGCCGCGTCACGGGTGTCCGACAGACCGAAGCCGTCGGCACCGAGCGAGGACCAGTCCTGCTCGACCCACTGGGCGATCTGGTCCGGGACCTGACGCATGTAGTCGGTGACGGCCAGGACCGGGGACTCCACGCCCTCCAGCGCCTTGCGGATGAACGGCACCTGCTCCTCGCCGCGCAGCAGCGCCGCGTCGGCCTCGAGCGCGTCGCGCCGCAGCTCCGTCCAGGAGGTCGCGGACCACACGTCGGCGCCCACGCCCCACTCGGCGGCGAGCAGCTTCTGCGCCTCCAGGGCCCAGTGGATGGCCGTACCGGAGGAGAGCAGCTGGATCCGCGTGGCGTTCGCCGGGAGGTCCAGGCCGGCGGAGTCCGCCGTGTTGAAGCGGTAGAGGCCCTTGATGATGCCCTCGTCGACCCCGGCCGGCTTGGCCGGCTGCGGCATCGGCTCGTTGTAGACCGTGAGGTAGTAGAAGACGTTCTGGTCCTCGCCCTCGGCGGCCTCGCCGTACATCCGGCGCAGACCCTCCTTGACGATCGCCGCGACCTCGTAGGCGAACGCCGGGTCGTACGTCAGGGCGGCCGGGTTGGTCGCCGCGATCACCGGGGAGTGACCGTCGGCGTGCTGGAGGCCCTCACCGGTCAGCGTCGTACGGCCCGCGGTGGCGCCGACGAGGAAGCCGCGGCCGAGCTGGTCGCCGAGCTGCCACATCTGGTCGGCGGTGCGCTGCCAGCCGAACATCGAGTAGAAGATGTAGAAGGGGATCATCGCCTCGCCGTGCGTCGCGTACGACGAGGAAGCGGCGATGAAGTCGGCCATCGAACCGGCCTCGGTGATCCCCTCGTTGAGGATCTGGCCGTTGACGGCCTCCTTGTAGTACATCAGCTGGTCACGGTCGACCGGCTCGTACGTCTGGCCCTTCGGCGAGTAGATGCCGAGCGACGGGAACAGCGACTCCATGCCGAAGGTACGGGCCTCGTCCGGGACGATCGGGACCCAGCGCTTGCCGGTCTCCTTGTCGCGGACCAGGTCCTTGACCAGACGGACGAAGGCCATCGTGGTCGCGACCGACTGCGAGCCTGAGCCCTTGTCGAAGGCGGCGAAGGCCTTGTCGGCCGGGGCCGGCAGCGGGGCGAGCGGCTGGACGCGGCGGGCCGGGGCCGGGCCGCCGAGCGCCGCGCGGCGCTCCTGGAGGTAGCGGACCTCGGGGGAGTCGACGCCGGGGTGGCCGTAGGGCACCACACCGTCGACGAACTGCGCGTCGGAGATCGGCAGGTCGAGCAGGTCACGCATGGCCTTGAACTCGTCCGTGCTGAGCTTCTTCATCTGGTGGTTCGCGTTCTTCGACGCGAAGCCCTCACCCAGGGTGAAGCCCTTCACGGTCTGCGCGAGGATCACCGTCGGCGCGCCCTTGAACTCCAGGGCGGCCTTGTACGCGGCGTAGACCTTGCGCGGCTCGTGGCCACCGCGCGAGAGGTGGAAGCACTCCAGGATCTTGTCGTCGCTCAGCAGCTGCCCCATCGCGACGAGCGAGGGGTGGGAGCCGAAGAAGTCCTGGCGGATGTAGGCGGCGTCGCGGGTCTGGTACGTCTGGACCTGCGCGTCCGGGACCTCGCGGAGGCGGCGGACGAGGGCGCCGTCGGTGTCGAGCGCGAACAGCTCGTCCCAGGCGTTGCCCCACAGCGACTTCACGACGTTCCAGCCGGCGCCGCGGAACTGGGCCTCCAGCTCCTGCACGATCTTGAAGTTGGCGCGGACCGGGCCGTCGAGGCGCTGCAGGTTGCAGTTGATGACGAAGGTCAGGTTGTCCAGACCCTCGCGGGCGGCGAGTGCGAGGGCCGCCGTCGACTCGGGCTCGTCCATCTCGCCGTCGCCGAGGAACGCCCACACGTGCGAGGACGAGACGTCCTTGATGCCGCGGTTGGTGAGGTACCGGTTGAAGCGCGCCTGGTAGATGGCGGAGAGCGGGCCCAGACCCATGGAGACGGTCGGGAACTCCCACAGCCAGGGGAGGCGGCGCGGGTGCGGGTAGGAGGGCAGACCGTTGCCGCCGGACTCCTGCCGGAAGTTGTCGAGGTGCGCCTCGGTGAGGCGGCCGTCGAGGAAGGCGCGGGCGTAGATGCCGGGGGAGGCGTGGCCCTGGATGTAGAGCTGGTCGCCGGAACCGGCGGCGTCGCCGGACTCCTTGCCCTTGAAGAAGTGGTTGAAGCCGGTCTCGTAGAGCCACGCCGCGGAGGCGAAGGTGGCGATGTGGCCGCCGACGCCGTGCTTGGCACCGCGCGTCACCATGGCGGCGGCGTTCCAGCGGTTCCAGGCGGTGATCCTGCGCTCCATCTCCTCGTCGCCGTCGATGGCCGGCTCGGAGGATGTGGGGATGGTGTTGACGTAGTCCGTCTCCAGCAGCTTGGGCAGGGCCAGGCCCGCGCCCTCCGCGTGCTGGAGCGTGCGGCGCATCAGGTAGGCGGCCCGGTGGGGGCCGGCGGCCTTGGTGACGGCATCCAGGGAGGCCGCCCACTCGGCGGTCTCCTCGGTGTCACGGTCCGGGAGCTGGTCGAGCTCGCTCGGAATCTTGCCTACGGGATCGGTCATGATCGCCGCCTTCCGGACAGATGGGGGTGGAGAAGGGGTGCCTTGTCTGGCAGGACAGGGCGAAGGGCCGGGTAGCGGCCCGCCGAAGACTGTAAGCCGCCGATCGATGATCGATCAAAGTGTTGAAGGGAAAAACTTCGTCGGAAGACGAAAGTCGGCACAGGGTGCCGCGAAAACGGGCACCGGGTGCCTTGTTTTCGCAGGTGGGGGACCGGATGAGAGGGCACTCGCACGAATGAGCGGGCCCCGGTGCGGGGCCCGCTCATGGGTGTACGGGGGTTGTACGGGGGCGATTTCAAGCCCCTCAGAGGCACCTCAGCCCCTCAGAGGCACCTCAGCCCCTCAGAGGCACCTCAGGCCCTCAGAGGCACCTCAGGCCCTCGGGGGCCCATCAGCCCCTCGGGGGGTGCATCAGCCCCTCAGGGGCGTCTCAGGCCCGCGGGGCGCAGCCCAGGACGTGGGCCTTGACCAGCGCGCCGATGGTCGGGTCGCCCCGGCGGAAGGCCTCGACGAGCTCCTGGTGCTCCTCCGCGTACGACTTCTGGACCGTGCCGAGCCAGCGGATCGACAGGGCCGTGAAGACCTCGATGCCCAGGCCCTCCCAGGTGTGCAGCAGCACGCTGTTCCCGGCCGCCTTCACCAGCTCGCGGTGGAAGCCCACCGTGTGCCGCACCTGCGCCGTGCCGTCGGCCGTCCGGTCCGCCTCGTACAGGGCCGCCACGTGCGGCTCCAGGGCCGAGCAGTCGGCCGCGAGGCGGGTCGCCGCGAGCTCGGCGGCGATCTGCTCCAGGCCCGCCCGGACCGGGTAGCTCTCCTCCAGGTCGGCCGCCGTCAGGTTCCGTACCCGTACGCCCTTGTTGGGCGAGGACTCGATCAGCCGCAGCGACTCCAGCTCGCGCAGCGCCTCGCGGACCGGAGTCTGGCTGACCTCCAGCTCCGTGGCGATCCGACGCTCCACGATGCGCTCGCCCGGCTTCCAGCGCCCGCTGACGATGCCCTCCACGATGTGCTCGCGGATCTGTTCGCGCAGCGAGTGGACGACGGGGACGCTCATGAAGCCCCTCCTTAAGGGACGCGTTGACACTCAAGACAATACGGCGGCGCCCCCGCCCGGAAACACTTCCGGGCGGGGGCGCCGCAGGTGAGGCTTGTTACGTTGCCAAGCCACGTGGCCTTAGAGACCGAGGTCGACCTCGAACTCGCCGGCCTCCAGGATCGCCTTGACGGCCGTCAGGTAACGGGCCGCGTCGGCGCCGTCCACCAGACGGTGGTCGTAGGAGAGCGTCAGGTACGTCATGTCGCGGACGCCGATGACGGTGCCCTCGGCGGTCTCGATGACGGCCGGCCGCTTCACCGTCGCGCCGATGCCCAGGATGGCGACCTGGTTCGGCGGCACGATGATCGTGTCGAACAGCGCACCGCGCGAACCGGTGTTGCTGATGGTGAAGGTCGCACCGGCCAGCTCGTCCGGGGTGATCTTGTTGCCGCGGACCTTGCCGGCCAGCTCGGCCGTGGCCTTGGAGATACCGGCGATGTTCAGGTCGCCCGCACCCTTGATGACCGGCGTCATCAGACCCTTCTCGGAGTCGACGGCGATGCCGATGTTCTCCGAGTCGAAGTACGTGATGGTGCCCTCGTCCTCGTTGATCCGGGCGTTGATGACCGGGTGGGCCTTCAGCGCCTGGGCCGCCGCCTTGACGAAGAACGGCATCGGGGACAGCTTGACGCCCTCACGGGCGGCGAACGCGTCCTTGGCGCGGCCGCGCAGCTTCATCAGCTTGGTGATGTCGACCTCGACGACCGAGGACAGCTGGGCCTGGCCGTGCAGCGCCTTCATCATGTTGTCGCCGATGACCTTGCGCATGCGGGTCATCTTGACGGTCTGACCGCGCAGCGGAGAGGCCTCCAGGGCCGGGGCCTTCGGCGCGGCGGCCGGGGCGGCAGCGGCGGGGGCCGGGGCGGCCTTCTTGGCCTCGGCGGCCGCGAGGACGTCCTGCTTGCGGATACGGCCGCCGACGCCGGTGCCCTTGACGGACGCCAGGTCGATGCCGTTCTCGGAGGCGAGCTTGCGGACCAGCGGGGTCACGTAGGCGCCGTCGTCCGCCGGCTGTGCGGCGGCGGGGGCGGCGGCCGGAGCCGGGGTGACCGGGGCCGGGGCGGCCACCGGAGCGGCGGGCGCGACCGGAGCCGGAGCGGCGACCGGGGCGGCCGGAGCCACCGGGGCGGGAGCCGGGGCCGGAGCGGCCGGAGCCACCGGGGCGGGAGCCGGGGCCGGAGCGGCCGGAGCCGGAGCAGCGGCCGGAGCCGGAGCGGCCGGGGCCGGGGCGGCGGCCGGAGCGGCACCGGCGGCGCCGATGACGGCCAGCTTGGCGCCGACCTCGGCGGTCTCGTCCTCGGCGACGACGATCTCCAGGAGGACACCCGAGGCCGGGGCCGGGATCTCGGTGTCGACCTTGTCCGTGGAGACCTCGAGCAGCGGCTCGTCGGCCTCGACGGTCTCGCCGACCGACTTCAGCCAGCGGGTGACGGTGCCCTCGGTGACGGACTCGCCGAGCGCCGGCAGGACGACGTCCGTACCGGTGGCGCCACCGGCGGGGGCGGCGGCCGGAGCCGGGGCCTCGGCGGCGGGGGCCGGGGCGGGGGCCGCGGGGGCCTCCTGCACCGGGGCCGGAGCCGGAGCGGCGGCCGGAGCCGGAGCGGCCTCGGCGGCCGGGGCCGGAGCGGCGGCCGGCGCACCGGAGCCGTCGTCGATGATCGCGAGCTCGGCGCCGACCTCGACGGTCTCGTCCTCGGCGACCTTGATGGAGGCCAGGATGCCCGACGCGGGCGCCGGGATCTCGGTGTCGACCTTGTCGGTCGAGACCTCGAGCAGCGGCTCGTCGGCCTCGACACGCTCACCCTCGGCCTTGAGCCAGCGGGTGACGGTGCCCTCGGTGACGCTCTCGCCGAGCGCCGGCAGGGTTACGGAAACCGACATGGTTTCAGTTGCTCCTAACGAATTGCGGGAAGTGGTCGTCGCGCCCGTTGATGACGTGAGCGTCAGTCGTGGGAGTGCAGAGGCTTGCCGGCCAGCGCCAGGTGCGCCTCGCCGAGAGCCTCGTTCTGCGTCGGGTGGGCGTGGATGAGCTGCGCGACCTCGGCCGGCAGCGCCTCCCAGTTGTAGATCAGCTGCGCTTCGCCGACCTGCTCGCCCATGCGGTCACCGACCATGTGGACGCCGACCACGGCACCGTCCTTGACCTGGACGAGCTTGATCTCGCCCGCGGTCTTCAGGATCTTGCTCTTGCCGTTGCCCGCGAGGTTGTACTTCAGGGCGACGACCTTGTCCGCGCCGTAGATCTCCTTGGCCTTGGCCTCGGTGATGCCGACGGAGGCGACCTCGGGGTGGCAGTACGTCACCCGGGGCACGCCGTCGTAGTCGATCGGGACGGTCTTCAGACCGGCCAGACGCTCCGCGACGAGGATGCCCTCGGCGAAGCCGACGTGCGCCAGCTGGAGCGTCGGGACGAGGTCGCCGACCGCCGAGATCGTCGGCACGTTGGTGCGCATGTACTCGTCGACGAGGACGTAGCCGCGGTCCATCGCGACGCCCTGCTCCTCGTAACCGAGACCGGCGGAGACCGGGCCGCGGCCGATGGCGACCAGCAGGACCTCGGCCTCGAAGGTCTTGCCGTCGGCCAGGGTGACCTTGACGCCGTTGTCGGTGTACTCGGCCGACTGGAAGAAGGTGCCGAGGTTGAACTTGATGCCGCGCTTGCGGAACGCGCGCTCAAGAAGCTTGGAGCTGTTCTCGTCCTCGACCGGAACCAGGTGCTTCAGGCCCTCGATGACCGTCACGTCGGTGCCGAAGGACTTCCACGCGGAGGCGAACTCGACGCCGATGACACCGCCGCCGAGGATGATCGCCGACTCCGGGACACGGTCCAGGGTCAGGGCGTGGTCCGAGGAGATGATCCGGTTGCCGTCGATCTCCAGACCGGGGAGCGACTTCGGCACGGAACCGGTGGCGAGGAGGACGTGACGACCCTCGACGCGACGGCCGTCGACGTCGACGGAGGTCGGGGAGGAGAGCCGGCCGTGGCCCTCGATGTACGTCACCTTGCGGGAGGCGACGAGACCCTGCAGGCCCTTGTACAGGCCCGAGATCACGTCGTCCTTGTACTTGTGCACGGCCTTGATGTCGATGCCCTCGAAGGTGGCCTTGACACCGAACTGCTCCGCCTCGCGCGCCTGGTCGGCGACCTCGCCGGCGTGGAGCAGGGCCTTCGTGGGAATGCAGCCGTTGTGCAGGCAGGTGCCGCCGAGCTTGTTCTTCTCGATCAGTGCGACGTCCAGGCCCAGCTGCGCTCCGCGCAGCGCCGCGGCGTAACCGCCGCTACCGCCGCCGAGGATCACTAGGTCGAAAACGGTGCTGGCGTCGTTCGCCACGTCACGTCCTCCATGCATGTGCGCTCGTCGCCGGTCTCCTGTGACCGGGCGGCGGCTGGTGTCCGGCCGCTTTTATGTCGGCCCTGTGGTGGGGGCCCTGTCCTGCCGAGAACCCATCTTCGCACTTGTTGCCGGAAGGCGGGACGCGGGGCCGGTGTGTGAGACCGGCCGATCGCCCGTACGGACAGGTAACCGGGCCGTACGAACGTACGGATTTCGTTGTGGGTGAACACGCGCGGCCCCGGGACGGGGGTCCCGGGGCCGCGCTCCGTGTCACCGGGCGGTCAGAGCTCGCCGTCGGCGGTCTTCTCCGCCAGCTTCACCAGCGTGCGGACGGCGGAGCCGGTGCCGCCCTTGGGGGTGTAGCCGTACGGCGCGCCCTCGTGGAAGGCCGGACCCGCGATGTCCAGGTGGGCCCAGGTGATGCCCTCGCCGACGAACTCCTGGAGGAAGAGACCGGCGACCAGGCCGCCGCCCATCCGCTCGCCCATGTTGGCGATGTCGGCGGTCGGGGAGTCCATGCCCTTGCGCAGGTCCGCCGGGAGCGGCATCGGCCAGGACTGCTCGCCGACCTCCTCGGCGATCTCGTGGATCGCGGTGCGGTAGTCGTCGTCGTTGGCCATGATGCCGAAGGTGCGGTTGCCGAGGGCGAGCACCATCGCGCCGGTCAGGGTCGCCACGTCGACGATCGCGTCCGGGTTCTCCTCCGAGGCCCGGGTCAGCGCGTCCGCCAGGACGAGCCGGCCCTCGGCGTCGGTGTTGAGGACCTCGACGGTCTTGCCGCTGTACATCCGCAGCACGTCGCCGGGGCGGGTGGCCGAGCCCGACGGCATGTTCTCGGCGAGCGCGAGCCAGCCGGTGACGTTGACGGCCAGACCGATCTTGGCGGCGGCGACGACGGCGGCGAACACGGCGGCCGCGCCGCTCATGTCGCACTTCATCGTCTCGTTGTGGCCGGCCGGCTTCAGGGAGATGCCACCCGAGTCGTAGGTGATGCCCTTGCCGACCAGGGCGAGGGTCTTCTCCGCCTTCGGGTGGGTGTAGGCGACCCGGACCAGGCGCGGGCCGCGGACCGCGCCCTTGCCGACGCCGAGGATGCCGCCGTAGCCGCCCTTGTCGAGCGCCTTCTCGTCGAGGACCTGGACCTTGAGGCTGTGCTCCTTGCCGGCGGCGGTGACGGCGGCGGCGAACGTCTCGGGGTAGAGGTCGTTCGGCGGCATGTTGATCAGGTCGCGGGCGCGGTTGATCTCCTCGGTGAGGGCGAGCGCGCGCTCGGCGGCGGCCTTGTGGGCCTTGTCGCGCGGCTTGGCACCGAGCAGGGCCACCTCGGCCAGCGGCTTCTTGGCGTCCTTGCCGTTCTTGGAGTCCTGGTACGCGGTGTAGGCGTACGCGCCGAGCAGCGCGCCCTCGGCGATCGCCTCGGCGTCCTCGGCGGTGGCGACGGGCAGCGCGAACGCGGCCTTCTTGGCACCGTGCAGGGTGCGGGCGGCGGTACCGGCGGCGCGGCGGAGCGCCTCGGCGCCGTACGACACGCCGTCCTCGGGGGCGGAGCCCAGGCCGACGGCGAGGACGACGGGGGTCTTCAGACCGGCGGGGGAGGGCAGCTTGGTCGCCTCACCCTCGGCACCCGCCGCGCCCAGGGTCTCCAGGACGGCGGCCAGCTTCCCGTCGAACGCCTTGTCCACGGCCTCGGCGCCGGGGGCGACGACCAGGCCCTTGCCGGACTTCGCGACACCGACGACGAGGGCGTCGGCGCGCAGCGTCGCGGCGCCGGCTGTGCTGAGAGTGAGAGCAGTCACGGTGGTGAAATCTCGCTTCCATTGAGTTCTGTGGCGGTCGAGGGATGGGCCGACCATGCCCGCCGCATCGTATTTCGGCCCGGAGAGCGCCGAGAACGAGCCTACGCTCGCTGTTCGTGTTCGCTCACGGCGACGGTGATTCACTCATCCGTGGTGTCTCTTTCACGTTTACCCCTCAGAGTCGGTGAGCTCGTCCACACTCGCCTCATTCGCGCAAGGGCAGCACTCGCTCCTTTGCATCATCCGCATCATCTCCACAGGTCCTCCGCGTCCGGCGGACCTGTCGAGGGGGGACACCACACCGATGGACTCTGCCGGATCCCGCATGCCCAGAACTGCCAGGACCGCCACCCTGCTCGCGGCCGCGCTCCTGGCCACCGTCGTCCCGTCGGCGGGGGCGAGCGCCGCCGCACCGCCGGTCCCGAGGGTCGACCTCACCGTCCTGGTCGTCGACGACGGCGGCAGCGCCGTGGAGGCGATCATCGCCGAGCTGCGCTCCACGGGCGTCCCGTACCGCCGGGTCGATCTGGCCGATTCCGGCCGCCCGGTCATCAACGCCGGCTTCCTCAGCGACACGGTCTCGGGGCGCTCCCGGGCCAAGTTCCAGGGCGTCGTGCTGCCCCACGAGTCGGCCTTCGGCCCCGACTCCCCCGAGCAGGCGGCGCTCACGGCGTACGAGCGGACCTTCCGGATCCCGCAGGTCGACGCGTACACCTGGGCCCACCCCGGCGTCGGCCTCGACTACACCAGCGAGGGCGGCCACTCCGGCTCCCTCGACGGCACCACCGCCGCCGTCACCGCCGCCGGCAAGGCCGGGCCCTTCCGGTACCTCGACGGGGCGGTGACCTTCGAGGACAACGACCCCTCGATCTCCGAGAGCCACGGCTACGCGGGCCGCCCGCGCGAGGGCTTCACCAGCCTCCTCGACGTGCCCGTCCCCGGCGGCGGACGGGCGAGCCTGATCGGCGAGTACGCCCACGACGGGCGCCGCGAACTCGTCGTCACCTTCGCCTACAACCAGTACCAGCGGCAGTTCCGGGTCCTCGCGCGCGGCGTCGTCGAGTGGCTCACCGAGGGCGTCCACCTCGGCCAGAGCCGGAACTACTTCTCCGTCCACGTCGACGACGTCTTCGCCCCCGACGCCCGCTGGGACACCGCACGGAACTGCACCCCCGGCGACTTCGACTGCCCCGGCGGCGACGGCGAGGCCGGCGAGAACCCGATCCGGATGACCGTGGACGACGCCGCGTACGCCGCCGCCTGGCAGAAGTCCGCCGGCTTCACCCTCGACATGGTCTACAACGGCGGCCAGGGCGAGCAGTGGAAGACCGAGCACGGCGGCACCGACCCGCTCACCACCCGGCTGCTCGCCGACCGCGCCCAGTACCGCTGGATCAACCACACCTACACGCACCCCTTCCTCGGCTGCGTCCAGGACACCAGCACCGTCCCCTGGCAGTGCGCGAAGAACACGGCCGGGGCCACCCAGTGGACGAGCCGGAGCGTGATCGGCGCCCAGATCCGCGACAACCACAACTGGGCCGTCGCCAAGGGGATCTCCGTCGACCGCACCGAGCTCGTCACCGGCGAGCACTCCGGCCTCAAGACCTCGCCGCAGCAGCCCGTCGACAACCCGAACCTGGCCGGCGCGCTCTCCGACAACGGAGTGAAGTGGATCGCCAGCGACAACTCCCGTGAGCCGCAGCAGAGGACGGTCGGCGCCGCGAAGACCGTCCCGCGCCACCCCATGAACGTGTACTACAACGTGGGCACGGCCGCCGAGATGGCCGACGAGTACAACTGGGTCTACACCTCGCGGGCCGACGGCGGCAGTGGGATCTGCGAGTCCAACGCGGCCTCCACCTGCCTGCCCGCCCCGCTCGACACCGCCACCGGGTACGCCGGCCACATCGCCCCGCAGGAGGCCCGCACGGCCCTCTCCCACGTGGTGGCCAACGACCCGCGCCCGCACTACGTCCACCAGTCCAACCTGGCCGAGGACCGCATCCTCTACCCCGTCCTCGACCGGGTCCTCGCCGACTACCGGGGCCTGTTCGCCGACAACGCACCGCTGGTGAACCCCCGTCAGCGCGACGTCGGCGTCGAGCTGGACCGCCGGGCCGCCTGGGACCGGGCGCTCACCGCGGGCCAGGTCACCGCCTACCGCATCGGCACCGCCGTCACCGTCAAGGCGCCCTCCGGAGTGACCGCCCCGGTCACTGCCCCCGAGGGGACGCGCAAGCAACTCCTGCTCGGTACGACGGTGTTCGGCACGGCCTACGCGGGAGCGCGCTCGGCCTGGACCGCCCCCGAGGCGCTCCAGTCCACGACCACGCTCAAGCTCCCGACGGCCTGACCGACCACGTACGACCCGACCACCGTACGTTCTGGGGGGAAACGCACATGCCGAGCCGCGGCCGTCACGTCACCATGCTCACCGAAGGCACCTATCCGCACGTCCACGGGGGAGTGAGCACCTGGTGCGACCAGCTCGTCCGGGGCATGCCCGAGGTCGACTTCCAGATCCTCGCCCTCACCGGCAACGGCCGCGAACCCGTGACCTGGGAGCTGCCGCCGAACATCTACCGGCACACCGCCTTCCCGCTCTGGGGCCAGGCCCCGGAGCGGGGGCGGGCCCCGCGGGGCCGTGAACGGCGCCGCTTCGTCGACACCTACGAGCGCTTCCTGCTCTCCATCCTCGACCCCGACTCCGGCTGCGACTTCGGCGAGGGCCTCTACGCCCTCGCCGACCTCGCCCGGCGCGGCGGGCTCACCGCCGCCCTGCGCTCCGAACGCGTGCTGCGCTCGCTGATGTGGATCTGGACCATGCCGCATCTGCCGACGGCCGCCGCACGCCCCACGATCCACGACGCGCTCACCGCCACCGACCTACTCGAACACGCGCTGCGCCCGCTCGCCGCCCGGATACCCGACGACAGCGTCGCCCACGCGGTCTCCAGCGGACTCGCGACGCTGCCGGCGCTCGCCGCCCAGCACTTCGAAGGGGTGCCCTTCCTGCTCACCGAACACGGCATCTACCTCCGCGAGCGCTACCTCGGCTACCGCACCGAGGCCCAGCGCTGGCCCGTCAAGGCCCTCATGCTCGGCTTCTACCGCGAGCTCAACACCCTCGGCTACCGCAAGGCCGACCTCATCACCCCCTGCAACCAGTACAACCGGCGCTGGGAGGAGCGCGGCGGCGCCCCCACCGCCCGCATCCGGACCGTCTACAACGGCGTCGACCCGCAGGCCTTCCCCTACGCGGGGCCCGAGCCGGAGGTCCCCACCCTCAGCTGGTGCGGCCGCGTCGACCCCATCAAGGACCTGGAGACGCTGATCCGGGCGTACGCCATCAGCCGTGCCGAACTGCCCGAGCTGCGGCTGCGGTTGTTCGGTCCGGTCCCGGCGGGCAACGAGGACTACCGCACCCGTCTTGAGAAGCTCGCCGCCGAGCTGGGCGTGACCGACGGCATCACCTTCGAGGGCCGGGTCTCCGACGTGGCCCGCGCCTACGCGGCCGGGAGCGTGGTGATGCTCTCCTCGATCAGCGAGGGGTTCCCGTTCTCCCTGATCGAGGCGATGTCCTGCGGCCGGGCCACCGTCTCCACCGATGTCGGCGGGGTGCGCGAGGCCGTCGGCGACACCGGGCTCGTCGTCCCGCCCCGGGAGCCCGCCGTCATGGCCGCGGCCGTCACCGAACTGCTGCGGGACGGCGAGCGGAGGGCCGCACTGGGGCAGAGGGCCCGGCAGCGGGTCGTCGACCGGTTCACCCTGCACCGCTCGGTGGACGGCTTCCGCCGGATCTACCGCGAACTGGCCGGCGAGCCGCCCGTGCCTGCCGCGCCGGAGCCCCCGGAGGACTGGACGGTGCTCCTCACCGACCCCTGGCGGCCGGAACTCGTCGGCGGAGGCTCCCTGTCATGAGCGGCTCCCTCTGGCTGAAGAACGGCACGATGCGGGACACCCTGCCGGTGATCCCGCGCCAGCGGGCGACCGCCGGATCGGCGACCCTTGCCGCCGACCCCATCGACGAACTCGCCGACCGGCTCGCCGAGTTGGCCGCCGACGCCGTGCATCCGGACGAGATGGCCGCGATCCTGGAGTCCGACGGGATGACGGACGACCACATCCGGCTCACCTACGGCCGCGCCGACTCCTTCGCCCTCGCAGAGGACCTCTACGCGCGCGTGGAGCGGCGGCACCCCGAGCCCGACACCACGCCCGCCGGGCCCTGGCACCACGGGCTCGGCGGCTGTCTGCTGCGCGGTCTCGTCTTCGCCCTGCCCGGACTCGCGTACGTCCTGGGGGCACCGCTCCTGGGCGGTGCGGGGACGGTCCCGCTGCTCGCGGGTGCCGTGGCCGGCTGGGTCTGGAACCAGGCCCTCTCCCACCGCGCGTACACCTGGCTCGGGCTCGGCGACCGGGCCGGCGCCGTCCGCAGCCTGCTCCTCGGCGCCCCGGCGGGCGCGGTTGTCGGCTCCGCGGTCGCGCTCGCGGCCGCGGGCCCCGGCGAGTGGCCGGTCGTCGTCTTCGCCGCGGGCCAGTCGCTCTACCTCGGGGCCGCGACCGTCCTGCTCGTCCTCGGCCGCGAACGCGCCCTGCTCTGCGCGCTCGCCCCGCTCGCCGGGGCCGTGCCCGCGTTCTGGTACGACCTCCCCGACGCGCTCAGGGCCGGGCTCCCCGCGCTCTCCCTCGCGGCCGCCGTCACCTTCGCGGCGACGGTGCTCCGCGGCGGGGGCCCACGGCGACCCGGCCCAGGCCCCGCTGCCACCCTCGCGGCGAGGGTCCTGCGCCGCCGGGGCTCAGGATCAGGCTCACGGCCGGCCGCCGCCGTGGCGAGCGGGCCAGGGTCGGTCCGGCCGGGCCCCCGAAGGACCCGCTCGGGCCCGCCGCTCCTCGCCTCCGTCCCGTACGGCCTCTTCGGCCTCGGCACCGGACTGCTCGTGCTGTACGCGGGCGGCGGCGACGCCCTCGTGACGGGCGCGGGGCCCGTGCTCGCGCTCACCCTCTCCATGGGGCCCGCCGAGTGGCTGCTGCACCGCTTCCGCCGCCAGAGCCTCGCCGGGCTTCGGACCCTCACCAGCGCCCGGGCCTTCCGGCGGACGGCGGCGGGGACCCTCGCGCACTGCCTCGGCGCCTATCTCGCCGTGCTCCTCGCCCTGGCCGCCGCCACTTCCCTGCTGTGGCCCGGGGCCCCCACGCCGGACGGCGCCGGGCTGCTCGGGCTGCTGCTCGTCGGGGTGGTGCTCTGGCTCGGCCTGCTCCTCCAGGCCTTCGGCGCGGTGCGCGGCGCGGCCGTCGTGTGCACCCTCGCGGCGGCGGCCCAGACCCTCGCCCCGACCTCGGGACCGCTCGTCGCCGCCGTGGCCGCCGCCGTCATGGCCGTCCTGACCTGCGCCCGGCTCGTCCGCCCGACCGCCCACCGTGTCTGAGGAAGGTCCGTGACCCCCTCCCACCCCTCCCTCATCGTGCCCTTCTACGAGCATCCCGCCGACCGCCCCGAGGCATGGGACGCCGTCGTCGGGGCGGCCGCCTCGCTGTACGGCGTCGTCCTCAACCCCGCGAACGGCGCGGGGCCGGCCCCCGACCCCGCCTTCGCCGCCGTCGCGGAACGGCTCCGCGCCGCCGGGGCCCGCGTCCTCGGCTACACCGACACCGCCTACGGCCGCCGCCCGCACGGCGAGGTCGTCGCCGAACTGCTGCGCCACCGCGACTGGTACGGGGTCGACGGCGCCTTCCTCGACCAGGTGCCGACCGCGCACGAGGCCCTCGCCCACGTCGGCCGCATCGGCGTCGCCGCCCGCGCCGCCGGGGTCCGCACCCTGGTCCTCAACCACGGCGCCCACCCCGACCCCGGCTACGCCGAACTCGCCGACCTGCTCGTCACCTTCGAGGGCCCCTGGGACTCCTACCGCGGCCTCGAACTCCCGGTCGCCGACCACTACTGCCACCTGGTCTACGCGGCGCCCCGGGACGCCCTGCCGGTCACCCGCGTCCACTGCGCGGTCCCCGGCACGGGCGCCCACCCCTGGGGCACGCTCCCGCACGGCCTGGAACGGAGGCCGTAGCCGCGACGAGGCCCTAGGTCGCGTCCGGAAAGTCTGGCCTGGCTCGCGGCGTCCGGCACGCACGCTCGCCGCGTTGCCGAAATGCCCACGTAGCTCCGCTACGAGAGCATCCCGGCGCCTTGCGATCGCACGCACCGGACGCCGCGAGCCCCGCCCTTCGGGCGGACGACCATACTTTCCGGACACTCCCTAGAGGCCCAGCGTCAGGGCCACGAGCACCGCCGTGGCCGCCGTCTCCTCCACCGCGCCGAACACGTCGCCCGTCACCCCGCCGAACCGCCGGACGCAGCGGCGCAGCAGCAGCGCCGCCGCCGCGAGGCCCGCGCCCGTCGCGAGGACCTGGCGCAGGGCGTCGTACGGGGAGAGGAGCAGCCCCGTCGCCGCGCACACCACCAGGACGGCCGCCGTCACCAGGGCCGCGGCGCGGACCGGGACGGTGCCGGCGACCATCGCCCCCAGGCCCTCCGGGCGGGCCGCCGGGATGCCCTCGCGGGAGGCGTGGGTGAGGGCGAGGCGGGCGACGGTCGCGGCGAGGGCGGCGCCGACCGTGCCGTACGCCCAGCCCTCCTCGTACAGCCGGTACAGCGCGGCGACCTGGGCGAGCAGGACGAAGAGCAGGGTGATCACGCCGAACGGGCCGATGTCCGACTGCTTCATGATCCGCAGCGCGTCGTCGGCGGGCTTCGCGCTGCCGAGCCCGTCCGCCGTGTCCGCGAGCCCGTCCAGGTGCAGACCGCGGGTCATCAGCGCCGGGACGGCCGCCGTGGCGACCGCCGCGAGCAGCGGCCCCGAGCCGAGCAGCAGGAGCACCCCGCCGAGCGCGGCCGCGAAGAGGCCGAGGACGAGGCCCGCGAGGGGGGCCCAGAGCATGCCGGCGCGCGCCGCGTCCCGGTCCCAGCGGGTGATGCGGGCGGGCAACACGGTGAGGGTGCCGAAGGCGAAACGCAGGCCGTCCATCCGGGCAGGGTAAGGCAGGGCCTCACGCGGTAAATTGCGCATCAGGTACAAATCGGAAGCGGGTGGCATGGGTCACTGGTTCTATCGCAACTTCGTCGAGCCGGGGAAGCTCCCGCTGCTCATCGCCCTCGCGTCCTTCGTGCTGACCTTCCTGATCACGCGGACGATCGTGCGGATGATCCGGGCGGGGAAGGGCCCGTTCGGCAATGTGAAGTCCGCCGGAGGGCTGCACATCCACCATGTCGTCCCCGGTGTCGTCCTCACCGTCGTCGGCGGCTTCGGCGCGGTCGCCAGCGGCCGGGAAGGGGTCACCGCCTGCGTCTTCGCGGCCGTCTTCGGGATCGGCGCGGGCCTGGTCCTGGACGAGTTCGCGCTGATCCTGCACCTCGACGACGTCTACTGGAGCGACCAGGGCCGCAAGAGCGTCGAGGTCGTCGTGCTGACCGCCGCCCTGGTCGTGCTGGTCCTCGGCGGCTTCTCGCCGCTCGGCGTCAACGAACTGACCCCCGACGAACGTCAGAACCGCGCCACCGTCGTCCTCACCCTCGTGGTGAACTTCCTCTTCGTCCTGATCGCCCTGGTCAAGGGGAAGTTCCGGATCGCGGTGCTGGGGACGCTGGTGCCGTTCGTCGCGATCGTCGGCGCCGTCCGGCTGGCCAGGCCCGGCTCCTGGTGGTCCCGCCACTTCTACCGCAGGCGCCACCGGGCCCGCGCCAAGTCCCGGCTGCGCACCTACCGGCACGACCGGCGCTGGGACCGGGTGCGCCGACGCGCTCAGGACGTGATCGGCGGCTTCCAGGAACGGGTGCCGGGACGCAGCTCGGGCTCGGGGCCCTCGGGACCACCCGGACCCTCCGGGCCTTCGGGTCCCGGCGGTGGCGACTGACGGCGCTCGCGCCAGGCCGTGACGGCCATGAGCACGAGCACGGCGGCGATCGCCGCGAGATGCTCCTTGCCCGCCAGGTTGGTCTTGACGAGCACCTCGACCACCATCGCGACGACCACGAGCGCCGCGGTCCACCGGGCCCGGTAGCGCCAACAGACGTACACCGCGAGGCCGACCACGGCCGCCGAAGGGCCGGTGTCCACCACCCGCGCGTCGGAGGCGGGCAGCCCCAGCGGGTTGTCGGGGCCGAGGGCGATGCCCACGCGCGCGTACAGCGTCCCCGCGAGGGTCGCCAGATACGCGATCGCGAGCGTCCGCCACCGCCCCAGACAGATCTCGGCGATGCCGAAGACCAGCAGGACCTGGGCGAGCGCGCCCCAGACCGGCAGGTCGAGGGCGGGAACGAAGAGCGAGAGCGGGGTGCGCAGCAGGGCGAGCCAGACCGGGTCCTCCGCGCGCACCGAGCCGATGTTCTGGACCGGCTGGTAGCCCCAGTCCTGGTTCTGTACGAGCTGGAAGAGCGCCGTGAGGCAGACCGCGGCCAGCGTCATGGGCACCGCACGCCACTTCTTCGTGACGAGGGCGGTCCGTACGGCGGTGTACAGCGGCCCCCACTCGCGGCGGGCGAAGCCCTTCAGGGCGGACTTCACCGTCGGCCCTCCAGGTGCTTGCGGTGCAGCCACTTCGGCAGGCCGGGGGCTTCGAGGAAGCCTTCGGCGCGACCGGCGGCGAGGCCGATGCGCAGCAGGTCGGCGCTCTTCTCGAAGAGCATGAAGCGGGGCTCCCAGATCGGTCGGTACTTGGCGTTGGCGCGGTACAGCGACTCGATCTGCCACCAGCGGGAGAAGAAGCTGAGCAGCGAACGCCACATCCTCAGCACGGGCCCCGCCCCGAGCTTCGAGCCACGTTCGAAGACGGACCGGAACATGGCGAAGTTGAGCGAGACCTGAGTGATCCCGATCTCCTTGGCGCGCTGGAGGAGTTCGATGACCATGAACTCCATCAGGCCGTTCTCGGAGTCCCGGTCGCGGCGCATCAGGTCGAGCGAGAGGCCCTTCGGCCCCCAGGGCACGAAGGAGAGCACCGCCCGCAGGTCGCCCTGCTCGTCGGTGCACTCCAGCATCACGCACCGCCCGTCGCGCGGGTCGCCGAGCCGGCCGAGCGCCATCGAGAAGCCCCGCTCGGTCGCGCCGTCGCGCCAGTCGTCGGCCTTGCGGAGCAGCGCGTCCATCTCCTCGGCGGGGATGTCCTCGTGGCGCCGGATCCGCACCTCGTACCCGGCCCGCTTGACCCGGTTGAAGGCCTGCCGGACCGTCCGCATCGCCCGGCCGTCGAGGGTGAACTCGTCGGTCTCCACGATCGCCTCGTCGCCCAGCTCAAGGGCGTCCAGGCCGTGCCGGGCGTAGACGGTGCCGGCCTCCTCGCTCGCGCCCATCACGGCCGGGATCCAGCCGTGCTCGCGGGCCTCGGCGAGCCACGGCTCGATCGCGCCGGGCCAGGCCTCGGGGTCGCCGATGGGGTCCCCGGATGCGAGCGAGACCCCGCCGACGACCCGGTAGGCGACGGCGGCCTTCGCGCTGGGGGACCACACGACGCTCTTCTCGCGGCGCAGCGCGAAGTAGCCGAGCGAGTCGCGGTCGCCGTGCTTGTCGAGGAGCGTGCGCAGCTTGTCCTCGTCCGCCTCGGTCAGCGGGTCGACCGCCCGGCGGGAGCGGAACGCGGCGTAGAGCACGGCGATGATCAGCAGCGTGGACAGGACGTTGATGGTGACGTTGACCCAGCCGGGGGTGGCGATCCCGTCGAAGCGCGAGTCGTCGGCGGCCAGGGTGACGAGCCGCATCACGCCGTACCGCCAGCGCTCCAGGAAGGTGGAGGTGCCGGTGGAGGTGTTGGTGACGGTGACGAGCACGGCGGCGAGCAGCGAGGTGACCAACAGGCCGCCGACCGCCACGATCGCGGCCAGCCAGGGGTTGGAGCGGTCGCCCTTCGCGTAGAACTCCTTGCGGCCGAGGACCAGCGCGAGGACGAACGCGGCGGTGAGGACGAGCGAGATCCAGTTCTGGGCGTGCTGCCGGATCTCCGGGAAGATCATCGCGAAGGCGAAGAGCAGCAGGAAGAGGCCGCTGAGGACGATGTTGAGGATCCACGCGGCGCGTTTGCGGCGGCGCATGGTGATCGCCAGGAAGAGCGTGAAGACGCCCGAGGCGAAGCCCGCGGTCAGCATGTACGGAGTGAAGTAGTTGTCCGTGTTGTGCCGACGGAGGTCCTGGCCGAGGGAGACCCACACGGCGCTCAGGAAGTTGATGAACGTGACGGCGCGGAGATACCAGACGGCGAACGCGGCGCTGCGCCGCGAACGGACGGTGCCCCGGGGCGTTCCTTCGGTGGACAAACGGACCTCTCCCATGAAAAGCGATCATATGGGGCATCGCTCGCCACGGCGGGGCGCCGGAAGTGGTCGCCCGCTCGTGGCGGGCCCGCTTCCGGCGCCGTGATCCGGCTAGGGCCTTTCGTTTGGATCATGCCGGGCTCGCGGGGTCTGGCACCGTGCCTCGCCGCGTTGTCGTCGGTCGCCAACGCTCCGCGTTGACTCCCTCCTCCGCCTTGCGATCCACGGCACCAGACCCCGCTCCC
>NZ_JBICYI010000003.1:718420-754208 GCF_043200825.1 Streptomyces sp. NPDC048370 | reverse complement strand
CTCGGTGCTTTCCGGCTTCTTCGGTTTCCCGTTTCGGCCTTCCTGCGTTTCCGACTCTATCAGATCCTTTCGGGCCTGATTCCCAGTCAGCGGGGGCTGTCTTCGCGGCTGTTGGGCCGTTCCGACGAGTGAGACTTTAGCGGATTCCTTGCCCCCGACGCTAATCGGGCGGCTCGCGCTCAAACCTTCGAACGCGGATTCCTCATTTCGCAAAAACGCACGGAAAGCACGACGGCGCGACGAAGCGCCGTCAGCTTCTGAGGATCTTGCGGAATGGTTGTCCGGGGCCGGCCGGGGCCGGTGCTCACGTCGGACAACTCGGAGAACACTACGTATCGGGGAATCCCATGTCAACCCCCGTCCTCAGGCGTACCCTCCTCCGTATGACCACGCATGCGCACACCACTCAGTGGTGGGCCGCCTGACCGGCGGCCCCATCTGACGCATGCACTCAGCGGCCGCCGACTCGGCGGCCGTTCGCGTATCCCCCTCCGGGAGTGCGGCCGACGGGTCGGCGCACATGGAGAGGGAGAACGAACGCAGTGAAGCGGATCTTCAGCGGGATCAAGCCGACCGGGCATCTGACCCTGGGCAACTACCTCGGGGCCGTGCGGAGGTGGGTCGAGGTGGACCAGCACGCGTCGGACTCGTTGTTCAGCGTCGTGGATCTGCACGCGCTGACCGTCGAGCACGACCCGGCGCGGGTGCTGCGGCTGAGCCGGCAGGCGGCCACGCTGATGCTGGCCGCGGGGCTCGATCCGAAGCTGTGCACCCTCTTCGTCCAGAGTCATGTGGACGAGCACGCGCGGCTCTCGTATCTGCTGGAGTGCACGGCTACGGACGGCGAGCTGCGGCGGATGATCCAGTACAAGGAGAAGGGCGCGCGGGCGGTGGCGGCCGGGCAGGGGGTGCGGCTGTCGTTGCTGACGTACCCGGTGCTGATGGCGGCGGACATCCTGGCCTACGGGACCGATGAGGTGCCGGTGGGTGAGGACCAGACGCAGCATGTGGAGCTCACCCGGGATCTGGCGGTGCGGTTCAACCAGCGGTACGGGCATGTGTTCACGGTGCCGAAGGCGACGCATCCCGAGGTGGCGGCTCGGGTGATGGACCTCCAGGATCCGCGTTCGAAGATGGGGAAGTCGCACGAGAACGCGGCGGGGTTCGTCTATCTCCTGGACGACGAGGAGACCGTGCGGCGGAAGATCATGCGGGCCGTGACCGACAGCGGGCGGGATGTGGCCTACGACCGGGAGGGTCGGCCCGGGGTCGCGAATCTGCTCGATCTGCTGGCGGCCTCGACGGGTGGGAACCCGGAAGCCCTGGCCGGTGTATATGAGTCGTACGGATCCTTGAAACGAGATACAGCGGACGCGGTGGTCGAGATGGTGCGGCCGGTGCGGGAGCGGCACGCGGAGTTGGCGGCCGATCCGGGATATGTGGACCAGGTGCTGCGGGACGGCGCCGAGCGGGCCCGGGGGATGGCGCGGCCGTTGGTGGACCGGGCCTATCGGGCGATCGGGTTGATGCCTGCCGTGTGACGGAAGGCGTGGCGGTAGTCGCGCGGGCTGGTGGCGAGGTGCGAGGCGAAGTGCTGGCGCATCGTGACCTCGCTGCCGAAGCCCGCGCGGCGGGCGACCTCGGGGAGGGGGTGGTCGGTGAGTTCGAGGAGTTTCTGGGCGGCGGCGACGCGTTGGGTGATGAGCCAGTGGAGAGGGGTGGTGCCGGTGGTCGCCTGGAAGTGGCGGGCGAAGGTGCGGGAGGACATACCGGCGCGGGTGGCCAGGCTGGCGACGGTGTGGGGTTCGTCCAGGTGGGCGAGGGCGTAGGAGCGGACGGCGGCGAGGGTGTCGGCGTCGCGGTCGGCTCGAGGTGTGGGGTGCTCGATGAACTGGGCCTGGGTGCCCGTGCGGAAGGGGGCGGTGACCATCGAGCGGGCGATCGACGCGGCGGCTTCGGCGCCGTGGGCCGTGCGGACGAGGTGGAGACAGAGGTCGATGCCGGCGGCGGTGCCTGCCGAGGTCCAGATGCCGGAGTCCTCGACGAAGAGGGCGTCGGCCTCGACGGTGACCTGGGGGTGGCGGGTGGCGAGGGCCGGGGCGAGGTGCCAGTGGGTGACCGCGCGGCGGCCGTCGAGGAGTCCCGCCTGAGCCAGGACGAAGGCGCCGGCGCAGAGGGAGGCGACGGGGATTCCGGCGGCGTGGGCCTGGCGGAGGGCTTCGAGCACGGGGGCGGGTGTGTCGGTGTCGGGGTTCTCGATGCCCGGGACGAGGACGAGGTCGGTGGGGGTGAGTCCGTCGAGCCAGTCGAGGGGGCGATCGGGGGTGAGGGTGAGGCCGCCACGGAGGGGGACAGGGGTGGCGGGGTCTACGGCGACGCGGCGGAGTTCGAAAGGAGGGACGCCGCGCAGGCGGCGGTCGGTGCCCCAGACCTCGGTGACGACGGAGACGTCGAAGGCGCGGATGCCGGGGAAGGCCATCAGGGCGATGCACTGCATGGGTGGCAGTAAACCATCGATCGCTGACTTTCCCCCCTCTGGGAGGTGGGGGCCGGTGGCGGCAGCATCGAGTCCATGGAGATCGCGGAGAACGCAGCGCTGGTTGTCGTCGACGTACAGAAGGGCTTCGAGGAGGAGTTCTGGGGGAAGCGGAACAACCCGGGTGCCGAGGAGAACATCGCGGCACTGATCGACCTGTGGCAGGGGACGGGGCGGCCGGTCGTGTTCGTACGGCACGATTCGCCGGCCGGGTCGCGGTCACCGCTGCGGATCGGGCACGTGGGGAACGACTTCAAGGACTTCGTCGAGGAGCGGAGGGGGAAGGGGGACGGGCCTGAGCTGCTGGTGACGAAGAGCGTGAACTCGGCGTTCTACGGGGAGCCGTCGCTGGACCTGTGGCTGAGCGGGGAGGGGATCGCGCAGATCGTGGTCGTCGGGATCCAGACGAACATGTGCAACGAGACGACGGCGCGGATGGGCGGGAACCTCGGTTACGAGGTGGTGTTCCCGCTGGACGCGATGCACACCTTCGACCTGGAGGGGCCGTTCGGGTGGGCGGCGACGGCGGAGGAGCTGACCCGGGCGACGGCGGTGTCCCTGCACGGGGGAGGGTTCGCCCGGGTCGTCACGACGGAGGAAGTGCTGAAGGGGGCCTCGGGCGCGTAGGTCAGCCGTTGCCGGAGGCGAGCTCGCGGCTGCGGTCGCGGGCGGCTTCCAGGGCGGCGATGAGGGCGGCCCGTACGCCGTGGTTCTCCAGTTCGCGGATGGCGCTGATGGTGGTGCCGGCCGGGGAGGTGACGGCCTCGCGGAGCTTGACCGGGTGCTCGCCGCTGTCGCGGAGCATCACGGCGGCGCCGATGGCGGCCTGGACGATCAGGTCGTGGGCCTGGGCGCGGGGCAGGCCGAGGAGGATGCCGGCGTCGGTCATGGCCTCGACGAGGAAGTAGAAGTACGCCGGGCCGGAGCCGGAGAGGGCGGTGGCGGCGTCCTGCTGGGACTCGGGGACGCGGAGCGTCTTGCCCACGCCGCCGAAGATCTCCTCCGCGTGGACGAGGTGGGCGGAGGTGGCGTGGCTACCGCCGGAGATCACGGACATGCCCTCGTCTACGAGGACGGGGGTGTTGGGCATGACGCGGACGACGGGGGTGCCGGTGGTGAGGCGTTCCTCGATGAAGGAGGTGGGGATGCCGGCGGCGGCGCTGATGACGAGGCGGTCGGCGGTGACGTGGGGGGCGAGTTCGTCGAGGAGACGGCCCATGTCCTGGGGCTTCACGGCGAGGATGAGGGTGTCGGCGCGCTTGGCGGCCTCGGCGTTGGTGACGGTCTCGACGCCGTAGCGGGCGCGGAGCTCCTCGGCGCGTTCGGTGCGGCGGGCGGTGACCAGGAGGTTGGCGGGGCGCCAGCCGGCCCGGATCATGCCGCTGAGGAGCGCTTCACCGATCTTGCCGGTGCCGAGGACTGCGACGGTCTGGGTCATGGCTCTGTTCACCTCGCCGGAAGGAATACGTGTCGCCATCCTCGCACCGCGCGGGTGCGCGCGGTGCGGGTGTCCGAGGGGCGGTCAGGCCGTGCGGCGGCGGAGGGTGGCCGCGCCGAGGGCGAGGACCAGCAGGGCGCAGCCGGCGACGACGAGGGCGTCGCGGATGAAGTCGCCGGTGATGTCGGGGTTGCGGAGGACCTCGTTCATGCCGTCGACGGCGTACGACATGGGCAGCACGTTGGAGATTCCTTCGAGGACGGGCTGCATCTGGTCGCGGGCGATGAAGAGGCCGCAGAGCAGCAGCTGGGGGAAGATCACGGCCGGCATGAACTGGACGGCCTGGAACTCCGAGGCGGCGAAGGCCGAGACGAAGAGGCCGAGCGCGGTGCCGAGCAGGGCGTCGAGGAGGGCGACGAGGAGGAGTAGCCAGGGCGAGCCGACGACGTCGAGTCCGAGGAGGCCGAGGGCGAGGCCGGTGGCTAGGGCGGACTGGACGATGGCGAGGAGCCCGAACGCGAGGGCGTAACCGGCGATGAGGTCGCCCTTGCCCAGGGGCATGGCGAGCAGGCGTTCCAGGGTGCCGGAGGTGCGTTCGCGCAGGGTGGCGATCGAGGTCACGAGGAACATCGTGATCAGCGGGAAGATGCCGAGCAGCGAGGCGCCGATGTTGTCGAAGGTGCGCGGGCTGCCGTCGAAGACGTACCGGAGCAGGAAGAGCATCAGGCACGGCACGAGGATCATCAGCGCGATCGAGCGCGGGTCGTGACGCAGTTGCCGCAGGACGCGGGCGGCGGTGGCGAGGGTGCGTGCGGTGCTCATCGCTGGGGCTCCTGGAGGCGTACGGCTTCACGGGCGTCGGCGGAGTCGACGAGGTGGAGGAAGGCCTCTTCGACGGTGGCGGTGTCGTTGCGGCGCCGCAGGGCTTCAGGGGTGTCCTCGGCGAGGATCTCGCCTTCGCGCATGAGGAGGAGCCGGTGGCAGCGTTCGGCCTCGTCCATGACGTGGGAGGAGACGAGGATCGCGGTGCCCCGCTCCGCGATGCGGTGGAAGAGGTTCCACAGGTCGCGGCGGAGGACGGGGTCGAGTCCGACGGTGGGTTCGTCGAGGACGAGGAGCTCGGGGGAGCCGAGGAGGGCGACGGCGAGGGAGACGCGGCTGCGCTGGCCGCCGGAGAGCCGGCCCGCGAGGGCGTCGGCGTGCGAGGCGAGGTCGACGTCGTCGATGGCGCGGGCGACGGTGGCGCGGCGCTCTTCGCGGTGGGCGCGGCCGGGGAGGAGGACGGCGGCGAAGTAGTCGAGGTTCTGGCGCACGGTGAGGTCGTCGTAGACGGACGGCGCCTGGGTGACGTAACCGATGCGGGAGCGCAGGGAGGCGTCACCGGCCGGGCGGCCGAGGACGTCGAGGGTCCCGGTGACGTTCGCCTGGGTGCCGACGATCGCGCGCATGAGGGTGGATTTGCCGCAGCCGGAGGGGCCGAGGAGGCCGGTGATCCGGCCCGGCGGGACGGTGAAGTCGAGGCCGCGCAGGACGGTGCGGTCGCCTCGTACGACGGTGAGGTCGTGCGCGGAGATCGCTGGGGCGGGGCCCCCTTCCGAGTAATTCATCATGCGTTGAATAATGCTCCTGGGGAATCGGGGGCGTCAAGCGATCGGGGGCGTCGAGCGATCGGGGGCGTCACGCGCCAGAGCCCCGGCCGATGTGCGGCCGGGGCTCTGGGGAGTGGTGCTGGGGGCTGGGGCGGCCCTGCTACTTGCGCTTGGGCTTTTTGCGGGCTGCCGGGTTGCCCGTGCGGGCGCCGCGGCGCTTCTCGTACTGGCTGCGGGCCGTCTCGTACTCGGCGCGGCGCAGCTTCTCGCCCGGCGCCTCGACGAAGCAGCGGAAGAAGTAGGCGAGGAGGGAGCCGATGAAACCGATCATCTTGAGGCTGCGCAGCGAGTCCTCACGGGCCGGGTCGGCCGGGCGGCGGACGAAGCCCTCCCAGGTCTTGCGGAAGGCGATGGCGCTGCAGATGGCGAACATCAGCACCACGAGCATGTTCACGAAGCCGCCGACCTCGGCGATCTCCAGGCCCTGGTAGGCGAAGCGCAGCACGAAGCAGCCCGCCGCCGCGGCGGCGAGCGCCCCGAGGGCGACGCCGGCGCGGCGCAGCCCGTACCGCCCGTCGTGCTCCACCCACGTCGTCCCGAAGAAGCGGATCTCCTCGGGCTGCGGACCGGCGGGCGCGCCGGCGGTGCTGCTGCTGGGCTTGGCGGTCTGGTCTTCGTCGCTCACGAGGTCGATTATCCCCGTATCCCCAAGATCAGGGACGGAAGGCGTCAGCCGCAGCGCTTGGCGACGAAGCCGTCGCTCCCCGTCTTCACGTACGCGTCCGAGATGAACTCGCCGGACGCGATGTTGTCCCAGATGTTCGTCGTGCCGTACGGGCCGGTGACGCGCTCGCCCGTCGTCTGGCAGAGGATCGGCACCCGGACGTCCAGGGCGAGGGTCCGCACGATGCGGTACTGCGTGCCCGGGCCCGAGCGCACGTTCACGCGGTAGCCCGGGGCGACGGGGTAGCGCACCGCGCCCATCGTGGACACGCCCTCCAGCGCGGATGCCCCCGCCTGCTCCGTCCCGGCGGCCGTCTCGACCGACGTCTTGTCCATGCCCATCTCGTTCTCCCCCGTTGGCGCGAAAGCGCTCCGCTGGCTTTCACTCTCCGCGACGCGCAGGCTAGCAAGCCCCACCGCCATCACGTGTGCCATCGACTAGGCTCCGTGCGTCGCGCACGCGCGCGAACGTCGACGCGGAACCACACGGGGGTGGGCGATGCCGCCGTTGCGCAGGACCGGTGCCGACCGGGAAGCGGAAGAGCCCGAGTACGCCGGTGAATACCGTCTCCAGGCCTGCCTCGGCGCGGGCGGCATGGGCGAGGTGCACCTGGCCACCTCCGCCTCCGGGCTACGGCTCGCGGTCAAGGTCGTGCACGGACAGTACGCGGAGGACCCCGAGTTCAGGGCGCGTTTCCGCCAGGAGGTGGCCGCCGCGCGGCGGGTGAGCGGCGCCTTCACCGCGCCCGTCGTGGACGCCGACCCCGACGCCGTACGCCCCTGGATGGCCACCCTCTACGTACCGGGACCCACGCTCGCCGACCAGGTGAAGCGGAACGGGCCCCTCTCCCCCGCCGAGTTGCGCCGGCTGACGGCCGGACTGGCCGAGGCGCTCCGCGACATCCACCGGGCCGGTGTCGTACACCGCGACCTCAAGCCGAGCAACGTGCTGCTGACCGACACCGGACCGAAGGTCATCGACTTCGGCATCTCCCGGCCGGTCGACAGCGATCTGCACACGGAGACGGGGAAGTTGATCGGCTCGCCGCCGTTCATGGCACCCGAGCAGTTCCAGCGGCCCCGTGAAGTCGGGCCCGCGGCGGACGTGTTCGCGCTCGGCGCCGTCCTGGTGCACGCGGCCACCGGGCACGGGCCGTTCGACTCCGACAGCCCGTACATCGTCGCGTACCAGGTGGTGCACGACGAGCCGGATCTGACGGGGGTTCCGGAGGCGCTGGCTCCGCTCGTCGCGCGCTGTCTGGCCAAGGAGGCGGCGGAGCGTCCGACTCCGGCCGAGATCATGGCGGCGCTGCAGCCGCCGTCGTACGAGGCGGCGGCGTTCATACCCGCCCAGCGGCGGCCGCTCACGCTGCCCGACCCGCTCCCGGACGCGTCGGCCGCTTCGGCGTCGTGGGACGCGGACACACCCGTACGGGCCCCGGCGCCGCGCGCCAGGCGGCGGCTGCTCCGGCCGTCGGTCGTGGTCGCCGCCGCGCTCGCCGTCCTCGCCGCGGGCGGCACGTTCGTGGCCCTGCGCGCGGGTGACACCACCGCACCCCGGGCGCACCGCGCCGCCGACGCGGCGGCGTCGTTCGAGGGCTGGGAGACCGTGCTGGGGAAGGACGGCGAGCCGGCCACCCCGGCCTGCGTCTCCACGGCCGACGCCCTCCACTGCTCCGCCCGGGGCGTCGCGCTCGCCCGGCTCGACCCCGCCACCGGCCGCGTGCTCTGGTCCCGCCCGGCGCCGCCCCGGGCGGCCGGCGAACAGCTCTCGGCCCCCGTGCCCTTCGGCGGCCTGCTCGGCGCCGTCGCGGAGGACGGGACCCTGCGGGCGTTCACCGCCGACCGGGGTACGCCGGTCTGGGACACCGGCGCCGCCGCCCGCCAGGAAGGCGCCAACCCGGCCGGGAAGACGCTCCTCTACCCGACCTCCACCTCGGCCGTCAGGGCCGTCGACGGGGCCACGGGCAAGCAGCTCTGGCGCCACGCCCTGGACGGCTTCACCGCGCCCCGCTTCGGCCCGTACGACGAGGCCTCGGGTCTCGTGCCCGTCTTCGAGACCACGGGTGGCGCCACCCGTACCTCGCTCGGAGCCCTGCGCCCCGAGACGGGCGAGGTCGTCCGGCGGCAGCGGCTCGCGGGCGATCTCGTCCCCGTGGGCTGGGGTCCGAGGGGTGTCGTGTTCCTGCGCTCGTCGAACGCCGACAGCCAGACCGACGCCCTCGTCCGCCACGACCCGGCCGACGGATCCGTACGCCGTGTCCCGCTGCCGTACCCGATGGACGATCCGAGGATCGTCGTACGCGGCGACACCGCCTATCTCCTCGACACCGCCGGCCGCCTCACCGCCCTCGACACCGCCGCCGCGCCCGCCGGGCGGGTCCTCTGGGAGCTGGAGACGGCGGCGGGGAACGTGTCCGCGCCCGTCCTCGGGCCCGATGGGCGGCTGTACTTCTCCGTGGCCGACGGGCGGTTGCTCGCCGTCGACACCGGGCGCGGGGCGCTGCTCGGGCAGACCGGGCCCCGGCTGCGGGACGGGCGGCTCGGGTACGCGACGACCGTGCCCGCGCCCGTCGCCGTCGGCGACAAGGTGTTCGGGACCGCGCCTGACGGGTCCGTGTTCGCGGTGGACGGGCGGGATCCGGCGGGGTGGTGAGCCCGTCACCTCGGACAAGCCCGTCACCTCGGACAAGGAAGAGCGCGGGGAGTGGCCTTTCGGCCTCTCCCCGCGCTCCTTGTCCCCGTCAGCCGGTCCGGCGCGTCAGCCGAGCTTCGACACGTCCCGCACCGCGCCCTTGTCGGCGCTCGTCGCCATCGCCGCGTACGCCCGCAGCGCGGCCGAGACCTTGCGCTCACGGTTCTTCGGGGCGTAGACCCCGCCCAGCGCCTCGCGGCGGGCCGCCAGCGTCGCGTCGTCGACGAGCAGCTCGATCCCGCGGCTCGGGATGTCGATACGGATCCGGTCACCGTCCTCGACCAGGGCGATCGTGCCGCCCGACGCCGCCTCCGGCGAGGCGTGACCGATCGAGAGACCCGACGTACCGCCCGAGAAGCGGCCGTCCGTCACCAGCGCGCAGGTCTTGCCCAGGCCCCGGCCCTTGAGGAAGGAGGTCGGGTAGAGCATCTCCTGCATGCCCGGGCCGCCGCGCGGGCCCTCGTAGCGGATGACGACCACGTCGCCGTCCTTGACCTGCTTGTTCAGGATCTTCTCGACGGCCTCGTCCTGCGACTCGCAGACGACGGCCGGGCCCTCGAAGGTCCAGATCGACTCGTCCACGCCGGCCGTCTTCACGACACAGCCGTCGACGGCCAGGTTGCCGCGCAGGACCGCGAGGCCGCCGTCCTTGGAGTACGCGTGGGCCGCGTCCCGGATGCAGCCGCCGGCCGCGTCCGTGTCCAGGGTCTCCCAGCGCTCGGACTGCGAGAAGGCGGTCGCCGAGCGGACGCAGCCGGGGGCCGCGTGCCACAGCTCGACGGCCTCCTCGGACGGGGAGCCGCCGCGCACGTCCCAGGTCTCCAGCCACTCCTTGATGGAGCGGGAGTGGACGGTGTGGACGTCCTCGTTCAGCAGCCCGGCGCGGTACAGCTCGCCGAGGATGGCCGGGATGCCACCGGCGCGGTGGACGTCCTCCATGTAGTACGTGCCGCCGGGCGCCACGTTCGGGGCGACCTTGGCCAGGCAGGGCACCCGGCGCGAGACCGCGTCCATGTCGGACAGGCCGTAGTCCAGCTCGGCCTCCTGGGCGGCGGCGAGCAGGTGCAGGATCGTGTTGGTCGAGCCGCCCATGGCGATGTCCAGGGCCATGGCGTTCTCGAAGGCCGCGCGGGTCGCGATCGAACGCGGCAGGACGGAGTCGTCGTCCTCGTCGTAGTAGCGCCGCGTGATGTCGACGACCGTACGGGCCGCGTTCTCGTACAGCGCCTTGCGGGCCGTGTGGGTGGCGAGGACCGAGCCGTTGCCGGGGAGGGAGAGGCCGATGGCCTCGGTCAGGCAGTTCATCGAGTTGGCGGTGAACATGCCGGAACAGGACCCGCAGGTCGGGCAGGCGTTCTCCTCGATACGGAGGATGTCCTCGTCCGAGATCTTGTCGTTCACGGCGTCGGAGATCGCGTCGACCAGGTCGAGCGTACGGACCGTGCCGTCGACCAGCGTGGCCTTGCCGGACTCCATCGGGCCGCCGGAGACGAAGACCGTCGGGATGTTGAGGCGCAGGGCCGCGTTCAGCATGCCGGGGGTGATCTTGTCGCAGTTGGAGATGCAGATCAGGGCGTCGGCGCAGTGCGCCTCGACCATGTACTCCACGCTGTCCGCGATCAGGTCGCGGGAGGGCAGGGAGTACAGCATGCCGCCGTGGCCCATCGCGATGCCGTCGTCGACGGCGATCGTGTTGAACTCGCGCGGGATGGCCCCGGCGGCCGTGATGGCCTCGGAGACGATCCGGCCGACCGGCTGGAGGTGGGTGTGGCCGGGGACGAACTCGGTGAAGGAGTTGGCGACGGCGATGATCGGCTTCCGGCCGATGTCCGCGCCGGGTACACCGGAGGCGCGCATAAGGGCGCGTGCGCCCGCCATGTTGCGGCCGTGGGTGACTGTGCGGGACCTCAGCTCGGGCATCGTCGCTCGCTCCTCAGTGATGCTCAGTGGTGATGGGTGTGCTTGCTTCGAGCGTACGCCGGACGCCCAAGATCTGGACGGCGTGTCCGCATGCCGGACGTGCTGTTCAGCCTTCGGTCAGGGATCCGCCGTTCGGGTCAGGCTTCCGTGAGGTAGCGCTGGAGCGTCGGGGCCACGTGGGCCACGATCTCCTCCGGGTCGGCGGAGGCCATCGGCTCGACCTTGATGACGTACCGCAGGATCGCGATCCCGATCATGTGCGAGGCGGCGAGCTCCGCGCGGAACTTCGGGTCCGGTACGTCGAGCTCGGCGGCGATCCGCTCCAGGAGCCGGCGCAGGACGAAGCCGCGCAGCACCTTCGCCGCCGCCTCGTGGGTCAGCGCGGAACGGACGATCGCGAGGAGCGGTGCGCGGCTGACCGGGTTCTCCCAGACGCCGATGAAGTAGCGGGCGAGGCGCTCGCCGATCCCGTCGCGGGGGCCGCCGAGGATGGCGGGGAGGACGAGGGCCGGTTCGAAGGAGACCTCGATCGAGGCGGCGAAGACCTCGTCCTTCGTACCGAAGTAGTGGTGGACGAGCGCCGGGTCCACGCCGGCCGCCTTGGCGATGCCGCGCACGGAGGTCTTGTCGTAGCCGCGCTCGGCGAACTGCGCGCGGGCGGCCTCCAGGATGCGCTCGCGGGCGCCGGGCCCGCTCTCCTCCTCCGTACGGGAGGGACGGCCGCGGCGGCGCGGGGCCGGTTCTGTCATGAGCGGGGCACTCCGGAGCGGCGGGCGGCGGAGGCCAGGTGGAGCCGGGTGAAGGCGAGGGCCTCCGCGAGGTCCGCCTCGCGTTCGGCCGCCGACATCGCGCGCCGGGTGTTGACCTCGATGACCACGTGGCCGTCGAAGCCGGTGAGCGCGAGGCGCTCCAGGAGCTCCGCGCAGGGCTGGTTGCCGCGGCCGGGCACGAGGTGCTCGTCCTTGGCCGAGCCCTTGCCGTCGGCGAGGTGGACGTGGCCGAGGCGGTCGCCCATGCGGTCGATCATGGCGAGGGCGTCCGTGCGGGCGGTCGCGGTGTGCGAGAGGTCGATCGTGAAGTGGCGGTAGTCGTCCTTGGTGACGTCCCACTCGGGGGCGTACGCGAGCATCTCGCGGTCCTTGTACCGCCAGGGGTACATGTTCTCGACGGCGAACCGTACGTCCGTCTCGTCGGCCATCCGCCAGATCCCGGTGACGAAGTCGCGGGAGTACTGGCGCTGCCAGCGGAACGGCGGGTGGACGACCACCGTGGAGGCGCCGAGCCGCTCGGCGGCCGCCTGGGCGCGCTGGAGCTTGACCCAGGGATCGGTGGACCAGACGCGCTGGGTGATCAGCAGACAGGGCGCGTGGACGGCAAGGATCGGGACCTGGTGGTAGTCCGAGAGCCGGCGCAGGGCCTCGATGTCCTGGCTGACCGGATCGGTCCACACCATGATCTCGACGCCGTCGTAGCCGAGGCGCGCGGCGATCTCGAAGGCCGTCGCCGTCGACTCCGGATAGACCGAGGCCGTCGACAGCGCGACCTTCGCATCCGGGATGCGCACGACTGGTTCTGCCACGAAGGACAGGGTACGGGGCGGGGCGGGGGCCGGGGAGGTGGTTCCGGTCACCCCCGGGGGGCGCGGGGCGCCCTTGGGGGCTCGGGGCACGCGCGCGTGGAAGGGGTAGGGCGTGTGTCGCGGCACGCGCGCGTGGGGCACGACGGCCCATGCCCGCCACGCGCGCGTGAGTACCGACAGCCCTCCACGCGCGCGTGGGCCGGACGGCGCACGCGCGCGTGGGCCGGACTGCGCTCCACGCGCGCGTGGGACCGACCGCCCTCCACGCGCGCGTGGCGCAGCAATCGTGCCGCTACTCCTCCGGCAGGTGGTCCAGGCGGCGCAGGATCACGCCCTCGCGCAGGGCCCAGGGGCAGATCTCCAGCTCGTCGACGCCGAAGAGGTCCATCGCCGCCTCGGCGACGAGCGCGCCCGCGAGCAGCTGGGGGGCGCGGCCCTCGGAGACGCCCGGCAGGCCCGCGCGCTGGTCGACGGTCATGACGGTGAGCTTGGGGACCCACTCCTCCAGGGCCCTGCGGGGCAGGTGGCGCTCGACGTAGAGCCCCTCGCCCGAGCCGGGGGCGCCGGCGATGCGCGCGAGCTGCTTGAAGGTCTTGGACGTGGCCACGACGTGGTCGGGCTTTCCGAAGCGGCTGAACTCGCCGACCGTACGGGCGATCTGGGCGCGTACATGACGACGCAGCGCCCGTACGTCGGCCGCGTCGGCCGGGTCGCCCGGCAGCCAGCCGGAGGTCAGCCGTCCCGCGCCGAGCGGCAGCGAGACCGCCGTGTCCGGCTCCTCGTCGATGCCGTACGCGATCTCCAGGGATCCGCCGCCGATGTCGAGCAGGAGCAGCTTGCCCGCGGACCAGCCGAACCAGCGGCGGGCGGCCAGGAAGGTGAGCCGCGCCTCCTCCTCGCCGGTGAGGACCTGGAGGTCGACGCCGGTCTCCTCCCGTACCCGGGTCAGGACGGCGTCGGCGTTCGTCGCCTCGCGGACCGCCGACGTGGCGAACGGCAGGACCTCCTCGCAGCCCTTGTCCTCGGCGGCGTCCAGGGCGTCCCTGACGGTCGCGATGAGCCGCTCCACCCCGTCGGGGGCGATGGCACCTCCCGCGTCGAGGAGCTCCGCCAGGCGCAGCTCCGCCTTGTGGGAGTGGGCGGGCAGCGGGCGGGCGCCGGGGTGGGCGTCCACCACCAGCAGATGCACTGTGTTCGAACCGACGTCGAGGACTCCGAGTCTCATGGACGGAACGCTACTGCGCCCGCGCGCATACGCTTGGCGTGTGCCAAAGACGAAAAAGGCGAAGCCGGGCAAAGACAGTGGCAGCGACAGCGCCACGAAAGTCCCCAAGCCCCCCAAGGCCCTCAAGACCTCCACCAAGCAGGGCAAGGCGTCCGGAGCGGACATCGAGCCGGACGAGAAGGGGCTGGACTTTCCGCGCGCCTGGGTCGAATTTCCCGACCCGGCCGACGACGAACAGGTCTTCCGCTGCGACCTGACCTGGCTGACCTCGCGCTGGACGTGTGTCTTCGGCAGCGGCTGCCAGGGCATCCAGGCGGGCCGCGCCGACGACGGCTGCTGCACGCTCGGCGCGCACTTCTCCGACGAGGAGGACGAGCAGCGGGTCGCCTCGTACGTGGACCGGCTCACGCCGGAGCTGTGGCAGTTCCACGACGTCGGCACGGAGACGGGCTGGACGCAGCTCGACGACGACGGCGACCGGCAGACCCGCCGCTGGAAGGGTTCCTGCATCTTCCAGAACCGCCCCGGGTTCGCGGGCGGCGCCGGCTGCTCGCTGCACATCCTCGCCCTCAAGGAGGGCAAGGAGCCGCTGGAGACCAAGCCGGACGTCTGCTGGCAGCTGCCGGTGCGCCGGACGTACGACTGGATCGACCGGCCCGACGACACCCGGATCCTGCAGGTGTCGATCGGCGAGTACGACCGGCGTGGCTGGGGCCCGGGCGGCCACGACCTGCACTGGTGGTGCACGTCGGCGACCTCGGCGCACGGGGCCGGGGAGCCGGTGTACGTGACGTACCGGCCGGAGCTGACCGAGCTGATGGGCAAGGCGGGGTACGACGTCCTGGTGGAGCTGTGCGAGGCGCGTCTGTCCGCCCAGCTGCCGCTGGTGGCACCGCACCCGGCGGACCCGCCCCGGAAGTAGCCGGGGCCGGACCGCTTCAGGCGGCATCGCCCCGGTCCGGCACCGCCCCGGACCGCTACCCCGCCCCCATTCGCCTTCGCCGGGCAGGCCTAGGACGCCGGTGGGGAGTCCGAGCCGCTCGGGGTTCCCGGGTCCGTCGACGGGGTGGGGTCCGTCGACGGGGTCGGCTCCGTCGTGGGCGGCGGGGTCGTCGGCTCCGTCGTCGGCGGGGGCGTGGTCGGCTCCTCCGTCGGCGGGGGTGTCGTCGGCTCCGTCGTGGGCGGCGGAGTGGTCGGCTCCTCCGTCGTGGGCGGGGGCTCCTCCGTCGTCGGGGGCGCCGGGGTGGTCGCCCCGCGGCCGTCGATCCGTACGACCGCGCCCGACGGGTTGACGCCGACCCGGGCGGACCAGGCGCCCGCCGGTTCGCGCGCCTGGTCCACGGAGATCCGGACCGTCACCGACTCGCCCGGGCGCAGGGTGCCCGCGGCCTGGCTCACGTACAGCCAGGGGGCGTCCGACCAGAGCGACCAGGAGACGGGCGAGCCGCCGGAGGCGGTGAGGGTGAGCAGCGTCGTGTCGCCGTTCCCCCGGGCCGTGACCGTGATCCGGCCCGGGCCCGCCTCGCCCGGCACGGACGGCCCCACCGGTCCACCGGGGCTGATCACCTCGACCGAGACGTCCGGGGACCTGCTGCCCTGGGTGAAGCGCGGATCGGGGGTGGTGCGGGCATTGCCCGCGTTCTCGTAGCGGTCGTACGGGGAGCCTTCGAGGCCCGCGGGGTCGTCCACCTCGCTCGCGGTGACCGGGGCGCCGGCGCGGGCCTCGCCGGTGACGGGGCCGCTGCGGTACGAGGCCCAGAGGGCCAGGACCGGGGCCGCGACCACGGCGGCCACGACGGTGGTCGTCACCGCGCGGGCCCGCATCCGGTCGCGGCGGGCCGCGTGGTCCTTGGGGTCGAGGGGGAATCCGGCGGGCCCGAAGCGGGGAGCGCCCGCACGCGCGCGTGGGACGTGCAGCATCGCCACGTACGCGGCCGCCCTGGGCGCCTCGACCAGCGGGAGCCGGGCCGGGGTGGGCGATGTCGCGCCGGGCCACGGGCCGCTCGCGCCCGCCCGCTCGGCGGCCCTGCGGCAGCGCGGGCAGTCGTCGACGTGGCGGACCAGTTCGGCGCGCAGGGCCGCGGAGAGCAGCACCTGGTGGTCGCCGGTGAGCCGGGCGACGGTGGGGCAGTTGCCGGTCTCGACGACCGCGAGCGCGGCCCGGGTGCGCTCGACCTCGCAGGCGGCCGACGAGAGCAGCTCGCGGGCGGAGAGCGGGTCGAGGGAGAGCACGGCGGCGACCTCGCGGTGGCCGAGGCCGTGCCGGACGGCGAGTTCAAGCGCCTCGCGCTGCTCGGGGGTGGTGCCCGCGGCCTCCGGCCAGGCGAGGAGGGCCAGTTCGGCGCGGCGGCGCTCGGCGACCTTGTCGGAGACCCGGGGCGGCGCGGGCGCGGCAACGACCGGGCGGCCGGTGTGCGCGCCCTGCCGCTTGCCGCGCTGCTCGCCGAGGCTGCGCAGACAGGCCCAGCGGGCGAGCGCGTAGAGCCAGGCCTTGCGCCCGTCCTCGTCGGACGGGCACCGGCCGCGGTGGCGCTCGGCGACGGCGAGGACGTCACCGAGGACACCGGTCGCGGCGTCGTGGTCGCAGAGCACGGAGAGGCAGTAGGTGAACAGGCCGTCCAGATACGCCTCGTAGCGGGCAGGCGGGTGCTGGCCGAGGGTGCGGGGACCTTCGGCCGCCCGCCGGTGCGCCCGGTGTGCGCCGGTGGTGTGGGTGGGGGGTTCCAGCCTGCTGCTCGTCACTGGGCGACCGTAGGCAGGACAGGGCGGACTCTTCGTACCCCTTGAACACTTTTAATCCGTACGGGTGAAGGTATCCCTCAAAAGGGGACAGGAACACGGCATTCCGTCGCCGTGGGACCGCCCGGCCCTCGGCTCCGCGTCCGCTGTCAGTGAGGGCGGCTACGGTGTGGCGCATGGCTGCCCGTACGAAATCCGCCAAGGACCGGCCGTCCTACCGCTGCACCGAATGCGGTTGGACGACCGCCAAGTGGCTCGGTCGTTGCCCCGAGTGCCAGGCCTGGGGGACGGTCGAGGAGTACGGCGCGCCCGCCGTCCGCACCACCGCCGCCGGCCGCGTCTCCACCGCCGCGCTCCCCATCGGCCAGGTCGACGGCCGCCAGGCCACCGCGCGCTCCACGGGCGTGGACGAGCTGGACCGGGTCCTGGGCGGCGGCCTGGTGCCCGGCGCGGTCGTCCTGCTCGCGGGCGAGCCCGGCGTCGGCAAGTCCACGCTGCTGCTCGACGTGGCCGCGAAGGCGGCGAGCGACGAGCACCGCACGCTGTACGTGACGGGTGAGGAGTCCGCGAGCCAGGTCCGGATGCGGGCCGACCGGATCAACGCGCTGAGCGACCACCTGTACCTGGCCGCCGAGACCGACCTGTCCGCCGTCCTCGGGCATCTCGACGCCGTCAAGCCCTCGCTGCTGATCATGGACTCGGTGCAGACCGTCGCATCCCCGGAGATCGACGGGGCGCCGGGCGGCATGGCGCAGGTGCGCGAGGTCGCCGGAGCCCTGATCCGGGCCTCCAAGGAGCGGGGCATGTCCACGCTGCTCGTCGGCCACGTCACCAAGGACGGCGCCATCGCCGGTCCCCGGCTCCTGGAGCACCTGGTCGACGTCGTCCTGAGCTTCGAGGGCGACCGGCACGCGCGCCTGCGGCTGGTCCGGGGCGTGAAGAACCGGTACGGGGCGACGGACGAGGTCGGCTGCTTCGAGCTGCACGACGAGGGGATCACGGGCCTGGCCGACCCCTCGGGCCTCTTCCTGACCCGGCGCGACGTGGCCGTGCCCGGCACCTGCCTGACGGTCACCCTGGAGGGCCGTCGGCCGCTGGTCGCCGAGGTGCAGGCGCTCACGGTCGACTCCCAGATCCCGTCGCCCCGGCGGACCACCTCGGGCCTGGAGACCTCCCGGGTCTCGATGATGCTGGCCGTCCTGGAGCAGCGCGGCCGGATCACCGCGCTCGGCAAGCGGGACATCTACTCGGCGACGGTGGGCGGCGTGAAGCTCTCCGAGCCCGCCGCCGACCTCGCGATCGCGCTCGCCCTGGCCTCCGCCGCCAGCGACACGCCGCTGCCGAAGAACCTCGTCGCGATCGGCGAGGTGGGACTCGCGGGGGAGGTCCGGCGGGTGACGGGCGTGCAGCGGCGGCTCGCGGAGGCACACCGCCTCGGGTTCACGCACGCCCTCGTGCCGACCGATCCCGGCAAGGTCCCCGCGGGCATGAAGGTCACGGAGGTGGCCGACATGGGGGACGCGCTGCGGGTGCTGCCGCGGGGCCGGCGGGTGGCCGCACCGCGCGACGAGCAGGGGTAGCGCGGACAGGGCGCGCGGGGCGGTTCTTGGGGCGCTCCGGCGTGCGGCAGAGGGGCGCGGGCCGGTGTCGCTAGACTTTGCCCTGGTCTCGCCCATCCGTACGAGCCGGAGGAGAGCAGTGGCAGCCAAGGACGGGAACGAAGCGCTGATGCGCGCGGCCCTCAGCGCGGTCGCTCCCGGCACCGCTCTGCGCGACGGTCTCGAGCGCGTTCTGCGGGGCAACACCGGTGGTCTGATCGTGCTCGGCATGGACAAGACGGTGGACTCGATGTGCACCGGCGGCTTCGTGCTCGACGTGGAGTTCACGGCGACCCGGCTGCGCGAGCTGTGCAAGCTCGACGGCGGGCTCGTCCTCGACAAGGACATCTCCAAGATCCACCGGGCAGGTGTCCAGCTGGTGCCGGACGCCTCCATCCACACCGAGGAGACCGGCACCCGCCACCGCACGGCGGACCGGGTCTCCAAGCAGTGCAACTTCCCGGTGGTCTCCGTCTCCCAGTCGATGCGGCTCATCGCCATCTACGTGAACGGCGAGCGCCGCGTCCTGGAGGAGTCCGCCGCGATCCTCTCCCGGGCCAACCAGGCGCTCGCGACCCTGGAGCGGTACAAGCTCCGTCTCGACGAGGTCGCCGGCACGCTCTCCGCCCTCGAGATCGAGGACCTGGTGACCGTCCGGGACGTCACCGCCGTCGCCCAGCGACTGGAGATGGTCCGCCGGATCGCCACCGAGATCGCCGAGTACGTCGTCGAGCTCGGCACCGACGGCCGGCTTCTCTCGCTCCAGCTGGACGAGTTGATCGCGGGCGTGGAGCCCGAGCGTGAGCTCGTCGTCCGGGACTACGTACCGGAGCCCACGGCCAAGCGCTCGCGCACGGTCGCGGAGGCGCTCACCGAGCTCGACGCGCTCACCCACGCCGAGCTGCTCGAACTGCCCATCGTGGCGCGGGCCCTGGGCTACAGCGGCTCCCCCGAGACTCTCGACTCCGCGGTCTCCCCGCGCGGCTACCGGCTCCTCGCCAAGGTCCCGCGGCTGCCCGGCGCGATCATCGAGCGGCTCGTGGAGCACTTCGGCGGGCTGCAGAAGCTGCTCGCGGCCAGCGTGGACGACCTCCAGACCGTCGACGGCGTCGGCGAGGCCCGGGCGCGCAGCGTCCGCGAGGGCCTCTCCCGGCTCGCGGAGTCCTCGATCCTGGAGCGGTACGTCTAGGAAGCGGTACGTCCAAGGGCCTTTGCGCCACGCGAGAAGGGGCGGTACGGGAATCCCGTACCGCCCCTTCCGCGTACTGCCGGTTCCGGCGGGCCTCAGTCCTTGGCCAGCGCGAACGGGGCCGGAGACACCTTCACGCCCGGCACGGCCGCCTCCACCAGGTACGTCCCCGGCGCCACCGGGCCCGCCGGGGCCGTGGCGCACTGCGGGGCGCTGCGGGCGCGGTCCCACTCCACGGTGTGCGTGATCGTCGAACCCGCCGGGATCCGGAGCAGGACGGGGGCGGCCTGGCGCGGGCAGTCCTGCGAGGACCAGACCTCGTCGTCCTGGTTGTCACTGATCGTCAGGACCGCGTGCTTGGGACCGAAATCGGCCTTGCACTCGGTGGCCGAGGTGTTCTTGGCGACCAGCTGGAAGCGCGGCTTCTCACCCGGCGCGTACGAGACCTTGGCGCTGCGCAGGGTCAACTGCAGTGCTCCGGGAGCGCAGTTCGGCAGCGGAGAATTGGCCGGAACCTGCTGGCCCGCGCCCGCGCCCGCGCCGCCGTCGCCGCCCGCGCCGTCCGTGTCGCCGTTCTTGCCGCCGCCCTCGGCGCCCGCGTCCGTACCGGCACTCGCACCCGTACCCGCGTCCGTACCGCCTCTGTCGCCGTCACCGCCGTCGCCACCGGCGTTCTCGCCGGAGTCGCTCGACTCGTCCCGGCCGCCCGGCTGTTGACTGATCGCGGGACCGGAACCGGAGGGCCCGGGGGTGATCGAAGGCGCAGGAGAAGAGCCGTTGGCCGCGTCGTCGGCCTTCTTCCCGCCGCCGCCGTCGGAGGTGACGACCCAGAGGGCGACGAGCGCCGTGAGGGCGATCAGGCACAGCGCGACCGCCCTCCGTCGCCAGTAGATGGAGGAGGGAAGCGGCCCGACCGGATTGCGCAGTGATCCCACGCCACGAACCTTACGAGAGATCGGCTCCAACTCCCGCCCCACCCGCCGCCCCAGGCATCAAGTTTTGCCGATGATCACACCCACCCCACTTTCGTAGGGGGTGGTCGTGGTCCTTCGGCCCGGGTGCGGGGCGTCGACCGCCGCATAGCGTCGCCCGCCATGGACACCCTCCCTGACGATCTCTATCTCGATGTCGCCGACTTCGCCCACTCCGCCCCGCACTGGCTGCAGCTGCTCGCCGAGGTGTGGACGGAGGCCGGACTGCTGCTCTTCGGCGTGCTGTTCCTGGCCGGCTGGTGGCGGGCCAGGTCGGCGGCGAGCGGCACGATGGCGCTCGCGCTGCTGGCCCCGCTCGCGACCGCCTTCGGCTACGTGGTGAGCGAGGCGCTCAAGTCGGTGATGGACGAGGAGCGTCCGTGCCGGGCGGTCGCCGGGGCGCCCGCCTCGCTCGTACCGTGCCCGCCGACAGGCGACTGGTCCTTCCCCAGCAACCACGCGGCGATCGCGGGTGCGGCCGCGGTGGCGCTCGCGCTGTCCTGGCGCGGGATGGTGTGGCTGACCGTGCCGATGGCGCTGCTCATGGCGTTCTCCCGGGTCTTCGTCGGCGTCCACTACCCGCACGACGTGGTCGTCGGACTGCTGCTCGGCGGGGCCGTCGCCTTCCTGGTCGTGAAGGGGGCGAACCGGCCGGTCCGGGCGCTGGTGGAGACGGCGCGGTCGAGCCGGAACGGCGCCGTGGTGTGGTGCGCGGGGCGTGGGCCGCGCCCGCACGCCTCCACGCGCCCCGGGGGCGTGCGCCACGGCGCGTACTGAACGGGCGTCGGACGTGCCAGGATCGGGGGTGCGATGACTTCCACCGATGCCTCTTCCTCCGTTTCCTCCGCCGGGGCCTCCGCCGTTGCCTCCGCCGCTTCCCCGGCCGCCTCCTCGGCCGCTTCCTCGGCGTTCGAAGCCCCGGCCGTCGCGGCACCCGCCGCCCTGCACGGGCCCGTCCTCGCCTGGTTCGACCGGCACGCCCGTGACCTGCCCTGGCGGCGCCCCGAGGCGGGGGCGTGGGGCGTGATGGTCAGCGAGTTCATGCTCCAGCAGACCCCGGTCGTACGGGTCCTGCCGGTGTACGAGCAGTGGCTGGCGCGCTGGCCGCGCCCGGCCGACCTGGCCGCCGACGCGCCCGGCGAGGCCGTCCGCGCCTGGGGCCGGCTCGGCTACCCGCGGCGCGCGCTCCGGCTGCACGCGGCGGCGGTGGCCATAACGGAGCGGCACGGCGGCGATGTGCCGAGCGAGCACGCGGCGCTGCTCGCGCTGCCCGGGATCGGCGAGTACACGGCGGCCGCGGTGGCCTCGTTCGCGTACGGGCAGCGGTATCCGGTCCTCGACACGAACGTCCGCCGGGTGTTCGCCCGGGCGGCGACGGGCGTGCAGTACCCGCCGAACGCCACGACCGCCGCCGAGCGCAGGCTCGCGCGGGAGCTGCTTCCGCAGGACGAGGGGACGGCGGCGCGCTGGGCGGCGGCCTCGATGGAGCTGGGCGCGCTGGTGTGCACGGCGAAGAACGAGGACTGCGCGCGGTGCCCGATCGCCGACCGGTGTGTCTGGCGGCTGGCCGGGAAGCCGGCCCACGACGGGCCGCCCCGGCGCGGCCAGACGTACGCGGGCACGGACCGCCAGGTGCGGGGCCGCCTGCTCGCCGTCCTGCGGGACTCGGCGGGGCCGGTGTCGCAGGCCGCCCTCGACGTGGTCTGGGACGACCCGGTCCAGCGCGCCCGCGCCCTCGACGGCCTGGTCGCGGACGGCCTCGTGGAGCCCTTGGAGAACGCGGAGTACCGCCTGCCGCAGGCCTGAACGGGCGGGGGTCCACCCGTACGCCGTCGGGTGGACCCGACCCCTCACGCGCGCCCCACCCCCACAAAGCCCCGCCTTATACCCACTCCTGCGCCCTGTTACACAACCGACGGAAAGCCGTGCGTCCGTCGACGGCTGGGGCGCACAGGCTCGTGACAACAGCTCCGTAGCGTCATCGACGTCAAGCAAACAAGCTGGTCACGGGGATGGAGGCGGTCGGTATGTCGCACGGCGAGGTGCTCGACTTCGAGGAGTACGTACGGACTCGGCAGGACGCGCTGCTGCGCAGCGCCCGCCGGCTCGTGCCGGACCCGGTCGACGCACAGGACCTCCTCCAGACCGCCCTCGTCCGTACGTACGGCCGCTGGGACGGCATCGCCGACAAGTCGCTCGCCGACGCCTACCTCCGTCGGGTGATGATCAACACCCGTACCGAGTGGTGGCGCGCACGGAAGCTCGACGAGGTCCCCACGGAGCAGCTGCCCGACGCCTCCGTCGACGACGCCACCGAGCAGCACGCCGACCGCGCGCTGCTCATGGACATCCTCAAGGTGCTCGCCCCGAAGCAGCGCAGCGTCGTCGTCCTGCGGCACTGGGAACAGATGAGCACGGAGGAGACGGCGGCCGCGCTCGGCATGTCGACGGGTACGGTGAAGTCCACGCTCCACCGCGCACTGGCCCGACTGCGCCAGGAACTGGAGAGCCGTGGCGTCGACGACGCCCGCGCTCTGGAGCGTTCGACCGTACGACGTCACGAACGGGGGCAGGACCGGTGCGCGGCCTAGGCGCCAGAATCGACGGCGACGACGGGTCCGGCGGCCCGCGGCGCCGGACCTTCAAGGCGGCGAGCATCACGGCGGTGGCCGTGCTCGCCGCCGTCGGCGTGTCCCTGACCGCCTGCTCCACCGGCGGTACGGGCTCCCGCGACGAGGGCGCGGCCCGCGCCGACGAGGTGGCCTCTGCCGCCCCCGCCCCGTCCTCGCCTTCCGCCTCGTCCAGCCAGATGCCCACCAAGCGGGTCGACCCGATCGCGCTGATCAAGGGCGACCCCAAGATCGGGTCGCGCCTCAAGGACGATCTGAAGCCCTGTGTCGCCGACGCGTACCCCGTGGACACCTCGTACGGGAACATGACGGGCGGCACCTCGCCCGACGTCGTCGTCAACGTGATGACCTGTGGTGACGCCGTCGGTATCGGCACCTACGTGTACCGCGAGAACGGCGACGGCTACAAGAACGTCTTCATGGTCGAGGACGCGGCCGTGTACGCCACGATCGACCGGGGCGACCTGGTCGTGACCAAGCAGGTGTACGCCAAGGGCGACCCGGTGGCCTACCCCTCGGGCGAGGACGTGATCACGTACCGCTGGGCGGGAAACAAGTTCTCCCAGCACGACTGGGTGCACAACGACTACAGCCGCGCGGTCGGCGACGGTGGCATCGACGGCCCCGCGACGGTCGCACCGAGCGGCAGCTGAACGAGAACGTGAAGTGAGAGGGCGAGCGATGGCCGAGACCCATGTGCTGTTCGTCGAGGACGACGACGTCATCCGCGAGGCCACCCAGCTGGCGCTGGAGCGGGACGGCTTCGTGGTGACCGCCATGCCCGACGGCCTGTCGGGCCTGGAGGCGTTCCGGGCGGACCGCCCGGACATCGCGCTGCTCGACGTGATGCTGCCGGGCATGGACGGCGTGAGCCTCTGCCGCCGCATCCGGGACGAGTCGACCGTGCCCGTGATCATGCTGTCGGCGCGCGCCGACTCCATCGACGTCGTCCTCGGCCTGGAGGCCGGTGCCGACGACTACGTGACCAAGCCCTTCGACGGCTCCGTGCTGGTGGCCAGGATCCGGGCCGTGCTGCGCCGCTTCGGCCACGCCGGCGGCCCGGCGGCCGGCGAACCGGGCGAGGACGAGGGGCCCGAGGGCGGCCTGCTGGTCTTCGGTGACCTGGAGGTCGACACCGAGGGCATGGAGGTCCGCAGGGGCGGCGCGACGGTGGGGCTGACCCCGACCGAGATGCGTCTGCTGCTCGAGTTCTCGTCCGCGCCGGGCACGGTCCTGTCGCGGGACAAGCTCCTGGAGCGGGTCTGGGAGTACGGCTGGGGCGGCGACACCCGGGTGGTGGACGTCCACGTCCAGCGGCTGCGCACCAAGATCGGCCAGGACCGGATCGAGACGGTCCGCGGCTTCGGCTACAAGCTCAAGGGATGACCACCCCTGATGTGTGAGAAGCAGGTCAGCAGGTGAAGCCGCCCGCCCTCCGTACCGGCGTCCGCTGGAAGATCGCCGTCGCCATCGCGGCGGTGGGCGCGCTCATCGCGGTCACGCTCAGCCTGGTCGTCCACAACTCGGCCCGCGTCTCGATGCTCGACAACGCGCGCGAGGTGCAGATGGAGCGGCTGCTCTTCGCGCAGCGGATGTACGAGAGCTCCAAGCCGAAGGAGCCGCGGTTCGGCACCAAGATCAACGACCCGATGCTGCCGCCCCAGCTCGACCAGCTGATGCGCGACAAGCGGCGCGGCACGTACGTCCAGGAGCACAGCCACGGCGGTCCGCCCGACGTCTGGGCGGCCGTGCCGCTGGCCAACGGCGACGTGCTGTCCCTGCACATCCCGTTCGCCGACCGCAGCGCGACGATCATGAAGGATCTCGACCGTGCGCTGATCATCGGCTCCGTCTCCGTCGTCTTCGGCGGCTGCGCGCTCGGTGTGCTCATCGGCGGCCAGCTCTCGCGCCGGCTGCGCAAGGCCGCCGCGGCGGCCGGCCGGGTCGCGCAGGGCAACACGGACGTACGGGTGCGGGACGCCATCGGCGGGGTCGTCCGCGACGAGACCGACGAGCTGGCCCGGGCGGTGGACGCCCTGACCGACGCGCTGCACGAGCGGATCGAGGCCGAGCGCCGGGTCACCGCCGACATCGCGCACGAGCTGCGCACCCCGGTGACCGGTCTGCTCACGGCGGCGGAACTGCTGCCTCCCGGGCGCCCGACCGAGCTCGTACGGGACCGGGCGCAGGCCATGCGCACGCTGGTCGAGGACGTCCTGGAGGTCGCCCGGCTCGACAGCGCGTCGGAGCGCGCCGAGCTCCAGGAGATCGCGCTCGGGGAGTTCGTGGAGCGCCGGGTGCGAGCCCTCGACCCCGAGGCGGTCGTGCACGTGGTCCACGAGTCCTGGGTGAGCACGGACCCCCGGCGCCTGGAACGGATCCTCGGCAACCTGCTCGCGAACGCGGCCAAGCACGGCAAGCCGCCGGCGGGAGCGGACGAGCGCCGGCTGCCGGTCGAGGTCACGGTCGAGGGCCGGGTGGTACGCGTACGGGACCACGGCCCCGGCTTCCCCGAGGCGCTGCTGCGCGAGGGCCCGAGCCGGTTCCGTACCGGGGCGAGCGACCGCGCGGGGCAGGGGCACGGGCTCGGCCTGACGATCGCGGCGGGGCAGGCCCGGGTCCTCGGGGCCCGGCTGACGTTCCGCAACGCCGCTCCCGAGGGCACTCCGGCGGGGGCGGGGGGCGCGATCGCGGTGCTCTGGCTGCCGGACCACGCGCCGACGAACACGGGCAGCTTCCCGATGATCAAGTTCGCGGACTGACGGCCGCGGGCACGCGGAGGTACGCGGGAGGGCCCCGGGTACGCGGGAGGGCCCCGGGTACGCGGGAGGGCCCCGGCACATCTGGTGTGCCGGGGCCCTCCCGTACGTACGAGGTCGTCAGACGGACCAGGTCGTCAGATACGGACGAGGTCCTCAGACCGTCTCGGCGACCTTCGGCTGCTCGCCGTCCGTCGCCTGCGGCTTCGCCGCGGGTCCCGCGCCGCGCAGGGCGACCTCCTTGACCAGGAAGGCGAGGACGAAGCCGACGACCGCGATCGCCCCGCCGACCAGGAACGCGGAGTGCGTGCCGGCGGCCACCGCGTGTTGGTACGCCTCGCGCAGCGCCTCCGGCAGCTTCGCGAGGGAGGCCGCGTCGAGCTGGGCGGACTGCTGGGTCAGCTCCGAGCCGCCGCGCGCCGCCATCTCGTCCTGGACGCGGCTCGTGAAGAGCGCGCCCATGATCGCGACGCCGAAGGAGGAGCCGAGGGTACGGAAGAGGGTGGTCGCGGAGGAGGCGACGCCCATGTCCTTCATCTCGACGCTGTTCTGCGCGACGAGCATCGTGATCTGCATCAGGAAGCCCATGCCGGCGCCGAGCACCGCCATGTAGATCCCGGAGGTGATGCGGGAGGTGTCGGTGTCCATCTGCGCGAGCAGGAACAGGCCGACCACCATCAGCGCCGTGCCGATGATCGGGAAGATCTTGTACTTCCCGCTGTTGGTGGTGATCCGCCCGGAGATCAGCGAGACGACCATCATCGCGAGCAGCATCGGCAGGAGCAGCAGACCGGAGTTGGTCGCCGAGGCGCCCTGTACGGACTGCTGGAAGAGCGGCAGGAAGAGGACCGCGCCGAACATCACGAAGCCGGTGAGGAAGCCGATCACCGACATGAGGGTGAAGTTGCGGCTGCGGAAGATGTGCAGCGGGACGACCGGGTCGGCCGCGCGGGTCTCGGCCCGGAGGAACGCGGCGAGCGCGAGGACACCGGTGACCGAGAGGCCGACGATGGTCGCGGAGCCCCAGGCGTACTCCGTACCTCCCCAGGTGGTTACCAGGACGATCGCGGTGATGCCGACGGTCAGCAGGGCGGCGCCGAGGAAGTCGATCCGGGTGGAGCGGTCGCGCTCCTTCTTCGGCAGGTGGAGCACGGCGGAGACCATCGCGAGGGCGACGACGCCGAGCGGCAGGTTGATGTAGAACGACCAGCGCCAGCCCCAGTGGTCGGTGATGGTGCCGCCGACCAGCGGTCCGCCGATCATGGCGAGGGCCATCACGCCGGCCATCATGCCCTGGTACTTGCCGCGCTCACGCGGCGGAATCAGGTCGCCGATGATCGCCATGACGCCGACCATCAGACCGCCGGCGCCCAGACCCTGGACGGCGCGGAAGCCGATGAGCTGCCCCATGTCCTGGGCCATGCCGCTGAGCGCCGAGCCGATCAGGAAGATCACGATCGAGGTGAGGAAGACGCCCTTGCGGCCGAACATGTCGCCGAGCTTGCCCCAGATGGGGGTGGAGGCGGCGGTGGCCAGGGTGTAGGCGGTGACGACCCAGGAGAGGTGGGCCAGGCCACCGAGCTCGCCGACGATCGTGGGCATCGCGGTGCCGATGATCATGTTGTCGAGCATCGCGAGCAACATCGCGATCATCAGGGCGAGGAGGACGACGCGGACACTGCGCGGCTGCTCCGCCCCCTCGGCCGAGGTGGGTTCTGCTGTGGTGGTCATGTCCCCTGCTCCCGGCACCCACCTGGGTGCTTACTTGCCGACCGGCTAGTTATTACACTGGGAAGGTAGACGCGTAACTAGCCGGGCGTCAAGTAAGTAAGAGCGTGTGGGAGCGAGCAGACCATGGCCAGAGGCAACACCCGCCAGCGCATCCAGGACGTGGCTCTCGAACTCTTCGCCGAGCAGGGGTACGAGAAGACCTCGCTGCGCGAGATCGCCGAGCGGCTCGACGTCACGAAGGCGGCGCTGTACTACCACTTCAAGACCAAGGAAGACATCCTCATCGGGCTCTTCCAGGACCTCACCCGCCCCATGGACGAGCTGATCGAGTGGGCACGGACGCAGCCGCGCACGCTGGAGACCCGCCAGGAGGTACTGCGCCGCTACCAGCACGCGCTCCTCGACGCGGCCCCGCTCTTCCGCTTCATGCAGGAGAACCAGGCCACGGTGCGGGAGCTGAGCATCGGGCTGACGTTCAAGGAGCGCATGATCGAGCTGACGGGCCTGGTGCAGGAGCCGGACTTCGCGATGGTCGACCGGGTGCGGTGCGTGAGCGCGATCTTCACGCTGCACGCGGGCACGTTCTTCATGCAGAACGTCGAGGGCGACACCGAGGAGAAGCACGAAGCCGTCCTCGAGGTCGCCCTCGATCTGCTGAGCCAGGCGCATCACGCGCCGTAGCGGTTTGTCGCTTTTTCTACGGTCAGATGGTGACGCCCACCGAGCGCAGGAACGCGGCCGGGTTGAGGGCGGAGCCGTAGTTCGGGGTCGTACGGATCTCGAAGTGCAGGTGCGGGCCGGAAGAGTTGCCGGTGTTGCCGGACAGGGCGATCTTCTGGCCGGCGCCGACCTTCTGGCCGACGTGCACGTTGATCTTCGACAGGTGCGCGTACTGCGAGTACTTGCCGTTGGCGTGCTTGACGACGATGGCGTTGCCGTACGCGGGGCCGTCGCCGCCGCCGTTCGGGCCGGCCTTCACGACGGTGCCGGCGCCGGCGGCCTTGACGGTGGTGCCGACCGGGACGGCGAAGTCCTGGCCGGAGTGCTTGTGGGCCCACATGGCGCCGCCCTGGTTGTAGCTGGCGGTCAGCGTGTAGGAGCTGACCGGCTTGACCCAGGAGGGGGCCTTCTTGGCGGCGACCGGGGTGACCTTGACGGTCTTGGCGACGGCCGCCTTCTTCGCGGCGGCGGCCTTCTGGGCGGCGGCCAGCTTGGCGGTGGCGACCTGAGCCTGGGCATCGGCCTGCGCGGCGACGGCAGCGGACGCACCGGTCGCGGCAGTCGCGATGGTGGCCTTGCCCTCGGCGGCGAAGGCGGACCCTGCTCCGGCCACCAGCGACACTCCCAGACCCGCGGTGGCGAGAGCGACGGCGGTGACTCGGGCGGCGGGGTTCATAACGCGCTTCGACATACGGGGGAAAACCTCCGGACAGAACGGGACCCGACGCGAGCGGTGCGCCGGGCGGGCTGTTGCTCATCCTTGGTAACCCGGACCCCCATCCGGCGTAAAACACCCCATCTACGACATTGCGTCGTAGCAGCGCGGGGGGATGTTCAGCCCTTGACGACCCCGTGGGGCCATCTTCGAAATCGGACATACCGACACAAGAGAAGCGGTTTATCCGCACGTCGCCCCCGCCCGAAACGGGCCATCAGGCCACTTCCCGCACGGTTCGCCCCCTCTCGGGACCAAAGTCCCGCGCCCGGAGTCCTGAACGTCCCGAATGAGCCCCAAACGCCAGCACTATTCCGGTTAGTACCCCTCGAAACGCCTGTGCGCCTTGTCACGGCGCCGCCCCCGCGAATGGGACCTGGGTCACGCAACCGAGGCCCTGTGGATCACGTCCGGGACTACGCTGACGCAGTCGGGCACCAAGGGGGGACACCAATGGATCCGTCAGTCATCGGCACGCGCCTCGCCTCGTCGGCGATGGCCCCGCTCCTGAAGAAACTGCTGGTCAGCGATGGTCCGGGGGCCGGCCTGCCGGGCGCGGCCAAGCGCATCCGGCTCTCGGGGCTCGTCTCCTTCCGGGGCGAGAAGCGCACCCTGACCGAGAAGGACGTCCGCAAGCTCGCCGCCACCCTCGTCGAGCGCGCCGTGGCGGGCCCGGGCGAGCCGCCGTTCCCCGCCGACGAGACGGAGGCGCTCACCTACACCCTGGCCGCCACCCTGCTCGCCCTCGGCGACCTCGACATGGACGACGTCCAGGCCGTCCACCTCGGCCCCACGGCCCTTGCCCGGCGCCTGCGCGCGGCCGCCCCGGCCCCGGACGGTCTGTCGACGGACTCCGTCCACTTCCTCCGCTCGCTCACCGAGTGGGCCTGCGTCCACATCCTGGAGTTCTTCACCCAACGCTCCACCTTCGTGGCCCGGACGCTGGTCGAGCAGACCCGCGGGCAGTCCGAGCTGAACGCCAAGGTCGACGAGGTCATCCGGCGCACGCCCCGGGTGGACGCGCGGGACGCGGAGTTCGAGCGGCGGTACCTGGCGCACGTGGCGAGGAAGCACGGGAGCCTTCAGATCTACGGGGTGGATCTGGAGGGCGCTCCGGAGAAGTGGCCGCTGGACGTGGCGTATCTGTCGCTGGAGGCGACGGGGTCGGGACTGAGCCCGTGGTCGGCGGAGGAGGGGAACAACGGGGCATGGGCCCGCTTCCTGGGCCCCGGCATCTCCGATGAGGCCTATCGTCGCTTTCACCTGACAGCGCTGGAGTCTGCCGACGAGTTCCGGACACGCTTCCCGGATGACGACGTCCACGGGAGCGTCACGATCACGCCCGATCAGCGCGACACCTTCTTGGCGGAGACCGAACGCATGTTCCGCGCCAGGAGCCTGGGAGGCCGCGCCGACCAGGCCCTCGCCCAGCAGGACAAGGTCCTGCTGCGCGGCCTCGCCGGTTCCGGGAAGACGACGCTCGTCCAGTGGCTGGCCGTCTCGGCCACCCGCGAGGACCTCGCGGACGACATGGCGTACCTCCGCGACCGGATCCCCTTCGTCCTCCCCCTCCGTACCCTCACGCGCCACGGCGAGCGGCTCCCCACCCCGGACCGCTTCCTCGCCGCCGTCGACTGCCCCCTCTCCCCGCCCGAGGGCTGGGCCGACCGGGTCCTCGCCGCCGGGCGCGGCCTGGTCCTCGTCGACGGCATCGACGAGATCCCCGAGGCCGAGCGGGAGCGCGCCCGCCGCTGGCTCCGCGACCTCCTCGCCACTTACGACGGAAACCGCTGGCTCGTCACCTCCCGCCCCACCGCAGTACGCGACGACTGGCTGACCTCCGACGGCTTCGCCGAACTCACCCTCGCCCCGATGTCGACCGCCGAGGTCACCACCTTCGTACGCCGCTGGCACCAGGCGGCCGGGCCGGAAGCGGCACCGTACGAACAGCCCCTCCTCGACGCCCTGCGGACCACCTCCGAGGTCGCCCAGCTCGCCACCAACCCCCTCATGTGCGGCCTGATCTGCGCCCTGCACCGCAACCGCCGGGGTTTTCTGCCGCGCGGCCGGAAGGCGCTCTACGACGCCGCCCTCTCGATGCTCCTCACCCGCCGGGACCGCGAACGGGACATGGGCACGCCGTACGGGATCGAGTTGGGCGAGGCCCCGCAGATCCAGTTGATTCAGCGGATCGCCTACTGGCTGACGCTCAACGGCCGCACGACGATGGACCGTTCGCACGCGGAGTCGGTCGTACGGGAGGCGGTGCCGGCCATCACCGAGGCCGCCGGGTACGACCCGGGGGCGGTCTTCACCCACCTGCTCCACCGCAGCGGCCTCCTGCGCGAACCGACCGAGGAGACCGTCGACTTCGTCCACCGCACCTTCCAGGACTACCTCGCGGCGAAGGCCCTCGTGGACCGCTGGGACATCGGCGTCCTGGTTCAGCACGCGGCCGACGACCAGTGGGAGGACGTCATCCGCATGGCCGTCGGCCACGCGCGCCCGCGCGAATGCGCGGAGATCTGCGAGGAGTTGCTGCGCGCGGTCGACGCGGAACCGGACCGTCGTAGGCAGCTGCGGATCCTGGTGGTGGCGGCGACGGCCCTCGATCACGCGACGGAGGTTGCACCGGAGGTCAGGGCACGGATCCTGGACCGGACGGCGACCGTGATCCCGCCGTCCGGGCCGGAGGAGGCACGGGAGCTGGCGTCGGTGGGCCGGGCGGTAGTGGAGCTCCTGCCGGACCCAGAGGGCCTGGATGTCGAGGCGGCGCTCAGCGTCGTGACGACGGCGACCCACATCGCGGACGACGCCGCGCTGCCGTACCTCCGACGGTTCACCAGGCACCCCGAACTGGTCGTCAGGTCCCAGCTGATGTGGGGATGGTCCCGGTTCGACACCACCACGTATGCCGAGGAGATCATCGCGAACCTGGATCCGGACGAGCTCAACTACGTGGTCCGCTCCGACCATCAGGCCACCGAGCTTGTGCGCCTGAATCTGCGGCCCATCTCCGTCGACATCCGCCCGGGCGTCACCGACTTCGGGATGAACGCTCTGGTGCCGCTCCTCGCGAGGACGGCGACCCTGGCGTTGGCGGAGGAGGTGCCATGGGCGCTGGAATCCATGCCCGCCGAGAACGCGCTGCTCTACCTTCGTCTGAGGTCCCGCCCCCGGGCGGGGCTCGGCTCCTTGCGCTCCCTCGCACTCCTGGAGGTGCTCAGCCTCGGCGGGGTCGGCACCCTGAGCGAGGAGGAATGGCTCGGCGTCTGCGCGCTGCCTCATCTGCAGAGCTTCTTCGTGGACGATGACACGCTTCTGAGCTGCCCCGACACGATCCGCCTCCCCAACGTGCGAGAGCTGGACGTGACCGGCGAGCGGATCGAGGAGCTGTTCGAGCCGATCGCCCGGTCCTTTCCCGGTCTGCGCACGCTGTACCTCACCGCACGCGGCCGCGTCCGTGCCTACGACCTCGCCCCTCTCGCGAGTCTGGACGAACTCGAATCCGTGCTCATCGCCGACGCCGAGGTCACCGGCACCGAACACCTCCCGCCCGCTGTCCGGATCGTCACATGACCTGACCGCCCCCGCCCACCCCCGGTACGTTCTCGATCATGACCGACATAGAGCTCGCCGACGCCATCGAGTCCGTACGCGATCAGCTGATCGAGGCCGCCGGCCGTGCCACGGGGAAGCCCGTTGCCTTCGAAGTGGGGGACATCGAGATGGAGTTCACGATCGAGCTCCGCAAGGAGGTGAAGGGCGGCGCCAAGGTCAAGGCCTGGGTCGTCGAGGCCGGGGCCGATGCCTCACGGACGCGGGGCGAGACGCACCGCGTCTCCTGCACCCTCAAGCCGCGCAACGCCGCCACCAGCGGGCCCTGGCTCGTCGGCAACGACGACGCCGGTGACACCTCCGACTTCGGCACGGGTCCCGCGGATCGATGACCATGGACTCCCGTCCCACCTTGCGGGCCGCCGTCGTCGTCCGTTCCGAGCCGCACGGCACCCAGGGCAGCGGCGTCCTGCTCACCACCGAGACCGTTCTCACCAGCGCCCATGTGCTGCGCGACGCCCACTCTGCCTGGGTGTCCTTACCCGGCCGGAGCACGTCCGTCCTGTGCCAGGTGGTCTGGTCGGACCAGCGGCTCGACGCGGCGCTCCTGCAGGCCCGGGAGAGCCTGACCGGTACGCGTGGCTACCGCACCGCGATCGGCCGGCTGGCCACCGACCGGCCCGTGCCCGGCTGCGAGATCCTCGGGTTTCCGCGGGTCCAGCGGTACGAGGGCGGCCGCAAGCTGGAGAGCGACCAGTACCGGGGCACCCTGCTCCCCCTCGCGGGGCTCATCCGCCGCACGATGGTCGTCGAGCTCGACGCGCCCCCGGCCACCGAGCCCGGCGACGGAGGTTCGCCGCTCGCCGGGCTCTCGGGCGGGCCGGTCTTCGCCGACGCCGAACTGCTCGGGATCGTGCGGGAGGTGCCGAGGGGCCGTGGGCACCGGCGCGTCGAGTGCGTCCCGGTGAGCGCCCTCGCCGCCGACGCCGACTTCCTCGTCGCCTACACCCAGGCCACCGGCCACGGCTTCCCCTCGCTCGTCGCCCTCACCCACCACACCTCGACCGACGCGCCGTACGAGCACGAGTACGGAGAGGCCGTCGCCACCGCCTACCGCCGCACCCGGATCTTCGGCCTCGACGAACTCGGCCGCCGGGCCGCCGAATGGGACCTGGACACCGCCTACCTGTCCCTGGAGGCCACCCCCCGTGATGCCTCCGCCGCACCCGTCCCCCAGCGGATCGCCGACCTCCTCGGCACCCGCCCCCGCGTCCTCCTCCGCGGCGACGCGGGCGCGGGGAAGACCACCCTGGTCTGGTGGCTCGCCGCCCACGCGGCCGCGGGGACCCTCGGCCCGCAACTCTCCGAGCTGAACGGCCTCGTGCCGTTCGTCGTCCCCCTCAGGGCGCTGCGCGCCCGCGGCACCGGCTTCCCCTCCCCCGCCGAACTCCCCGGCGCCGCAGGCCTGATGGTCGACTCCGCGCCCGACGGCTGGGCCGGCCGCGTCCTGGCGGAGGGCCGGGCGCTGCTGCTCGTCGACGGTCTCGACGAGGTGCCCCACGGGGACCGCGAGGACGTACGCGCCTGGCTCTCGGGGCTCCTCGCCCGCTACCCCCGTACCCGCTGCGTGGCGACCGTACGGCCCCTCGCCGTCGAGGCGGACTGGCTCGACGCGGAGGACTTCGAGGAACTCACCCTGCTCCCCCTGCGGGACCAGGACATCCAGGCCTTCGTCACCGCCTGGCACGACGCCGCACGGCTCGACGCCGACGACGAGCCCGTCGACGCCCTCGAACGCGACCTGCTCCAGCAGTTCCGCCACAACCCGACCCTGGCCGACCTGGCCCGTACGCCCCTGCTGTGCGCGGTCATCTGCGCCCTCCACCGGTTACGGGAGGGCTTCCTGCCCGAGACCCGCTGGGCGCTCTACGACTCCGCACTGCGCCTCCTCCTCGGAAGCCGCGACGACCGGCGCCGGATCGACGCCCCCGACGGCATCCGGATGTCGGTGGAGGAGCACCAGCAGCTCCTCCAACGCCTCGCGGCCTGGCTCGTCCGGGGCGGGCAGACGGAGTTCACCCGGGAGCAGGCGCTGCACCAGCTGAACCGGACGCTGCCGGGGATGCCCCGCGTCGCGGCCCAGGGCACGCCCGAGGAGATCCTCACGCACCTCCTCAACCGCACCGGCCTCCTGCACGAACGGACCGACTCCGTCTTCCAGTTCGCCCACCGCACGTTCCAGGACTTCCTGGCGGCCAAGGAGTTCGTCGAGGACGACCTCGTACCGGAGCTGCTGCGCCACGCGCGCGAGCAGCAGTGGCACGACGTCCTGCTCCTCGCGGCCGGCCACTGCTCGCGCCGTGACCTGCCCGTCCTGGTGGAGGGCCTGCTTGCGGCCGGCTCGGGGAGCCGGGACAAGGACCTGAAGACGACCCTGTACGTCCTGGCGGCCCTGTGCGCCCAGCACGCGGCCTGGCTCTCGGAGGGGCTCCACGCGCGCGTGCGGAAGGCGATCGTCTCGGTCCTGCCTCCCCTGAGCCGGGACCAGCTGGAGGCGGTGGCTCGGCTGGGGGGCTTCGTCCTGCCGCTGCTGCCCGACCCCGGGCCGGATGCGCGGGACGCCGACGCACTCGCTCTGATCTGCGAGATCGGCGGCGCGGAGGCGCTCCCCTACGTCCGCGCCTACGCCCACCGCAGGCACGCCTTCCGCCTCTCCATCAACTGGTCGAACTTCCCGGCGGAGGCGTACGCCCGCGAGGTCCTGGCCCGTATCCCACTCGACATGATCGGTCTCTTCGTCACGGGCCGGGACCAGCTGGCGCAGATCCCGCTGCTGCCGCACGCGTCCGACCTGATCCTCCAGGGCGACTTCGCCCCGGAGGAGCTGACGGCCGCTCTCCGTGGTCACGCCCTGCGCGGGCTCACCGTCGCCGACAACCCTCGGCTGACGGATCTCTCGCTGCTCACGCCCTTCGCGACCGCCCTCGACGCCCTGGCGGTGCAACGGTGCGCGGGGCTGACGGACCTCACGGCCCTGGAGGGTCTCGACCGAGTGCACACCCTGCTGCTCGACGGCGTGCCGCTGGGCGCCGCCGAGCTGAAGGTGATCGCCGGGCTGCCGCTCCTGCGCCACCTCACGCTGCGGCCCCTCCTGGACGGGACTGGGCTGAACCTGGCCCCGCTGCACTCCCTGACCGACCTCGAGGTGAAGATCGAGGGCCTCGCCAAGCGGCAGGTCCTCGGCCGTGCCCCCTTCGGCGAGCGCCTCACTCTGATTCCTTGATCTGACTCCTTGATCTGATCCCCCGAACTGAATCCTCGACGCGAAAGGGGGGGGGGGGGGGGGGGGGGGGGGGGGGGGGGGGGGGCCGGGGGGGCGGCGGGGGGGGGGGGGGGGTGTTGGTGGGGGGCTGGTGGGGGGGGCCCCCCCCCCACCGCCACCACCACGCAGACCTCGCCGCGCCCCGGCACCC